>PRDH01000020.1 GCA_003345545.1 Candidatus Thorarchaeota archaeon
CTTGAAGTCCTCAAACAGACCAAGCATGTCCCAGAGCACCAGGACCTGCCCGTCACAGTGAGGCCCGGCTCCGATACCTATTGTAGGAATACTGACAGCCTCAGTGATTCTCTGGGCAGTTTCGGTTGGCACCAACTCGATCACTATTGAAAACACGCCTGCTGCCTCAAGGCTTCGCGCCTCCTCTACAAGAACATCGGCCATGTCAGCAGTTCGACCCTGAACGCGATATCCGCCGAGCTGAAAGATTGACTGTGGGGTCAGACCAATATGTCCCATCACCGGAATCCCTGCATCCACAACAGAGCGCACAATCTCGGCGATACGACCAGCACCCTCGATCTTCACAGCCTCAGCTCCACCCTCTTGAAGCATGCGAGCACAGTTTTCCAGGGCCTGCTCCTCACTCACCTTGTAGGTCATGAATGGCATGTCACCAATGATCAGAGAATCTGGATGGGCTCTAGCGACTGCGGCACAGTGATGGATGATATCATCCAGAGTGACAGGGATCGTGCTCTCGTAGCCGAGTAGGGCGTTGCCTACAGAGTCACCTACAAGAATCATATCAACACCACATTCACTGAGGATAGATGCTGTAGGTGCATCATAGGCAGTCAGCATTACGATCTTCTTGCCCTTCTCTTTCAACTGGCGGATTTTGTGAGTTGTCATTCGAGTCAATATTCGACCTCGCAGATTGATTGCTCTAATCGTTTATTTATGTAGTTCCCATGGCAGATGTATATTGTATATACAGTATACATAACGCTACAGATCAATGTCCTTCTTCCTGAAATTGCGCTTATACAGCTCCACGCCAAGAATGGTTGGCAGTGACAAGAGTACGCAGATCAGCCAATCATAGAGTGTGAGAGGTATGATGTAGAAATTCAGTCCCACAGAAGAGAGGATCTCATTGACTAGAGGGACATACATAAGCAGTAAGTGTGCCAGATAGATGAGACCGAGGAGTAATGCAAAGATCCATGTGCCAGGTTCACGAAGGCTCTTGTGCAATGGGAGATTGATGCGTCGAATGAGAAGCACCATCGCGCTCTCGACAACGAGAATGACTGAGAGAAGCATGCTAGTCGACTTGAGAAGAACCCAGATTGGACCCCCACTATCGTAGAATGGATTGCCAATGTCAGTGGCAGGAGGAATGTAGGTTTCCCAGAAACCAGAGGTGTTCTCAGGTGTGACCTGAACAATGCCCAAATAGCTGGTGAAGGTCAGGAAGTAGACGATGGCAGCGCCAACGACCATGAGGAGGATGTTAACACCCATCACCTTGCCTAGATTTCGCGTGATAATCTCTTCACTGTCCCTCGGTTTCTCCTCCATGGCTCTTGGAGATGTACGATCGAATACGAGGGCTAGGCCCGGAAATGAATGCGTCGTGACAACGAGATAGATACTCTGCCAGGTGCTGAGAATCTCAATGTATTCAGGCATAATGAAGAGAGCACCAAAGAAGATGAAGCTCTCAAAGAGATTGATGGCCACATAGAAGTAGATCATCATACGAATCTTGTTGAAGAGACCTCGTCCTTGATGAACTCCTGTGACAATCGATGCGAAACTATCATCAGTGATGACTATGTCCGCAGCTTCCTTTGCCACATCGGTACCCGTGATACCCATCGCGATTCCTGCATCACTCATGGCCAAAGCCAAGGCGTCATTGACACCATCTCCTGTCATCGCGACAACTTTGTTCTGCTCTTGGTATCGCTCAACGATAATCTGCTTGTGGTCGGGATTCACTCGTGCAAAGACGTTGGTTCTGATGAAATCAGCATCACTGATGTCATTGATAGTAGAGCCTTCAGCCACTAATGAATTGTGTTGATACACACCAAGGTCTGTCGCGATGGTCTTGGCTGTCGCAGCGGCATCACCTGTAATCATAACGACATTGATGCCTGCGCTGTGACAGGCCTGGACTGCCTCCTTGACGCCATCTCGTGGGGGATCGACAATGCAGGCAAAGCCGAGATAAGTGAGGCCTTTCTCTGTGATTTGCCTTGCATTCTTCCCAGTCGGCACAGCATCCATCTGTTTGTATGCCAAAGAGATGACTCTGTATCCCTTGCTGGCAAAGCCCTCGGCCAGACTAGCTACACGCTGAAGAAGCCCGTGGGTCATCTTAGAGGGGCTGTCCTTTCCATTCGAATACTCACAGAGTGGCATGAGAACTTCAGTCGCGCCCTTGACAAAGGCGACGAATGTGTTGCCATCTTGACAGATCTTGGACATCCTCTTCAACTCGGACTCAAAGGGGAATTCCTCAACAATCTTGTAGCGTTTCCTCACAGCAGCCTCATCAATTCCACTCTTTCGGAATAGTGTGAGTAGAGCAGCATCAGTGGGGTCCCCTAATGGAGCCCACACAGTGCCCTGATCCGGAAGCTCTTCTTGGATGATCTCTGCGTCATTAGCGAGCCCACCGCAGTTGACCAATCTGAACAAGCCCTTCCAGGCAAAAACATCGTCTATTGGTTCCTCTTCTGCGTCAGCTACATTCGCATTGGTTGCACCCTTCAAGAGGTATACACCTCCGGATGGGTCATAACCATCACCTCTGACAGAGAAGAGGTTCTGGGTGTCCCAGCAGTACTTGACCGTCATCTGGTTTCGAGTCATGGTTCCAGTCTTATCACTGCAGATGACACTGACCCGACCCAAGCTCTCGACTGCTGACAGGTCTCGAATGATAACACCCCTCTTTGCCATAGCTAGCACGCCGGTAAGCAGCACTATGGTTGTCAAGAGAGGTATATTGATCGGCATGATGGTCATGGCTCGAGTAATACCTGCACCTACCCGTTCAGATAGATACTGGATGCTGAAGTTGAACGGATCACCTATCAAGACCGGATAGACAAAGACCTGCCAGATGAATGAGATTGCCATGAGAATGATCGCGGCAATTCCCAGATACTTTGCAAGTCTGTTGACCTTTCTTCTGAGTGGAATGTCACCTGTATTCAGTGCCTCTAGGGTTCCCTGAATCTTACCGATCTCTGTTCGTGGGCCTGTTGCGGTGGTAACTACAGTAGCCATTCCTGTCGCAACATAGGTTCCAAAGAAGACCATATTCAGTCGGTCTGTGAGAGGGGAGTCCTCTCGAACATGAGCATCCTGGCTCTTGATTACCGGCACGCTCTCGCCCGTTAGTGATGCCTCGTTGGTCATCAGGTTCGACGATGTCACAAGCCGAGCGTCAGCAGGTATCCTATCACCCTGTTCCAGTTTCACAATATCACCTTGGACTATGTCCACTGGCGAGATACTGGTCTCTTTCCCGTCACGAATGACTCGCGCTTCACCAGCTGAGAGCTTCTCGAGAGCCTCGAGCTTCTTTTGGGCACGAAACTGCTGAACCATTGCGACTATGGCATTCACCGCAACTACTGCAAGCCAAACAGCTGCACCGCCTAACGTGTTAATATCAGATGGAAAGAGGAAGGCGAGGGTAATCAAAGCAAAGGAGCTGATGATGTAGATCGTGATGAGCCAATTGAGAATTGGAGCAATGTAGACCTGCCAAAATGCACCCCTGTAACGAGGAATAGAATTAGGGCCAGATTCCTCAAGTCGGCTCTTCGCTTCGTCTGCTGAAAGACCATGCGCTACATCAACTCGGAGGGATTCGAAGACATCTTCCAAAGGCATTGAATGGTGCATTAAGGCTGTGCTATCTTCTGTGATGGCATCATCTGTTGACAAAACCTGTACCTCTGAAGATGTATCTGTGATGTTGTCTGAGTAGATAAATCAAACTCGACTGGTCCCAATCATTCTTTCGAGGACTCAAGGTAAAGAGCAACCTTTTGAAGCTTTTCGGTATCTGACAACTATATTCATGCCGATAGGTTCATGTGTTCAGAAGATGAACCAGAGCTGCCGCACGTGGTCTAATACTGTTTGGTGTATGCTATGAATTACTATTGGGAGCCCACTCATACTCAAAGAAGGTCCAGGACGAATGGAACGAAGCTAATTGCGCTTGTTATTGTTCTAATGGTCGTGATATCCATGGGCCTAGCGCTACTAGGGGACATCAATCCCAACGGTATAGGCCCCACTAAAACCGTGAGAGTTGCTGTATTGGACTCAGGTGTTGACATAGATCTCACTCTACAAGGAAGGATTGTTGCCCAGCAGAGCTTCATTACAGTCGCAAATGGGTATAGTATGACGGACACATCCGTGAGTGATACAAGGCCGGATAATGTTCCTCATGGCACTTTGATTGCCAAACAGATTACCCAAGCGGAGAACGCACTCATCATCAACGGCAAGGTCTTGGACAGTGGAGGCACCGCGAGGACGATGGCACTGATAAGCGCAATTCACTGGGCAGTCGAGCAGAATGCAAGCGTGATCAATCTCAGTCTTGGTGGTACACCTACCTTTGGCGACCCAACAGAGGCAGCAATCGATTGGGCATTCTCGCAGGGGGTCGTAGTCGTGGTTTCAGCAGGGAATTCTGGTGACTCCGGTGTGCCTGGTACATGCATAGAGTCGCCAGCAGTCTACGGGGATTCCCTAGCTGTTGGCGCCTTGACAGATAATAATGAGCCCACATATTTCACGTCCACTGGACCTGCAAGGGGGCTCTACATGAAGCCAGACATCAGTGCTCTTGGTTACACGACAGATATTGACCAAACACAGTATTGGGGAACTAGCTTTTCGGCTCCGAGGGTTTCTGCGGCTGCGGCGCAGTTGATCGGATACTCCATGGCAAATAACATAACATGGTCTCCTGGCTCAATCATGGCAGCCCTGATGAGAGGAGCTGATGCCCTCACTGGCTATCAACCATATGAAGTAGGCGCGGGCAAACTGAACCTGCAGGGTGCATTAGACCTCATCATAGAAACATCATCAGTCAACGAACTCCCAGCCATCAGCTATGCATTTCCGGGAACAATGCCCATCGATTATGAGCGACTCTTTGAGGGAGATACATACAGCTTCAATATTCGGCTATTCACTGGAGGCACAACTATGTTTTCCACCGATGTGGACAGCACGAATGCATCACTCTTCGTCATTGATGATGAGATCATAGTGAACCAGATTGCGTCTGTTCCGGTTTCTGTGATTGTTCCAAGTTCTGGCATGGACGAGGTAGAAGGCACAATCACATTCTCTTCGGTGGACTTTGGAAATACCAGTGTGTACATCTCATTCCCGGTTAGCACACCTGTTGCGAGAGTCGCCTTTGACATCTCACACTCCACTTGGGATATAGACTCGATTTATGGGCAGTTCAGGGAGTTCTATAAGGAGTTGGTCGGTAATGACATCTCAGTCACTGAGATTCGTAGCAGCAATGCCACAACTCTAGACAATCTCCAGCAGTATGACGCAGTCGTCCTCCTCGATCCCTGCGCCTACTCATCGAACGAAACAGATCCAGAGCATGTCACAGATTTCTACATTCCATTCTCAGAAACCGAGAAGCAAGTCTACGAGGACTATTACAATGCTGGCGGAGGCCTGTTCGTCGTAGCTTTGTCTGAATCGAGCCTCAACGTGTTGGCCTTGAACGATTTCCTCTCATGGACTGGATTCTCATTGACATCAATGGAAGTGCCCTCTGGAGACACGCCTGCACTCATCAGTAATATCAATCCTCATATCATCACATCTGGAGTGAGTGCCTTCCACTATCTAGGAGCAACCATGCAAATACCTGCGGATGGACACACACTTGCATACTACGGAGGTATGCGCATAATGGGATACAAAGAGGACGCTGGTGGTGGAAAAATCGTGGTAACAGGAAGCAACTTCATGCTTGATAACTGGGGGCTCCTCGGTGAGTACGGAACACCGAATGATAACGCCCTCTTGACACTCCGAATTGTTCTCTGGTGCGCAGATCTGCTCGCATAGATCCAAGGTGTATCTTCAAACACTTTGATTGCGTTGAAACTCGCGCTTTAAATGCAGTACAGCACCATCCACAACCGCTAACAACCTTCCGAGTCGAAATCGGACATGCTGGCAACTGCGGTTTTTTCCGAAGCTGCCAGCTCACCAATTTTCTCTTTTTTCTAAACATATCGTGGCGAATACGTGTTGCAATCAGCATGTTTAATTCATTGTGACTTTGCCAGACGAAACTCAGGACGTGGCGTTCCTATTGGTGAGAGCAACCCAAGCATCTTATGCAGTTCTGGCAGCTTGTACACTATCGCACTTTATGAATCATATCTATACCGGAGCGCTGTCACCCTTTCTGGAAATCATCCAGACAGAACTTGGCATCAACTATACTCTAATTGGAGTCATCGCCAGTGCGGCAATTGCTGCTATGACCGCTGCGCATCTTTTGGTGGGTTATCTCGGAGACAAAGGATACCGCGATGCCTTCATCTCAATCAGTATTCTCGGTGCAGCATTGGCGACACTGATGACCAGTTTTGCCACAGACTTTGTGTTCTTGACCATCTTTCAGGTCTTTCTCGGGATCGGAGCCTCAGGATACCACCCCAGCTCTTTTCCGGCACTGACAGAGAAGTTTCCCAAGTCGGACCGCGCTAAGGCTACAGGCATTCAGGCAATGGGTGGTCTTCTTGGTTTGGCAATTACCCCTATCCTTGGCGTCACACTTCTTGTCGTGACAGGTTCGTGGCAGGCCTCACTTCAAGTCATAGCTGTTCTGGGTTTTGTCATGTTTGTTCCAGCACTATTCCTAATGAGGTATTCTTCTGCGAAACCAAATGAAACATGGACTATCGATGAAATGTCCGAAGGACCGGAGGGCTGGACCAGGAACTTCTGGCTCGCAATCGTGCTCATGGGACTTCGAGGAACAGCATTCAGATGCATCTCTCTATTGATGCCGCTCTACCTTGTGGTGACCTATGGTGCAAGCATCGTTTCCGCGGGAGTTCTCACTGCGGTCATGTTAACAGCAGGATTCGTCGGAGAAGTTGTGTGTTCCATTCTTTCGGATAGACTGCATAATCGTGTCGGGTTCCTCATCATATCAACAGGTCTCGCTACCCCCGCAATTCTGCTACTGAACTTCGCACTAGAGCCAATGATGCTAATACTAATCCTCATCATTATCGGATTCTTCTTTTATCTTGGAGTCCCTGCAAACTCTGCCCTTCAGACTGAGGTTTCGCCTCGTAGGTCGCAGGGCTTGGCCTTTGGCCTCATTTTCTCATTTGGTTCGATTCCTGGTGCTGTGTCACCAATCATCTTTGGATTCATTGGAGATGTCTACGGACTTCCAGCGTCCATACTGTTTCTCGTTGTCACAACATTCCTAGCAACTGTTGTTGCGCTCTTCTTAAAGGACGACAGGTCGTACAAGGCCAAGATGCACATTGCTATGCCAGGGGAAGTTGTCCCAAATCCATAAACAATCAATCACGCATAGGCAGTCTGAAATGACACGGCTCTCACCACAATACCATGCATGACTATCATGTCCATCCGAATTACTCCATTGATGCTGAAGGGAGTGTAGAGGACTTCTGCGAGGCCGCATTGCAGAGAGGTCTCAAAGAGATCGCCTTTACAACTCATCTTGACACAGACATGACAACTGATGACTGCCATGTGGTTGTAAGAGGCAAGAGGATGGACACACTCTCAGGTGAATGGCTGGAGAACTATGAGGCAACCATCAGGGCAGCACATGACACATACAAAGAGAAAGGACTTCGGGTTCTTCTGGGAATAGAAGTGGACTATATCGATGATCTAGAGAGTTTACTTCCTGAGCAGTTCTATTCCGCGGACTTTGATATTATCCTCGGCTCGACACATCTTATCAATCACGGTGCAATATCCGCTGGAGATCGTGCGGAAGACACTTTCAAGAGATACTCCATGGAGGAATTAGGGGAGGTATATTACGCTCACCTGCTGAGAGCAATAGAAACAGGACTGTTTGACATAATGGCTCACCTTGATCTCTATCGAAGATTCGGGCAAGGCTTCTATGGAGAAGGAATTCTAAACATCTGGAAACCGTATCTTAAGGACCTGGCCAATGCAATGAAGAGGCACAATGTGGGTTTTGAGGTGAATACATCGCCTCTTCGGACAGGACAGGATGACCCCATGCCAGAGGAGGGCATCATCAGGGCACTCAGGAAGGCAGGGGTCTTGAATGTCACTACTGGATCTGATGCGCATAGACCGAGTGATGTTGGAGCGGGGATTGTAGAGGTCACGGATCTGCTGAAGAAGGTAGGATACTCGACGATCACAACCTTCAATCACCGAAGACCCAGAAATCTGAAGATATAGAAGACGGCAAGAGGGGGCAAAAGAGAATTATCTCGGTAATACAGCTGAAGTCACGGTGATATCTTGAGAAACGCTAAAGCATTCGTTCTGTGTCTCATTGGCGGTTTACTGATGATATATGCAGGTGCTGTGGGCAGTGCTGGCATCTGGGAAAACTTGATCCTCCTAGCACAATCTCTAGCCCCGGGTTTTGCGGATATTATGGCCTATATCTTGCTTATACTCACGAACATAGCCACTTTGGGCGGTGTGGCTGCAATCATAGGTGCAATCCTGCTTACAACCAACAGAGTCGGAACTGGGAAGTTCATCATTGGGATTGCAGCGGGGATGGGGATTATCGGTTTCTTGACGCTCATATTCAATATGTACATGGCAAGCGGTCTTACTTTCGTGCTGGAGCTCTACAATCTGCTCTCCAATTCCATGGAGTCTCTTGGAGTAGTTCTAACAATCATAGGAAGGATGTTGGCCAAGAAGCCTGAAAAGACAGCCTAGATGAATTGTTGATCATTGCCAGCTTATGCAACTCTGTGATAGACTTGACCGAGAAGGATGAGAATACAATTGAGAAGGTTGTGAAACTACTGGAAGATGGGCTCTTCGATGTAGCAATCGAAGAGCTCCACTCATTTCTAAAGACACGTCCAGACTCCATTGAGGGATGGTATAACCTAGGATATGCGCTCACAGAGAAAGGGGAATATGATGCAGCAATAAGGGCATATGATGAGGCCCTTGCAATCGACAATGGTATCTTCGCCCTCTGGTTCAATAAGGGAACTACACTCTATGAGCAAATGGACTTCGAGAAAGCTAGAGAGTGCTACGAGAAAGCTCTTGAGATTGATCCGAACGATCCTGAAGCATGGAATAATCTTGGCAATTGTTTCTCGAGACTCGCCAACGGAAGAGCTGCAATCGAGGCATATACAAGAGCAGTGGCCTTGAAGCCCGATTATGCTGAGGCATTCTATAACAAGGCAAATGCGCACTTCATCGAGGAGGAAGATGAGAGAGCTATTGCCTATGCCGAAGTTGCCATTCAGCTGGACCCAAAATTGGCTGAGAGAGTTGATCAATGGATCAATGTTTCAAGGAATAGACTGATTTCGAAGAGAGACCAGGAGGAGCACGAGAGGAGGGTGAGGGAGCGCTCCAAGCAGAAAGATTGATGCA
>PRDH01000021.1 GCA_003345545.1 Candidatus Thorarchaeota archaeon
TGCCTGAGCAAGACTGCTGTGTAGACATGTATATTGCGTTTGAAGGTCTCCACAGGAAATAACGGCACTCTCATGGAGACCCTTGGAATATCGGGTAGAGTTAGAGCTGAAAGAAAGGCAATCGCCAAGAAGATTGCAGACATGGCAAATGCATAGTAGATGTTGAAGCCCGCAGCATATCCTGCAAAGAGCGTTCCGAGTCCCCATCCCACTGCACCCCATGTAGCGAATCTTCCCATCTTGATCTTCGATTCATATGCATAGGCAGCAAGAGCTCCTGGATACATACCGACACAGAAACCGTTCATCAGACGCACAATGAACAGTATTTCTAGGCTTGTTGATACGAGAAGCAATGAGATGCTCAAGGTAGCCAGAAGGAGACCTGCTCTAATGATTATCCGCCTGCCATAGACGTCACCAGCTCGCCCAAAGATGTACGATGCAATGAATGCGGCAGCAGCTTCACCACCCACGATGAGAGGGATGTAAATCTCTAAGACGCTCAGATTTTCTCTCGCCAGAATCGGAACGAAGGTATAGACTGACAGCAATGCCGCTCCTGCCATAATCTGGATAATCTGAGTCTTCAAGCGATAGTCACTAGGATGGCGCATCTGCACCTCCTTTTCAACGAATCTATGCGGTCAAGTGCTGGGGATGCGATGTGCGCTAGCAAAACCTTTTCTCTTCTCACTCTGAAGTAACCTTGAAGACTATTTTCAGGAAGTGTGTGAATGGCCAAGCTGACGCCCAGGCTGAAGTTTTTCGCGATAACCATTGACGAACTATTGTTGGTGCCCCTTCTAATTGTCCTGGCCTACTATTTTGTACCTGAGCTTCTCCTCTTCACGATAGTTGCATCGATTGTCGGTGCTGCAATCTTCGTAGCTGTGAAGTATCGGCTGGTATATGATTCACTGAAGGACGGGTCTTACTATCACTATGATCTCGAAGGTACGAAGTGCCTGGTGATTGAAACGGTCACCCCTAGTGCTGGCAAGATAAAGGTGGGCGCAGAGATCTGGGAAGCAAGAACTGATTCTGGTGAGATTCCCCCGGGGACTGAAGCAGTCGTTCTCTCCAGAGAGGACTTCAAGGTTCGTGTCAAGCCTTGGCAGAGTGATTAGACCTCAAACTCAGCCTACATCTCTCTATTCACGATGGCATGCCCATATGACGCAATGCTTTAGTGTCCGTTAGAGTGAGTAGCAGATATGCAAGGCGACAGTTCATGATTGTCACTGTGACCACCGTTGTTGTGCTAGTCATAGGGATTCTCTCTCTGGTCCTTGCTCTCTATGGCGGTTACATCTCTCTAGCAATCACTGATGGCGTCACGGGTGCAAACGAGGCACAGCAGACATCTGAGCAGTATTACTATCTACTTGGAATGATAGGTATCATCGTCCTTCTGGCTCGCCTTCTCAATGTACCGATCTTCTTCTGGATGTTACAATCATTGGTCCCTTATTGTCCCGGTGCAATGTGCTCATACGGTGTCATCAATGTGGGAGCTCCATACTCCATCATCGCGCTTGTTCTGAAGCTTCTGCTACCTTTCATCTATGGTTTCTGGATTATCTTTGAGCTAGCGAACAGGAGAGAGCCATTCCTCCCGTTCATCGGAAGACTGGCCCGCTCTTTCGTTCTTGTGCTCTTGCCACTCGTACTCATTGATAGTGCTGCGGATATTCTGCTGGTTGCATCAGTTCAACCGATCTATGCTCCCTGCTGCTCTAGCGTGTACGATGTTGACCCTCCATTCTCGCCCTCCGCTCTTCTTGGTCCACAGTTTGGTCTGTTGATTGTGCTCCTGACTGTGGTCGTGTCCATCACCATGATCTTCGTTCAGTGGTCTGAGAAGAAGCACAGGGTACTACCCTATATCACTCTGATTCTCTCCTTGGCAGCTGCGCTTCTTTATCTCATCACAGTTCATGACACTCTGGCTCCCTTGGTCTTGGGACTAGCTAGTCATCACTGTCCTTACTGCCTGTTCCAAGAGTTTCCCGATACAGCCCTCTTTGCAGGCATGTTTTGGGTTGGAGTGGCATCTGCGGGATGGCGTTCAATTCTGGAGATAGTCTGGCGGAGAGAGCAATTGGATGAGTTGCACATCACGAGTCTGACTGGATTTCTCCTCAAACTGTCTTCGATTGCGCTCTTGTTCAGTATGGTCAGCCTTGTATCACACATCTTAGTGGCAATCTCGTAAGTCAACTGCTCCCTTTGACGGATCCATCATGCATCATGAGAAGCACGTCTGCCCACTGCAACACAACTGGATCATGGGACGCTACCACTACTGTCAATCCCTCGTCCTCTACCATAGTTCGCAAAGTTGCTAGGAGTTCCTTTGTCAGCTTCTCATCAATTGATGCGCTAGGTTCATCTGCAATGAGTATCCGCGGAGCGTTCATGAGGGCTCTGGCAATGCCCACTCTCTGTAGTTCGCCGCCGCTCAGTTCTACGACTCTGAAATCAAGTCTCTGCTCCATGCCGAGGGAAGTGAGCTTCTCTCTCGCGAGTTTCTCTGCTTCTGAGCGAGAGATATCGGTGCAGAGCAGGGGCAATGCAACGTTCTCTGTTGCTGTCAGCTGGGGGATGAGATATTGAGCCTGAAAGATGAATCCTATCTCAGTTCGCCTGAGCTTTGTTCTGAATACCTCGGAGAGCCCCGAGACCTCTTGATCGCCCAGGAAGATCTTGCCTCGAGAGGGTCTTGTGAGAAGTCCAATCAGGCTGAGTGCTGTGCTCTTCCCTGAACCACTAGGGCCTCCCAAGGCAGTGATTGTGCCTTTTTCAATCTCCATGCTGAGGTCTCGGACTGCATCTACTTGCCTTGGAGTATTGGCACCATATGTCTTCCAGACATTCTCTGTTCTTATTGTGGCTGCCATCTCACACACCCCTCAGAACTGTGTCCGGTTCAGTTATCGCATTTCTCCATGATGGAATGACCGCCGCCACTAGGATAGGTACTACTCCAACTGCGTACATAATGAAGACTGTTGAGAGCGAGATTGTGAGTGGAATTCCGCCTGGGAGAAGGTTGAGACTCCAACCAAGAAGATAGCCGGATATGACTGGTCCTCCCAGTATGAAGTCATAGATGACTGCAAATGAGATACCTAGGCTAACTCCTAGGAGACTGAGGGTGATGGACTCCAACATTCTAATCTCGAGAACATCCACTGTATCGAAGCCTAAGGCCTTTAACAGACCGACCTCCCTACGCGCCTCTTCTGATATGGCGCCTGATGCTGTGAAAGCAATGAGGACCACGGCCATGAGCACGATGGTCCACAGAAGCGCTGCCATGCCCGCACGACCACCATAGGCTTTCAGCATAGAGTCACTGATGGCATCATGGGTCAGAACCCTTGCTTCTGGTATCTCTGTATCCAGTCTGAATGCCACACTGTTCGGATCTGCCCCGGGGGTCACCCACACAGCAATGTCGGTACAGGTATCGTTCTCGTATCCAAGCACGTCACGCGCGCTGATGATATCGGTCAAAACCATGTCATAGCTGTATATCTTGGAGCCACTTGAGAACACACCGATGACTTCGAATTCGATGAGTTCGCCATCAAAAGTGATTAGCGATAGAATAGTTCCTACCTGCACATGCAGGGGCATAGCAGAAGCAGCCATCAGATCGATTATGCCCTGACCGATGATCATCTTTCCTCTATCTGATTCATTGAGGAATCTTCCTTCCCCTACGATCTCTGTGCCAACAGCACCAATCATGTTTCCATACTCTGATGCATTGACTCCCATGATGGTGAGGAGACTTCCGCTGCCAACATCAGAGTAGCCCCAGATTCTCGGCGTAGCAGCCCGCACGCCCGTTGTTTCTGTGACATTTGTCACCCAGGCTGTTGGTATGGGTACCTGACGACCACCCACGAGTTTCTGAATGACAATATCCGACCCCTCATCCAGCGAACTTGAGATGTCCTGTACAACACCCTCCCTGATGAACTCGACCGAAGAGAGAATCGAAGTTGAGAAGAACAGGGCAATGATAATAGCTATGCTCCGTGTCCGATACTTCAGCACATTTCCCAACGCATAGCTTGCTAGATTACTGTGTTTTCGTACTCCCATAGCTTCTCCTTCCTAAGAGCAGTATCAATGACAAGGGTATCGCTGCAAAGAGAATTCCCAGCAAGATGATGCTCGGATCTATGCTTGGTAGGCCATATGTCCAAGACTGAGGCACTGATGAGTCTGTCAGATTGCCGTGAGTCCCACCCTGCAATGGACTTCCAGTGTAGAGGGAATAGCCACCGGGAACATCTCCAATGATGCCAAATGGCGATTCAACCCCCGGCGCTCGAATGTAGTATGAGTCCTGAACAATCGAAGGACCAATCTCGAAGAATGGCCATTGCACTGTCTGACCTTGATTCTGAGCAGTGATAGCATATCCAACGTTGAACGCAATCGACAGGAAAATGATGACAGCTAGTAATGTGCTCTTTCGCATACTCCCACCACACTCATGGCCAGACATATGGATTCGAGATGATTATTCCGCTGTACTCATCTAGGAAGTGGCTCTCACAAGTTTCAACTTCAGGTGCATCCTCGCACAGTGGCACTATTGTTGGCTCAATCGTCGTAGGATTAAGATACTCGGTTGAGTATGCCCATACAATCATAGGGTCGTCCCAGTCCATAAGCATACCACACATCGGACATCGAACCTGTACATTTTCGAGAGATTCAATCTGCTCATCATCGACTAGCACTTGGAAGGCCAAGAGTGAAACATTCACACAGCAGTAGTGCCTCGTTGTCCCGTTGTGAAACGTGAACGTCACTTCGTGCCCTATTCTACTCTGAATCTCGAGATGTGTGTAGTCACAGTAGTGGACTGTGGGAGTGAATATGGCAGTATAGGCGTAAATACCAAGACAGCCAGAGATGACCAGAAACACCTGAACCATCTTGCGCTGTTCGGAGTTCATCCTGCTACCACCATTACTCGAGGCTCTTGAATCCACCAATAAGAGACATGACTGAAATTGTTGCGCCAAGGATGGTTTCGACTGTGCGTGTGTCCCAGCATCGCATCGGGTTAATACAGACTGGAACGAAGCTCCACGGCGCTATTGCTACAAATGCTCCCAGAATGAAGATCAGGACATAGAGGATTGAGATTAGTTTCATCACATTCACCTTGTCACATTGTTGTAAGTTGTATAGAGAATGTCTGACTGATTGCTGCATTTCTGATGGGCGCATTGTCAAACGCTGTCACAAAGAACTGCGCATTATCGCTCTCATTGACTGGGCCGAACGTACCAACCCATCTTCCTCCAGCAATGCAAAGACACGCGAAGAATTGCATGTCTAGCACCGTCCAGGACTCTCCATCAAGTGAACTTGAGAGCTGAGCCCCTGACACGCCAGAGCGGTCTATGCAGTAGATCACGACGCTGATAGTGTCCCCTGCCACAGGCTGTACAGGCAAGATATCTACTTCATAGATAAGAGGACCATCAGCATCTTCGAGGACGGCATTCATAATGATACCTGTGAGCGATATCATCACGATGGCACCTATGCAGACGAGTTTAGTTTGATTCCTCATCGAGCAGGCTCTACTCCCTGAATGACGTATCATCTCCCGCAGAAACAACGACTATACAATCTTTGCGCATAGTCAGGGAGATACCGATTTAGGTCGATTGTGTACAGGAATTGCGGGTGTGTAGCGTCCTCTCTATCTTCTTCTGATGTATGCTCCAGCGAATACCCCTCAATTACCCGAGAATATATGCAGTCGTACCCAATAACAGGTATGGCAATCGAGGACACACTGATTGGTCTTGCCATTGGGCTAGTAGTGGCGGCTTGTGTCTATCTTCTTATGGGGATGCACCTTCGGCATCGAATCTCCATCGTGACTAAGGAGTTTGAAAAGACATGGGCAGAGCAGGAATCCTCTGTTCGTAGGGATGCAGCAGACAGAAGTCGCTATGTCCTGAAGGGCAAGATTGCAGAGCATATGGTTCCTCTCCTGCAGGATGTGTTCAAGTATGACCCATCAGATGCACGATTCATCGGCGCTCCCATCGACTATCTGATCTTTGACGGCTATAGTGCTGTCAAGGATGACAGCTCAGATGAACCAATTGCTGTGATCCTTGCCGATATCAAGACAGGAGGCGCGAGTCTGAACAGAACGGAGCGGAAAATCAAGGAAGCTGTCGAAGCAGGACGCGTTCGATGGGAAACTATCCAGCTCGATTTCTGAGGTTAATACATTTATTGCAGCGTCACACAAAACGAATGCACAAAACTGAGAATAAAGAGAATCACTCGCAGAAGCACTCTTTCATAATTGCTCGAATGACTGCGTCGTTGACTAGTTGTTCATCTGGCAGACCCGTGAGCATTGTATCACAGATTTTGATGGTAGGCAGTGCCAATATGTCGTCCGTGCTGCATCCGCAGTCATCATTAGACTCGACATCTATTGAGCGGATTGCGCTGCTTGAAACGCCGAAGTCAGAAAGAGCATCCTGGAGCATCTCTTCTGCTGTGTCGCAAAAGAGACAGAGCTCTCCTTTGTACATGACAATGCACCCGCACCTCCCACAGGGCGTGGCTGTGGCCCTCGTGTCTGATACGGATTCTACATCGGCTTTCATCTGCTCATCCCATAGATTATGACGAGCCATATCCTGATATTGTACAGGTAAATCATCAGATCTGCTATGGCGCGTCGGTAATCTTATAATATAATAGCAGTCAATAGGTTATAAGCATAAGTTGTCTGTAGTGAAGAGCACTGAAGGATTACGTTGAACTAAACTCCTATTATGCCGATTGAGCCCTATCGCTGGAGCCAACAGAAACCAGCACTGTCACTCCAGGTTTCTAGGATTCGGCTGATGTGAGGTGAATCACCATTCCACTATCGAGGTATCATGTCTTTTTACTAGCTCTTGTTCTCTCAGTGTCAGTACTTCCTACAGAGGTTCTGGCTGCAATGGACAGCAGCTTCATCCCAGTTGCTGAGAAGATCGATGTCCCATCTGTCACACGGACTTGGGATACGATCTCTCTACTCTATGAGGACCAGTTTCATGACCCTGCTGAAGTGGACGAAGAGATTGACAACATACAGAGTCTGGTTTCTGAGCTTGTAGACGTCGAAATCATCGGTGAGAGCATCGAGGGAAGGAACATCACATGTCTTCGAATAACAAATGAGATGAATACTGTTCAGAAGGCAAAGACCTTGGTTTTGGCTCAGCACCACGGCCGTGAACAGATCACTGTCGAACTCGCTCTGCGATTCGTTCTCTGGCTTCTCAATGGCTATGGTGTAGATACTGTGCTCACAGAGTATGTTGACACACAGGAGGTCTACGTGATTCCCACTCTGAATCCTGACGCCCTTGACATTGTTGTCAATGATGGTAATCACTGGCTCAGAAAGAACCTGCGCCCCTATGACAATGATGGAGATGGCCTATTCAGTGAAGATGATGCTGAGGACGCAGATGGTGATGGTTCTATCTCAGAGTACATTGTCTACCTCAAGAGCTATCCAACTGAAGTCCCTGCTATCCAGGACGCTGACTATTGGTATTATGAAGGAATTGACAATGATAATGATACCTTATTCAACGAGGATGAGATCGGGCTTGTTGATTTGAATCGTAACTACCCGAACTTCTGGGATTTTGGTGTGACAGATGTCACTACTCAGGAGTATCGTGGAACAACACCATTCTCAGAGCCTGAAACCCAAGCCTTCAGGGACTTTGCGCAGCAACATAAGTTCGCAATGGCCTATTCCCTGCACTCTGGGACCAATGCAACCCTCTTTGTCCAATCAGGAAGTAACTACTGGGTAGAACCTACTCTCTATTATCAGATGGCTAGTGACTATCGTGGCATTCTACCCTCCGGGTTCAATAATGGATTAGGCTATCCTGTTTTTGATGTACTGAATCTTGCATCAGCGACTGCTGGGGGCTGGGGCGAGTGGATGTACTACGAACAAGACTGCACTGCACCGATAACCTTTGAGATCTACACAAATGAATCTGCAAATGTCGAAGATGCGTACGTGATCATAGTGAACAACAGTACGCATATCATCCGCGAGTGGGAGGGTATCTATGGCTACTTTGACCCGGTTGTTGAGCACATTCAGACACTCTGGCTTGAACTCCTTCCGGCCTTTGAGTACCTTCTAGAGATGACCCCGCGGATCGACATAGATATCACAGGCATATCGGGAGGAATCAACACAGGGGAAACCTTGACTCTCACGACCTCGATGCACTGTCTGAGTTCACGATTGGGTAGCAAGGAATCAGTCACGCTTCTTGGTAATGAGAGCGAAGTGCTTGATACGATGACTACGGTTGAAGCTAGTCAGACTCTGACGGACGAAGCGTCCTTCATTCTGTCTAAAGACCTGTCAGACTCGGGCTACACTATCTCGATAGGCAACAACTACACAGGTTACGCTCGGTTCGTTCTGTCTTTGGGCAGTCCGGCGGGCCCTGACCTAGTACTCAGCGGAATCGGTATCGGCATCGTGTTAGCTGCAATCGTTATCATCGTCTACCTGAAACGCCGATGAGAGCGTTATGAGTGAACAAGTAGTCGTACAGTGTAGGAATAGGATACTTGATAACAGCGCGTGGATGCACAGGTCTCGGAGACTGGACAGCCTATGCACTTCAAGAAACTGGTTGGCAGAATATGCTACCTCTCACCAGTCAGCAAAGACTCAGCAGAGAGCTGGGCAAGATGGGATAATGACCTTGAGGTTGGAGTTCCAATGGGGAACGAGGCCTACACTCCATCAACAATCGAATCAACAGAGGAGAACATCGCCTCGATCATCAAAGAGAAGGCACATGGGTTCGATATCCTTGAAATCGAGTCCGACAATCTCATCGGCCGATGTTTCTTGGGCTCCTTGGACAATGTCAATCGAAGTTGCAGGCTAGGAATCGTGATTGGCGAGAAGACGCACTGGGATAGAGGGTTTGGAACCGAGGCGGTCAATCTACTCCTCGAGTATGCGTTCAATATCCTCAATATGAACAGTGTCAATCTCGGGACATACTCATACAACAAGAGGGCCATCGCCTGCTACAAGAAAGTTGGATTCAAGGAGATCGGGCGACGGCGAGAGTCTCGTATAATCGGTGAGAAAAAGTACGATACCATAATGATGGATATGCTGGCTTCGGAGCATGAAACAGTGTACCTTGCCGATGTTTTTCCAGTTGAGTAACTCTGCTGTCACCTCACTACTACCTTAGTTCATCCTGGTCCTCCCTTGTAGTTATATGGTGGATCATCGTACGCAGCCTCTCTAGGGTGATTCCTTGGAACGAACAGCATACCACAGGTACATGTATAGGGTCGCAGCAGTCTGGAACTGGATTCTGTCTCTGAGCTTTCTTATCCTTCCCAGGATTGATATTGCATACTTCTCAATAGCAGGTCCTATGGCTCCCCCACCGACACTTCTCTGGTTTGACTGCTTCTTTGGGCTCACCATTGCATTTGGACTTGGATTCTACATCATCAGTAGGAGCACAACTGAGAATCACGGACTCATCGAGATTGCCATCTTTGAGAAAGCATGGGTCTTTGTGATTGGGCTCTACTACTTCCTTATCGCTCAAGCATCAATTTGGGTGCTTGTTGTTGTATCAGGAGACCTTCTGTTTGGCATTCTGTTCCTTGAAGATCTGAGGTCCATAATGAAGTCGACTACCAAATGAGGACAGGCTTCAAATCGAAACAGCCATATTGCTCGAGAGAGAACAACAACTCCGGAGGAGTTGATTTGATGCGTCAGAAACAGAGCATCATCCAGATGTGAGTGGAAAGGACGAGAAAGTTACAAGAGTCGTCGGGCGGGCATGCGTCGTCACAATATGGGGCTTTGTCATACTTGGTTACATCATCTGCTATGTTGTCGAACAATACTACGGATATGCCATGTACTATGGTATGATCGTGTTCCTGGTCCCTGCAATCATTGTCACCATTCTTTTTGTGATTGGCACAACGACTGGCTGGCTATTGAAACGTCGCTCAGGGCACCAAGCACTCGATGAATAGGATCTCATTGCTATCTCATTCCTGAATACAGCTCGGGACTTCCGAGATACGATGTTATTTCACATCCAGAGATGACTATGTCTGAAGAATGCCCATGGAAAATGTTGTATTAGATCAGAGTCTACATCTAGCGGAGTCTGAATTGACGGGACTGGATGAGATTCGCGTTGCCCTAAAGGGAGTAGAGGAATTGCGAAGAGAAGGGATTGATGCCCGAGTCGAGATTCTTGACAGTGAAGAGGACTCAAGGCCCGGAGTCCCTCTAAGGTCTTTCAAGGATCTACAGGAATTCATCACCCAACGATACAGCAGAATGCTTGTCACTGGAGTAGACTCTGCCATTCCTCTCGATGACTTCGAAAGGTTAGTCGCTGAGACCACCACCCGTCTACTTGACGACACTAAGAGAGTCCGCGCTGTAGTGCGAGTTGGCTAATTGGATATCTGCTCGATGCGATGTGCATCTTTTAAATGAGAACTATAGTTAGCCAGACATATGGCACACACTTTTTCCCTCAGGATAGACCAGATTCAGCTGAGCCAGCTTTACATCAGTTCAGCAAAACTCGCAGATGTGATGAGCGCCTTCGAGAATAAACTTGAAGGCAGCTTAGGGCCTATCCCCATTAAGGAGATTGACGGAAAACTGGTTGCTACTGATGGGCATACACGGCTCCTAGCTTGGCATCTTCATGGCTACGAAGAGGTGGATTGCGAGTGGGAAGACACAGAGATGGATTGGGAGGCGTATCGTGTCTGCATGCAGTGGTGCAGAGAGGAAGGAATTCAGACTGTTGCCGATCTCAATAACAGAATCATTAGTCCTGAAGACTATAAGGTGCTATGGCTTGATAGATGCCGAGTCATGCAACATGCGCTTGAAATGAAGAATCATCGAAACAACGTGCAGTAAGAAAAAGGTTTCATGAAGCTCCTCTACTTCAGCGGTACATGAGGTGAAGACTCCCGAAAGTTGACGTTGGCAGCATGAGATACATTGTGCCTTCTTCTTAGCCAAGAAGCCACACCCCACGAGGGTAATGTTGATAGTGCTGCCATAAGTCCAAGATTGGGATAACAGAGTCCGATTATACAGAGCCACATGTAGTAACAACCGACTATGAATGGGCCCCCCAGAACACCCAGACTTAGTAATGGATCTGTTTCCTTACGAGACAATTCGTGGCTGATAGAATTAGCACGTGTTGCAATCAAGTAACCAAGATAGATGATTGGTATCCAATAAAGGAACACAATTGCAATGATATTCGGGAGTAAGTAGCTACTTGGTGCTGGTGTTAGTTGACTCAGGGGTGTCCACCAGAGCGTTGTAAAGAGTGGAACCATGACTGCTCCAGATACACTACTGAACGGATCTTCACTTGTATCGAAATTGTAGGTCACCCATGGGAAAAACATTGTAATAAAGTACAACGAAACCGGAAGCAAGTTTGTCCTGAGATTATAGTCCGTTACAATTCCTGCAAAACTCCTTTTGGCTGCACCATGAATCAGGAGCATGAGCAGTAGTGCAGTTGCCAATATTCCAAGTATCTGTCCCCAATCAAGTATGACCCCGAAAGCAGAGAATTGAGAAAAGACAACAGTCACACGGACATTTGAGCTTCCAGCTGTATAGATTCCAAATGCTGCAGTTGCTTGTCTGTAATTGTAGTGCGCATAGTCAATGAATCGGTGGCCCTCATACACAAGAGGCCTCACATGAATGCCGATACTTGTTCTATTGGGCAGATATAGATACTCTGCATCCTGAAGAGGATAATCAATCATGTAGTAGGCAACCCCATCTAGAACAGTGACTCTGCTATAAGCAAAGGATGGGTATATGTCAATATACAGCCGTGATGCAGGAATTCTAATATTGACAAGAATGGATTCATCGGGCCCGACTGAGAAGCTGATATTGATCATGGAATCCAATAGACTATGTCCATGTTTGTAAAACCACCCTGTTCTTCCCTCATATGTCCCCTCAGCAAGAAAGAGGGTTTCATTGGCGACTCGTGGACCAAATTTGGATGAATCAGTACTATTTCCTGTTCGTGTCAATTCTACTGCGGGATAGCTGCCCTTTTCTTCGTCGATGTTAGAACCAGCGTGTCTGAGTGATTTCATGTAGGGGTTAAGGAATAGACTCTCTCCATCAGGAGCTTGAATATCAAACGTGACAGGGAATAGGTTCTCGTTCGAATCAGCTGAGATCACTACATCGCCAATCAAAACTAGTGACTTTTCTGTTGATGCGATCTCTACAAGCATTGTAGTTCGGACAATCCATCCAGAACTAAGATTGAATGCTCCACTAAGAGGTGGTTTGCAGACTAAAGTTCCAGACTGACCCTCATCCAAATATGTGCTGTTCTCACCCGCCTCACACCAATTGGGATCGGGCCATGCCCCATAACTGACTCTTAGGCTTGCATTTGCCGAGCCAAGTAGAACTCTGATGTTTATTGAGAAACTCACCTGAGAATAATTGAACAAAGGCAGAGTAGGGCTTCCGGCAAAACCGATATGTGAGTTGACAATATATCCATCGGGTCGAATACTAACACCATCAAGCTCCAGTGTTACACCTTGTGATTCATCGTGGCTCCTGCAAGAGCTCTCGTATAAGATATACCAGTCCGCACCCGGGTCATTGACAGTACCATTGTAGACGACTACGCTCGTTCTTTGTGGGTATTCCTCTCTATAGATTGTATATCCTATTGTTCCTTCTATTGAACTTTCATCCCTAGCAATGAAGGCTGGTTCTAAAGTTCTATGCAGTATTGAGATGACTGGAGCGGTTACAAACATAGTAACGGCGACTAGTACAACTATTTCTTTGAGTCTACGCCCATGTTTCTCTAGGATTCCCACTTCACCCTCACGCGAACATACCTGGCCCGCTCGGACTAATTAATACTTGCACTCACCGTTGGGGTTAATGAGGAATCCTTCTTCTTTCGGATTTCGCTTCAGCAGCACGTAAATGCTGCTTCATATGTCACTGAAGCTTGGATTGAAGTGTCTCTCCTGTTTTATGGGTATTAGAAACCAAGGGATTCTATATGATTGAAGCTGCTCCTTATCCAATCATGACTAGCGATAGACTCAAAGATGACCTTCTCGATTGCACGACTGGCTTCTTGGATGATATTGGAGGATTCTAAACCCCGCCATTTTGAGGATGATTGGGTTTTGATTTGCTGAAGAAGACTGCCAAGCCCTGCTCTCAACCAAGACAACATTCCTCACGGCTTCTCCCAGAATCCGGCGACTCCTGTCCTTATTCGTGACCCTAGTTGTTTCAGTGCATCAGGAGCATATTCTGGCTTAAGCCATATAAAGAATAGGACAAAGAAGATGATGACGATGACTACGGCAGCAATTGCAGGAGCTGCGCCAGCCAGTGTTCCGAGTGAGTCGGCGCTGGTTGTTTCTGTGGTTGATGTTGTACTGGTAGGCTGCGAATTGGTCGCAGTGGTAGACGTAACAATCAACCATGTAGTGAGGGAGTCTCCCCTACTGCAGAATCCAGTGACAGTAAGATTGTCACCTATGACGGTTGAAACACTAAACGTGTCATTCATTCCCCAACTAAATGATTGGTTTTCATAGGATCTGTTCAGCAGGGAAACGCCATTCTTCTGAATCTCAATGGTTTCAATGTGGTGCGTCTTAGTATTTACGACAGAGTGTGAAACGTTCACCGAAAGGACCTGTGAACCAAAATCATAGACAAGTAGCATATTGGACGGATTTGTGGCGGCGCCGAGTGGAATATTGGCAAGACCTGTCAGTATCGTGAGTGCGATGACTACAGCTATACCCGCAATCTGCTTCTTAGAACTCATACCAATTCACGTTGTGATAGTTGATGCTATGATATAATAAGCGTATTTTGGCCAGCTATTTGGGCCGTGCAGGCTTGACTCTCTTCTCTGGGCGAGAACGAATATGCTCCTTGACTCAACTCAGAAAGATGATGCATAAGGCGTCCTTTCGCCTGAAACGACATACAGGGCCTGCGAACCTATTTTAGAGGCACGTAAGAGCTGCTTTTTGTCGCACCGATTCCCGGGTTACCATGCTTGACGGGTTTGATTGTAAGGCTGAATTCACCGAGGACATGTCCAATCATCTGAGGGATGATCTTGACCCGTTGGAACTCCTTACCATTATGTACAGCAATGGTGAGGTCGACCATCTCAGGAAGAATGACCATGTCACGGCAGTGGGTCTTTACAACAACATCTTTCCCCTTCTTGACCTGCTTCCTGGCTGCTCTGAGATTCATCAGGAGCTTCTTCTGTCTCTGAGGAAGGCCTCTTTTGAGAGTCCTTCTTCTGCGTGAAGGGAGCAGTTCAATGAGCGAGTCCATGTTCATCTTGACTAGCTCAGAGAGGGGATACCCACGATACATTGGTTCGCCTTTTTGTGACATGCAATCACCTAGGATGATAGATTGGGATGGTAGTGACCACCCGAAACACCGGTCAAGCGAGAGAGTCCGGATTTAAGGATTGCGCAACAGCCGCATGAAACCGGCACAACATCGACAATCGTCGGGTGGATTACAGTGGAAAACCGGTGTTATCACTATAGGAGATATCCTCCAGCTCAGTACGTCCATGATGACCACCGACGAAACCATCCAGCAATTCCGCCTGTTCCATGACTATCCTGGTGGGCTTGGCTTTGGAGAGCCTCGATGGGTTTCAATGTATGCCAGCAGGACACATAGCCCCAAGAATGACAGAGTGTTTAGAATATCGATGACGATGAACTTCTGTTCCAAAGGCAAACTGACATGAGTCACGACGACCAAGTCTGTCATAAGGGCTAGAAACAGCCATGATACTGCGAATACAACAACTTCGATTGCTGCAATCGCCCAGTACAGGCGCCTAGTTGCACGATTTCTATAACCAAGTATGACAGCCAATAGCGCAAGAATCACAACAGCAGCTAGCAGGACTGCCAAGCTTATTCTAGGACCAAGCATTGCCTGCAATACTTCACTTCCTTCTCATCATTCTCCTACCGTCCAGACCAGTGATGTGCACAGTGGAATGGACATTACATTATGTTGAGCGATATGTATGACATTGCACATTCATGGTATTAATGTATTCTTGGATTCCATATCCTAGCCTGTGCTGCTGCCCATCACTCACGCCTCGGGCTTGACGATAACGTTGCCCTTGTCATCCAGCAAACCTGCCTTCCTCATGGCAACACGGACCCACCCCAACGACTCTTCCAGACCCGGGTCTCTCACCAAGGCCAGTCGTGCCAGTTCAATTGCTTTCTCCCATCGCTCAAGTTCATAGTTGATCTCAGCCATGTGGAGAATTGCCAGCGCCATCCTGTCCTCCATATCAACTGCAATCTCGAGACTCCGCAATGCATCCTCAAAGAGCCCTACGTTCCTCAAGAGAACGCCTTTGTTGAAATATGGGATTGGGTCGTCTGGATTCATCGCAGCGGCAGCGTCCAACTGCTGTAGTGCCTCTTGTGTGAGAGGGCTATCCTTGTCAGGCCTATCCTGAGCCTGCATGAGAGCAACTGCTAGACTAATCCTCGCATTCTTGTTGTCAGGTCTTCTTGATAGTATGTTCCTCAGGAGATCAATTGCTTCTTTGGTCTGCCCGTTAGCAAGTTTCGTTGCTGCCTGTTCATACTCTTTATCTCTGGGACGTCCGAATCGGGGCACTGAAAACACCATGACTCTCAGCTCGTAAGAGCTCTTAAGTCATCACGTAGGACCAGCTGAATGTCTTCTGGAGCTGAAGCCCTGAATAGGCGTCTTGTTGAGAGCTCTTTTGAAGAACATGCCGTTCTCTTGAATAAGAGTATCAATCAGGATGCATTACAGCAATCGCAGTCTCAATTCACATATGATTTCTCTTGAAAACGAAACGATAGGGCTTTTCAGCCCTATAACTGATTTTCGCTTGAGCACCTCTACTTCTCTTTCTTCTCAGCGGCTTCTTCTTCATCAAAGTTGAAGTCTTCGAGTGGTTCAGGCGCCGGAGTCGTGAGCATTGTCCAGCCAATCCACATCGCAATGACCATTATGAGCACAACTCCGAGGTAGATTGGTAGTTGTACAAGGAAGTCAGGGCTTGGATGCAGAAAACTTCCGAGGGGAAATCCTAAACCGTCGAGCCAATCAGATACGCCTGGAATCTGGAGTATAACTAGCCCCCAAGTGTAGTACAGGAGCACAAGCAGTGCGAAGATGAAGATAAGGGCACCAATTGCCTTTTCTTTTCCGATTGTCATTACTCTCCTCATTATGTTGAAGAATCTATTTCGTTTAGCGCTTGCGCGCTAATAAAAGCATTACGTAGGATGAGTAGATGAGCTATGTTCCGGAAAATCCGTCAGACTCCATCATTATGTTCGCTATTTGTTCACAATCAGCATTAGAAATCCCAGTATCATTATTAAGGAAATCCTCCGCTTAGGTAACTGGCGTGGTCTGGGACTTGATAGAAAGTGGATATTTCATCCCGGAACAGAATTTTGGAGTACGGATCTATGGATTATCTGCATCGACCGTAAAGGCTGAGATTGAGACTCTAACGGGCGTCAATCCTGGTCGAAAGGCAGTCAAGACCAAAGAGACTGGAAGAGTATCTGTGACTCCTGAGATATATTCATCAGCGAAATATGCTGATTGTTGCAGCGGAAGTGGCGGCGGTGGCGGCGATGGCGGGGCGTTCCTCTTCTGTCTCATTCTCGTGGTTGCATTCATGGCAGTAGTCGCGATTGTCTGGGCAGTTGTTATGCTTGCTTTCTCGATTCTCACAATCGGTGGTTTTCTCAAGAGGCGATACCGAACGCTGCTTGTCATGGAGATGAGAAATCGCGAGTTCATAGGGAAGCTTGCAGTGTCAACCTTCAGAAAGGGTGGCGTTATGGAGTACCCCTTTGGACATGATCAATATGATAGTTGGATGAAACGAGCATTCGCTCTCTTTGTACGATTGAAGCACGTCAGACAGATCAGTCTCCTTTTCGCCACGTTCTGGGGATTCACTGAAGTCGCCTTCAAACTCAATCAAGTCTTGCTCAACCCATCACTCAGTTATGACCTGTGGCCACTTCGATATGTGATGATGGCCATCATCATTCCACTCCTTCTGTACAGCCCAATTCTAGAAATCCAATTTAGGAATTCTCGAGATACTGGCGACGAAATGATTATGCGTCTTCTGACAGAAAATCCCTCATTCTCGCCGGATACTGCCATGGTCTTTGAAGAGGAACCAGTACTTACTGCTCCCTTACCGCCACCTAAAGAAGCAAAAAAGAAAAAGTGAGTTGTTTCTCGACTTTTCCTCCTTCATATTGCTTATAATGCAGTCACTCACTCGGTTGACCTGTCTACTACCATATCTGGGGTGTAACTTTGGTCAAGATAGTAGTTCCTGTCAAGCAGGTACCCGAGGTCACAGAGGTTCGAATGAATGAAGAGACCGGGACACTGATTCGTGAAGGTGTTCCAAGCATTCTGAATCCTTTTGATGAGATTGCAGTCGAGGCTGCTATCCAACTGAAAGAGAAATACGGTGGCGAGGTCACCATTGTCACAATGGGTCCACCGCAGGCAAAGGATGCCCTCCTCAAGGCTCTGGCCATGGGAGGAGATAAGGCAGTCCACCTGACTGACAGGGCCTTTGCAGGCGCTGATACGTGGGCAACAGCGCTCACCTTGGCAGAGTACATACGCAAGACGGAGTTTGACCTGGTCATATGCGGAAAACAGGCGATTGATGGTGATACTGCTCAAGTCGGTCCAGAGCTTGCAGAGCTTCTGGGTGTTCCTCAGATCTGCTATGTGCGCAAGATAGAGATGAGTGAAGATGGCAAGAACGTGACTGTTCACAGAGGGACTGATGAGGGGTATGAGGTTGTAAAGGCAAAACTTCCAGTATTGCTCACTGCAACAAAGGGTCTCAATGAGCCCAGGCTCCCGAATATCATGGGGATTATGAAAGCAAAGAAGAAGCCCTACGAAGAAGTGAACATTCAGACTCTTGGTACTAACCCTGAACGCTTGGGTCTGAAGGGGTCACCAACGCAGGTTCGCAAGGTATTCGCGCCTGAGAAGAAGAAGGGCGGCATAAAGATAGATGCAGAGAATCCTGCAGCAGCGGCAAAACAGCTAGTGGAGTTCCTTACTAAGAAAGGGGCGATCTAGAAATGAGCCTAATCTATGATAGAGATACTTGCACAGGATGCATGCTCTGTCCGAAGGCCTGCAACTTCGGAGCAATCATGAAAGACGGTGATAAGGTCAAGTTTGATTTCGACAAGTGTGTCCTCTGCGGCTCGTGCGAAGAAGTCTGCCCCGTGGACGCCATCAAGATCGAGCGGAAGAAGATCGATCCTAGCAAGATTGCTGAGTACAAGAATGTCTGGGTCTTCTGCGAGACCACCGGAGGACGGCTGAGAAGTGTTGCCCTGGAGCTCGTCACGAAAGGCAGAGAACTTGCCGATAAGCTGGGTGAGAGACTTGTCGCTGTGATCATTGGTAGTGATATTACAGGTCATGCTCAGACCCTTGTTCATCATGGTGCGGATGAAGTACTTGTAGTAGATGCAAAGATATTTGCAGATTATACTACCGATGCATATGCCATTGCTATGACGTCACTCATTGCGTCCAGAAAGCCTGCTGTTGTTCTCTACGGCGCGACCAGCAATGGCCGTGACCTTGCACCCCGTATTGCGGCTCGGCTCGGGCTGGGTCTCACAGCTGACTGTACTGGTCTTGAGATCGATGAGAAGCGTCAACTCATTCAGACCAGACCTGCCTTTGGCGGCAACATCATGGCTGAGATCATCACTCCCTCCACTCGCCCTCAGATGGCAACAGTGCGTCCGAACGTCTTCAAACCCAAAGAACCTGACACCTCACGCAAGGGAAAGATCGAGAAGGTGAACATGCAGGTCAGCCCTGTCCAGGTTCGAACGCGAGTCTTGGAGAAGGTGAGTGAGGTCGTTGAGGGTATGAAGGCAGTCGATGAGGCTGATATAATCGTCTGCAGTGGGCGAGGAATCAAGGATCCGGCGAACCTTGAGCTGCCCAGGCAACTTGCAAAACTGCTTGATGCTGCTATTGGGGGGTCCCGCCCCATCGTTGATATGGGCTGGCTTCCTCCAACACAACAGGTCGGGCAATCAGGGAGAACAGTCTGTCCGAAGCTCTACTTTGCGCTCGGAATATCTGGAGCTATTCAACATCAGATCGGAATGGCCTCAAGTGATACCATAGTTGCCATCAACAAGGACCCAGAAGCTCCGATTTTCAGTATAGCGGACTTTGGAATTGTAGGAGACCTCTTCACGGTCTTGCCCGAAGTGATTGCAGAGGTAAAACGAGTATTAGATTCAAGATAGAGATATCACCATCTATCTTTTCTTGCTCCATTCAACATATTGTAATATTCACGCAAAAATCCGATCTGCGGCAAACATGGACGCTGACTTCTCTTTCACATCTCGATTCAGAGCAATCGTGATTCTCATTGGCGTCCTTGTGGTCTTCGTCTTACCCTATGCGTACCATGTAGATGTGGGACCCGGCCCCAACGGGCTCGTGGCGATCCTCTGGATGCTTCCTGAGAACTCTGGTATCATTCTCTTAACAGCTCTTGAATACTTCACTATTTACTATCTCTACCGACTCGTTGTGTTGACTGCAGTTTGGAGATACCAGCAGGGGAAAATGAAATCGCGAATACTCATGCTCCATGGACTAGTAGCGGAATTGATTCCAGTCCTCATTTCTATTCCGGCAACCTTGTTTCTCAATTCAGAGGGGGAGAACTTATACCCAATTATGATTCCACTTCCTTTTCTGTTCCTCTACTGCGCGGTGCTAGTACTTTCGAAACGAGTCATGACAAAGAGGAATGGCCAAAGCCATCAGAAACGATCAGAATGAGAGATAGGAGTTGTTTCTCTATCTTCACCATTCTATTGAGAACCCAGTTCTTTAGCTCTGAACGAGTCGCAAGATTTGTAGTAAGAGACCTCATTCAATCTCTTTCATGAGACGCCCGAGGTGATTGCTGAGGTCAAACGAGTACTGGATTCAAGATAGAGGGCTTACCCTCTATCTTCCTTACTTTTCAATTATCCCGAGTTTATTAGCTCGGCATATAATTGAGTAGCACTCAATCCATTGTCAGATTGTTTTTTCAGAAATTGAGGGTTTCTTTCAACGTTTTCCATTGAGACTGTTGCGTCAAGATGTACACATATATTGAGCAAATTCTCGTCTGCACATATCACGACGTGAGATTAGGAGGCATTTAATTGAATTACAGAGTTCTTATTGTTGTATTCGTCATCATAGTACTTGGTGTCCAGACCTCTCATCTTTCTGATGCAGAATATGTCCATTCCAATATCACGGTCAAACCTGAGGCTAGAATGGGACATGCAATGGTATTTGATCCTCACAACGATGTGGCGGTGATTTTTGGAGGAGCGAGTATGGAAGGTGAGCATCATCTTCTTGGAGGCACATGGATTTATTCATACACGGAAAACTCCTGGACTGAACTTGTGCTGACACCCTCTCCACCTTCTGATGATAATACCGTAATGGTCTACTGCAATGAAACAAATGAAATCATCTTCTATGGCGGTGACGCCGATCCATCAACATGGTCGTTTGATTGCGAAAATCAGGCGTGGTCACGAGTGATAACATCGGCGAGTCCAGGATTCCGGGATTCACACGCTATGGCATATGACCCCCAAGAGAATGTTGTTATTCTCTTTGGAGGTCTCGATGGAGAAGGAGGAGCGGGAACCTCCGACCTCTGGAAGTTCGACTGCAGCAGTCGAGAGTGGACCGAGCTCTTTCCAGAAACAAGACCTCTTGCACGATATGGCCATGTCATGGTCTATGACGAGTCCATCAATAGAATAGTCCTAACCTGTGGAAACGCGTATCCCCAAGGCTATCAGGACGATACTTGGATCTGCACCACATCAACAAACAATTGGACTGAGTTGACACCGATCGGAACTCCCGACGCTCTTAAATGGGCATCAATGACATATGACTCAGTGAATCAGAAGTGCATCCTGTTTGGAGGGGTTATTGGAGCTGATGCTGTTAACTACACTTGGATCTATGATGCCACCTTGAACACATGGTCACGACGTTATCCAATTGATGCTCCTGCTGATAGGTTTAACACAGGACTTGCTTTTGATTCGAATAACGATGTTGCAATCCTATTTGGTGGGTGTTCCGATGGTCTGAATGCCTTCGATGATACTTGGGCCTACTCGTATGAGAGCAACGTATGGACAAACATGGAAGGGGATTCCGATACTACAACGACCGGACTTGCACTTGACCCAATGCTGCCTGCACTAGCACTATCGATCGGTGTTGCAGTGATAATTGTAACTCTCATCCTACGTAGGAGAACTCGAGATCATTGAAGCAGTCAAGATGAATTAAGCTGAGAGATACAGGTATTGTCCTCTATCTTCTCGATTTCTCTCCTCTCCGATTGACATTATCTAGCTGGTTGCGTGATTGCATAGGCATATGTCCGAATGTGGCCAATACATAGTGGGAGACATGAATTGGCCGGGCCTGGGCATTTGGGTGGCATTCCCGATGCGATAAAGAGCATTCAACATCGTATTCATGTATTCAGGAGACTCATTGCACGACGTATCGCTGTCCTGCTATTCTTTCTCTATCTTGCCGTTTTGGTGGATGTTGGAGGTACTGTCCTTGGCGACCTCAGAACTGGGTTCTACTATGGTAACTATGGAAATACGCTGTTCCCCTATCCGCATAACAGAGGTTTTTTGCTTCCCGTGATAACTCCGGTTCCTCCAATCGAAGCATTCATCTATGCTTTATTCGTCTATCAAGGGATCTGGATCGCTTGGACAGCTCTAGGCATCATCTATATCATGATGCCCCTTGCCATTTGGGCATATAGGGCCCTGAAAAGACCAACACCAGGGCTTGCGCAGGTGAAGCAAGAGAAAGAAGAGAAGATTGGTGTCCTTACAGGGGCGCTTGCGTTTCTTTCTATTCTGTTCTCAGTCGCAACTCTCACTATTGATACCAATCTCCATTTCTATGGATTCATCCCCTTCTTAGTTGCACTGGGGCTCTCATCAGTACTTGTTGGCATCTTGATTCAGAACTGTTGAAGTGCTTGCTGAAGACATTCCTCTCAGAGTTCAATCCTAAGCCTGCACTCACTATCTCCTGCTATGATTGATTTCTCCAGTGTGACATCCACTGGTCTTCCGAGCGCTCCCTCGAAGAGAGCCTTAGCCCAGCCAACAGAGCAGTTGCAGTAGATTGCTGGCATCTGACCCTGAGGTATCTTGTTGACTCGTGTACAGTAACATCTTGGGTACACAAGGTAGGTACCCTCCTTCTCTCTGTGAAGGTGTTTGTTCGTTTCTCCAAACTCCGTAAGAAATGTGTCAATATCTTTTGATCTCTCGTAGATGGCCCTGGCTTTCTTTATAGTGCTCTGGGACTGACACCCTCTGCCACAGTCCACAAGGACTCTCTTCAATGTTTCATCATCAACGCTCTCATCGAGACCTCCAATGAGATTGCATAGCCACTCTCCACCTGAACTGACCATTATGGATTCCTCGCATTATCTGTCACATGTCTAACATATGAACAAGCCGTTCTTGGCAGAGGAACAATCGCCGTTCTAGTCCGATGGATTTGGATTTACGCTGCCAGAATTGCCGCCTGACAGGGTTGATTTGGGTCTGCGATGCCAGAACACAGATAGAGCACTGAGCACGTGAAATATAGGCAGTGGATAGGCTATACCAGAGGCCCATCCATCCAATGAGTACGAGAAAAAGGCCATTAAGACCACCAGTTGGATAGCTAGAGCAGCCGCAATCACGCATAGAACCTTGCCCTTTGTTGTTATGCCTCTAACGAGCCGCCATTGTGTGTAGATGATGCAAAGGTAGAGTGGAACGAACAGGATCGTCCAGAGCAGTGCTAGTTCGTTTGGGAATAGAAAGAGAGTAGAGCTGTATGGTCCTGCTATCGTGCTGCCATCCTTTTGGAGTAGTGTCCAACACCCAGCAACAAGAATAGATTGCGTGTACGAATCGTCCTCAAGGCTGACGCGCGTAATCTCCAGAGTATGCGGAGTGAGTATGGCAAACAAAATGAGAATGGGCAGGAATCTCGAAGACCAACCTGAACTCAGAGTGTCTTTGGAAACCACCTCGGACATAGACAGTACCCTGCGAAGCATACTCTAGGGTGCTCATCAATTTTTCCAACTCCTGATGACTCTGATGCTTTCAGCACTCAATTGATCTGGTCCGCAATTAGAGCAATATGAACATGGTTGGTTCTCATTGATTCCCTGCTACTGTCGGCGCAGCACATATATCGTCCAAGGCGCTATTCTGGTTTCGTTGACCCAATCATAGGGCTCCTTCTTCTTCGCCAGAGGCCTATAGACGTGAACAATCTTCAACTGAGCAGTACGATATGTTTCCCTGTAGGATTCGACAGTCCAGAGGATGTCGGTCACGGGTCTCTTGTCCTCAATATCCAGCTGGATAATACGTACAATGTCCCCACTCTTTGCAGCTCTATTCTCTGGGAAGTCCTTGGTGGAGAATGATGTCCATTCATGAGTGTATATCTCCGGTGATGATACCAGATTGATCAGCACACCATCATCTCTCAGAAGGTCTCTCAGTCCTCTTAGGTTCATGACCTTCTTTTCCATCGTCGGAATGTTGTCAAAGGGAAATGCAGACAAGATACAATCGAACGCGTTCTTCTCGAATATGCTGAAGTCCCCCTCCTTGATGACACGGTAGTTTCCCTCTGGATCTGCCTTACGGGCTCGCTTTACCATCTCCTCGGATATATCAATTCCAATCGTCTGGAGCCCAAGCCTCTGTAAGAATCTGGCTGAGCGCCCGGAACCACATCCAAAGTCTAGTGCCTTTCTGCCTCTGACATGCTTCGTAATGATGGCAGGTAAATCTCTGAATGCCAAGTAGTATGTGCCAGGGAACTCGAGCCGCGAATATGCATCTGCCCGAACGGCATCCTCATAGACATTGGAGAACTCCATTCTCACGCCTCAGACCTTGCTGGAAGGCTCTCTTGATTTATCGATTGTGATTGAATTCACTTTGCTACAAGTAGCTGTACCTGCACGGTCTGTCCTCTGACTGCATTAGAGCCATTGGCCTTCGGCGATTGATCATGGTGGTTTTTCATCCTCTGAGAGGTCCATGACCTCCTCGTCAAAGGGAGTCCCGTGATAGTGAAACTGGAAGAGCGGTCTTCCTCTCAGCGGTAGCCCGCAGCTCAGAAGTGGTAGGATCACGAACGCACTCATCAGTAGAGCATACGGAAGCTGATCAAGTCCCATGATGATGACAGGGAGCATGAGAATGATTAGGATGGGGAGAAGCACCACCACTAGGCATGCATAATACCCTCGCGGTCTCTCCTGATGCTCCCAATCTCGAGCCATATTGCTATCATGCTCATAGTCCACTTGTCATGTAATAAGAATCGCCGTCAAAGCATTTGACGAGAAACAAAAAGAAGGTGGAAACGAAGGTGGGCAGTTGGAGACCGCCCATCCCGTCTCTTGTACTAATGACCTAGAAGTCGTAAGCCTTCAGAGTCTTTCGCTTGTTGTCTTTGCAGCGAGCTGCTGCATCGAGAAGCAGGTGGTTGATGGCGTTGTTGAATGCATCATATGCATCGCTGCCGACCATCATATCCTTATCTCTGGCAAAATCCTGTATTGCCTTCTTGACATAGAAGGTGTACTTTCCAGTCTTAGCCACTGGCTTTGCTTTCTTTGACATTTCATAACCCCATATAGTGCTTTCCCGCTTGGCAAGGCTGGACAACAAGTTGCATCCACACCCCCAAGCAAAGGCGAAGATAGCCATAGTCATCTGGTTAATAAGCATATGGTGCATAGAATGCCTCAGCAGGCTTGTCTGATGGATTTCTACGAAGGTCCCTTTTGGAGCCACAGAAGGCCTCAAAAGTACTGTTTTGTGAGGGTCTCCGGATGACTTTCATCCATTTTGAGCATCCGGCTTCTGGCCGACCCCAGAGAGACGCGCCGAAGATGAATTGATGAGGAATAGAGTTGTCGCCGCACTTACAGTCAATACTGAGGTAATCCTTGGATCAGGCTCTGGCTTTACTACACATGTTCATCACAAACACTGAAACGCCAATCCTCTTCACATCCGGCATCGCCTGAGTCTCTAACTTGAGCCTCTCCAAGAACCCCCATTCATACTAGAGGAAGATGATATCTCCTGCGTTATGAGATGCAGGCGTAAACTGTAATTAGATACATTTATATGTTTACTGTACTAATGTACAGTTGTTGAACTACAATGACCGAACACATTGATGATATCAAGAAAGAACTTGAAGAGGTTCGCAGGCTCAAGGAGGAGCTACGACGAGAAGTCGAGGATGCGAAACGACAGAAAGAAGAGATGCGTCGAGAGAGAAGCGACGATGACCGCGAGCGAGAGGAAGCACGAAGACACTACTATGAGATGGGAACGTCTCGGCCTCCGAAATCACCAAAGCCTCCTCGAGAGCCCAGACATGTGCCGCCCGTGAAGATTGACATTGCTGGCATCACAGATAGCCTCGAGGACATGATGGAGGATCTTGGTCATTCAATAGAAACGTCGATCAAAGACCTCGATGGAATAACAGAGGGTTTCAAGATTCCAGGAGTTCATATCCGCACACGCGGCCATAGGGGGAAGGCTGACAGAAGAAAAGAGATTGAAGCCATAACCCCTGAGCGCATTGCAAAGATTGTTGCACCCCTTGGGAGTGAGGAACGCCTTGGAATTCTGGACTATCTCAAGACCGGCGGTAAGTCTTTCAATGACATTGAGATATTCACCGGAAAGACTGGGAGCTCCCTTACTCACCATCTCAATCCGCTCGTGGAAGCAGGCTATGTTGTGAAGGGAGAGGTACGAGGCACCTACTACGTCACAGTGGAAGGTCGCCTAGCATACCGTCTGGCTCAGTGGCTCACTCACAGAGTTGAGAAACAGCGTGAGCAGACAGGAAATAATGGTGGCAGTGGTGAGAGTAAGGTCGATGTGGAGTTCGACGAAACTTCTGAGGATGATGGCGATATTATCGTGCTTGAGAATGAGGACGACGTTGAGGCGGCTGCTGATCATCTCGACCGGGTTGCAGACGAGATAGATAGGGCGAAGGACAAGATCGAGGATGTCACCGATATCATCGATGAGGCGCGGGATGCTCAAGATGAAGCAGAAGAGGCCGAGGACGAAGATGACCTCGACGATTTGGACTGGAAGGACTAGAGGAGGATGAACAAGATGGAGAGACTAATACCGGATGACAATGTAATGGTTACAACTGAGAACCATGATCTAATCTCCCACGAGAAGGCCTTGGTCAAGATGGATGCTGGCTGTGTGTGGGTGTATCTTCTCGAGGATGGAGTGCGAGTTGGTGCTGCGTTCGTCGGACCATCTCGATTCGCAGTTGACGCTATTGCTGAAACCAAGTTCGGCGCCATGGGTGAGTCAGTGTCTGGTTCTCTTGAAGGTGTTCAGCTCTATGTGGGTGTAGTACCCCTGGAGGTAATCTCCAGGAGCGCTGATGAATCATGTCTTCAGAAGCAAGGATTTCATGATACGAAGTCTTTCCTGACAGAGATTGAATCGACAATCAAGGACCAGTTGAATGGTGACCGATCGCAGGTCAAGATAGATCAGAAGGAGAGGTCCCAGATACTCTTCGGTCGTGATACTGAGAAGGTCAAGATCATCCTGGTTCTGAGTAAGAAGAAGGGTCTAGTCTTCACCCACGGGAAGCAGGTGTTCGTACTCGGTGATGACAGTATGGTTTCGGTGAGCAAGTCTGGTGTTGCCATCTCAGACAAGCATGGCAAGCACATCGTCGTTGGGAAAGGTGGCATTCATGGCATTGACAACTTTGTGGACATCGGACCAATCATTACAGAGTCGGTGACCAACGCGATGAAGAGCCTGAAGGGCCTAAAGTCCCTCAAATCCATGAAGAAGAGCCTGAAGGGCTTTCCATACGACAACGTGGATGATTTTGACTGGGATGACTAGTCCTCACCCAAATCGAAATCAGTATGGGCTTTAAGTAGACAGAGTGCTAGTTACTCTGTCTAATTTCATTCTAGGGTGGCTATCCAACATGTCAGGTATCTTTGATTGACGATGTCTGGGCAAAAGTTGATAGCAGTCTGGGATGACAGATAGTCTGTGACTTTGTTTCAGGGACTCACCGGTTCTCTCTCCATGTCTACCACATCAACCGTTCTGACTGACGGTCTCTATCTGCCACCAACAGTGCTGCCTCTCGTTCTTGCGGTAATTATCGTCGCAGCAATCGCGATTGGAACAAAAATCCTGACCAAAAAAAAAGTTCCTGACACAGATGTAGTATAGGACTAGACTGTCCTCTGTAATGCTCGCGGTCGAATCTGCAGGTCGTACAACGAGTAGTATTTGCCCCTTTTCTGCATCAGGTCTGCATGCCTTCCAGACTCAACAATCTTGCCATGCTCCAACACGACGATTCTGTCCGCGTTCACGATAGTCGATAGACGATGTGCAATGACGATAGAAGTTCGTCCTCGCAGAAGTACTCTCATTCCCTTCTGAATTGCATGTTCTGTATAGATATCGATGGAACTTGTGGCCTCATCGAGGATGAGGATTCTGGGGTCTGCAAGAAGCACCCTTGCAAAGCTCACAAGCTGCCTCTCGCCCTCGGAGAGTCGCGCGCCACGTTCACCCACCTCGGTATCTAGTCCCTTGTCGAGATTCTCAATAATCCTTCTTGCTCCGATGGCATCAAGCGCTGCGATAATCTCCTCCTCAGTCGCATCCTGATGACCATATCGTATATTGTCCCTGACTGTGCCCATGAAGAGAAACGCATCTTGAAGCACAAGGCCAATACGTGAATGGAGCGATCGCTGCGTGACTGACCTGACATCGATTTCATCAATCTGAATAGAGCCTCTCTGAACGTCGTAGAATCTATTCAACAGATTAACGATGGTCGTCTTTCCTGCTCCTGTGTCCCCGACAATCGCAATTGCGTCTCCAGGTTGTATGTCAAGGTTGAAGTTCTCAAGTACTGCAGTCCCTCCAGTGTAACCAAATGTCACGTTGTTAAAGCGAACATGTCCCTTTATCTCTGGCATTGGCAGCGCGTCTGGAGAGTCCTGAATAGCAGACTCTGTATCCAATATTGAAAAGACACGTTCCCCGCCAGCAAAAGCGCTCTGAACATCTGTATAGAATTGGGCAATCGTCAGAATAGGTCTGAAGAAGCGGTCGCTGAACTGCACGAACATAACAATAGTCCCAATAGTCATCACGGGAGTCAAGACAGGATTAATGTACAGAAAACTCGGGTCTAGGATGAACCAGCTTCCGAAGAAGAGGACTATGGCTACTCCTAACGCACTGATGAACCGAACCACGGGGAAGAATGCAGCCTGAGCCTTTCCAGCATCGACATTCGACTGATAGTCCGCCTCATTATATCCAGCAAAAATCTCAGCACTCGTTTTCTCTCTGGCAAAGCTCTTGGTCACCTTTGCACCAGATATGCTCTCAGCGAGGTTGGAAGTGACGGTTGATATGGTCTTTCTCGTGCGTCGATAGGCCTCTCTCATTACCTTACGGAAATAGACAGTAGTGATGAGAAGGATCGGAATGATAGCAAGTGATACCAATGCCAGTCTGAGGTCCGCGACGAACATAGCCCATCCAATAGCAAAGACAACAAAGACCTGAGCAAATGTGTTGATCAGCTCTCCACCAAGAAGTTCGCTCATGCGGTCGATATCGTTAGTGAGCCTAGAGATTATCCTGCCGCTTGAGGAGTGGTCATGGAACTCTTCTGACATCTCCTGCAGGTGGCAATATAGCTGCTGACGTATGTCATACACTGCTCGCTGACCCATGAGAGTCATCAGGTATCCGCTTCCATATGTCGCAATCCATGCGAAGGCCTGCAGGACAACGTAGAGCAATGTTGTGAGAGCGACAGAGTGCATATCACCACTTACGAAGTCCACATCTATGGCCTGTCTAAGCACAAAGGGTGACCAGACACTGAGAATGATTGTAACAGCGGTAAGTACTATGACAGTCGCGAACAACCTCCTATACGCGAACAGGTACTTCACCATGCGGATGAGGAGGGTGGAGTCTGAATATTCGTAGGTTCGCGCATCTGGATCGTCTGCGCTGTCAAGTGTCCTACTCACTATGCTCACCTCTTGGCGATTCTGCAACTGCAAAGGGGTCTAGTGAAATACTTGCAGCCAGTTCCATCTCTGTGAGTGTTTCGTGGATGTTGTGGTATAGCCCTCTGCTAGCGATGAGCTCTTCATGACTGCCTTGCTCAACAATCTGTCCCCGTTCCATCATCACTATGAGATCCGCGTTGCGCACAGTGCTCAATCGATGTGTGATGATGAATGTAGTTCTTCCCCTCATCAAGTTCTCAAGTGCCTTCTGAATGAGTAACTCCGTCTTTGCATCAACAGAGCTAGTGGAATCATCAAGTATCAGAATCCGCGGGTTGGCCAGCAGAGCTCGGGCGATTGCAACTCTCTGCTTCTGACCTCCACTGAGAGTGACTCCGCGTTCTCCTATCTCAGTATCATAGCCTTTCTCAAGGGTCATGATGAAGTCATGAATCATCGCTGCCTTCGCAGCCTCTATCACCTCTTCAAGAGAGGCACCCATCCGACCAAATGCAATGTTCTCTCTGATTGTCGTCGAAAACAGAAACGGATCTTGATGCACCATCCCAATTCGTCTTCTGAGGTCGTCAAGCGCATAGTGCCTGATATCGATTCCATCAATCTTGATTGCTCCTGGCGGCTCAACAGTCAAAGTTTCACCATCTGTTTCGACCTGGTCATTGACTACTCTGTACTCTTTGCCGCCTATGATTACTATTCCCTTGTCATCTATACGATAGCTTCTTCCCTGATAGATGACAGTACTACTGTCATCTACATCGTAGAATCTTGGAATCAGGTTCACCAAGCTTGTTTTTCCAGATCCAGTCCCCCCCAGCAGGGCAACGATCTGACCCGGTTCCACATGCAGGGACACATCACGAAGGATATAGCTGTCCCCCCTATAACCAAAAGACACGTTCTTGAAATCGACTGCTCCGACGAATCCGGTGGCATCTACCGGGTACTTTGGATCCATCACCTCATCAATAGCATCAAGAATGTAGAAGGTACGATCACCTGATGCTGAGGCCCTCTGGTACGTGCCCACTCCCCAGCTTAGGAATCGCGCTGGGAGGAAGAGCATAGTCACGAGCGATACAAATCCGACGAACTCACCCAGTGTCAGATTAGTGGTAACAAGAATCGCATATCCGCCGATATAGATTAGAAATCCAACTGCCATGCCGAAAATCGAAGGAAGCATCGGTTGGAAAAACGCTTCGAGTTTGCCGGCCTGGACTCTTCGGTAAAGAAAGCCTCTGTTCTCTCTCTCTACCCTCAGTGCTTCTCTCTCTTCCGCAGCGAATGACCTCACGACCTTGTGTCCCACCACGTTCTCCGCCAAGACCGAGCTGAGCACACCGTATTGATTGCGCGCACTGAGAAACACTGGTCTCACCTTCTTTGCGAAGGCATAGATGAAAACAATCATCACAGGCACCAATAGGAGCATGTATGCTGTAAGGGTGGTATTCACACTCCACATCACGATGTAGGTGCCAACAAGCTGCACAGCCCCGACGAACAGAACGCGATAACCCATGTAGAGAAACTCTCTCATAAAGGCGACATCAGTGGTCACACGTGCGAGCAGCTGCCCTGTTTCATTCTGATCGTAGAATGATAGATCTTTCTCCATGAGACTCTCATATAGATCCTCACGTAAGGAATAGATTACGTGCTGAGAGGAGATTGCTGACCCATAACGCCCAAGCATATCGAAGATCGCGTAGAGGATATTGAGACCAATAAAGAGGAGAGTGTACGGGACGAGAAGATCGAGTTGACTCCCAAGGATTACCTGATCCACAATCTGAATCGTGACAAGCGGTGTGAGAAGATTGAATGCAGTGCCAATGGCTGATGCAGCAAGGAAACCGAGGAAGAGATTCCTTCTCCTCAAGGCATACCCTGTGAGTCTCCGTATATGACCCATCTGCTCAGCACCGTCGTCATTGAGCTTTCGAACCCTAATGATAAGAGTTGCGAAGGTGACACATTCCAAAAGGGCTCAAGCCCTGTTCTAGGGCTCTAAGAGCAACTAGCAGCGAGCTTTTCTCCGAGGCTGCGACACTCAGCCAGTATGCTCTCTGCAGGATAGTCTTTCGCCTTGATTGGTTGTTCGCTGACCAGTGTGCCGCCAAGTTCCTTCAGCTTCGCACTGATTTCATCAGGAGCCTCTCCGCTCCACCCATACGATCCGAACGCTGCTGTTGGCAGCCCGTTGAGTTTTGGCAGTTCTGAGAGTATTCGTTTCACTATTGGAAGAACTCTCGTCATTCGTGTTGAACTCCCGACAGCAAGAGCGCAGACACCTTCAAGACTGCTGAAGTCCTGAGCATCAACGACAGCGCACTCTCCGCCAGCCAACGTAGCACCCTCGCGTATTGCCTCGGCCATGGCCTTTGTTCGGCCTCTAGTGCTCTCATAGATAATCATGACTTTCATCTTGGCTCTCTTGAGGCATCATTGTCATGAAACAAAAGACTATCGAATGGACAGTGCTGATGTCACACTACCACTCTCTAGATAAGGAGGAATTCGCACTACAGACCCAGCATGACGACCCAATCAAGGCAAAAGGCCGAAAAAGCATGCGCGGTCCTAGTTCGCAAGTATGGCAAAGTAGTGAGTCAGCGCAGTCTACCGCCTATTGATGAGCTAGTGATGACTATATTGAGCCAGCATACGTCCGACGCTAATATGTCCAAAGCCTTCGAGAGTCTGAAGAAGAGATACGACTCGTGGGAACAGGTCCTTGTAGCACCTCAGGATGAACTCGCTGCGATAATCCGTTCCTCAGGGATGTTCAATCTCAAGGCCAAGCGGATACAGAGTACACTACGAGAGATCAATGAGAGAGTTGGACGACTGGACATATCTCATCTGGAGCGCATGCCTCTGGAAGAGGCAAAGAAATGGCTCACATCATTACCCGGTGTTGGCCCAAAGACTGCGGCAATCGTCCTGCTGTTCTCCTTTGGAAGACCAACACTGCCTGTGGACACTCATGTGTGGCGTGTGACAAAGCGTCTGGGCATAATCGATCAGAATGTGTCACGCGAGCGAGCACATGAACTGCTGGAACAGATTGTTCCCAAAGACTGCATCCGTTCCCTCAATAACAATCTGGTGCGCCATGGCCGAGAGATCTGCAAGGCACAACGTCCACAATGTGAAATCTGTTTTCTCAGCGATATCTGTGACTACTATGGTAGTATCAGCTGACCATCTCAGATGTACTCCATTGTTGATTGAAACCTCTACTTCATATACCTTATCAGACCGATTCAATCTGTCTAGGAACATGTCCAAATCTAACTGTATTCGAAATGAACCATGGGCAATCCGCTGTCGCGTGGTAAAACAAGAAGGGACCTGTGGTGAAGGTCACTGTGTTGGCGATGAAGTTCTCTTCAATGGGTCTGAGGTCAAAGGGAAGTTGTGCATTAGTGCGCTGTATTCCATGCTTCCAAAGGTCTATGCTATGATGTATAATGCTCGATTTCCATGGCTGAAGAATCAGTGTGTTTCTACCCATGCTTGTCCTGATGCACTGAATCCTGTTGTGTTCGAGCTTGTACGGGTTCCTAGGACCTAAGTTCAAGAACGGTTCCATGAAGAGTCGCATTTCCAGCAGAACAGTGCTCCATCGAGGCAGTGTTCTTAAGTTTAAAATGCGCCCTCCGGATAGAGAGTAGCTCTATGGCCGACGTCCTCAGATCGAAAAAGGGGCTTGACATCATTCTTGTCATCCTCTCCATAGCCATTTTGTCGATGGCACTCTGGACGTGGGTCACTGCACTCCCTGTCGCACAAGACGTTGTCTTCCTTGCTACAACAGTCGCACTTGTCATCTCTCTCGTTCTGATAGTGAACGTTTCAATACTTGTCATCCTCAGGCTGCAGAAACGAGTCTCTCACCTTGAGACATTGGTCATTGGATCCAGCACAGACAATGCAGCTCCTGAACGAGTTGTCGTGGTCACTCTCAACAACACAGAACGTCGTATCATCAACCAACTTGAAGAGAATGGAGGTCAGATGACACAGGATGATCTCCGAAGAGCCACAGCCCTGAGCAAGTCCACACTCAGTGTTTCCCTGACTGCGCTCGAACGGAAGTCTCTCATAAGCAGGGCGGAGAGTGGAAGAACCAAGACTGTTGTGCTCAAGCAACGCGTTGCGAGATAGCCGCTAGACATTGATTATTGTCCTTTTGGAACGGTTCTGAACCATGATAACGCTCAAAATCAGGTTTAACACCGTCATAATCTTCTTTTACTGAATGATACGAACCGTTCACTGAAAATGGCTATTATGAAATGACATACGTGGTAAGGACAGAATCGCTAGGATTCTGGAAGATTGACATGATGACTAGAACGAGAACGCGACTTGGCACGCTCTTTCTGATCTCAAGCCTGCTCGTCATGAGCCTTGGAATCAGCACTGCAGCCGCCCCCGTTACTGAACCATATGATAGAACTCAGATTGTGAATCCATTCACAGAGATGTTACCCGGCGTCTATGTTGCATCACAGTGGTGGAACGAGACTGGGGACTTGGATACCTCTGATACCCAGCCTGGCTACTTTGTGGAAATCAACGGGTCCCGGTACATAGCAGAATACTATGTGGAACATATCAATGGTACTGGCTACATCATAACCGAGAATAGCATATCGAATTGGACCTCTGATTGGTCGTTCTCGAATCTTCTTGTCGTCGTAGTCCTTGATCCCGATGGATCCTATATGGCTTGGACAGCCAATCAAGGCAATGTCAGTGACCTCTGGAGTATCTTCTGGTGGCCTGAGGCAGGTGCGCTCACTGGAGATGAGGTATTCATCTACTCCTCGTTCTACTATTCCGAGTACAATTCAAGTTCATACTACTATGCTGAATATAGCTGGCGAAACGAGTATGGTGTGCCAGTAGATCCCAATGATGTGATTCCTTACTTAACTGAAGAATACTCATGGGCCTCTTATATGAACGGCACCTACGAGTTCGACTATGACTGGGACTACTGCGGTTTTGGATATGATGTGAACGAGATGTTCAAAACAGAAGCTACAGAGGAGTGGATGCAGCACTACTTCTCCGGTCTGAGTGTCTTCAATGATACCAATGGCAATGGCAGAATGGATCTCGTCTATGGCGAGGTATCTTATGATTTTGATGAGAACGGGACCATCGACTGGACCAACTACGAATTGAACCGGACCGCCTCAGAACTGGTCTACGACTTCTATGCGGACAATGCGGAGATTGGAGAGATAGGTCTTCCCTCTGTGAACTCCGATGGTCAGATTGAGTGGAGCGCCGAGGTTGTTGATATTGATGGCAATCTGATGACATCGCAACCGTACGATGTCTGGTTCGGCGGAGTACGTCCTGTTGGTGGCATCATTGGTAATATGCCCGAAGAAACTGACCCACTGCCTGTCACCATTGACAGTCTAAAGCTCACATTCAAGTTCGAAACTACCGATGCTGCTGCAGTGATAAAGATAGACCAGTACGTTGGGGACTTCACAGATCCCGTTTCTGGGCTTGTGCCAGCTGAGCTGAATGGACTTGGTCTCACACTCAACTACTGGAGTTCCTTCTCGGGCTACACGATGACTGGTGAGATACCTGTGGAAACGCTCCCCGTGACTGGCGGTGGAGAGTCTCCAGTCACTGGGACTGACCCTGGTACTGTGACAGAATGGGTCGAAGCTCCATCAGATACTTTAGAGAGTGACAATGCTCCTGATGGATTCCTTCGATTTAGCCAGGCAAACGATCTCCGGACAATAGTTGAATTCGGAGGAACCTATGTTCTTGGTAGTGATGGACTGACCTACGATGTCGGCACTGCAGTGATGCCGATGTACTTCTACAGCTACGGATACGAATCTGGTGCAACATCCACTGACCTGGTCTATTCACTCGACTCTTTTTGGGGTCAGACATACTACTATAGTTCGTGCTACGCAAAGTGGGATGGATACTCAATAACCCATGACCCCATCTTCTCAGTCTACCCAATTAGGTCTCCATACTCAGCAAGTGCATTCATCACTGGTCTGATTAGTTCGGCCATTATCATTGGAGTCCTTGGTGTCGCAGCCATTGTTGTTGTCTGCGTACGCATAGACGCAGAGCGGAAATAATCGCTATCTCCTCGGGAGCGGGGTACCGCTCCCCCTCTTTTTTCTATAATCCCTCAAGACATCTTTCGGCATAGTTCTTGGCATCGATGATGTTCCTTCTCTGTCTATGGGAGAGCTCAACGGTGAGGGGGCCTCTATAGCCTGCATGGTGAAGTGTCTTGACCACCTTTGGAAGGTCAATCTTGCCCTCTCCGGGAACGATATAGTGCCTGTAGCCGTCATCTCCGACCAAGCTACCATCGCTGTCCCGAAAGTGGATATTGACAATTCGGTTTCCAAAGGTTGTCGTAAGCCACTCGATGTCGGAACCATTGATGTGCATGAACTCCATGTCAAGAGTGACTCCAAGGAATCTGGTGTCATGTTTTCCTATCTCATCCAGAATTACGAGATCCACACTCTTGATGTACGGAACATTCTCAAGGGCTAGCACGCATCCTGCTTTCTCTGCCCTGTTAAGGAGCACCTCGAACCTCTTCTCCCACAGGCCACCTGCAAGTTGTTCCTGGTCCGGCAAATGAAGGACTGCCACTTTGAGTTTGAGAGCCTCTATGAGAGAGAAAGTGGAGGAGACCGCCTCATCAAAGACCATCTCGTCAAATGAAACGAGGAATTTCGGCAGATGAATGGAATAGGCCTTGAGTGACAGGTCGTCTAGAGATGCTTGGACAGTTTCCCCCAGCCAACTGGGCAGATTGCTGTAGTACAGCTCCACAGTATCATACCCGGCATCCTTCACACGAACCAGGGTTCTGATTAGGTTCGCTAAGAGGATCTCTGGTGAGGTTGATGACTTGATTCCTCCTAGGATGGAACATGAGATGAACATCACAGACTTCTCCTGTCGTCAAGACATTCCGAGCCTGTCTTATGTCTTCTTGAACGAACAATGCCGCAGGAAACATTCGCATGAGAAAAGCATTTCAACGGTCATCACCCAAGCGAATCAGGCTAGGAGTTGGATGCCGTGCCACGCCGCGTAATGTTACTTGCCATAATGCTGACAATCGTTTTGCTGTCAACGACCACTTTTGTCTCTCAGGGTTCCCCTATATCGGGCAATTCCAGTCTGGCGTCTTGGCCAGGTGGATTAGTCATCAATCATACCTGTATTGACCTCGATATGATTCCTAGTGAGTGGATAGACTCTGCTGAGGACAACATTCGTGTCCATTATGCCCATACCAGTCATGGAGGTCAGATAACCGAAGGTCTCTATCTGATTGAATCCGAGAACGCAACATTCGATTGTTCCATAGGAGATCAAGTTCTTCCCACCGATACAGATACTCTCTGCATACTGGATGGGAATCCGCCAGAGAGCTACATCATACCTGAGTTGTATTGGCACGAAGCAAGCGCTCGGGCTATCACTCAAAGCACAATCAACAACAACCCGACATTGACCATATCACTCTGGTCCTGGTGTACCCAAGTCGATTCGTACTCAGAGACTGAAGTTCAGGAGTATCTAGATGCCATGAGTCTTCTTGAGTCTGCAAACCCCAATATCACTTTCATCTACATGACCGGCAACGCTCAGGCGACCGGTGACGGTGGCTACAATCGATGGTTGCGGAACGAGCAGATACGGCAGTACTGTCTGGACAATGATAAGATTCTGTTCGACTTTGAAGACCTTGACTGCTGGAGCGATGGTGTCCATAGCACCTATGACTTCGTCGTAGGTGAAGAAACCCTCAAGATTCCTGTGGAGCACCCAGACTTCAATGGCGACGAGGCAGCTCATACCACCTATACCAGCTGTGAACAGAAGGGAAAGGCCTTCTGGTGGCTCATGGCCATGCTTGCGGGCTGGAATGCTCCTGATCCGACCACGACTACTACCACTACGGGCACATCATCGACATTCACGAATACTGGGCCACTGCTCACCGGTGATGTCCTTCTCTACACCGGTGTGGGAGGTGCCATTCTTCTTCTTGGCTATGCCATATTTCGAAGATATCGCGGTTGAAGCAGTTGGACACGTGCTAAGGTTTAAATGTTCAATATAGTTAACGCCTGCGGGATTTTTCATGACAGACAATTTCAAGAATTTCCAAGTCATAAACGTCATCGCCGTAGTGTTCACTATCGTGATGAATGCTCTTGCTAACATCCTGCCCTTCAATGGTGTGACCACGGGTACGGTTTCAGACTCGTATCCGAACTATTTCACTCCGCCGGGATATGTCTTCTCCATCTGGGGTGCCATCTATGTCCTTCTTTTCGTCTTTGTATTCTACCAGGCGAAGAAGAGCCAGGTGAATGAAACATATCTTGGCAAGATTGGTTACCTGTATCTAATCGGTGCAATCTTGAATGTGGCATGGCTGATTCTGTTCCACTATTCCTACGGAAACACTCCTCTATTAGTGTTGAGTGAGTTCCTAATCATAGGCTTCCTAGTAGTCCTGCTCCTTACCTATGTCAGACTTGGGATAGGAATCAAGGAGGTTTCTCTCAGACAGAAGCTGGCAATCCATCTTCCTACGAGTGTCTACGTGGGATGGATTTCACTGGCCACCATTGCGAACACTGCGTCGGTTCTCAATGCCTATCTGACAATAACTGTAGATGTTCAGGTCCTCTGGACCGCCTTGGTTCTGGTTGTTGCACTTCTGCTCTCCACACTGATGATAGTATTGAGAAGGGACATAGCCTATGGTCTTGTTGTGATTTGGGCATCCGTGGGCATTGCATCAAAGTGGATATCGATTCCATTGATCTTCAATACCGCTATCATCGTTGCAGTTGTTGTTGCACTGCTCATTCTGATAGTACCCATTATCAGGAAGAAGAACTGGGTTGATTACTACCTCGTTCGAAGACTCGAGTAAGCAGTTCTAGGTGAGAGGAGAGCGTTCCTCTCACCAATCCGCTTTTTTTAACTCTCATCCTCAACAGTTTCAGAGGCACGAATCAGATCGGCCGTAAATGGGGACTCATCTGTGGTCACAAGATAATGATTCTCCAGCGCAGTCATTATCGCCTTGTAGACTCGTCCTTCCTCAAGACCACATGTTGCTATTTCCGAGGCAAGTTCTTCGAGTTTGAACTCGACCCCCTGTTTTCTGGCTATCCTCTCAAGGGCACAAGTGTTCGTTGGGAATTTCTTGGCCTCATCCAGCTTGTAGGTCCGGAGAAGTGCTCCATCAAGGATGTCCTCGAACAACGTATCAAACTGCGTCTTTGTATGCATGTCAAGAACAATAATCGGCACATCATGAAGGGTCTCATCGAAGATGAATGCAACCGTCTTTGCGAACCGAATCATCCTCTCCCGTTGTTCTGGTGAGGGATTCCCTGTTGTGATGAAAGCGCAGACCAGCCTATTCGTGGAGATTACTCTGACTATATCTGAGATTGGGATTAAGCCCCACTCCTCGGAGTCTGACTCAATATCAAACTCTCCACGGAAGCTTGTGATTGCAGTGATGAATGCGGATATCACGGTTTCTTCAAGACCGACCCTGAGTATCTTGGAATATACCGGCAGGCCGCTCTCCTTGTGGAGGACAATCACGCCCAGCAGGCTTTTCACACCATCAAAACGTCTCTTCACTGCAAGAGCCTCTTTGTTCTCTCGAATCCGTCTTCTCCTAGCCCTTCTCCTGAATACTAGTGCAACACCAAGTACTGCGGGTAGGAACATGAACGGATAGTATCGGATTGTTGTCAGCCAGAGCATCGTCAATGCATCTCTTCCAGGCTGGAGTTGAACAGAGTATGCTGGCTCTAGGACATAATTCTCAGCATCACAGGTGATTTGCAGTAGGTATACTCCCTCTGCTGCAGGCATGGATATGACTGCGTTGTACTCTCCAGCCGTGCTTGTTGCGTCCATGGGAATAGAGTCACTCGGTGCCCCGTTTGGATCAATGATGTAGCAGAACACCTGTACTCCACTCACTGGTGAGCCTGTGCCTATTTCAGATAATCTCACCAGGATTGTGCTTTGACTCAACTCAGGTGCGTTCAGACCCTGTAAGACTTGGACAGTAATCGGCACCCGATCGACAGTGAACATCAATCTGTACGACGCCGTTTCAAAACCTGTCCTCTCAAAGGTCAGAACGACAAAGTGCTCCCCCAGCTCCTGGGGTGTGAGGCTCACTGAATACTGCCCAGACCCCAGTTCAAGAACGCTAATCCAGTCAGCGCCCTCACCAGACGCAAGAACACTGGCCCCTCGAATATAGCTGCTATTCGACTCGAAGATATAGCTGAAGGTGAATGTGTATGACCGGCCTACGAGGATTGCCTCAAGTGGGCTTGAGCCTTGAGCTGTTGCATCGATTCTTTCTACCTCGATAAAGAACTGCTTGGTTGCAATCCGAAAATCTGTCTTGTTTGCAACCACTGAGAGTACCCATGATCCTATTGCGTTGCCTCGTATCGAAATGATGTAGAATCCAGAGTATTCCACTATTTGTATCTGCAAGTCCATGATATCAGAAGGAAGTACAGTGATGTTCGCACCTTGAATCGCTGCAGAAGGACTCATTCGTTCATAGTATACAACCAGTTCATAGGGCTCTCCGAACGCTGCGGTTGTTGAGGTGACATCTCCCTCGAAACGCAGAGTTGTCTGAATCTCTGTCACAACAAGAGTGAATCCTGCACTCGAACTCTGATAATTGCTGGCAGTGGCTCTGAAGAGCAAGTCAAAGGTCCTGATCTCAGCGGATTGAACTGTGACATTGTACAAACCATCACCGACTGACACAGCTCCTGATACTGTCACACCCGAGGGTGGATTGATCAGCGCGATGCTTGCAATATCGATTGTATTGAAGCTCTCATCCTGAAACCTCAATTGCAGGGTGAAAGTCTGGTTCATTGCGACTGTCGCACTTGATGGAAGTGACGTGAGAATCGTGGGTATTCCACTTGCGGTCAATGTAAAGGTGGCGTATTGTGTTTCATGATTGAGGATGTCTGCCCTGACGACAATCGAGAATGTTACTGCTGATGCAGGCGTCAGGATTATCTCATAGCATCCTTCAGAAACTAGCGTGAAGTTGCCATAGGAAAGACCTGCCGCTGGTGTCACAGTGAGAATCTGCAGGTTGGCTCCTGAAAGCCCATGACCTGTGCTATTCCGGTACTCCACCACAAGTCTATAGTTGTTTCCAAATAAGACGACATCTGCAGTACCATTCAGTAATTCCAACTCACTTCCCGTTTCACCTATAATCAGTGTGAAGGAGTCTGTGGCATCGTAATGGAACGTTTTTGATAGAGTGATAGTGACCTCATATATCTCTGAGATATTGCAGGCAACATCTAGTGAATACGATCCATTGCCATAGTCAGCAAATGATTGCCATGAAAGACCGCCTACTGGACCAGAGAATATGACTGATAATGTAGCTCCTGCCACACCACTGCCGTTCAGAAGTCTGTAGCTCAGTTGGACGCTGAATATCTCATTCAGCCCGGTCTGAACAGGAAGTGAGCCTGCATTCAGTATTTCTAATGCCGTTTGGAATACTGATACGACTATGAACTGAGTTACAACAGTGTCGAAATAGGGCATTGATGCATTCACAACCACAATGAACTCTCCACTGCCGATCAGAGATGTATCGAAGTCAGCCTCCCACCAGTTCTTGGCATAGTTCTGCGTGAATATGACTGCCGTAGAGGACCAATTCGCCACAATCGAAACGCTGTCATCTAACAAGTAGTTTCCTGTGTCTACATCTCTGAATGTGATTAGATTGGATATTACTTGACCATAATCTGCCTCTATCAGGGGGTAGTTGGCCGCTACTGATGCCTGATGGTAGAGGTCAAAAAGCGCATACCCATATGCGACTTCTGTACCATTGTTCCAAAACACTTCTACTGTCCACTCGCCAGCAGAGGTGTTTGTCCCCGCGAATACCCATGATGAGCTATTTGCGTGCCCATTTATGATGTCAGATATCGAATCAGAGGCCCATATTGTTCCGTTGGGCATGATCCATTGTATACTGACTGGGGCTCCTGCTCCCGGAGTGACGCTCGATGTTCCTATCTCCACCTGCGTTCGAGTGATATTGCCGGTCCTGAAGAGTGAATTCTCGGTCCAATCTCCAAAGTAACCATCTTGCATCTGGATTGAGATGTCTTTGGCATAGTTGAATGCTTGATATGTCAATTTCCACCAGCCCACTCGGCTAAAGAGGCTATTTGGAACATAGATGCTGCCTGTCGAAATCGTGCATAGCCCCGTGATGTCATTGTTGAGCGGGTCCCAAATAGTGGCATTATCCCAATCTGAAGGATAATCAATCGATAGTGTGAGATTCTGATAGTCCGTCGAAGTCGTCACGTAGGTATACATCTCTAGGTCTGTACTCTGGCCTGCATCAGTAGTATATGATACTCCATGCATAGACAAATGGGTTGTCCATGAGGAGTTCAAATCTCGCTGGAAGTAAATCGTCATATAGTAGTCGAAAGCCACTGAATTGTTCGCTGTGACTTCCATTTGCAGCGGGTCGACATCCCAGAGCAAGGAGTTCGAGATTGTTGAGGTGCCAACTCCACCAGTGGGCCCACTAATTGGACTCGTGAATCCTCCAACATTGAGGGTGAGACTGACACCCGCATATGATGGAGGAGTCCGGCTCGTGAACTCGACATCATCAATATTCACTTCGATTTTCTGTGCGTTGATTAGACCGTCTGGTACACTATCATCATCATAGTCGCCATTCTCTGTAAGCACAAGATTTGCGTACTCGATGTAGATTCCAATCCCTACATCGAAGCTTACTGGAGCGCCTGTCATATTAATCGGATAATTAGTGATTGAGTACCACACACCTCTCAGATCACCAGTAGCGATACTCATATAGTAGGTATCAGTGTGAACATAGATTCGCAGTTCTACATCTCCGCTGAAGTCGTATGGTTCAAGATCGACTGGTCCTGAAACATATCTATAATCAAAACTCAGACTGAACAGGTTAGTCTGTGGAGAGTTGGTGACAGTCTGCTCCCATAGTATCTCCGAATCCAAATAGTGCGTATACGTATCATCTTGGACAGGATGTGTCTCTAGCTCCCCATAATTCACACAGGTCACATATCCATTCGTATCATTCCAGACAGCTGATTGCACCTGTGCGCCTCCGCTCGGGTCATATGTAGAGCTGACCCACGGATCCACCTCATCATCAAAGGTTCCATTCAAAGCATAGAGCTTTCGCAGATTCGACACATCAATCTCAGTTCTGGAAGCAGCCCACCCATTTGCTTCATCGATGGTGATATTCTGTTGAGTATTCTTTCCTGTATCGGTTCTTGCTCTGACTAGACTCGTTTCTTGATAGCCTCTCTGAGTCATTCTAATTGGGTTCAGGACTCCCTCCCGGTTTTCCTGTGAGAGTGTAAAGGCATTCTTTGTTGCCTCGTATTCTCCGTCCGTCAAGACCAAATCTGCTTCCCTGTTTCCCATAGCCGCGTTTCGGGTGTGGTTCGTCGGTGCAATTGCTAGACCCATGAGAATTGGGGCAAAAATCAAGAATGCAAGTACAATCCTTCTGGCGCGCATTTTGTCTTCCTCACTGAGTTTTCAAGGGGAACTAATCGATATGTCCTGCCTCGCAGCTCCGTAGACATATGTTAGGCTAATCGGAGTAGTGTTCTTTGCTAATCCTTGGGTTATTACTGTTGTTTGTCTGGAATCTTCTAGCATACCATTGCTGAGAGGTTGGGATTACACCACAGAATGGAGTCACTTCCCTTCAATGTCTAATTTGCCATGGGCAGAACCACAATCATAATCTTGACTGAGGGAGAGAACCAGAATGGAATGATGATGATGTTGAAATCCCCCACTGGTGCGACTACTATCGCCCTAGCAAAAGAATAATATTCTGGTTCAGACCGGGGCCCACCGACTCGATTAGAGTCGAGGTTGTTAGAATGACAGATAACGAAATGCTTGTAGAATTGAGAGAGATACGAAAACTACTGACTCCCCCAGCCCCACCGGCTCCACCGAAGGGACTGATCAACGAGTTCGTTGCTTTCATCTCTGCGTACAAAGTGCTTGGGCTAGCTGTCGCGTTCATCTTGGGTATCTACATCGGTAATGTTGTTGGAGCATTGGTCAGCAGCTTCATTATGCCGCTGGTTGCCATAGTATATCCTGCCATCAGTCCACCCGCACCAGATAATTACGTACTCTCTGGAGGTCCAATCATGGACAGCCTAATCACTTTCATCATAGTCGCATTCGTGGTCTTCATCATTGTGAAGATTGCATCAAAGCTCGGGATCAAGTAGAACAAGACTTGTAAGACAAATAAAGGAGGGGAGCAAACACTCCCCCCGTCTTCTCTTTTTTGGTATGCGCAGATTACGTCAGGGCACCAATGATAAGAAACAGGAAACCGACTCCTATGAGTATGAGCATGAGCTCAGAAAGAAGGTATCCTGCTACATTGAGGGTGTAGTATCCCAGATAGAAGTAAGAAACATATGCGCCGAGACTAATCATAGGCATGATTAGAGGTAAGACTCCTACTATGATTAGCAAGAGTCCAAATATAGCTAAACCTTTTCCCATTCTTTTCATCTCCGGATGGTTACTCTTTTCATAAACAAATCAGTATTTGTGCGTTGTGTCATCAAACTAGCACTTTCTGACCATGGAAGCACAGCAGTTCACTATGTTTCATTTGGTGACCGATCAACAGAAGGTCTTCATTGGCCAATATAAGGTGCTAGGCATGCACAATAGGCCCACAGACCGCCGTTCACCTACCCGTTGATATTGGCAGCAATGCTTGATTCACGAAATCCTCAAGTTCGCTGCGAACCTGTTCGACACCCTCATGATGATCTCTGGCATCAGGCGTGTACAGGCTTGTCACGATTCTCTTTTGCTCTCCCAAATCATCAATCTCCCATCGACCGACGACTCTGCCATTCAACCATATCGAAGGTCTGACTTCCCCAGTGGCTGCTAATGTCCTGCTTAGCATCGCTCGTGGTGCGTCAGGATTGGACGGCCAGTAGTGTCTCCTATCTGCAGGGGACAACCTGGCCTGGATATCCTCGTTGATGAAGTCGGTTCTATCAATGAACGCCTTGAGAAAATGGTCCTCGTATGGTAGGAACCAGACTATGTCCTTTTCTGGTCTTTCGATGGCCGATGCAATCTCATGGTCAGAGGTGCGCATGTAGCACTCTCTCTCACGGTGGAGGATCATCGTAATATCATCCCCCAGGTTCTGCACTGCTCTCTTGACTGCTGCCTTGGTCAGGTTCAGCCACCATGCAATGTCATCGACTGACACTGGTCCAAAGCGTCCAATGTGACCTCTAATCAACTTGGTAGTTGCTTCTTGTTCATCTAACACCTTCAACCTGAAACCACTGACCCATCTGTCAAGCAGGGCGTAGGATGTGAGATTACTGCGAGCATGATTTGCCTTGGCACGGACCACCTCACCTCGCGCCATGAGCATCAACAGAGCAGAGCGTACATGAGCCTTGTCAGGTACTATCCGTTTCAACGCACTTGTTCGCAGAGGGCCGTCTTGCAGTGCTTCTCTCACGTGGCTGAGCATATGCTCGATCTCTCGATCACTCAGCTGGTCGACTTTCGCAAATTTGTCATTTCTGCAGACCTTGTACAATGCAGGTCCTGTGGCACTGATAATCATGGAGAGATTGTCGATATGTATGACATGGAGGGTTGTCCTGAATGCATGAGTCCTGACCAATCTCTCTCCATTGTTAATTGACTCAAACATCCTCCTCGCGTCAAAGTCACCTATCCTTGCCCACACCGAGAAATAGGGTGTCCAGTAGTCTGTGGAATGCAGTCCCAGCTGCGCCTTGGCCACCTCATAGCAGTCCGAAACCTTCTCGTCCAGAAGATGCTGCTTCCGAAGTTGATTCCAGTGAATCTGTTCTGGAGTTGGCTCTGTCATCATTTCGTCCCTCTGAGAGGAGGTTCTATCCATCATGAGGCCAGTTCTTCTACTTTCTGACTCTGGATTATTTGAATCCCTCCCGCAATTGGAGTTTCCTTTCACTTGGATGAGTTTTCCCAGTTAGAGTCTCTCGGGTTGCTCTATGCCGGTCTGCCATCTTCCCTGAACGGGAGGAACACAGAGTAGTATAGCCTTAAGAGCGCCCGCTGGATGTATGCCCAAATAGGTCTTCTACGACCTAATGAATACTGCTTCCTACGGATCATGTTGCCATGTCCGAAACATCGGTTCCTCCCAAATCTGCACACCTTGAACTAAGGGCATTTTCAACTCTATTCACTTTCTTCTTGGCAATCTTTCTGGTACTCTGGGGTGTATCTGGGACAATTTACTACTGGGAAGCATGGATTTACATTCTCTTCTTCTCTGTCCTTGAGACATTCATGGCGCACTCTCTTGTCCGCAACGAACCTGAATTGTTAGGCAAACGCCTTACCTTGCGGGAAAAAGATACTATTCAACAGGGGCTAATTCTGTTTGGTGGAATCAACTATGTGTTGATGTACACCATACCCGCGATTGACCGCCGTTACGAATGGAGTATAATGCCTGTTTGGGTTATGATTGTGGGGTACATTCTACTGGGTATTGGATGGACTATGACCCACAAAGTCTTCCAGATCAATCGATGGGCCGGCAGAGCCATTCAAGTCCAAGAAGGTCAGAAGGTTATCAGTACAGGGTTGTATGGGATTGTCCGTCATCCCATGTACTTGGGAGGTTGGCTTATTTCTCTGGGGACCCCCTTGGTGCTTGGATCTTATTGGGGTTTGATTGCGTCTATTACTTGGTTAATCATGCTCATACTTCGGCTGTCGAATGAGGAAAAGATGCTCATACGAGATTTACCCGGCTATGAAGACTATTGCAAGAAAGTCAAATATCATTTAATTCCAGGTATTTACTAATTAGAAGAACAGAGAGTTCGACTCATTGATGCCTGCATGAGAGAAGTAGATTCCGGTGGACCTGCTCTGGAGTTGGCTCTCTCATCACGCAGTCCCTCTGTGAGGACGTACTGTCTGGTATGTGACTAGTTCTTTTACTTTCTGACTCCTAATCATTCGAATCCAGCAATGGTGATCTCAGTAGGTTTAGTCTGTCCTCGCACCGCTACTATGCGGGCACCGAATCCTCCAACCATTCCACTGAAGAGCCAGATGAAGTAGATATCCCAGGACAGGTCAAGAGTCAGTGGGTTCCATCCCAGCCCGGTACCTATGACCTGCCAAATGACCAAGTCCGCGCCCAGGGACAGCGCGAGAAATAAAGAACCCGCCATGATTCCCTTGACTAGGGCGCATATGTGGAACCTTAGACTACATTCCCCACCGACAAGGTTTCTGTAGGTAATCGGTATGACTACAAGGGGCACTCCGATGATTGTTGCCATCCAGTAATAACTAGGACCAAGAAGTACTCCGGCTATAACTCCCACTAGGAGCAATATCGGGTAAAGAACAATCCATGTCTTCAGAATCCATAGCCAGCTCTTCAGTTCTATAGGTATGCTCATCATCGTGACCGCCGCTCAGGCACCTCTATCATTGATTACTCCTCGCATTGATGCCATAAGAGAGATGCGGTATCGACATCCTGAGTCGTCAGCCTATCCTCCATTCTCCGTTACTCTTTCTTAGCCCGTAGTTCATTCTCTTTAATTCTTGCCTTGACAATTCTTGTCACGAGTTCAGCGGGAAGTGGCCTTTCGGTTGAGAATTGGATGGTTGTTCCAGACGTACGATAGGGCTTGAGTTCGTTGCTAAAGCTTCTCAAGGTCGGTTCACTCACTACAATGAGACTGCAATGGTTCGTGAATGCTGCAAAGTGGACCAATGGCCCGTGATACTTGTAGGTTGGAATTCGGTAGCTAATGACTTCATCAGCTTTCGGCGCGGCAGCTTTGATCACATTGCGAAGCTCTTCAAGAACGGCTCTTACAGCTTGAGGTAGTGGTTCAAGGTAGTCGTCCACAGTTTCGACCAATGTGCCTTTCTTGGTTGCTTCTCGTTTAGATACAGTTCTCTTCATTCGCTCATCCCCGTGCGTTTCTTGCTTCATGCTTTTCCTCTCATTCTATCCTGATAGTAGATGTTCGGCTCGTACGTGGGTGGCCATTGGGGCGCGTTATCCAATACTTCCTCAATCTGTTCCAGAACGTCCGTTGAGAGTTCCACGTTGGATGCTGCTGCGCTCTCAAGCACATGCTCAGGTCTTGTTGCTCCGGTTATCGCTGCGGAAACCTCGGGCCTTCTCAGAATCCATGCCAATGCCAGCTGCCCTGTAGTGATGCCAAGGGATTTAGCGATCTCTCCCAGCCTTCTCACCTTGGACAGATTCTCTTCTGTGAGCAATTCCTTCATGTCCTCTGATTTCGAGCCCCTGCTTCCATCAGGGATGCCATCGTTGTATTTTCCAGTGAGAAGCCCCTGTGCAAGAGGACTCCAAACGGTGAGGCCCATACCATGAGTTCTGACGATATGCATAATCTCGAGCTCGATATGCCTTGAGAACATGTTGTACATTGGCTGCTCCACAATTGGTCTATGGACATGCATCTCCTTTGCCACAGCCTGAACACGTTCGAGTTGAGCCGCAGTCCAGACAGAGGTACCCCAGTAAAGCACTTTGCCTGTCCTGACCAGGCCATCGAGGGTTTCCACGGTCTCTCTGACAGGCGTGAGATGGTCGTACCTGTGAAGGAAGTAAATATCGAGGTAGTCAATATTGAGTCGGTTGAGAGTGCCTTCAATGGCACGGGTGATGTTCTTCCGGCTATTACCCCAAGCATTGATGTCTTTACTCATCGGCCAGAACACCTTGCTTGAGATGACAAGGTTTTTCCTGTCGACAGTCTCCTCGGCAAGCCATTCGCCAATGACCTGCTCGGCTCTTCCTCCAGCGTAGATCTCGGCGCAGTCGATGAAGTTTATACCCTGTTCCACTGCTGTATTCATACATTCCTTGGCAACCCGGTCCTCGACAGTACCGCCATAGGTCAACCAAGAGCCAAGGGAGATCTCACTGATTTTTAATCCGCTTTTTCCAACTCGTCTGTACCGCATAGGCTTCCCCATGGTGAGATGGAAAATTAACTATAAATAAGATTCGCTACGGGCCAAAAGCTGTTGCGATGTGCTCTATCTGATGCATACTGTAGGGCCTGCCTTGTATGTCGAAAGTTTGAAAGGACACCATCTGAAACTGAATGAGTGGTGAGAATGCTGACCTGTTATTTCAGACACCTGAAGTTGATCTTTGAGCAGATTGGAATTGAAGTCACGGCGGCTAACAGAAAGGAGATCGACAGAAAGATACACGAAATGGTAGGAGTTCCCTACAGCAATTGCCCAGCAGCATGGAAAGCAATCAAGAGCAGAATGGCAGAAGACGAAGAGAAGTTCCTGGCTGATCTCGATAGGGTTCTCGCCTAGTCTCCCTGCTCAGGACTCCCTCCAAATTGCCGGTGATGCGAATAAGATAAAGCCAAGTTCAATTGTTCTCCCGTTCATGTTCAGTCCCTTCCGCAGGATAGTAGATACCTTCCGAGAGCGAGGAGCCACTACACCCGAGAAGGCATTGACATGGAAAGAACTCGGACTTCCAGAGAAGCTTGAGCATGTCGAGCCTCCCATCCCTCCAGGCATGGATCCCGTTGTACGGGTGGGAAACAAATACTACCTGTCCGAGGAGCGACTGGCTGTCTTTCGGGAGCAAGTAGGTTTTCCCAGTCCTATGCGCGAATGGTTGCAGCATACTGCTAAGGTTCCAAAGGGATTCCTGCGATACAGGGTACTGCACAAGCTCAGAGAACGTCCCATGTCTGGAGCTGAGCTCACATCTGCAATTGGATCTGAGCTGGGCGGTGGATGGAAGCCAAGACCAGGTTCTATGTACCCGTTATTGAACAGCCTCCATCGGGAAGGTCTGACGCGGCAGCTCTCTGATTCTGACGGGAGAACCAGAAGATACGAACTCACAGACAAGGGTATCGAGTTCCTCGAGTCTGAAGTTGATAGTTGCGGTGAGCTTCGCGAGAAGATCGAGCACGCACTCTTTCCCGGACCTTTTCTTCAAGACTCCAACCACTTTGAGGAGATTCCACCATCTATACGGAACCTATTCCAGACTCTCCCAGTTCTCCCCATGGTAATTATGAGCGATCCTTCCCCTGAGACTCTCAAAGAACTATCAGACGCAGCTGAACGTTTCACTGCCGCGATTGAGAAGGCACGCAAGAAGATAGAGCCCCAGTAGGCGGTCCACTAGTCTTTTTTGAAGTCAAGTGATAGTGAGTTTATGCAGTATCGCAGGCCTGTCGGATTTGGACCATCATCGAAGACATGCCCGAGATGGCCTCCGCACTTCTTGCACACTACCTCGATTCTTGTCATTCCATGGCTCTTGTCGATCTTCCTTTCGACGCTATCTTCGGATAGTTGGTCCCAGAAACTAGGCCAGCCACTACCTGACTCGAATTTCGTTTTTGAGGAGAAGAGCTCATTTCCGCATCCTGCACAGACATACACACCATCCTCCTTGTGATGAACATACTTGCCCGTGAAGGGGGGCTCTGTACCGCACTGTCTGAGGACGCGGTACTGCTCACGACTGAGTTTGAGTTTCCATTCGTCAGTTTCCTTTTTCATCTGCATCACTTGGTTAACAATAGTTCAGGGAGTAGATAATCTCTTCCATAGGTCATCACCATTTTGACCAGATTCGCCTGAAGACGACATCAAAAACCCCATCTGACTCCGTTCCTGAGGGCACATGAGCAGTATGACCACCATCCCTGTATGAGTCTTACTGCAATATTGTCAGACCAACCGATTTATCAGAAAGCTAGTACATAGAGAGGGCGCAAAAAAGGCAATTTCAGGAGATTTGGAAATGGCGTCAAAAGAATTAATCGATATGATGAACAAGGGAATCGCACGAGAGATTCAGGTGAGTATTCAATACATGTGGCAGCATGTACGAATCTATGGCTTTGACCATCTGGCAATTGCTGACGAACTGAAGAAGACTGCTATTGCAGAGATGAAACACGCTGAGAAGATCGCTGAGAGAGTGGACTACTTGGGTGACGTCCCTACAACGACTCCGGCGAAGATCACAGTGGGTAATGAGCCGAAAGAGATGATTACTCTCGATGTGAAAGCTGAAGAGGAGGCAATCGCTCTCTACAAGACCATCATTGAGAAAGCAGATGCCGAGAAGGACTATGTCACTCGGGAGATGTTTGAGGACATACTTGCTGACGAAGAGGACCATCACAACACATTCACGACACTTCTACAGAAACAAGCCGCTCCATGAAAGTGTCGAAACTCAGAATCGCAATAATGAAGTAGACAGATAGGTCAAAGCCAATTGCTACTGCATACTTGGCTTTGACATATCTTGTCTATAGAATAGCAGTTTCGTCATCTCAGCTGTAATGATGTAGGCTACAATAAGCCCTATCAGACTAATATTGTTCCATACTGGCAGTATCACAAGCCCAAGCAATTCTGCAATAGGAGAGTAGGGCAATACAATCACCACAGCCAGCATAATAGCTGATGACAGAAGCAAGTACTTACTCGGTCTACTTCGAAGGAAGAACCGACGCGTTCTGATTACTAGCACTACAATAATCTCTGTTGCTATGGAGAAAGTAAACCAACCTGTACGAAACTGGTCTACGGTAGAACTCAATACGAGTAGAAGAACACCAAAGGTCACAAAATCAAAGAGAGTGCTTTGAAGCCCGAATACGACCATAAATCTTTTGATGAAACTTATGTTCCACCGTCTTGGACGTTCTACGAGTTCAGAATCTACGCTATCAGTTGAGATCGTGGTCAATGGGATGTCTGTCAATAAGTTGATGGCAAGTATTTGTTTGGGCAATAGGGGAAGGAACCAGAATAGAAGTGATGCACCAGCCATACTTATCATATTTCCAAAATTCGCGCTTATTGTGAATGAGATGTACTTGATAGTATTTGCGAATGTCTCCCTTCCCAAGGAGATTCCTTTGACTAAGACACTAAGGTCTCTCTCAAGGAGGACAATCTCAGCTGCTTCTTTTGCAACATCAACAGCACCGTCAACTGAGATTCCAACATCTGCTGCATGTATTGCTGACGCATCATTGATGCCATCGCCTATATAGCCAACAACATTTCCTGCTTTTCTGAGTGCAAGTATGATACGCTCTTTTTGGTTCGGTTCAATCTCTGCAAAGATATTCGTCACTGCAGCCTGACTGACTAATGCTTCTTCACTCATCTGTCTAATCTTAGTACCCACCAAGATCTTCGGACTGTCCCAACCTACCTGAGCCCCTACCGACGCAGCAATCAACTGGTTATCGCCAGTTATGATTTTGAAGTCAACATTCAATGAATGAAGGGCCCGTATTGTTTCCTTTGCATCCTGTTTCAATGGATCTTCGAGGACCACAAACCCCAGGAACCGCATATCCTTCTCCATACTTCTATCAATTGAAGGCTCATCTACGAATTTGTAGGCAAGTCCAAGGGTCCTGAAACCCTGTCCGCTCAATTTAGTATACAGCTCATTGATAGTTCCCCGAAGCTCTTCTATGTCCACTGCCACGCCCTCTTCAAGTTCAGCAAATGAACACACATCGAGCAGACCGAGAACTGCACCCTTTGAAATCATCAGTTTTCTCGGCCCATCTGTAACTAGTATGCTCAGCCTCTTCCGGACAAAATCATAAGGGATTTCATCAATCTTTGTATATCTCTCAAGACTGAACGACTTGTGGTTGATAATGGCAGTATCAACTGGATTCTCATACCCTCCTTGAAGAGCTGCATTTAGATATGCGTACAATAGAACCCTTTCACTGTCATTGCCTGTAGGTCCAACTGCAGAATGGACGTGCATGATGCCCTCTGTAATGGTTCCAGTTTTATCAGAACATAGGATGTTCATGCTCCCAAAGTTCTCAATCGAATTGAGCTTCTTGACTATTACCTTCTTCTCCGCCATCTGCTTTGCGCCGTGAGCAAGGGTTATGCTTGTGATTGCAGGAAGGAGTTCCGGTGTGATTCCAACTGCAAGAGCAAGGGCGAAGAGGAATGAGTCTAGTATAGGTCTCTCGAAGTAGACATTCAAGGCAAAAATAGCTAAGACAAACAACAAAGCCAGCTGCATCAGCATTGAGCCGAACTTATCCATCCCACGTTCGAACTCGGTCTTTGGCTCCTTCACACTCAGTCTTTCAGCAACCTTTCCAAACTCTGTTCTTAGGCCAGTGTTGACGACAACAACTCTAGCTGTTCCACTGGTCACGCTTGTTCCCATGAACACCATGTTTGCACGTTTGCTCAGTTGCGTGTCAGGGTCTACTACACCAGATCTCTTGTCATCTGGCAGTGTTTCTCCGGTTAGTGCTGCTTCATTGACGAACAGATCCTTGGATTCTAATATGATACAGTCTCCAGGTACAATATCGCCAGCATTGAGAATAGCGATATCCCCGGGTACTACACCCTCCAGTGGTATTTCGACCTTCGCCCCATCACGAGAGACCTCTGCTGTGACACTGATTATGGACAGCAGTTTCTCTACAGCATTTGTAGACACATGCTCCTCCCAAAAGCCAATGATGCTGCTTAGCAACACGATAGAAGTGATAATCAAGCCATCCGTGTCATCACTCGTCACAAATGCTAAGAACGCCGCGCCTAGCAAGATTAGAACAAGTGGGCTCCTGAATTGATTGACAAAGAGAATGAAAGCACCAGACCTCTTCTTGGTCTTGATGCGATTTGGTCCATAGAGTTGCAGTCTCTCTGCAGCATCCGCAGATGCTAGACCAGCATAGCTAGTTCCAAGTTGCTGGAGCAATGTATCTTGATTGACGCTCCAGAATCTATCATTCACTGGCTCCATTTTACAGCACAAGCCTATTGCATAATTCAATTAAATAGTTTGACAACCCCCAAGATGGAATTCCGGCAGACCCATTGTTTGTGTTTTTGGCTTGATTATGATCCCGCATATGTCAGACAGATTGAGTGGATTTGATGAATTGCATAATCACATCCGCAACCATTCCTGCACCAATACTATTCAGATGGAGATAGTCGGTATGTAGTCGGAATCCTGTGTCTTCTGCTATTCTATCCCAGCTCTTCCTGAGGAGATGTCGTTTGGCTATTGCTTTGTACATCTGCATATTCGTTGTCTCAAAGGGATACTTCGGAGCTCCTGGATTCTCTCTGAGGTACGCTGTCATCTGCTCCAGCAGGGGAAGATATGTCACATCTGTTTCCGTTGCTATCCCCTTGACAGTCGTACCGTAGCTCAGACTCAGAAGGAATGCCGGATGATCAGGTTTCTCTCCTATCGTGGGGATTGAGAGGAGTGCTATCCGCGCAGAGGTCTCGTCCTGTAGTCGTGTGACAATCATTCTCAGGGTTTCTCGGAACCATGCATGATCCGGAAGCTGAGGAAGCTTCATCTTTCTCATATGTGCTCTCCCCTCCTGGTCTGATGTAGCAGCTGTTGCATCATTAGTACCAATCAGAATGGTCACAATCTTGGGGTTGCACTCGATAATCTCGTCCAGTCTCTGGAGTAGGTTCCATGCAAGATGCGAGTTCACTCCTGCATTCACTAGTGTGTATCTCTCTGCATCGATCTGATTCGCCAACATCTGAACGTAGTCTACTCCCACCTTGCCATGCGTTAGGCTGTCTCCGGCCAGGACAATTACCGCTCGGTTGTCATCTGCTTGTTTCTTCTTGAGATACTCAGACGGACGATTCTTTGGCAGTCTTGTGGACTTGATGAACGAATAGAGAAAGGCTACAGCTGGTAGAGCCATGGTCACAGTGATTACGATAATCATCAGCATCGGTGGGTGCATCCAGTGGCAGTTTCGGTTTTGCCTCTCACGCATGGTGCGCGCCGGCATGAATGTACATGCACACCATCCTAAAAATCACATTGGGGAGACCTTACATGATACATCTGGTTTTGGTGTGATAATTCGACAGACGTGCGCAAAATGGAGTAAAGAGCTCGATTTTTCAGATTATAGAATTGGAAAATGAGGTTTTATAAGGCTCTTGTCCATACCATCGCGGTGTTGCGAAGGACTCCCACAGCAAAAATTCGCTCTCGTGTTGGCTCAAGTTAGTTCATATGAACGCATCATAGTACCACGTATCGCAACGGGGAGAGAGTATGTTCATGCATGTAAAGAAGAATGCCTGTCTGTTTGTGATATCACTTGCACTCTTTGTGGTTCTTCTGAACGTAGTACCACAGGTGGCATATTGTTCAGTAGGAGATAACGCAGGCGCTGCGGCTACTACATCATTTTCCCCGTATGACCGATTTCATCTTCAGGATGTAATCATAAAGAACAATACACCTCCGAAGGCAATGTATGATGCCTATATCACTGACGAAGACACCCCTCTGATTGTTCCAGCACCCGGCGTCCTGGCAAACGACGTTGATGCAGACAATGACTCGCTTGTCGCCTTGCTAACAGCCACGTCTTCCCATGGCTCACTTATTCTCTTGTCAGATGGTTCCTTCACGTATACTCCCGAGCCAAACTTCTACGGGGAAGACTCATTTGAGTACTACCCCAGTGACGGAAAGCTGGATAGTAAACCCGCAACGGTTCTCATAACTGTGAACTCGGTCATTGACCCGCCCGTGGCAATCGATGACGCATACGTGACAGACGAGGACACCACTCTGGATGTTGACAGTGCTCATGGAGTCTTGGCAAACGACATTGATGTTGAAGTAGGCCAGCGTGTCTACGCGGAACTTGTGACAGATCCTGAGCATGGTTCGCTCGTATTATTCAACGAAGGTGAATTTGTATATGCCCCTGATTCTGATTGGTACGGAATTGACCAATTCCGATATCAGGTGCTCGATCAGAATGCCTATGGCAACATAGCTATCGTGACGATTACAGTCAACCCCGTGAGTGATGCTCCTGTTGCTGTGAACGACGAGTTCACAATGGACGAGGACACAGTCCTAGAAATAATGGCATCGGACCTCCTGAACAATGACTACGATGCAGACGGTGATACACTCATTATCTCTATTGAGGGCTATCCCTCCTTTGGCACTCTCGAGATTTCCGCTGGCCAGACTTTCGCAGTCATTCCTAGCGATCTATTCATCTATACTCCGAATCCCGATTGGTATGGGGTTGACTTCTTTACCTACCGCGTATTTGATGGTTCGGAATACAGCGCGTTAGCGCAGGTGAAGATTACTGTCGTAGATGTGATTGATGACACTACTCCTCCCGTCACAGAGATATCATTTGGCGGGATTATCGGTGACAACGGCTGGTTCATCTCAGAGGTAGTCGTGACTCTGACCGCGACAGATGACTCCTCCGTCACCTCGACAATGTACAGCCTTGACCTCAAGAACTGGTTCACCTATACCGGACCATTCACAATCGTCACTGATGGTGCGAACACCATCTCCTTCTATTCCATTGATGCCGTGGGCAATATCGAACTCACAAAGTCCTCCACGATTGTCATTGATACTGACACCACTGGTCCGATCATCACAATCATGTATTTTGGCGATGCGACAGATGGCAGTTCCGGTCATTGGACTGTGACAGCAGTTGATCCGGAGAGTGGTATTGATTGGATCACCGTAGAGATTGATGGAGCGATTGTGGGTAACGCAACAGGTGACTATGCAGTCCCGAATCTCCTTGGCATTCACACCATCGAGGTGAATGCAGCCAACGCAGACCTTGAGGCTGGCATTGAAGACCAAGAGTCGAGCACCCTCTCAGAAACTGTCACAATAGTGGATGATGACTCCACCGGTCCTGTGCTAGCGATAGTCCACTCAGGAGGGGCTACGGTTTCAGATCCCGGTCTGTGGACAGTCACAGCAAGTGATTTAGAGAGTGGAATTGTTGCTCTCATTGTGGTGATTGATGGAGCAATTGTGGGTAACTTAACAGGTGACTACGCAGTTCCCGCTTCAGCTGGAACACACAACATAGCTGTCACAGCCTCCAATGGAGACATTGATAGAGGCGCCATCGACCAAGAAGTGAGTGTTGCATCAGCCAGCATCACAATCAGCAGTGATTCTGAACCAGGTTTTGTGACAGGCGGAGGCTGGATTGTTGACGCCAATGGGAACAAGGGCCATTTTGCCTTTGTTGTGAGGCTCGAGTCAGATGGTGACATCCGCGGAGTGTTCATGTACACCTTCAAGTCTGACAGGTTGCACTATGCTATCGTAAGCACGGAATGGCTGGCAATGAGAATCGATGGTAACTATGCCTATTTCGAAGCAGAATGCAGCATCCTGCAGTACATGCCACACCACCCGCGACACGTCACAATCGAGAGTGGCTATATCGTAAGAGTTGAGGTCTGGGACAATCCCGGCAAGTGTGCGAAGGACATCTTCCAGATTCGTATCTATGACCCGAGCGGTCAGACCTGGTACGAAGCAGGATTTGATCCTCTTGGAAGGGTTCATGGTGCAATCGTGATTCACATCGATAAACCCCACAGAGGACATCACTGTCAACCTTGTAGATGGTGAAGCACTAAACACCTCGTCCTCCTCCCATATCCCCACGCGTTGGAGATAAATAGGATATCATAACTATCTCGGGCACCGATGACTCACTACTTCAAGAATTCACGGATGGTCGACTTGTTCTCAGAGCTTGGAATAGAGATCACCAAGGAGAATAGGGATACAATCGATGAGATAGTCCACGATATGTTGAGTGTTGACTATCCTAACACTGCAGCAGCTTGGAAGTTGATTCGCAAGAAACTTGATAGTGACGATTGTGAAGGGTTCAAGAAACGATTGAAGGATACAGTCTCTAGACTAGGGCCGGCTCGTTGAAGAAGCTGGGAGCATTTCCTGCGCTCCTATTCTCTTTGATTCTGTAGCCGCTCTGAAGGAATCAGCACCGTGTAGCGCGCATTGAGTGGATCCTTCATCATCTCTGCTAGCTTGATGCCGAGTCCGAAGCAGGTCAGCTTTCCGATGGGCGTCAGTTTCAGAAAGACCGCAGTCTTCCTGTACTTGGAGCCTTCCGTGAACCGGACCATCCTCTTTTGCGCGCGCCCGCTATAGGCAGCTCGCGCCACCGAATCATCGAACGGGAGAACTTCAGCAGTACCTTGGAATGACACAGTGGGTGCTGGTATGAACCTCAGGATGTGGTGCGGAAAGGGAATCACGAATGAGATCTTGGAATTCCGTTGGATGTTTTTGACTTTCACATAAGTTCCGTCGGACAAGATGTACAGGGCGAAGTGAGACTCTCTCCGTGAAACGGCATATTGCACTGCAGAGGATTGTACACCTCCCGACGGACTTATCGTGCTCAGGATTCCGAAGCTCTTCTCCCTGATCTTCTTCTCGACCTGTTCGAACGTCTTTTCCATTGAATTACACCTTCCCTCAGCGCGGACTGATTAGGCTCTGAAACGGAAATCTCGCGATTGGATCAAATGCTATCATATGTACTTTGGCAGCGTCTTCAACAGCTCATCTACACTGGATACAATCTCCCCATTTACCTCAATTGCTCCCAGCACGTATTGGTTCTTGTACATCCTCCCCGGACCTGTTCTATTCTTTCTGATATCCGTATAGAGACCTATCACTGGGATATTGGTGCCGTAGGCAACACCAATCTCACATGCGACTCCGGTGTCCTCTGGAAACTGGTCCAAGCATGCCACAACCAGATCACATGACTGAAGTTCTTCTGTATCGACTCTGAAGATTTCCTCATTGGTGGGGTCTGCATCTTTGCTAAATGCCTCCTGCGGAAGAAAGACAGTATATCCCGCGGCGCGCACACGAGCCACGGAAACCTCATTGAACTTTCTATCAGCCTCAGAGAACAGCGCATTTGCCCAATAGATCTTCTTGTCCATATCTTTCTCGACCTCTCTATTCCCTAAGCACTATCCCGACAAGCTTCTCGAAGTCCGCTGCTTGCTATTATATCCTTTCGAGTCACGTGAAATCCGAGCAGATCTCCTCGTATTCGCTCTCCTTGTGTACTACCTTCGCCTTGGTCTCTGCCAGCAACAGAGCAATACCACAGACACGATAATGAGAATGCCCAAGAAGAAGACAGTCACAGGTCCGCCGGGGAGGGCCTCAGCTACCGCGGGACTACTTATGGCAAAGGCGGCAATGAGCAGACCCAACGAAAGAAGGCAGTAGATAACCGTGTTTCTAAGGTCTTTTCTCGTTCTCATCGCATCATAGTCGGGTTCTGGCCCTTTGCCTTCGAGAGAGTTGCGTTTCAGAATCGACAACGTATCTGCACCGCCGAAATGGTGCTAGAACGAAAGTATATGTCTTCTCTTCGACGTATATCCCGTCTCATCGAGTGAGAGGCATCTGCTACCTGCTCGCTGAGCTATACAGTATCGCCGCAGTCGACTCGAGATAGTTCTGAATGGTTCCTGCTTGTTTCGCTGCATCAGTCAATGAAACCACGAAATAGTTCGTCCTCTCCGTCACAACTGCCTCAGTCCCATCGTTTCTAAGCCGCATGAGAAAGGCCACTACTCTGGCAGTGGCACTGGCCCTGCTCAGTGGTTTCCTTGTATCTCTGTAGTTCTCTGCAACTATTTTCTCGACGAAGTTGATACGTTCCCAGAATGCACTGACTTCCTGGTGCAGCTTGAAGGTGATGACATCCCCAAGTGAGTCTAGGATGAGCACGCCACACGAATTCATCGGTATACTTCCAACTATGACCTTATGGGCGTCTTCTCTCAGGGTGGACCTAGGGATATGCATGAACCTCTTGGACTGCTTTTGCTCTTGCACTCTGATGATAGGAATGATGGCAATTCCAGGATACGACAACGGCTCATCGAGTCTCAGCACATGCCCGCGTAGGATCTCATCGGCCACAGCCCTTACGCACTCCTCAGTCTCGCTCACCCACATCAGCTCATCGTTTGTATTAATGTTACGTACAGCTTTCAAAGGACTATAAATTCTTCCATTCATGGGATTGCGTTATATGTGAGTTCGATTCTTGAGCGCCCTATGAACGAGACCCTGAAAGTGCTTGATAATCGAAGGTCCCTGAGGGGATATGACCCTCGGCCTATCTCAAAAGAGCACAAAGAGTGGATCCTTCACAACATGTTCCGTGCTCCCACAGCTGGAAACATGATGCATTACTCAGTCATTGAGGTTGCAAATCAAAAGATGAAGGACAAGTTGGTCACTACATGCGACAATCAACCCTTCATCGCGAAGGCTCCTCTGGTGCTATTGTTCCTTGCAGACCTGCAGAGGTGGTACGACCTCTTCGAATCCTCAGGTGTGTCAGAAATATGCAGAGAGCGAGGTCTTGACTATGTCACACCACAAGAATCTGACCTACTGCTTGCGTCCTGTGACGCATTGGTGGCAGCACAAAATGCGGTAATCGCTGCTGAGTCACTTGGGATTGGGTCCTGCTATATCGGGGACATCATGGAGAACATAGAAACCCATCGTAAGATGTTTGATCTTCCGAAGTGGGTATTCCCGATTGCCCTCCTATGCTTTGGCTATCCCGTTCGTGAAGAACGCGCTGACCGTGAGAAGACACCCCGATTTCCTCAACGATTCGTGTATTTCAAGGACAAGTACTTGCATATAGACAGCAAGGAGTTCGAGGCCATGCTCATGGAGCATTTCGGTCAACCGCGCAGCTTCTTTGGCGGCGCTCAGAATATTGGGCAGAGTGTCTACCTGCGGAAGACCGGCTCTACGTTCGCAGCAGAGATGCGCCGTTCAGTCAAGGTGGCTCTTCAGGACTGGAGTGAATAGCCGAGTATCCGGATGAATGGGATTGACTCAGAGGTCCGTTGACCTTAATCCACAATCCTGTAGTTGCCCGTCATTGTGAACTCGACGAGTTTCTCTGCCACCATCTGGTCAAGTATTGGCTGGATATCTCTCTCATTACATTCAAAATCGAGTTGAGAGAGTAACTGCCTCAGAGACAGAGAATTGTTCTGTGTCAGAACACGAATGATGACTCCGCGAACCTGCCGGCTTGACCGCTTGAACTTAGGCTGTCTAGATGTCGGAGCAATACTTGTCTTATCTGCTGTGAGTACCTCAGAGCCGTAGTCCATCAGGGCATTATGCCAGTCTCTCGACCTTCCTCGCAGGAGTAGAGCATCGGCCACCGCCTGAACCTCTTTGTGTGTCATCGATTCATCAGCGAATCCAGAGGCTATCAACACCCGGCGAATGTTCGTATCCACTGCAGCGAGGTCCTTGTTGAATGCAAATATCAGAATGGACCGGGATGTATAGGGACCGATACCCTTCAGTTCTCCCAGGTCCTTGACCTCCTGTGGAAACCCGCCTCTTGCTACGATCTCGCGTGCAGCCTCTCTCAACCATAGGGCCCTGCGATTATACCCGAGCCCGCTCCAGATAGTCAATAGTCGTTTCGTCTCTGCAGCGGCAAGGGCTTCCACAGTGGGAAACTCCCGCAGGAACTCTAGGTACTTCGGAATCACTCTATTGACCTGGGTCTGTTGCAGCATGACCTCGGACACAAGGACCTCATAGGGACTAGGATTGTTTCGCCAGGGGAGGTCTCTGGCATTTTTGCTCCACCAGTCCATGACCTTCTGTTGAAAGATATGCGCGGACTCTTGGTCAAGGTTGACAGTCATGTCTGACACCACCATCTCTGCTGCAGTATCTTGTATTGTGGAGGTTGCTGCATATACTAGTACTGCAATATATCGCTTGAGGGTGGAATTCATGCTCTGGAACTTGGAATCTCACGACACACATTCAATCCTTCTCCTTTCAAATTCATGTGGCAATCAAGGAATCAGTACTCTAGGGTTGAAGAAACGTTGCTTTGATGTTTCCTCTTAAATAGTGACCAACCAGATGAGATTACTAGCTTCCCCTATTAATGCCAATCAGTTTGGTTGCAGTATTCGTGGTTGGGGAATGAAGAGAATACAGGAGGATGGAACATGGAAAGTAGGAGAGTCCGTGTCATTGCACTCACACTCGCAGTCATGTTGGCAGTTGGTGTGGCGGTCTCTCTGATTGTCATCTACAACAATCAGACTCCCGAACCAACACTACTTCTGACAAAGATTGGCCAAATCGATATTGGAGAGGCGGCAGTGGATGTGAAGGTAGTAGGAAACATTGCTTATGCCATAGACCAGAATGAGCACACTCCAGGGGGACTTGTACTCATCAATGTCAGCGACCCATCGAATCCAAGTGAACTCTCCTCGTATCGTGATGGAGGATGGCCCCGCAAGGTAGATGTTGCAGGGAGTTGCGCGTACGTAGCTGATGCACAGTATGGATTGGAAATCATCAATGTCAGTAATCCAGTAAGTCCCTACAAGGTGGGTGAGTATCTTGGCAGTGGCGAGGTGTATGATGTGCAGGTGGTCGGCAGCCTTGCTTTCATTGCAGACTGGAACAATGGTCTGATAATCCTCAATGTGTCTGATCCCAGCAATCCGCAATATCTCTCAAGCTACTCCATCACAGGGGCCTGTCACCAGCTTCATGTCGTTGACGATCTTGCATTTGTCGTGGACCATAGAAGTGCCCAGACTGGCCTCAAAGTGCTGAATATCAGTGACCCATCGCACCCAGCATTCGCTGGGAGCTACATGCCTGACGACGATCTCTGGAATCCGTTCGTCTGTGGTGACTACATGTACGTTGGCAACCACGGGCTTGAAGGTGGAGAATTACAGATTCTAGATGTGAGTGACCCATCAGAGATCACCCAGACTGGGCTGTTCGATGCAAATGGCTCAATCTTCGCCGTTCATGTTGTAGGCAACATCGCCTATGTGGCAGACATTGAATTGGGGCTACTCATCGTCGATATGAGCACTCCACAGAGCCCAGTATTGATTGCCAGTTTCTACGATGGCGGTGAAGCTATCAACTTGGATGTCGTTGGTGATTTCGTATATGTTGTACACGGAACTGGTGTTCTAGAGATAATTCAGGTATCAATGACCTGATTCAGAATAGTGCCTCCTCGAAACATGGTCCTGAATCGTTGCTCATTCCATCACGACTCTCAACGGTAGTGCTCGATGTAATTGCTAGAAGAAGGGGTCAACATTGGCCTCCAAGGGAGGAAAGAGCGCTCTCACTATGGGTTGCATGACGGCTGAACACTCTACGTCGGGCTCATGACTGGCGAGAGAATCAAAGGTCTCATATCCCATGAGCAGTCGCGTTAAAGCGCCTCCTGGGATTCGGAGGTTGTATTTGCCCGGGTCCTTGTCCTCATTTTCGACAATTCCCCCGAACTCGCCGTCGGTGAAGGTGAGAGTGAAGCCCTCTTTGTAGTCTGTGACCTTCAACTCCCCGGTGAAGTCATGAAACTCAGTCTGTTTCAGACGATCTGAGAGGAGCGGTGCAATGGTCTCGATGAATCGTGGGATAGAGGGAATCTTGATGTACCAGGCATAGCGATTGATGGTCTTCGCGCCAAATCTTGCACGTACGTATTCCCTGACCTGTACCTGATTTGGAGGTATCACCCTGACAGGGAGTCCGCCCCACTCCTGTGCCTTTGCTTGAGCGAACCTCAGGACTGCATCTACATGCGTGTACGTGTCAAGGTACAGCTCCACCACATCGAGCCTATTCTCCCAGCGCGACATGTAGAACACTCCCACAGTCTTCTCCTGCTTCTTCACAAGATAGAAGAAGAAGGCCTCCTGTTCGTCGGACGTTGGCTCGTAGAGAAGGTAGGCTGAGTCCTCTGGGTGTATCAGCCTTTGCCAGGTTGTATTCTGTATCATGGCTGATATCTTCGTTTCTCGGTATCTCAGGAACTTTCTGAAGTTCTTCCTGTCCACCTCCTCAAAGGTGACCGGCTCCTGTTCTCCCTTAACGAGTCTCGGGATGAATCCCGGTGTCACCGGGTATCCACCGCCCAAGGCTGCAGCAAACTCATACCCGAAGTTGCGATAGAAGTTCGGGATTCCTGCGATAGCTTGGAACACAGGTTGGATCTCAGACACGCGTCTCTCATACTCGTCGTTGATGAGGCGCATGTGGCCTCTATGGCGGTAGGCCTCCAGGGTGCCCACTGCCTCCATCTCGACGGTGGGGAACTCGATACCACCTAGGGTCCAAGCATTCTGCTGGAGCATAACGCATGAAACGACCTCCCCGGATTCGGGTTTCACGATGACAAAGACATCCTCCCATGAGCGTCTGGGATAGTGCTCAAGGAGAGCTCTCATCTCGTCAGTGATCTGTCTGCCATGGACTATGCCAAAGTGCTCAAGCAGGGCAGGAATGTCCTCTGCTGTCGCATTGCGCATGACGAGCCCGTCGCCGAGGTTCTGAGGTTTCATAATGTCGGACAAGAGCGGTCTGCTTCTTATAGCTTACCCAGTCTGGCTTGGTTACAGCTGATGGGCCTGTTCGGACACTCAAGATTATCATTGTTATGAGTGATACGAAGCATGACTGATGAAGAGGGGAATGAATATAACCCTTCGAATCCAAGCTGACCTCAGAGGGGACATGAAAGAGAACAGAGAGCCGCTTCGGGTTTTTGTCACAGTAGATCCTACCAAGATTGTCAGATGTAAGTGGTGCGGTGTGGCTCAGAGTGAGAACTGGCAACACACCCAGGTCGGAGTCTTCTGTTCCACAGCCTGCTACGATGCGGAGCGAGCAGATGTGCGCATTGGTGTCTTTTTCTCTCTAGTGATTCTCCTCGCCTTCCCCGTGGCAATGATAGCACAACTCTCCCCGCTTGCTTTCGCCATAGGTCTGCCAGTCCTTATTCTGGCAGTATCTCCAATCCTGTATTGTGGTGCAGTTGGTCGAGATTTACGAAAGAAGGTCCCAAGAGACTCACGGAGAGATGATGTTACTTCAGACTTGGCACTGTTGAAGGCAATCTCAT
>PRDH01000022.1 GCA_003345545.1 Candidatus Thorarchaeota archaeon
TAATGCAAGACAGACCTGCCCTCATTTCCCAGGAGCAAAGCGCATGGAACACTGGTCACTTGAAGACCCTGCAGCGTTCCAAGGGACATATGAGGAGACTCTTCTCAAATTCAGAGAAACCCTCGTTGAGATTGAGAGAATGATTCGGGCAAACATACTGAGGTCCTAAGAATGGTCTACTTGTCAATCCAGCCTTCGAACTTTCTCTGAAGCGTTGTACTATAGACCTTCTTCCAATCATAGTCCACTCGTTGTGACCAGTTGTACACAATCTTTGGATGGACGTACGACTTCAGTGAAGTCCCGAGGTTCCAAGTCCTAGTGTCCCTTGCAAGCTCATAATCAATCTCAATCTTCCTCTTGGCAAGTTCAGCCTTCCCCACTCGCTCCTTTTCGATTTCAACTCCCTTCTCAGCGGCAGCAATGCGCTTTGCCGAGGACTCTCTCCACTCTGCCAGTGACTGTTGTTGCCCCTCAAGTGACGTCTTGCTCTTCTGGTATCGCTCTCTGGCATTTACAAGATTGGACTCTGCAGCCTGTAGTCGCATCCTAGTCCGATCGATGCGTTCCTGTGCATCTTCAAGACGTTCTTTCTTGGTGGTCTTGCCCTTTCGCCTACTTGTTCGGGTGCGACTCTTCTGGTCACGAGCATGGTCCCATGTCAGTTTTGCCTTATCGCGTTTCTCGCGCCAGGTATCCATGGAGGCCTTATTCTTCTCAACGACTGCCTTCTTCCTCGTATTCAGGTCTTGCTTCTTCGCTCGCGCATCCGCCTCGTTCTTCTTGATCCTTCGTAGACGACTCTTCTTCTCAGTTAGCCTGATCATTGCCTTCTGAACTTTCGCCTCTGCCTTTTTTATACGGTCAAGGTACCTAGAAGCACTCTTGTTCCACTCCTGCGGAGCCTGTTTGGTATGGTTCATCACACGAGCGACCTCGAGGTTTGCACGTCTGAATGCCTCCTTCTTGATGAACTCGGGGTCAGTCTTCTTTGCCTTGCTCATCTTGAGTTCTTCGCGCATAATTGTCGAGGCATGGTATGTTCTGAAGACTTTGGCAGTGAGTTCTGGATATACTTCGCTCAAGAATCGATTCACATGTGTGCTGTCAATGGTTGGAAAGATCTTGGCAATCCTCTTGGGGTCTCCACCGGTCTTCTCCCCCCTTCGGCCCTCGAAGGATGCAATTCGCTCTAGGGCACTGTCATGCAGTTCCTTCAGAACATTATAGACATCGGGGTTGGGAGTCATCTCCTTGTGCCAGGGAACGCTGTCCTTCCCAAGAAAGTCGAAGACAATAGAGTCCTTCTTGAAGATTAGATGTTCAGCGCGAAGCGTGGTGGCACCAACCGTGTCTGCCTCGTCGGGGTCCTTCTCATCGCCGACCCTCAGGCTAAGGTTGTCAATCAGGTAGCATGCAGCAGCCACCATTCGCCTCTTGGGATTGTCTGAACGCAGTCCCTCCATAATATGGTTGCGAATCTCGTCAATCCTTCGTTCTACCTGGAGTGCCTTGTCAAACTTCGCAGATTCTCGTTCCTGTTTGATGGGTGTACTATCATGCAACCAGATGTACTTCACCTTACCAGTGAGTTCATCGGTCCATTTGGCAACCCACATAGTGTCTGGAGCCCATATCAGTTCCTTCCACTCACCCTCTAGTGTCTTTGCCGCTTGCGGGTCGATGTTCAGAGTGATGTCCTTTCTAGAGGTGCCCTGCTTCCATCTTCCTCTCAGGGGATGCTTCCCCCGTCCCATGAATATTCCAGAGGGCTCTGTCTGGTAGTTGCCCAGCTCCATTCGCACCCCGTCCACGCTCGCATAGCCATACTTCTCCTTGAGGCTATCTCTGAGTGCCTTCTTCTCCTCTCTTTGTGCCCTCTTTTCCTCAGGGGGTATGTGTTCCTTTCTTGCTCGCTCTTCTTCCACGACGCGAATGATCTCGTAGAAGTCAATCTCAGTGACCTGTAGTGCTGGCTTCACTCCAAGAGCCTTGCTGAAGTCCTTCATGAAGTTCTGAGCAAATACTGGGTCCTCGACGTAGGGGGTGCCGAGCTTTCTGACCCAGGCAAGAGCCATCTCCTCCTGAAGTTGGGAGAGGACCATCTCGTTTCCTCTCACTCTGATCTTGAGCCCGCGAACTGCGGGAGGATCGATGACGAGTATGCCATTGTGTACTAGCGATTCCATGAGGATGTCCCGTAGGTGAGGCGTCTTATCAGCGCTAACAAAAGGATTGTGCTGTTGAACTCAGCAATGGCTTTTCAGAAGAGAGCTATCAGCTGTGTTCAGTAGGATACGAGTTCAAGTCCAGGAACAGTCTTGAAATGCATATCGTGGGATACTAGTTTGTGACAGCCATTAGTGAGGGCGATTGCAGCAGTCAGACAGTCATTGACTCCAATAGGTTTGCCTGAGCCTTCAAGGTCAGTGTAGATTCTGCTTGCATGTTCTGCCGCTTCGATATCGAGATACCAGACCACAAGCTGAGCCAACAATCTGTACACCGCCTGTTCTTCCCTCTTCTGCCGTCCCCTCTTATCAACCCCCCTAAAGAGTTCAGAAGCAACTATCGTTGTTGTTGCGAAACGGTGACCCTGGCCTTTGAGTGTCAAGTACGTCGTTCGAGCGTCTTCCTGACCACGAAGAAAATCTATCAGAAATGATGTATCTAGACAAACAAAGGTCAATGTTTCCATGCCCCAGACATCTTATCGATATCCTTGAGCAGCTCCTCTTTTTCTTCATCGCTCATCGAGATAGTGCCAAAGAGGTCAAGGATATCATCGTCGGGCCCAAGCAGGCGTCTGATGACTTCACTGAAGGACTCATTGTCACGCTTAGCCTTTCTTAGTCTTCTATATACATCCTCATTGATCGAGATGTTCTTGTATCCCATCTATCCCATCTGTGTATCCATACACAATTACACGTATAAACACGTCTTTGAGTGTCTTCTGTCAGGATGATTCATGAAACTCCTTCCTTCTAGCACGAACGTGTGGGTTAACTAACAATATAACAGTCTAGAAGGATTGGTGCGGCCACCGGGACTCGAACCCGGGTCGCGAGCTTGGGCTGCTAGTAATAGTCAACCTTCACCCCCTCTCTCTCAAGCGCTTCTTCAATCCCCTTTAGTATCTCATCTCGTGTGTCACCGGATATTCTGCGACCTTTCAGGTTAATCTTGACCTCCTGCTCAATGTAGTCATACGATATTGGTCCAGTTTTCGCAATCTCAGAGGATACCGAAAAGACTGTCAATTCCTCAAAATCATCCTCGTCATCGGTATTGCACAAATGAACGATAACGCTCAACATTCTTCTGCGCACAGACTCTTCAACATCGGCTCTGACAAATCGTAGTTCAGGGCCTTCTTCTAGATCATCATCTTCAACCTCCCGATCCAGATGTGTTTCATCAGGCTCTGTCGACTCCAAATCATCAATATGGCCAATAATGGCATTCTCAAGTTTCGAATAGTCTGAGAGAAGATTCACGAGCCCAAGACTCACAAGAGCCTTTGCATCAATCGCAAGAGTGTATCTTGAGTGTGTATCAACGTCCACAAGCTGACCACATTCTGCTAATAATGCAACATCGAAGAAACCCATCTCCTCACTCTCAAGTCCGGAAACGCGTCCATTCTCTTTCAGTCCATCTAGGTGTACCTTCATGTATTTCTTGAAACCACGATCCTTCTTTTGCTTGTCCAGATCGATTCGTAGGATGATATCGCCTCTCTCACTAGTGCCCAAGAGCTCCTCACATGTTGAGGGTAACACAAGACTGTCGGAAAAGAACGTAGACCGATGAATAAAGGGTTTGAACATAGAGAGATGATAATACTCGCGTTTTCCTTCCTTGTTCTTGACCATCACTTCGTCGTACTCGACATCCTTCAGGGAGTCCCACTTGAGATATGTTCCATCCCTAGTTGCGAAATACTCCCCAGTTCTCTGGGGATACCTGAGAAAACGGATGACCTCATCAGTGTAGGGAGTTTCCTTTTTAGCAATGGTCTTTGACCCTTCAAGCAGGTTGATTCGGTAGACCTTCTTCTCCAGGTTGATGGTAAGAAGACATGAAACCTCTCTGATGACTCCGGACCATGCAACGGCCTTCCTCAGTGCTGCGTCGCACTGTGCACGGACATGCGAGGACGGAGATATCGGCCTGTACCCGTGAAGTGCAAGGAGAGTTTCAGGCAAAGGCTCTGACAACCGAATCCATCGCACTGGCATGTTCTTCTCCTTTGGAGGGTGTCCGTACTCGAATGCTCCGGCAAACGCCCACTTCTTGCCATCTTCTCCATCGCTCTTGATGTAGAGCACCTGTTGTCGATTCACTTCTACTATAACAATGGGCAGTTCTTCCCAACCCTTTCTTGATAGCGCCGCTATTGCCTCGGTCTTGGCCTGTTGCGGGTCAATCACACAGCGGTACCACCCAAAGGGAAGATATGCACTCATCTGACCCTCCATCAGTCCTCCGTAGATAGTGCTCTTCGAGGAGGGAAACAACAACCAGATGTTTCCTCCCTCACTTCCCTCTTGCCATAGCAGTTGTCCAAACCGTTCCGGAAATCTCGTCCTGTCTTGTGACGCCTTCTTCATCTGTTTCGCTCTCCACAGAAGATTCGAATGTATCGCTCGAAAGTCGTATCGATATTCAAAGTCACCATCGTCCTCGGGTCGATAGCCCATCTGGTAGAGTTGCCATCTAGCAACAGCAGACCAGAGATCGATGCAAAATGGCGACTCTACATCTTTGAAAACTCTATCTGCCACTGAGAGCACTGCAAGAAAGAGGTTCATCCCGTAGAGCTCTAGAAGCTCGATATTGTGCCTTTGGGCCAGTCTGAGAGAACTCTGATTGTCTGAATTCAATAGATCTCCAAGGCTCGACCGGGCATGTGATAAGAGCGCCCAGAGGACCCTAGGTTCGGTCCTTCGTACCAATGCATCTTTCACTTGAGTCAGAATGTAGAGTAGAGTCGCATCATCGCTGGATTGGCGGCCATCCCATTCGCAGAGGTGGATAATCTCTTGATACAATGAGAAGAATGCTCCATGTAATGAAGTCCTGTCCCTCAGAAATGTTGCAGCATATTGGAGCCTTTGAATCTCCCTTCTCCGGATATCAGTCGTATCGAGAAGGGAGGATTCTGCCAAGTAGTTAAGGGGAGGTATACGAGTAATGGTGATTGGCTGTTCATCCAGTTCATCATACTCCTTGTGAATCCATCTCCTCGAAATCTGATTCACTTCAACATGAATCCCTTGATGATGTTTTCCGAATCTATTTGGATGAGGAGGCGGCTGCATCAGGTCAAGATGCAGCCTACTGGTCAGACCTGACTGGGTTCGATTACCATCTACAGAATGGTAGGCTACTGGCCGTACTTCGAATTCAGGCTTCTTAGTCTCTTCCGCCTGCCCTTGTCTTGGCCTGAATAGGCTTGGAATCAGACTGAATGCTCTTTCCTTAAGAACGTCCAGAGTTTCTCTGCATACCATGTCATATCGAACCTGAATTGAGGCACCATGAAACGACCTTCCGTACATGTCCTGCTGTTGGTTCAGGACTCCAACGTACTCATTTGCTTCATCAGAGGGACTCCGTTTTGCCGCAGCACTGAACTTGCGAGTCCAGCCTCTCAGGGGTGGAACCCGAATCACAGCCGTCCATGGTGGATTATCTATGGGGAGATCCTGAATGATGACCCGATTCTCATCATACTGGGGAGACAACCATCCCATCTCCCGTGGAGCCGTGGGAAGATTCCAGATTATCTCGTCCACAAGTTGTCTTCGGGGCGAGTCATGGCGCAGGGAACTCACACAAGGTCGACCGTAGGTTTCGTTCAGCTCTGGATGATTCACACCACTATCAACCCAAATCACTTCAGAAGCCAGTTCCTTCAAGACCTGAAGCAGTGATAGTTCAAGTACCCGCAGACTGTTTCTACGATGTGCCGGCACCATACTCTCAAGGTCAGACCAGCCATCTACAACGATAAGGCGTTCTCCGGATTCTTTGAGGAGTACAGATCTGATTCTAGCATGGAAGTCTTTCAGCCCTGAAGAGCTACCGGCAAGAATCAGGTCATCTATTTCTTTTCGAAGATTGACAAAACGCACACGCTTGAGAAAGCCACTTAGTCGGACAAACTCGGACTGATTGATTGGCCCTCTCCTCCTGAGAGCATCAAGTCCAAATCTCATGTTGGCCATCTTCTCAGTAGAATAGTCACTAAGAAGGTCTATCCAGAGGAGAAACGGACTAGATGCTGCAGTATCTGCCAACTCAGCGAGATGATTCAATAGATGCCAATTCTTGGCAAGCCACGCGGCACTCTTGCCTGATGATGTTGGAGAGGGAACAGAAATGTACTGAGTGAAGAAGAGGTCGTCCTCTACTCGTTCAGTGAAGGGATTTTCATCTTGCACTGTCTTGGCCGGGACGATGCTTCTCAGAAGATGCACAGGACCCTGAGCAGGCGTCATTGTGATGGCGATGCGCGGCAACGGTTCATCAGGACCTGTGCTCTCAAACTTGAGTGTCTTCCATTGGCCCCAGAGCTCTCCCTTGAGCAGCTTCGTGGCCAGTTGGTCAATAAGCTGGTCAAAGGCTCTCTTCGTTATCTCATAGTCCTGTGATATGTCAAGAGTCACAACTCCCTTCCAGACGTGCTTTGACGCGAGTGGATCGTTGACAAGGGCATTGAATTCAGTGAGTATCATTCGCTCGTATTCATCTAGCTGATCAAGATGGGACTTTGGAGGCTTGGAGCCTAGATCTGCTTGCCATTCGGATTCAGTGAGCGGCACTTTCCAGGATTCAAGTACCGGAACATAGACATTCCTCTTCCTTGTCCGAGGTCGCATGCCATAGATATTGAAGCTGAATCCTTCTTTGGTCTTTACTTCAAGAATCATAACAGGGATCCAGATGTATTGCCCTGCACCTCTCAATATTCGAACAAAGAGTACTAGGTCGATTCTTCCAGCGGCATGATTTCCAACAACAGGGACCTCAGCAAGATATTGCATTCCAGCAGGAGTCTGTAGAAACTGGTCACCTGCAAAGACAGCCTCTCTCAGAGATCGTGGGTGACAGAATCCTGAGAGTAGTACCCTATGCCAGTCATTCCCCTCTCTCTGTGCCTTCCTTGTGACCTCTTCGAGGAATTTCGAAACCTCTTCATCCCTGATGATTCCCTTTTTGATATGGCCTAGGACGACCTCACCCTTCTCTCTGATGTGTTCCTCCTCTGTGGATTTTATGATCATTTTGACCCTCTCTTTGAGAGAGTCAACATCAGAATCCACAGGAGGTGATTCTATCTGCCTGCTGATGCCCTCACTTGTCCCACTCCTATTGCTGAAGTGAGTCCGGATCTCAAGCACAATCTTACGAAGCTCTCTGTCTGCGTCGGGAGAGAAGTTCTTCCAACCACTCTTTCCTCGGGTGTAGATCCAATCGAGGAACGGGATAAGGCGATGGATTAGTAACCTGATAAATCTGTGTGACTCGCGACGAGGAACAGCATGAATAAAGCATTGTCGACAGAGTTCTATGAGGTGAGCACGAATCATGTCAGCAAAGTCAAGGGCGGGAAGAGTGGGATGTGCAAGGAGAACTCGAGGCTTCTTTGAGTTCCCACGGTACCCTGCCTTCTGATGGGTCTTCGCACCTCTCTCTGGTGGTATCGTTTCTGCTATACTCTTGGGTAAGATCTCTACTCGACCATCTCTGTATCTTCTGACCTGGTATACATCTGGGTCCGGAAAATAGTACCGAGGAACCAATACATCTCTTAGCAGAGAGCCCATATAGTTGAGCAGTTCATTGAGTGGCCCAATCGTACCTTCCCTCCAGCTGTATACCCGTTTGAATTCCTTGTTGCCATATCGTGCTGTGCTGTGCCAGAGCATCTGAAGGTACAGTCTTCTCAGAATGGACTCTCTACTCTGGATGGAAGAGAAGTCATGCGAGCCTTGTTCTCTGGAAGATTTCCATTCGGTACGTGCATGCTCCCAATTGCGCTTAATCTGTTCATAGAAGTCGTGCGTCAAATCATTCTTTCTTTTGTAGGATAGTCTGACCAAGGCAGATAGTCCTGAGTAGATTGCATCTGCTAGAACCTCGTTCGATCGGAATTCCTGGACTATCCGCCCCAAACAGACTCCTCGGATTCAATCCTGTAATTTTGTTTATAAGGCATTCTGTCTTATTACGAATTTTCCTTTTGTTGAATAAAGCATTCATAAGCCTTTGTTTCATAATTAAAGCAATAATAGAATTTTTGTTTAATAAGTTTAAATCCACCAACGAAGATAGTAGTACGAGTTCAAAAGACTGCCTCCAGACAAAAAGGGGAGTGAACTCACCTGACCAAGACAGGTCAGAAGTTTAAATGCACCAGGCGAAATCACGATGGCTCGGTCCAATAGTGTCATAGTTTCGGTCAAGGCCCCAATCAACTGGGAGGTCATGACAGAGAAGAAACAACAGAGGCTTCGGCAGACTGTTGGTAGAGACACCCGAGTCATTCGTGCGTTCCTTGGAGTCATTGAGAGACATGAAGACGCGTTGCTAACAGGAAAGAACAGAGACAGGATCAGTGATGGGAAGCTGGACCAGTTGACTATGACTGCTTTCAAGGTGAGGGCTGGCTATCAACAGAGACCTAGCGTCCTCCATGACCTCAAAGTGAGGTTCCCCAGAATGTCCCAGAATGAGATGGCTGAGTGTCGAAAGACCGCAGTCTCTCAGTACGAGAGCTATCTCAAGCTGAGGAAGCAGAAGGGAAGAGTGGCCTCACACCCAACGAGAGTTTCATCCTCAAGGCGAATACCGAGATGGGTATTTACCCAGCGTTTCAGTCTGGTTGAAGGACCGACCTCGGTTGCGAGATGGTGGGTCAACATTAGAGATGCGTTGGACTCGACCACGAAGGGAAAAAGGGTCCATGACAGGTTAGTCATTCCTCTGAGGATATCACCCTTTCATCTCAATCAGTTCTCACGAGGAGAGGTCAAGGCTCTGCAAATATTCACCGATGACACCCGAAAGTGGTGGACCACCTTCGCAGTGCGTGTCGATGTGCCTGATGTCTCTGAGACCCTCCCTCCTGCGGTCATCGGCATTGATCTGGGAATCGAGAAGGCTGCCTGCGTTTCCCTCCTGACTCCTGAACGGGTCCGTGAGACTCGTTTCTTCAGACAGGGGGAAAAAGTAGAGCGAATCAAGGCTCTCGATAATCAGGTCGCTGGCCTTCAGAGAGAACTTGATTTCAGGAAGAACACAGGTCTGAGATATGACCAAGTCGCATCTAAGTTGAAAGGACTCAGGCACAAACGAGAGAATGTATCCAAGGAATGCAACCGTGTTCTTGTGCATCAGATTCTCGACTACATCAATGAGCTCTCTGAGAGATACACGCTGTATGTAGCAATCGGGCGGCTCAAGAACATACGTCAGCAGGCACGAAAGGGCAATTTTCAGGGTCGCGCTTTCAGGGGAATGATTCATTCGTGGGCATTTTCACGGATAACAAAGTCCCTCAGTCACAACCTCGCACAGCTCGGATGGTCTATCGAGAGGAAGAACTCCAGGTTTCGGGTCGTACCTGAGAGCTGGACTTCCATCATGTGCTGGAAGTGCGGTCGAAAGGGAGTCAGACCAAGACAGAGCCTCTTTATCTGTCCTACATGCGGCAACAAGTGCAACGCAGACATGAACGGGGCGATAAATATCGCAGCCCGTCTAGTTACGCTCACAAAGTCACTACACTCTGTGAGAGGACAAGGAAAGTGGAACGATGCCATTCAACGGGCAAAGAGTCCACGACCTCAGGCCCAAGGGAAGACGCCTTCTCGCGGGAAGTCCTTACTCTCTTCAAAGAGCCGAGCATCAGGCGCTGGAGAGTCCGCGGTGATTCACACTGCTCAGATGAGCCTTCTCAGCTTCAGTGATGGAGCTGAGATGAGTGATGATGACCATGCCGTGGAAAGAACTGTGGAGATCCTCTCTGCTGCTGGAAAGGATGCACCAGCATTGCAGCAGGAGAAAGAAGTCAGGTCCATCGGAGGGAGTGCCTCTCGGTGATGATGGACTGTGCCCCTGTCAAGTTGCAGTTACTCGCTAATTGCAATGATGGTGACATCGGTCAGGGGAGTGATGGAACACAGAAGTCGAAGGTAGTGGTTCACTCACAATGTAACAGTCTAGGAGGAGTGGTGCGGCCACCGGGATTTGAACCCGGCTCAGCACCTTGGAAGGGTGCCATCCTAGACCGGGCTAGACTATGGCCGCGGACACTGAAGCAAGCGGTTCGGAAGATGCGATTTAAGCGTATTGTTCGAGTGAACTCACTGAACAGGTCAGTGGAAGGCTTGGATCATATATGCGTCTGAGCCCGCTCACTCCTGAGTTGTTTCGAACAGGTCAGTGGAAGGCTCACATCATACATGCATGTGGGCCTTATCACACCCGACTACTTCGATGGGTCAGTGGAAGGCATCCATCTTAATGGCGAAGCCTTCTCACACCATTATTCGTAGATGATAGTGGAAGGGCTCGATTCTGCAGACGGCCGATTCTTAACCGAGAACTGTCGTCCGCGCACAAGAGTTGCGGGATGTTGCTCAAGCGCCTTCCTGGATAATGAATAGACCAGCCTCGATATAGCTGTCTTCCAAGGGATTTGCATCTGCTATGATCAGCAGGACACAGATGTACGAGCCGTAGGACTCCTCGAGATTCTCGCCCACGCCAAACCCTTCGCCACCGCCCCATGTATGATTCAGCCAATCACTTGAGAGCAAAGCATGACGGCCATCTTCATCAAGAGAAAGATACTCCGTCGAATCCATCGCAACGATACCAAAATAGAAACTCAGGGTGCTCGAGGCATTCCCCCAAGACTCGATATCACAGTAGAAGGACAGACTGCTGAAGAGACCCGGGTATGGTGGATGAACATCAACATCAAAGACGTTCCAGGACCCCACAGGGACTCTCTCCTTGTCCCCCGAGCTCGCATAATGAACGAATGTCGTGGTATTTCCCAAGTAAGTAGTGTACATCGACACGCCAGTCATCATTGAAACTAGAAGAGCGCCAATGACCACAATTGTCAGCCCTCTCTGGATCCTTAGGCGACGTCTAATGCGAGCGATCTCCTGAAGTTTCTCAGCAGAGACCGAAGAGTCCCATGATTCATGGCTTGGAATCATACCCTTCAGAAATGGCCAGCGAGTGGAGTTCTTAGCTAGAGCCCCTTGCCCCACAATAAGAAGCACGATTGAGATTGAGCCAAGCATCAGGAGGGCAACAACAAGATTTTCAGTTGAAACGGTGAATCCCACGTATCTCACCATGTCATTAGCGGACTCGAACTGATAACCGCTCAATT
>PRDH01000023.1 GCA_003345545.1 Candidatus Thorarchaeota archaeon
ATCCGATACAGGCGTGCATTTTGGGGGAGTGTGGAGTCGACAGTCGAAGGAATGGCCACCCTTCCAAAGAACTACATCATCGAGGACAATCATTTCCAGACACAGCTCATTGAGCCACCTCGCGATATGATCAAGGAGTACTTTCGCCCAGAACAGAGGCTTACTGAGATTTTGGAGAGTCCCCATGACAGCTTAGAAGACACAGTGAAGAGAGCTGCTGAAACTCTTCATGATGCACTCGAAATTCCCCTGAGTGCCCTTGGCATCGCAGGCAGTATCCTCTGGAAGGGTCACGATGTAGTGCGCTCGGATATCAATATGAACATCTATGGCTTCAACCATGCATGGACTCTTTCTGATAACTTTGAGAGAGTTGAGGAACTCTGTGACTGGGCTAGACTGAGAAACCCAGATGAATGGAGTCACGCAATCGAGCGAGTGAGCAATCGTATTCCCTCCCTAAGACAGACTGACCTTCATGCCCTCTTTTCGCGCAGAAGAGCACTGTGCATCGACGAGAGATGCATAGGAATAACACCAGTCCTACACCCCGAAGAGGCTCCAATTCCCCATGGGTCGGAGTCGTATGTTACACAGGCTGCAGAACCAATGACATTCAATATGACCATAGAGAACGCAGAGTATGGGTTGTTCCATCCTGCAATCTATGAGATAGTTCCCATCACCTACGGTGGTGGAACAATCAGCCGCATAATGGTCTATGATGGAGCATTTGGAGGGCTATTTGTAGAAGGTGACTCCGTAGAGGTCTCAGGAACACCCCAGAGAGTCACGACCGCCGATGGTGAAGATGAGTTCTATCAGGTCATGGTCGGCACAAAGACCGGCTCGGGAAAGGAGTACATTCGCTTCGTCTAGGAACTTGAATCACAACTATCTTAGGCATCTTAGTATGTCCACAAGACAATGTCTTCAGAGCGGTCCTATGTCAGTGTTGCAGTCAGGTACGGAGAGAGGATTAGGAAGACACTCTCGGACATGGGATTGCTTGATGGTGATTACAAGGTGATCTCTGAAGACGGAACACTCTTTCTGCCAACAGTTGTGGAGGTTTCTCCGAATCAGATTCGGCAGAATTCTAGTGACAAATCATCTCTGAAGACAGGAAAGAGAGTCTTCGAGAGTGTAGTCCAAGGTCGACGAACGTTGACAGAGGTGCTAGAAGGCAGACTTACTCCCGCTGAACTCGCTCTTCTCCCTCGGGCCTTTGATCTAATAGGGGACATCGCGGTTCTGGAGATTCCAGACGCGCTTTCTCACCACTCTAGGCTGATAGGCCGGGCCTTCCATGATATCCACAGGAACTTCAAGACCGTTCTTGCAAAGAGAGGTGCTATTTCAGGAGTCACGCGCACTCGACAATACGACCTTCTCTACGGAGAGGATCGAACAAAGACCATTCATACAGAGTACGGGTGCCGCTTGGCAGTCGATGTGGAGAAGGCGTACTTCAGCCCCCGTCTACTGGAGGAGCACAACAGAGTTGCTCAACTTGTAGAACAGGATGAGGTTGTCGTGGACATGTTCTGCGGAGTTGGCCCCTTTGCAATCCACATAGCACGGCAGAAACACGCGAAGGTCATCGCTATTGACATCAACCCCTCTGCGATAGATCTGCTTAAGGAGAGTATCTCTCTCAACAAGCTCATAGGGTCAATAGTCCCCGTGACAGCGGATGCCCATGACTATGTGAAGCGCCATAGACTGAAGGCTGACAGAGTCATAATGAATCATCCGTCAGGTGCATCGGAGTTCATCCCCGATGCTTGCAGAATTCTGAAGTCTAATGGTACCCTCCACTACTATGATTTCATGGGCGGGCCCTCTCCTGAGGCGACAATGACAGAGAAGATCACCAGACTGATAGAACAAGAGGGCCGTTCTGTGAAACAAGTGACCGCCATCAGAAGAGTGCGGGATAGCGCCCCGTATGAGTATCAGATGGTCGCTGATGTAATCATTGATTGATGAAATGCAGTTCACAATTCATCACAGCTCTTCTGTCCTTGAGCCTACCGATGAAATCCTTACCGAGATCTGAGGCTGCCTTGTCAGCATGTATCATGAGGGTCCTTCCGCATTGATATGAACTGGTTCTAGCTACCATACTCACAGGGTCGGTATATGTCAAGCCAGGGCCTCCAGTACCTGTCACCTGCTCAATCACTCCATTGACTTCCATTACTAGGACTATCTCTGTGGTCTTCAGGGCAGCCAGTTCTCTTATGGTAGAATCTAGACCAGCAAGAGTCTGGGTTGCCCGTATACCAACAATACACGTCCCCTCCCTCGTCAGAAAGTCCTCCGATGTGATCTCGACTGTTGTCTTGTGCTTGCCAAGAACATTCTCGTGTCCAAAGGCCCTGAAGGGTACACAGTACATGGTTCAGGTCTATCTCTCAATGCTTTTATCAATGCATGTCCTCTCAGTCTATGATTCGTATGTCTGAATATGAGTACAAGAAAGAGGTGGACGATCTGGTAAGGCGTCTGCGGCATAGTGGTTACCTCTCAACACAGGAGATGGAACGTGCAGTGCGGGCAGTGCCGAGAGAAGAGTTCGTTCATCCGTCCGCACGGCAGCATGCATACACCGACACTCCTCTCTCGATTGGACTAGGTCAGACAATCTCTGCACCTCATATGTGCGTGATAATGTGTGAAGCATTGAAGCTGAGGCCCGGCCAGAAGATACTCGAGATTGGAGCTGGGTCTGGTTACCATGCTGCACTATGTGCTGAGATGATAGCACCGACAGGCTCACCAAACCCCGGTCATGTATACACTATAGAGATCGTCAAGGGACTCATCGAGTTTGCAAGGAACAACCTAGAGCGTACCGGCTACTCAGACAGAGTCACACTCATTCATGGTGACGGAGGTCTGGGTCTTCCTGACCATGCCCCCTTCGATCGGATTCTTGTTGCAGCCGCCGCTCCGAGAGTGCCTGAACCTCTAATGGACCAGTTAGCTCCTGGAGGCATAATGCTCATTCCCATAGGAAGTCGAGGCCTCTTTCAGGACCTGCTAATGATTGAGAAAGATGATGGTGGTAGGATATCTCAGAGGTACTGGGGTGGCGTTGCGTTCGTTCCACTGACTGGAAAGTATGGGTATGGCTCCTAGATTTCCTTATCGCTATGTGGCCATATGCAGTGGTATCACAGTCAGTGTCACTTTGGCATCATCATCAATGTTCAACGTCTTTCTGATATCTACTGGAGCCACAACCTCAAGAATGTCCTCGCTGTGATGGGTCCGCTGAGCCATTACCACTGCCGCTTCGATCTCGTTGTTCACCTTGACTCTATAGCAGATGACATCTCCAAAGGTGCGCCCCTCATGATGGAATCCACTCAGGACAAGTGGCGGTGTATTCTTCATTCTACCGATTGCTCTTCGGGAGTCCTCGTCTGTCACCTTGACATTCAGAGTGCCCAAGTAGGGTTTGAAACCAAGAGCCTCTCTGAGTCTCGAGGCGTAGGCCTCCACATAGTAAGCACCCTCTCCCAGTCCTGTGACAAGGCGCCCCTCTATGACTATGTTCTCCTGTACCGGTGCAAATGCTACCTCAAGATTCGAGAACACACGAAGGAGCTCGTCTCTTCCCTTATCAGTAATCCGAAGAAGCATACCATCTACCGTGTGTATCCTGAGCAGATACCCCTCCTCTACACAGAGTGCAATACGCCTCGAGGCTGTCTGCTGACTTACGTTCATCAGACTTCCCAGATCACCTGTTGTAAGGGCAGTGTCACTATGAATCGCGCCCTTGTTAGCAAGGGCATACAGGGTAAACCACATGTCTGGTGTAGTCATCATTATTCCTCTTGGCGAAGACTCCTCTCATCGACTGCTCTTCAATCGTTTTTCAAAACTTGAAAGCTCCTTCACAAGCCGTTTCTGTCCGACTGCTCTTGTCAAGTCGCCTCGTGTACGTTCAATCAGAGATCTCGCTACATCGCACTTTCTTCTGAGGTCCGGTACCAGTGCATTCGGATAGTCAAATGTCTGGAGCCCTTCGAGTATCTCATCCATGATGTTTAGAAGGTTTTCAGCTCTGTCCACGTCATCCTGCCGCAGGAAGTCTAGCATAGCTCGCCTAAGCTCTCCAATGACATCTGCAAGTCCGGTAAGGTATGGCCTTGAAGGTATTCCGTACTCCCGAGGTGCAGTGAATTCGCCCCGTTCTATGAGCGATTGGAGATTGACAGCTTCCGTCAGTTCCTGATACGCAACGTCCAGAGGCCTTGATTTCGATATGAAGTCACTATCATTCATACCATGCTCAGCATCCACGATTATCTGATGGGCTTCAGTAATCAGAGCTCGTGCTTCAGCATACATTCCTTTGTGTGTCTTCTTGATAGACTCACTACATTTTCTTACGGCATCCCTACTGGAAGGCAGTATCTTCTCTCGGACCTTATCATCTGCCTCGATCTCGTTTCTCAAACCTAGAAGAATAGCTGAAAACTCCATATCTGATCACTCTCAATCTAGCTGCAACTTCTTTATGTGTCTATTCTGGGACAAAAGCACTACCCTACTCTCAGTCTGTTCGTCTACAAGGTAATAACCTGTCAGGTCTGTCAGCTTCTTGGAGAAAGCTCGTATCTCCCTGTGAGAGGGAGCATTGTTTCTTCCGAGGCGGTGTCTAGATGAACCAAGGAACATATACCCCTTGACCTCAACAAAATCAGGCTCTCCTCTCATGATTAGTTCTGAATAGGCGCGTGGATCCTGCATGTTTTGGCCTGCTACCATTGTCAATCTATTCACAGTCCTGCAGTCGAGTGATTGCAGGGACTCTTGACTCTCGAGAACATTTTGCCATCCTCCCCGTACTCCCGGTTGACACAGCCTCCTGTAGGTCTTCTCGTTGGGAGCTGCAAGTGTCACATAGAGTTGGGTAGGCTCTGACATCTTTCGGAGAATGTCAGGGCGTGTACCATTAGTGACCAGAAAGGATGTCATATTCCTGTCACTTATCTCGTCAATCAACTCACTGATGTACGGATAGAGTGTGGGCTCACCGGCAAGAGAGATGGCCACATGCCTTGGCTCTCGTGCCTCTAGGTACTTCTTCATGGGCACATCTGCTCCTGCGTCGGGATTGTATCCTCCCAAGGACCGTATGTTCGCCATGAGGACAGCATTCATCAACTCATCGACCGGGACCACATCATCCGTTGAAACGTGTACCTGATCCCATGAAACGCTGATGTCCTCTGGTGTGACGCGCCAGCAGAAGCGGCAACTCTGTGTGCACTTATCTACCACTGGAGTCATCTGAACACAGCGATGCGATTCAATACCATAGAACTTCTCCTTATAGCAGGCATCGCCATGCAGCAGAGATTTCTTCTGCCATTGGCATGCCTTGTATGCACCTCTCTTACCGAACAGGTGGTACCCCTGCCTTTCGAGCTTTGCTCTCAGTTCCATAGGCATGTCATGACTCAATGCGATTCGCAATCTGTCTTCCTAGCTGTCTTATCAGCATTTGGCAAGGTCCATGATTATTTCAGCTGACTGCCTTCAGACTCTCTGTTTTGCGACCAGAGTTCTTCAGCTAGATTCTCTTGAGCACTCCACGAACCTGTCATGTCCTTTCGTCGTGAGAGTTCACCGAGCAGTCTTCTACTCTCATGATCCAGTCGTCCTGGAGGCATGCTCTCGAAAGCGCTTCCCGGCAGGGGCATGAACACATGACCATGCATCTTTGCACCCATATTGACTAGCGTATAACAGAGCTCGGCACTATCGTGTAACTCCTTCTCGGTCTCTCCAGGAAGCCCGAATATCATGTCAACATGCGGGACAAAGCCCGCGTCGAGTGCTATCTCCACAGCTCTCAATCCCTGTTCTACGGTATGATGTCTATTAGCACTGGATAGGACTCTATCACTACTCGATTGCAGTCCAATCTGAACCGACGAGTTGGCGACGTAGCCTCTCAGCATCTCTAGAATTGGCTGGGTCACGAACTCCGGCCTGACCTCAGATGGAAATGAACCAAAATACACCTCCTCAAGTCCCTCTACCTTGGTGCTCTCTCTCAGGAGGGTCTCCAATTTTGTCGGTTCAGGTTTCATCCCTCTGCCACCATAGGAGAGTGCGTTGGGGGACAAGAACCACGCTCGAGTGAATCCGCTTCTCTCTACTGCTAGGGTGAGCCACTTGGTGACTGAGTCTACAGACCTATGTCTCACTCTACATCCTGTCAGAAATGGTGTGCAACAGAACTTGCATTGGAATGGGCATCCCCTTGTGACCTCAATGGGGCCAACAATGTTCAAGCCGAGGGCAAACGGAGGATAATCGTTCAAGTTCACGATGGGGAGGTCTCGCGGCTGTGGCAAGATCTCAGTATCTCTTCCAACAACTCCAGGAACTTCTAAGGGGTCTTTTCCGGTCATTAGACTCTCTATCAACTCAGGAAGTGCGCGCTCGCCCTCTCCAATCACGAGGTAATCAAAGCCACTAGATAGCAGGTCTCTTGGTCGTGCACTGGCATGTGGTCCTCCTCCAACTATGATGACCTTTGCACCAAACATCTCCCTCATGCGTCTGACTTCTTCATAGACTCTCTTGGCCTGCGTGCTCATGACAGAATGAGCAACAATAGTCGTCCCCCTCTCGACACTCTTCTGAATGGCCTCCATCTTGAGAGTGATTGGTGCCCTGATCTCAAGTTCTACGAGTCGATGGTCTGCCTCAAGAGACCCGATGAGTGCGGCTATACTATACCGCGAAGATGGATGCGCTCTGAAGAAGATAGACTGTGGGCACAACTGATGTACACGCTTCAACTGATGACGCGTTCCGTGACCCCATCTTTGGTCACCGTCATGACCCTTATATCCCCGCCCGACTGGATGTCTCTTGCGATACCTGCTCTTACAGCCGATATTGCAATCTCTTCGGCTTCTTTGACTGTAATCCCAGGCTTGTAGTAGTTCTCAAGAACACCATAGGCAGTTCTGTCCCCAGTACCAGTGGCCGTGATTTCCTCTGGGATGAGTGAGCCACCCATATCCAATGTGTACATCTGCGGACCTCCGGAGTCCACCCCAATAACGACAGTTTGAACATAGAGGGGCGTCATTCTGATGGAGTAGAGTGTGTTTGCGAGCATCTTGGAAAGCGCCTTGACAGTGATAGGCTTCTTCTGGTTGAGCTCGTACAGTTTAATCTGAGCCTGAAGTCTATTCACCAGCATCTGATAGTCAGATACCAATCCCGCCGAGGCCAATACAATTGAGTCCGTCAGTTTGAAGGCCTTGACTCCTTTCTCACTGAGGATGAGCGTACCCCAGCTGATCAACGTGTCTGTAGCGACTACAACACCATCCGTGCATTTTATTCCAACAACAGTAGCACCAGTAGGAAATGACATAGTAAACGCGCCTCCGAAGGAGAGTTCGTCTGACTTGGTCACGTCCACTCGTTTTAAAACTCTTGCGAACTGTCTGTAGTCATAGATTCTGGAGCTGCCTGAAGTGAGTCACTTGAATCCCTTTGCAGATGTCCCCACCATCCTCACTGCAGAGGAGATTATCGAGGTTGCACATAATAGGTCCATGCGACTCAGTATGAAGAGCTCACTTCAAATGAGTCGAGAGGCCCGTTCCAAGATACGTGAGATCACGAGGCTCCAAGAGTTCACAAAACAAGTGAAGGCAAAGATCACCGAGGTCGTCGAGGAGTTTCCCTCTATTGATAGACTCAGTCCATTCTATCTAGAGCTCACAGAGATTCTCATTGGAACAGACAGACTCAAGCAAGCTCTTGGCGCTGTCTATAATTGCCTTCCTGCAATCGATGAGATCACCTTCAAGCACACTGAGGCACTGAAGCTGACCACTGACTTTCGTCAGATGAAGAAGACCCGTAGTGCTGCGAAGGGTAGGATCTCATCGATTCTGCGGGCAACAGCACCAAATCTTGATTTTATCATAGAGGCCAAGAAGGTGCTCTCAGAGCTTCCTGGAGTCGCTCCCAATATCCCCTCCATTGTATGCGCTGGGTTTCCAAATGTCGGCAAATCGACACTTGTGAAGATGGTTTCCACAGCTGAGCCTGAGATTGCATACTACCCATTCACTACGCGAAAGCTGATCATGGGCCATCTCAAGGTTGGTAATCAGACTGTCCAGATTGTGGACACACCTGGCATTCTGGATAGACCTATGAGTGAACGGAATGATATCGAGCGTCAAGCTATTGCTGCCCTGAAGTATCTCGCAAATGTGATTATCTTCATGATAGACCCATCTGAGGCATGCGGTTGGTCATTTGAGCAGCAACTGAATCTACTCGATGAGGTTCAACGTATGTTTCCACTGAATCCTCTCCTCATAGCTCTCAACAAGATTGACATCACCCCTGAGCCCCAACTTGAGGCAGCGAGAGCGCGGCTTCCAAATGCCTACGAGATTGTAGCTGTCAATCGGATTGGCGTGGACCAGCTTCTCCAAGATGCCCTTGAAGAGGTTGACCTGAAACCAATGCAAGAGTCGATTGACGAGTATGTGAAGTCTCTCTCACGAAAGTAGTTCATGTCCATGGACTCCCAAGACTCCGGGCTCTCCAATAGTCCCTTCAAGCTCTATTCTCGTTCCAAGGATTCTCTCAAGAACCCAAATATTAGTGACCAGATGCGAGGTGATCTCCGTCACACCGACCTTGCTCATTCCACTAGCAATCGCAAGATACGGCACCAGCATGTCGCAGAGATGGGAGTCTATTGCTTTTCCTGTTGAAATCTCCTTGACAAGACTCCGTGCCGCTTCGCTTCCCACTTCTTCCGCGCTCTTTCCTTTCTCACCAAGGCTATCGGCTCCCAAGACAGCTCCGCATTCTGATGTGGCCCATATGACGATGCCGCTCCCAGGGCCGTGATGAGGGTCATTGTCTTTAGCATACGACTCGATCTGAATGGCTGCTTCAATACCAAGTTCCTCACGAATCACATTCCCTGCCGATACTGCTTGTCGTTGTGCTATATGTGCTGGCAGACGCACGCAATGTGAAACTCCTGAGATTTCTTTCAATTCTCCGAACTCAACCAATTCGACGTTGTCCAGACTCCGAACAGGCGAAACTTGGCATAACACTTCGCCCCCGCCTCGTGGATAGTGACCGCGCCGTATCTGCCTGATCTCAATAGATGGACCCAGTCTGGTCATCATCTTTGCGAACACATCACGGAGGTAGTCTATAGGGGGGCTCCACTTGACATCAGTTCCTCCACGTAGCCTGAAGACAACTCGTTCGGGGGCGAGTACTGCAGGGAGCAGTGCTGCCTGAAGAAGAAGAGAGATTGAACCAGCTGTACCCACATCTAGACTGAAATCGCCTCCGCGTCTCTCCTTAGGCTGGAATACAACTTCAGTACTGCCCACCTCAAGGCCTTGGACATTTGCATCCACCAACATCGCTGTCAGCTCGATTCCTCCAAGATGTTGTTTCTTGAGCCCCGGCTGAGGTCTATTCGCACGGACATTCGTTATTCGGATAGGTTTCAGTGTAAGGGCGGACAGTGAGATGGCTGTACGAAGAATCTGTCCTCCACCTTCTCCATAAGACCCATCAATCTCTATCATGCGTACTACCTGCTAGTCACACACGTCAATCTTGTTAAGAACTTGGCCGTTCCTCAATATCCTTATCTGACGAACAGAGCAACAAAAGAGACTGGTCAAAATGAAGTCGTTGTTCATAGGGCGCTTTCAACCAATACACAAGGGTCACATTCATACAATCAAGCAGATTCTTGGAAAAGATGAGGACATCATCATTGTTGTTGGAAGCGCGCAGTACTCCCACACCCCAGATAACCCATTCTCAGGCGGCGAGAGAGTCATGTTCATCAAGCGCGCCTTAATCGATGAGGATCTTCCTCTCGAACGAATTGATATTGTCCCAGTCACTGACATCAACATACATCCCCTTTGGGTGAGTCACATCAGGTCCTATGTTCCTTATTTTGACAAGGCATACAGCCACAATCCCCTTGTCAAGAGACTTCTTGAGGACGGAGGTGTTCTGACCGACTCTACCAAGCTGTTGGAGAGATCGACCTATACTGGAAAGCATGTCCGCGACCTGATCCGTTGGAAGAACAGCGAGTGGGAGAAGCTCGTACCACCGGGTGTAGTAGAACTGATCAAGAAATACAGGCTTGACATACGAGTCCAAGAGATTGGCGATGTAACGACGAAGCAATAGCGACGGAGTCCAACGGTAGTCTTTAAATAAGAACATCACAGACAGAGTCTTGGTGAACGTAAAACGCTAGGTGAACGCGTTCCATATCATCAATAGACAGCTAATTCTATATCCTAGCCAATACCATGCACTTCAGAACAGAGGAGAACATCATGAGCGGAAGAAACGAACAATCAAAGAGTGCCATCTTTGACATTGACAAGGAGAAGAACTTCCCTGATTGGTATGGCGAGATATGCAGGGTTGCAGAGCTTGCAGACATCAGGTATGGCGTGAAGGGGTTCACACCATTTCTTCCATGGAGCCTGATGACTATGAACAACATGTTCGACATCCTGGAGGAAGTCCTCCAACGCAAGGATCACTTGCCCATGCTATTTCCTACTGTCATTCCTGAGAGCAACCTGACAAAGGAGGCTCACCATGTGGCGGGATTTGTTCCCCAGGTCTTCTGGATTCAGGATACTGGTGAGGATGGAAAACTCGAAGAGAGGCTAGCTCTCCGGCCCACCAGTGAGACCGCGATCTATCCAATGTATGCACTCTGGGTCAGGAGCTGGCGTGATTTGCCACTGAAGCGATATCAACGATGTTCCGTCTTCAGGTCGGAGGTCAAGAGCACGAGACCCTTCCTAAGAGGAAGAGAGTTCCTGTGGATAGAGAGCCACAATGTCTTCACCACTCATGATGAGGTAATGGCTCAGGTACAGGAGGACCTTGAAACCACAAAGGAAGTCGTGACCGACAACTTTGGAATCCCTGCGATGGTCTTTCGTAGAACGCAGTGGGATAAGTTCCCGGGAGGTCTGAACACATACGCTGCGGATACCCGCATGCCCGATGGCAAGGTCATCCAGCTTCCCTCAACTCACGACCTTGGTGACAACTTTGCCAGAGCATTTGATATAAAGTTCCTGAATGAGAACAATGAGGTCATGTACGCATGGCAGACATGTTACGGGCCAGCAATCTCCAGGATCTTCGGCGCTCTGATATCAGTCCACGGCGACAACAAGGGTCTTCGCCTCCCATTCAAGATTGCACCCTACCAGATTGTGGTGATTCCTATCTACAAGGGCAAGGATGCTGAGATGGTAAAGGAATACAGCAGAAAGATCCAGAAGGATCTTCGGAAGGCTGGTTTCCGAGTGTACCTAGATGATACTGACAATACACCCGGCTGGAAGTACAATTTCTGGGAGATGAAGGGAGTCCCAATCAGGGTCGAGATAGGTCCCCGTGATATCAAGGAGAACAAGGCAGTCCTGTTCCGCCGGGATTCGATGAAGCGTGAAACCATAGGAATCAAGGACCTGAAGAAGAGAGTGTCTGCTCTGGGCAAAGAGATTGATACCAATCTCCGAGCAGAGGCAGAATCAAAACTTGTGGGTTTTGTAGTTGATGCGGACGCCATCGGTGCCATTGAAGATGCATTAGACAAGGGTAAGATCGCTCGTACTTCCTTCTGTACGACTGAGATGGAAGGTCAGCCATGTGCTGACGAGATTAAGGAGCGGACGGGCGGTGAGGTCCGTGGCACCCGGATTGATGCTGATGAACAGCCTGCAGGAGTATGTCCAGTCTGTGGCAAGATTGCGACAGCGGTTGTCTACATAGCACGGTCCTACTGAGGGACGTGACCGCTATAGACCCAAGAGCTCAAGAGAGCTCTTGGGAATCATTTCTTTGGATGTGTATATGTTGAAAGTTCTAGCTTCTTCGAGCCATGAAAACGTCCAGATACTCCGCAGTCTCCTACGCGGTGTTGCAGAAGTTGTTCCGACTGATGGGACACTAGAGTCTATGTTAAAGCTGGGGAGAGATGCAGACATCCTCGCATCAAATCGTGTCTCTCGTGAATACATAGAGGCAGCCTCCAGGCTCAGAATGATACAGACATTTTCCACGGGCATCGAGAAAATCGACCTTGAGGCAGTCAAGTCGCATGGAGGTATTATTCTCTGCAACTCACACATCAATGCGGCAGAGGTGGCCGAGTATGCCATCACACTGCTGCTTGCAGTCGCCAAGAACATCATTCCAAATGATAGAGAGCTTCGAAAGGGCGACTGGGTCTATGCCTTTGGCGGTCCTAATCCAAATATCGAAATTCGCCGCAAGACCTGTCTCATAATTGGTCTTGGTAATATCGGTGCCGAAATCGCAAGACGACTGAGAGCATTCGATGTGAAGATCTATGCGGCGACAAGAAGCGGTGACTCCCAGCACGCTGCACTAGTTGATAGGCTGGTCAGGATTGACAAGGTGCGTCCTCTTGTAGAGTCCTCAGATTTTGTTATCCTCTCCTTGCCTCTCACTCCTGAATCAGAGGGGCTTGTTGACAGCACTTTCATCTCTTGGATGAAACCGACTTCAATCATTGTGAACATCTCACGAGGCCCTATCATCAACGAAAGGGCCCTGTTTGATGCTCTGAAGCAGAATCGAATTCGTGGAGCTGGGCTCGATGTCTGGTGGAGGTACCCCCCAAAATGGCGCGGAAAGGCGACTCCTCCATCAGATATTCCCTTTCAGGACCTTGATAACGTGGTTGTTTCTCCCCATCGAGCGGGCTATTCTGAAAACACAGAGCGTGAGTATTTCCAGTTTGCAGGCGAGAACATACTCCGTTTCATCCGTGGTGAATCTCCTCTCAATATTGTGGATCTCACTCGTGGTTATTGAGAACCCTCAATGACAATCATATTCTGGGTGGTTCTTATCTGGACCTGAGGAGCAAAAATAGGAGTACTTCAATGCTTTTGCCTACTCAGATTGTATAAAGGAGCAATGTCTCATGGCACGTTCAGTAAGTTTCATTCAGCCGGAGAGTCAAGACTTTAAAGAGAGTTGCAATCATCGCAAATCAGATAGTCCTGATTCGGGGGCTGACGAATTGACGAAAGAGAGCCTTTCACAGATACCCGGTGTTGGTGACAAAGTCCAGAAGGCACTGATTGAACACTTCGGAAGCGAGGCAGTCGCCCTCAAAGTGATACGTGACTCCCGTGTCGACTTGGTGGCTGCAGTGCCTGGCATTGGGTCTAAGCAGGCTGTCAACATCGTAAAGGGCGCCTTTGAGCAGCAGTTTGGCGTCAACTCCAATATGCTGCTGCGAAGTGCAGACATCCGTAAGATCTTCGAGAGCATACTTGAGATTATGCAGGGTTACGCCAACACAACCTATGGAAAGGACAAGTTGTTCCTCTATTTTCCATTGCCTCCCGAGAAACTGGACGCAATCCTCGAACGCCAGAAGTACTTTTCTGATGCCTCAGCCACAGCACGTGGTCTGACCCCTGAGCAACGTGCAACGCTGAAGGAACTCCTCTCTCAAGTTAGGGGTCTCTATAGACGGGCAAAGTCTCGCCGCATTGAAGGTCGCGTCATAATCACAAATGATGCCAAGGCCTTTGACAGACTGGTGAATGAGGGCGTCGACAAATGGTGCCCCGTCTATGTTCTATCAGAGGGTGAAGGTGGGGGAGACTATGCGCAGGGGTACGACCTTGTCCTCTTCATCTCACCACTTGGTGCATATGACGAGTCCCTGGATATGCTCGACAACGTTGAGATTCTTGGCAAGGACTGGTCCATAGAGGATGTATTACCCGAGCTGACCATAAGCTTCTATGCTCGCAACTATCGTGTCATCGATGCATCATGCAAGTTGGCTGGGTTATTTGGCAGTCTTCCTACGAACATCTCGATGGAGAGCTTCTCATCGGGGCTCGACTTCGAGAGCCTCAGCAAGGTTGGTGAGCTTCTCAAGAACTTGGATGAGAATGGTGATCTGGCAGAGGGGATGGACCCTGAGATAGATAGGTATCGCAAGGCAGTGAAGGCATTTCCCACTGCAACCGCGGAAACAGAGGCCTGGTTGAATGAAGAGATCACCGCACGAATCTCCAAGAGCCATGTGACTCTCGGCGGTCAACAGATAATCAGTATTCTTCAGTCAGCAGACATGGAAGGTGCCGAGGGGAGTTCACTCAGAAACATGCTGCCTGCTGAGGTTGTCGAAACCTTCACGACCACCACTCAGGAAGCAGAGGACAAACTTGCGCAGATGCTTGGCCTCACAGCCCGTGAGGCTGATTGGGTGGCGGGAATAGTAAGTGAAGAAATCTCTCTCCCAGTCAAGATGGTCACGACGCAGATTAACGACCTCGAAGACAAGTTGAGGCGCGTCTTTGCAGAAAAGCAGTTCAGTCTTATCAAGAAGATGGCAAACGACCTTGATAAGATGCGAGATGCGGTCACCAATGCTGTTCAGACCCTTCTTGAGTTTGACCTGTTCCTTGCCGTGGGTCTGTTCGCTCATGATTATGAACTGAATATTCCAAAGATATCTCTGGAATACACTGGAGTCGGAGTTCAGGGAGCAACTAACCTCTTTCTTACCGAGGCCTACCTGAAGGGCAAGCACGGAAAGGTGCAGCCAATCGACTACAGTATTGGTAAGACACCCTTCCAACCAGCTGGGACAAAGGGTGAGAACTGCGCACTTCTCTCAGGAGCAAACAGCGGTGGGAAGACCACGACAATTCAGACGCTGGCTCAGATAGTCACGATGGGGCAGTCCGGGTTCCCTGTACCTGCAAGACAAGCATACATTCCAGTCTTTGAGGAGCTCTATTTCTTCTACAAGAGTCGCGGGATGATAAACGCTGGGGCATTCGAAACAACGCTCAAGCAGTTTGCAGAGATCGTTGTGTCAGACAAGTCAAAACTGGCTCTCTTTGATGAAATAGAAGCGATAACAGAGCCTGGTAGTGCAGCGAATGTCATAGCCGGTCTGATTGAGATTCTTCAGAGTGACCCCAAGACTTCAACGGTGATATGCACTCACTTGGCAAGGGAGATTCAAGAGGTGACTTCAGTCCCCATCAGGATAGATGGGATTGAGGCACGTGGACTTGACGAGAATCTGGATCTGATTGTGGATAGAACACCGCGATTTGGCAAAGTAGCTCGAAGCACTCCAGAACTCATAGTGGAGCGACTCTCGAAACTGACCAAAGGCCCCAAGAAGGCAATCTACGAAAAGATCTTGGAGAACCTCAACAGAGCACGAGGCCGATGACCTACAGAGTGTTAGTGTTCGGAGATGCACATATTCCTTCGCGAAGAGACGTAGTTCCCGATGAGTTCTACGAGCACATCAAGAACACGGACTACGACATGGCACTAATCACAGGAGACCTAGTGAAGGAGTCTGATATGAGGGCTGCTCTACCACCCCTTCCCAGAAGTTTCATCGTCACAGGGAATATGGACTACAATAGCGCATACAACTTCCACGAGAAGATACAACTAGACGACTTCAATGTCCTTCTC
>PRDH01000024.1 GCA_003345545.1 Candidatus Thorarchaeota archaeon
CTCTACACCAAATCAAGTGTTCACCCTTCTCCATCTTAGTGACAAGTTCCCATTCATGACCTCCAGTGACATCCGGATTCTGGATGACAATCAGCCTTCGACCTTTTGTGACATTCTCCATTATCGTTCCAGCGCCGCAATTGCTGATCACTATGTCCGCATTACTGTAGTACTCCACGAGGCTTGGAGAGAACCGGATGTGCTCGATGTTCTTTGGAATATACTTCCCTGCTCCCCTCTGTGCAATAACCCGGTCCCTGACTTTTCCCTCACCCACCAGTCTGTCCATCGCTTCTACAAGCTCATCATGTGGAAGTGAAGTACCAACCGTGACGAAGATCAAAATATCATCCCCCGATACTCGACCCCTCTGTAACGTTTTGCGAGGTCTGGCCAACTGCTTAGCCACATATCCACCCTGCCAATTAGGAGTCTCCCTGCAATGGACGGTTCGTAGACTCTGCTAGGACTCTCTATGTAGACTGTCTTCATCCTCAGAAACCTAGCCAAGAAGAATGGCGGTATTGTGAGTCCGGAACCAGTACTAATCACAACATGGGGCCTGACTATGAGCAAAATCACGAAACTATGTAGGAAAAGGAACAGTGTTCTGAGAATGGTCATAAGGACATTGTCCTTTGCTCTAAACCGCGGAGAGAAGACTCTGAAGTAATTCTTGCCTACCTTGTTTCTGGTGACCTCGGACTCCCATGGAATCATGTAGGTTTTCTCAGCTTTGATTTGCCTACTTAGTATCAGTCCTCTTGTCGTATGCCCGCCTGAGCCAAGTACGAATAAGATTCTCATCAGTGTGTTCTCTCTTCCTAATGTTCCCTTTCTGACTTCTCAAGCTAGCAACATCAATATCATCCTTTTGCTTCACTGGAGACATGATCCTCAGTATAGTGCGAGTCCCGTTTGGCGCCAATCCCCTCTGGATGAATTGGGATTTCTCTGGCAGTAGTCCTTTTTGATACCTGGACTAGTATGTGCATATTATTGGGGTAAGACCCAGCAATTCTCTGGATTTGATGTATAGTTTATATCAAAAAGTGTTCTATCTCCAGTGGAAGTTGAGGTCTGTTATCCTACGACCTCCGAACCTGTGAGATGAGGCAATTTGAGTGCAAAGACACCGACACCACCGTCCAGGATTGAGCCCCTCGGATTGTGGCAATCAGTACGGCTCTTCACGTTGAATGATGAAGCAGCCAAGAAACTAACTGGAGCTCAGTTGGCTAGTATCCTCAGCGGCTTGGCTCCTTTCGATGCAGATAAGGAGCCCAAGGCTGGTTTTACGAATATTGACTCACGTGGAAAGACTGTCATTGCTGACCTTAAGGCAGCTTTCAATGTCGTTGCCCATGAGTTCGATACAGCTGGTGAGCGCATAAGCAAGAAATATTCTACGATTGAAAGAGGGAATATAACAGTCAGACTCGATGAGAAAGTTGCAGAGGTCAGAGGGTCAGGTCGGCTTGCCATGAGATTCCGAAAGATTCTGATGGATATGACTGAAATCGTTGCTGAACCATTGTTTGTCGATAAGGAAGCGAGAAGAGTGATTTTTGACAAACTTGTCAAGCCAACAGAGGCTCCACCAAAACCACTAGAGATCAATGTGGAGGACATTGTTTATACCGACATCGAGAAGAAGGAACTGAGGAAGGCGGAATTCCAGGGCGACAAGCTCCAGCACAAGGCAGAAGTGGGACACTATGGTCGGATGTATGGAGGAACGATCTCTCGGTTTACGGGGATCTTCGTCTATCCTAGCAATACACCATACAAGACCTCTGTGAACTATGATGGTTCATGCATCATGGTCTTCAAGACATCAGATGGGATTCTCGAGAAAGACCTCCGTTGGATTATCAAGATGCTTGTTGAAAACGCCTCACAATAGATGAAATAGGGTGTAGGCTGTTTCTGCCTCCCCTCTCACATCTTTGTGCACATTTCAGTCAGTCACTAGACAGAATTGAGATCAAGAATCGTCTCTTTCTCATTAGCAATGCTGGGATTCCGATACTGCATTTTGACGATTCGCTTCATCCGCCACTTGCTTTGGCTCACTCGTTCGATGGATTAAAAAGGTCTGTTCTAGACTAGAACGATGAGGGATATGCCTGCAGGTTCTGACGACATAGTACGACGTGATTTCCAGCACGGTAAGGTCGCCTATGCCTTCCAATGGAATTCATCCAATCACATGCGGCTTGGCAATCAAACTGGCGATCTAGCCTCGCTTTGGGCTCACCTCAAGACAATACAGTCTGGCCGTATTCCAGAGTCTCTCTTCTCTGACCCTATGTTCACAAGAGCTTCAAGACTTCGTCTCGTGAGCATGCCTCAAGCCAAGAGAGTCGGATTTCGAAAACAGCTCGAGAGAATCGGATCGATCTCAACCAGGGTTGACGATGACCTCGTTTTAAGACTTCGGGAGTATCATCAGAACCGCAATTATCCGGGCTACTCTGCAGACCACGGAATTCTGCAGGAATTCCTGTTTCACGATCCTCAGACGATTGCCATCGAGGTGCCTGTTTGGTCCGACAGCTATAGCATCACTGGACATATCGACCTCATTCGCTACGTGGACGGTTTCATCCAGATATGCGATTACAAACCTGGCCCCTTAGAATCGACTAAACGAAGGTTCTTCGACTCACTTCCTCAGGTTTCAGCATACGGTGAGATGATGGCTCACCTTCTTGCAGGGACTCTCCGATCAGCTCTGGAAGCCCCTCTTCTTCCGCAGATTCGATGCTCGATTTTCGATACGCATTCATGCTGGCATTTCGGTGCGGAGTTGTTTGTGCAGCTTCAGACAATGGGATATCTCCAGAACATCTAGCCCTTATCATCGGCCACGACTGACATCCTAATGTCTTCTTCAACTGTGGGCGGCTCAGTAGCTATCCCACTCCACTTCAGAGAGATCATGGGCCGTTCCGAAACCTGTCCCTCCCTAATTCGTGAGAAGTAGTTTTCGTTCAAGATACCGAAGTTGCCAAGAGCCGGATCAACAGGGATCCATCCCTTCTGCTCGAGAAAGACTTCACACCAAGCATGCGCCTCGGGTTCTGAATTTCCTCGAAAGAAATGACCAACAATTCTTCTAGCTGGTATTCTGACGGCACGAAGTAGTGCAACATAGAGATCTGCGTGTTCGTCACAGTCCCCTTCCCTCTCCCGAGCTGCTCTAGCGGCTCCTATTCTGCTGTCCAGATGAGTCTTCAGTTTCACGCTTTCTCTGACCATATCAAATACCAATCGTGCATACGATTCGTCATCGCCGGTTCGTTCTGCAGCTTTTTGGGACATCTCCTGTATCACGTCATCAGTTGTTTCCCAGTACTTTTGCATGCTGCAGTAGATTCCTCTGTTTCTTGCCATCATCTCTTGTGGTGTGTTTCTTGGCTCCAATAGCCAATCGCGTGAGACTGTATCGATTCGGAGAATGACAGTAGGCGAAAAACTCTCTCCAGGATTCAACTCCGGAACCTTGACGATTGCGACCATATTCTTCTCTGCTCTCTCTGTCACTCGCGCAGGAGGGAAGACATCAATCATCTCGACGAATTGGTTGTCCATATCTGTGAAGAGATGCCATGTCATCACTCCTTTTCTAAGCCTAGATACACCTCGATTGTGTACAACTGCCTCCATCTCTATCTTTAGCCGCATCATCCTGCCTTCTAGAGTCCGAAGTATTGGTGGGTGCATTCCGCGAATAGATTTATGTGTTGTCGGGCTCTTCATTCCACCTGCCCTTCTTGAAATTAGCAGAGAGGTTTTCGCATGGCTAAGGCCCCCGATAAAGAACCAACCGATGGCGCAGATAGCAAGAGAGTCGTTGATGGTCTTCTCTCCGAGCTTGGCGTTGATGATGAAATGCGGCATGAGCTGATTCAGTCTGGACGAATGTCAAGCGATGTGATGCGTGTAGAATCAGCAACGCAGGTTCGCCACCGAATGGAGCTTGATGAAAGCATTAAGCGGCTACGCGATAGTCTCTCCCTTCTAGAGAGGAATGTTACGACTGTTGAAGGGGCAATCGATAGAATCGAGCGCGATCTTGTTCCTGTAGTCCTCTCATTTCTTGTTGGTCTGAAGGGTAATCTCGTGAGCATGAGAGGTGATATAGTCAACAAGAGCAAGCGCAAGGCCAAGACCAATCTTCAGAGCATGTTTGTGGATGCAGAGGTTCAACCTATTGTCCAAGAGGAGTTCACGAGAGTTGAGGAATCGCTGACCTCGGGCATGTCCACGCCAATACTTGAGAAGATGCGCGACATCACAGAAAGCATGAAGGAATCGATGAAACTCACTCTGCAGGAACTTGCTGCTTTGAAAGGCAATGTTGATGATTACACTCAAAGAGCGACGACCGAGGTTGAATTCCTCTCCACTGAACTAGGAATGAAAGCGCGCGTCGAAGTTCCAAAGGAAGTCGAAGTTCAACTGAAGCAGTTCCAGAGCACAGCCGAAGTGCTCAAACAGGAACTGAATCTAGAGAAGAAAAAGACTGAGAACCGTGAATCAGAAAATGCTGAACTGCGAAAGAATCTTGCTGAATTGAAGGTCCGAAACGATGATCTGGAGGACACGGTCATGGGCCTTCAGGCCGCTCCAAAGGTCGACATGGCGACCCTTACTGAACTGCGACATACTGTGAAGTCACTCGAGACATCAAATGAAGTCCTAGAACGGAAGGTTGCGGAGCTCGAGGCACTGACCACAACCGCGGAGGCAAAGGAAAAGGACTACCTCACTCAGCTCTCCCAAAGGGAGCTGGAGATTGGTGAGCTCAATACCAACATTCGACAGCTAGAGGACGATATGGGCAAGTCTGGGGCAAGGCTAGATGAAATGGAGGAACTCAGGGCTCGACTTCGCTCCTATGAGTCTGGCGACAAAGCTAGAGAGCTGGAACGCATAAAGACGGAACTGGAGCGATCCACTGCCAGCCTAGAGAGGATGACGGGTGATTTTGAGGAAACCAAATCCAAGCTGACTCATACTGAGGAAACCCTCGAGGGTTATCTGAGCCTGATGAACAGCACGGAGAAGACCAAGGCGTTCCTTATGGTAGAGGAGCATGGCGAGATGTCAATAAGGGAGATAGCTCGCTCCCTTGGAGTTGCTCCAGCCGTGGTCATGAAGTGGGCTGAGGAATTCCAAGCTCTGGGCATTGCTCGGGTAGTTGGTGGAAGTACTCTCGTGCATCGAGACCATATTAATGCAAAGTGAGAATAGAACTTACTGAATCCGTTCGATTCTTTTCATGAACTGCATCACTTCGATGAGGCTGTCTATCTTTAGGGCGTTCATGTATAACTTCTCGATATCTCCCTTCGCACATGACTCACTCTGCAGATATCGCTTGAAAGCCGGCTTGAGCATGCTCTCCAGATATGTCGAGCGAAGATTTTCAAGTGCATCCATGAGGCCTGTATTCAGCTGCAGTGAATCTAGCGCACTCTTGACGTTTGATAGGCTTCCTTGGCAGTCATCCACGTCTGCGATACCCAAGCTTTTGGTGCTCAAGGTCTTTCTTACGAGCTTCACATACTCATCACTGGCGCGTTCATAGTCAACAATGGCAAGGAACTTTGTCTTAGAGCATTTTTCGAGGAAGGGCTTGCTTTTGTCGGAGAGTGTACTGAATAGACTACCGACCCTCTCAATCTGCTTTGGCGCTGACATACATTGACTCGCGCACTACTGCATTTCTTGTCCTTTAAATGCTGTCTCATTTGTATCAAAAAGGGTGCAAAAGAATGAGCAATTGATATACCGTAAGACCGATATACGGTGTATAGATTGGTATATCGAGATGAGAGAGGCTGCACTCTGGACTAAGCTGAAGACTGGAATTCGGTGCGACGTATGTGCAAGAAGGTGTGTCTTGCATGATGGAGAGACTGGGTTTTGCCGCGTTAGAACAGCCGAGGATGGCACACTCTACACAAAGGTGTATGAACTAGTCGATGGTATGGCTGCAGACCCAATTGAGAAGAAACCTCTGTTTCATTTTGCTCCTGGCAGTCATGCTTTTTCGATAAGCACCTCCAGCTGCAATTTTCGATGTCAATTCTGCCAGAACTATCATTCATCTCAGCGAGAGAGTCCTGTAGGCGAGCACATGACCCCCTCTTCAATTGTCGACCTGGCCCAGAGGTATAGCTGTGGAGGAATCACCTATACCTATACAGAACCCACGATCTTCATTGAACTTGCTCATGATACTGCGGAGATTGCGCATTCAAAGGGGATGTTCAACACCTTCGTAACCAATGGCTACATGACGTCTGAAACAATAGACTATATCGCACCATACTTGAATGCGGCTTCAGTGAATTTCAAGGGCAGTGGAAACAAGAAGTTCTACAACGACTTAATGTCAGTTCCGAAGGTGGAACCGATCTTCTCTTCAATGCAGCGTATGCATGAGAAGGGCATTCTAATCGAAATCACCAATCTCATTATTCCGGAGGTCGGTGACCATCCAGACGACACTCTGAATCTGGCTCGTTGGGTTGTTAAAAACCTAGGGGCTCGAACACCATTTCATGTCCTAGCATTTTATCCGACTTTCAAATTGACAAGTGTTCCTCGAACACCTGTCGAGATGCTTGAGAAGCATATTGCCATAGCCAAGGAGGCCGGCCTGGAATTCGTATACTCAGGGAATATACCCGGTCATGACTATGAGAACACCTACTGTCCTGAGTGCGGATTCAAGGCGGTTGAAAGGCATTCCGTCTATCTTGAGAGCAATAACCTGAGTCAGGAGGGGCGCTGCCCTAAGTGCAATGCAGACCTGAATATGTCTGGGGTGCAGTGGATGGTGCGTGGCAGAGGAAGCATGGGTCTATTCTGAGGTTTCATTATGCAGGTTGCTGGAGTCACATGGAAACAAAAGCAAGACACTCGCTTTGATGCAGGTCTGACTGTCTGGAGAGGTGAGGATCAGGAACCTGCCTTTCTGCCTCTTCCCCCAGGAAAGCAGTTGTCATGGCTGTTGCGTGGACCAAAGAGATGTACCGGTCGCATAAACGCCACGGGAAGACTTGAGCGTTGCCCGAAGAATTCTGTCATTCTCAGTTCAGGTCAGAAGTGTGGCTCATGTCAGGCCGTAAACCTAGTTGATCCGTGTATTCGATGCAGCGGTCACAGATGTGCCGCTCATGAAACGCGCCGGCTTCAGTGCGACAGAAGCACCTACGTCGTCTATGCAGTCTTATTCAATGATCAGACATTGAAGGTCGGGGTCTCATCAAAAGGTAGAGCGCTCACTCGCTGGGTGGAGCAAGGCGCGGACTATGCGTGTGTGCTTCGAGAGCTGGAGGGAGGCCGCAATGCGAGGCGAATTGAGGATAGAATCAGTAGGTCATATGGAATCACTAAGCAGGTTCGTTCTGAGCGGAAGACCCGCGCTCTTCTTGATAGGCTCAGTATCTCTGAGGCTCGCTCCATACTGGATGACTTGATGACGAGTACAGATCTCCTTGATATCGACCAAGAACTGGGCCTCCAGGACCTGTCTGGATACTACACCCTGGGAGAATTGGCGTTTCAGCCCGTGTCCTGGAGAAAGAGGTCTGACCCGGTCGATGGCAGAGCAATTGTTGGCGAGAATCTCGGACTGAAGGGATCGCTGATGGTTACCAGTGCTGGCACATCACTTACTGCTGTCGACCTAAGACAAATCATTGGTTATACCATTGACATGGACTCTGATATTACACTGGTAACACAAACTGAACTTGCGGACTTCTTCTGACAACCTATTTTAGGAGTGAAGCATGACGTAAGGACAATGAATGATGAGCAGCAGAAGAAGGCAGAGGTCAGGTATCTCTCTCTTGTGAGAAAAGAGGGAGGTGAGCCCATTATTGGCATCCCTTATCGTGAGATGTCAGTAGATCCTGACCTGGTTGCCAGTTTCGTTCTTGCAGTCATCATATTCGAAAACAGGCAGCTAAAGACATTCACCAAGGAAGGCTATGTCGTAGTCATCGAGGAAGGCGAATATGTCGTTGGTCTCCTCATCATCGATAAAGTCGATAACGACGAACCTTTCCGAACAGCACTGAAGACGATTCTTGAACGATTCGAAAAGAGCTATGAAAGTCAGCTCCTTAGTTGGAAGGGAGACATACGACCCTTCCGAGAATTCGCTCTGGATATCTTGCAGGTGTATCCATACCGGACCTTCAGCCTTGAGATGATTCCGCGCATCGTTTCCAAATCAGAGGCAACCCCTGACCATCGAGCGAATATACCCTGGAGCGTTGGCGAGACCGATAAGAAGGTGCAGACTGTTATAGGGTATATTAATGGGAAGAGGACCATTGAGGAGATAATGACTCAGTCCACTCTTGAAGACTCTGAGATCATTGCCATACTATCAATGCTTGATAAATACAAATGGATTACCCTGACCCGGAAACTGGAAGACACTTCAGTACTCGTTAAACTAATGGAACCCCCTAGGTTCTTAGTCGGAGCCTATGGAGAGCAGCTGACAAGTATAGTTGAGCACTGCGACGGTAGCAAGAGTCTGGCGGAAATCTGTGAGGTCTTACCCTATAACATGGAGGCAGTGAAGCTCGTCGCTAAGAACCTCATCGATGCTGGTGTGTTGGGATTCAGTGACACTCAGCCAGAGAAAGATGGCACATCGGAGGCTAGTCACTAATGGGATTCGATTTCTCGAAGGTCCGCTACATCTCTCTGATTCGCATGGAGGGAGGTGAGTCAGTTCTTAATATACCGTATGCCGAGTTGACTGTGGACCCAGACCTCATAGCTGGCTTCGTCACTGCAGTCATTATCTTTGCCAAGACACCAATTCGAACCATACGAAAGGCAGCTTATGACATCTTGATAGAAGTGGGCGCGAGCGTCCTAGTACTACTGGTTGTAGACCCGGTGCCCGATGAAGCTCCGTATCGCGAGAAGTTGAGACGTATCCTTGATGAGGTGGAATCTAAGCATGGTGAGAAACTTCGCCATTTTGAAGGCGATGTACGACGGTTCAGAGAGTTTGCCCTTACCGTAATCAAAGAGTTCCCATTTCAATCGGCCGACCTCAATATGGTGCCGATCAAGACAGGTAGTGGTGTCAGAATCCCATTCCGAGTTGGAGCTGTGGACCGAGAACTTGAGCAGGTTGAGTCTTTTATCAACGGAAAACGGACCGTTGCTGAGATTATGGACTTGATGGGTCTATCAGATGAGGAGGTTCTCGCACTTGTTTCTGTACTGGCAAGATACCGTTGGATTGATTTCAAACGGAGACTGTCTCAGAGCGACTTATTGGTGAGAGCAGACTGTCCACCTATCATTCTCACGCGTCTGAAGTCGCAATATGGAAAGGCTCTCGAAGATCTGATGAGCAAGTTTGATGGCAAGACTCCTATTGTAGATATAATGGCGTCTCTGCCATACGACAGAGATGCAATCTGGTTCTTAATCAACAAGCTTGTCGAGGTCGGATGTCTCGCGCCTGTACCAAAGGGCTAGAGAACTCTGTCACTCCCGGGAATTCCTACAACATCACTACGACATTGTCTGCAGTGCATGAACTGCCTAATGTTGCTCGATGCAGCGCTCCGAGCAACATCAAGTTCTCTCGTCGATGGAGCTCTGAGAGATGACCTAGCGCCGCAAGATATCAGGGGTACAATATTCTGTATTTGCGCTCCTACATCTGAGATTCTTCGGGAGAGGGAGACGATATCGCTGCCGTTCAGTTCTGGAATAAGAATCGTATTGACCTTCACACAGATGCCTGCATCTGCCGCTGTCCGAATTCCGCGGAGCTGCCGTGTCACTATCTCTCTAGCCATATTTGCACCTTGCAAGATGCGTCCGTTGATGGTTGCCCATTCATAGAGATTTGAAGCGATATCGTAGCTCTGAGTGCTCATTGAAACCGATACCGTTGATACATCAAGGTTACAGAGCATTCCCACTGCCTCTTCGAGCAGAGTTCCATTTGTGCTAAGACAGAACCTCCCATCCATGCCCCTATCGCGCAGACCCTGAAGTGTTGCGTACGTTTCCCTATTTGCCAACGGCTCCCCCGGCCCCGATATTGCCACTATCCGAAGTCTCGGGTCTTCAGAGAGCTCCCTCATGGCACATTCTACTGCTTCTTCAGGGGTCAGTACACGGGAGGCATATCCTGGTTTCGATGTATGACAGGATGATCCCAGATTGTGGTCACAGAAAATGCATTTCACATTACAGTACGTTGCGACTGGCAAGTGAATGCGGGCCCATAGAGCGTTGCGCGTGTCAGCGTAGCAAGGGTGGTGTGTGAATGGGTATTGTAGAATGGTCGTCATGGTGGTTCAAGCACTCTGATGCAGGATTTTTCTTGCATCTTTTGCTGTACGTTTCGCGTCTGAAAAAATGAGTCCCAGTGCTGCATTCTCCGGAGCAGTCACTGTAAGAATGTAATCCGGAGAGACAGAGATTACTAACGTCGTACCGAGGTCTCCCTGAATGATAATTGACTTGAGATCTCCCTGTCTCAATTCCTTCACAGTCTGTTCACCTGCTGCATGAATCCCCGCAACCATTGCTGCCACAGTAACCTCCTCAGTGCCTGCATGAAAATGGCTCACGAGAGGCAGTCCCTCAACAGAAAAGATTGCCGCGCCTAGTATGGGTGATTTGTTTGACAGCTCCTTCAACATCGCCAGCAGCTTTTCCTGAATCATCATGGCGGTCTGGTCTTCCAAGTCTCATCCCTCGAATAATCCAATCGAATCTTGACTGATAAGTCCTCGGATGGGTAAGTTACTGATAAAGGTAATGAGGGCAGTGTTTTTCTTCGTCGTCAGCCAATTAGGTGTACAGATGGGACTCTATCACTATGCAATGAGATCGTGGGTAGTTTCATGACCCGTAGGACCCCCTCGGCCTCCTGCTCTAGACCTGCCTCCTTGAGCATATCCACGAACTCGAATCCTGTTGTCACGATGACGCCTTTTACTGGCTTGCCATTTCTCATTGATTCGAGCAATTCCTGCACTGTGAATAATTTGCATTTCAGGTCAAGATCAGTATGTTTTTCGAGGTGACTCATTCCCTTCTTTGCTATTGCTCTGTTCTCTTTCTGTTCACTAGTGTAGGCTCTTCTCTTATTGATGGTTTTGAGTCTCGCTAGACCCTTCTCAATGACATCCTGCGCATTCAGGCTCTTGCCATAGAGTGTTTGAACACTCTTTGTAGTAGTCGTGACAAGCCATGCTGTTCCATACACTTCCTGATAGCGCATGGCCTTGAGAAGTTCCGACTCGCTGAGGAGCGTCAGTGAACGATATCCCTTGTACTCAACTGATATTGTCCAATCCGGGTCTGAATGATGGACTATTAGATCTGGTGTAAGCCCTTCTCCTGTTGTCGGGACTGATGTAGTCACTTCCGGGAAGAGATGCATTATCAGGGCAAGAAATGCCTCGTGAAACATATTGTGTCTAAGGTTCCTCGCCTCCTGAGGATGTCGCAGGCCGGCATCTCTATAGAGAAGAGGCATCTCGACTCGCTGTCCGGTCTTTGCTCTGATCTCGTTTCGTGTTGTGATGCGGCCCCGAGAGTGATTCATTCTGATCAGCCTCAGGGCAGCTTCGTAACTGATGAGGTCGAACATGATTGCCCCAAGGTTTGATTTCTTGATTGAGGATTCTTCTGAGATCCGTCGGGATGCTTCGGAGTATGCCCAGTCTAGCACTTCTTGTCCATCTTTGCCGAGAAGGCTCAATATCGAGTTCATCTTATCACTGAGGGTGTGTCTCTTGACATAATTCCTCAGTTCGTTGGCAATTTTGACTGATGTATTAACCAATGCCTTTCTCTCTCGTCTGTGTCGTATCAGCCTCTTCTGAGGATGTCCTTCGTGAGTGTGACCTCATCGCTTTCCTCATCGACCTTGACGAGGTTTGCACTTGCAAGGTCATATACAGCTTTTCGTACGACCGCAGGCATAATGCCACTACCTGAGGCAATATTCTTCCTAGTTATCGCAGTCTTCACGTCATGCAGTGTATACAGGATCCTTGCATGAGGTTTTCCATAAAATACAGTCTCGATGAGAGTGATATAGATTGCCAGCAAATCACTGACATCGACCTTCTCTGCAAGCGCCTTCTTCTCCGCCGACGCCTCTCGGTAGAGTTCGGAGACTCTCGTAAGTTGCTGGCTGATTTCATCTAGTTCTTTCTTGAACTCATCCCGTTCCTGGCGAATTTTGTCGACCTCACCCGTTTTTGAGGCTTCTGCCTCTTTGACTTGAGTCTTGAGACTGGAGACCTCTTCGTTCAGTTGATCGAGTTTGCTCTCCGCAGCCCAGGCCTTTTCTTCTGCCTCTCTTCTGCCGGCTCTGACTTCCTCGCTTTCATTTTGCAGCGTATCCCGTTCATCCATTATCTTGACTATGGTGTTTTGAAACTCATCCAATAACTGTAACATTCTTTCTCTATCGGTCATAGGGACGCTCCTCATCTCCTTAGTGAACAACCGGCTTTATATCACTTTCACATCAAGGCCGGCAGCCTTCGTTTTTAGATACTTTAGATACAATCCCCTCAACTCGCCCAGTGGCAGACCAAACGATTTGAAAGCTTCAAGCTCTCCTTTGCGTTTCTTTCTGAGCATTGTTTCATTCTGTTTGCCAAGAATTTCATCATTGCTGATTGCCGGAATACTCCTATTCTGCTCCGCGCACTTCAGGTCTGACTTTGTCATGGACTCAAGAGAGTGTTCAATCTCCGTCAGCAACCCATGCCTGTTCCAGAAGTCATCTGTCGTAAGGCCAAGCAGTTTTGCCTCTGGTGTTGCCAATCCTTTGATATTCGCCAGTTCTATCGAGTTACTCTTAATCGTGGAGAAGATACGCAGCGACCAGGGCGACATGTCAACAAGCACCAAAATCGGTATCTCTTCATCTGCAAGTCTTCGTATCCACGCTCTCATGTTTCTCCCCGGCTGACCGAATAGAGAACCAACGCCAATTCTCAAGTCTTCAGGTATACCAAGTTCAATCAGATTCCTAGCCATCGCCTCTTTCTCGATGAAGACTGCAGCATCAATGTTTATGTCATGTATCGTCACATCAAAAGGCCTGCTTGATATGAACCACCCGTATTCCCCTGCTGACGCGCAATTCAGCCTCTTTCCAGACATATCTGAGATTGTGACATCGCCATAAAACGTGCCCTTCGGCGAACTGACAACTCCGAACTCTTCGCGTGGAATAGATGCACCACCATGTCGCATAATGCGCTCGCAGAGATTGATCATGCGATTGGTTTCATTCTGGTCAGTGATTTTCATGATGTCCTGGACATGCTTTACTTTATGCATGTAATAGAAGTCCCTGAGACTCATCGACATGTTCTGTTCTAGGTGCTCTTTGAATCGTGAGAGGCCGTACACAAGCCCCGCAACGATTTTTGCGCTCTCGACCTTTCGACCGTCAATATAGGATGGTGTTTCATCAATCGAGACGTATCCCTTGTCTTCCTGATAGTCGACGTTCTTTTTCGAGGCTCCGTAATATCCGATCTCCGGGAAGACTCCGTCTTCTACTGTTTCAGCCAGGGTATTGAGAACCTCATCGATGAGCCCAAGAACTTCTGAGGTTGCGTTTTCCGACCTAGAGTAGCTCATTCAGCATCCCCTCCTTCTCTCAGAAGACGATCAAGCCGTATATCTCTGCCAGTTGCTTTGCTTAGTGTCTCAGCTATGAACATATAGTAGGATGTAAGGCGAGTTTCGCGTTTGCTAGACTTCTGCGTTCTGTTCCGTCTTCTGAGCTTCTCACTTAGGTCCCTTAGGCAGTCCTTGAAGCCCAGTTCAATCTCTCTCCGAACAACATCAACATCAGCAATGTACTCCTTGCCTACCGTCTTGTAGGGGATTCTGGTCGAGCAGATGTGAATAATGAACGTCAGGGGGTCTTCATGGCTTAAACCATAGTTCTTGAGGTTGAGATCTCTCACGACTCTGTACGACACATCTGACCGTTCATCATAGAGCAGAGGTATGCGGTTGGCAAACCTCACCACGGTCGCACCTGCATTTAAGCTGCCTCCGTATGCAACTCCTGTTTCAACGATGAAGGGATGGCCTTCGTGCACACATGGAGGCCTCTGTCTGAATGTTGCTAGCTCAGGAGCCAGTCTTTCCACGCCTGCAAGGAGTATCTCTTCCCCGACGGGAGACAGAGAATTCGCTGAGGGTGGTAGAAATCCGTCATAGCTCTCTATCGATTTCATCACTCTGAGAAGTTCATCCATGGTCAGTGAATTTGGTTGTCTTTCTGAATCTAGGTGTGCGAAGGCTAAGAATTCGCTAGCCTTTGTGTTTCCTACTCTCTGGAAGGTGGTTGTAAGGAATGATTTCAGAGTCTTTGCACGTGTCATCGAAATCATGCGTCTGAGCATCTCAACATCAATTCCCTTTGGATGCGGCCTTGCGGCAACTGTGGGTTTTGGGGAGGCATGAATGACTCTATCATACCTGATGATCCCTGCATCTGGAGTTTCGAATAGGAGTGATGCATACGGCACAATAATGGCAGTCTGAGCGAAATACTCAATGATCCGCCGCTTACTTCTGAGCCAATCTCCCTGAAGGGAAAAGGTGACCATAGTACCCCGCTCATCCTCCGACTTTGCGACCTCATGTTCATCAAGAATGACCGGCCGATTGTTCTCAATATCAAGCCGCATCTTCACCTGGTGGCCAAATGGCTCTCCTATTTGCCCCGTGACAATTTCGATGGGCTTCTGAGTGGTCACCTGTCCGTAGAGCAGAGCAAGACTTCCTCCAAGACCGAATGTTCCCCGGCTCTGCCGATGAGTGAACTTCGTGCCAGTCAGCATCTTTCCAAGTAGTAGCGGGACTGTCTTTCGCTTCATACCTATGCCGTTGTCCTTTACCACCAGTTCGAAAATCTCGGGTCCCTGAGTCATGATGTCATCTTTAGGACCTTCGTCTTGGCATCTGAGTAGTACTGTAATCTCCGGAAGAACGCATGCTTCTTCACATGCGTCAAGACTATTCTCAACGAGCTCCCGAACTGCAACGTAGAGGGACCGCGCTGGATTATCAAAACCCGCTATCGCTCTGTTCCTGTAGAACCATGCTGAAACTGATAGCTCTGTGATGTCGTTTGTCTGAGTACTCGGTGTGAGCAAGAGCCTGCCTCCAGAGATGTCTCATGAAGGCACAGCATTGTTCTGCTATGAAGCGTGGTATTATGTCAGTCACGCTATATTCGGAATAACGAAATAGCCGACAATAAGCATCGATAGAAGTGCTAGCGTCAGGATAAGCCAAAGGGGTTTGCTCCAGTCCTTGACAGCAGCACCATCGAACGGTGGGATAGGTATCATGTTGAAGAGACCTAGAACGGAGTTGATTATGATTCCATATCGCACGAGAAACATGAGATAGTTCAAGGTCGAAGGGCCTAATAGAAAGACAGAGAGCATGGCAGTGATTACCAGTCCCGAGGCGAACAGGAAATTGCTCAAGGGACCTGCTAGGCTCGTTTTTGCGTTAACTTCTTTGCTAGAGGCGCCACTTGTATACATTGTGCCAGTGCCAAAGATCGGTATCGAAAAGATGATGGCGATAGCTGAGAGATAGTAGCCCATCGATGTCATCCGAAACTCGGACCACATACCATAGTGCTGAGCGGTGAATTTGTGGGCCAGTTCATGACCCATGAACGAAAGCAGGAAGACCGAAATCATACCAACAGGGACCCACCAATAAGGTCCCGTGAGAAAGGAGGCGAATACAACGATTCCGTTTATAATCCCAGTAGGTGCCCCAAATATCGAGATGCTCACAAGAATGACTAGTATTGAGGCAATGAGCAGGTCCCTCTTCTCGGTGGCAGAGAATCGTGCCCTCTTCGTAGGTCGTCGTGCCATCTTCTTTTCTGGCACTATGGGTGTCCATGTTTGATTCTCTTCTTGGTAGTCTTCTGTCTCAAGTGATTCGGAAACCCGATGTTTCGCATCTTCACGAACCCGCTGAATCCCAGGACAACCATGGCTCTCAGGAAGCCTGTGCTCTCCGCAATAGATCCCATTGCAGTAAGGGCATTTGAAGTTTAGGTCCTCTTTCCCGCACAGAGAGCATTGCATCATTGAAACACCTGACCAGACTGATTTGTGACTCCTCAACTGTTGTAGTATATCCGTATTCCTATCTGACCCATGGTACCATTGGCCCTCAGGAACAAGCTCTCACACAACCCTTAAGTAACGATTGAAGTGAGCCGAAGATAGTTCTGGGAGACTCGGAGAGAGAATCATTGGACTACGACGTCGCTATCGTGGGCAGCGGCCCTGCCGGAATATTCTGTGCTCTCGAACTCATTCAGCACAATCCTGATCTTAACATCGTAATGATCGAACGGGGAAAGAGCATCGAGAAACGCGATTGCCCGAACTCGGATGCCACTCCTGGCTGCAGGAAATGCAGTCCCTGCAACGTCTTGGCTGGGTGGGGTGGAGCAGGTTCTTTCTCAGATGGCAAACTATCGAAATCCACCCAAGTCGGAGGTTGGCTTGATGAGGTCTTGGGCACAAAAAGTCTGACGGACCTTATCGAGTATGTCGACCAGACATATATTGACTATGGCGCCCCCACAAAGATCTATGGCGAGGATGAAGACGCAGTTGAGGCCTATTCTGACAAGGCTGTGTTGAATGGCATGGAGCTCATACCGCAACGGGTACGCCATATGGGTCGTGAAGGCAGCATCCATGTCCTGCAGCGAATGTACGAGAAGATTAGTGAGCATGCCACTGTGCGGTTCAATACTGAGGCGAAGGATATTCAGATCAATGGACATGCAGTCCAGGGACTTGTAACAAATGGTGGAGAAATCGTCAAGGCAAGATACCTCATCGCTGCTCCAGGTAGAATTGGTAATGAGTGGTTATCCAAACAGGCGGATAGATTGAGCCTGCACACTGAAAACAATTATGTGGACATTGGTCTTCGTGTTGAGATTCCAGAGCCAGTGATGCGAGAGGTTGCGGAGGCTCTCTATGAGCCCAAGCTGATATACTACTCAAAACGATTTGATGACAAGGTCAGGCTCTTTTGCTTCAATCCTGGCGGGGTCGTCACAACAGAGTACTATGATGATATTCTCACGGTGAATGGGCAGTCATTCGCAAACAAGAGAACGCCCAATTCGAACTTTGCACTTCTTGTATCGACCCGATTCACGGCACCATTCAAGGAGCCTATCGCATATGGCCAGTCTATCGCACGTCTTGCCAACATGCTTGGCGATGGAGTGATTGTTCAGCGACTTGCTGATCTGCGAAGGGGGAAGAGGAGCACTTTCGAACGAATCGCTCGAAGTCCCATCAAACCAAGCCTCCACAGTGCCTCTCCAGGAGACCTTAGCTTCGTTCTTCCCTTTAGACACTTGAACTCCATCCTGGAGATGCTGGAAGCTTTGGACAAGCTCTGCCCGGGTGTCGCTGATGATGGAACACTGCTGTATGGAGTAGAGGTCAAATTCTATTCGTCGCGGCTCAAGCTAAGCAGTGTTCTTGAAACTGAGGTGAATAATCTTTACGCAGTTGGTGATGGAGCTGGAATAACCAGAGGTCTCATGCAGGCATCCGTGTCAGGTGTCATTGCTGCACGCGATATTCTTGGCAAGGAGAAGGCAAAGGTCTAACTGCCCCTCCAAAGTGATGAGCACTTCCTAAGGTTTATATACCTAATATACCAAGTGGTATTAGTATACCAAGTGGTATACTAGGTGTTGACTAGCACCTATATAGAAAGGGGCCCCACATGATGACTCAAGGGCGGCATTGCCGCCCGGGGCTCTGCAATTGGAGGATGGATTCTCATATGATAGACGACGACTTTGAGTCAGTGTTCAGAAGACTGCTCGAGTCCCTAAGGGGCTCCCTTGGAGCGTTTCCAGAGGGTACTACGTCATTCAGCTACGTCACTGGCTCAGTATTCAGTGATACCGATACTGAGGGCAGAATCCTTTCGGATTCGGAACCAGATATTGAACGAATCGATTTAGAAGATGAAGTGCTATTCATCGCCAACATTGGTTACAACGACCCGAGCGAATACTCAATCAAGGTGGAAGCGAAGACTCTTAGAATCATTCACGAGATTGATGGCAAAGAAAGACGCGTCGACTTAGACTTTGACGTTGAAATCAATCACTCACACGCATCTTTACGAAACGGTGTTTTGGAGATATCATTGAAGATTGAAAAGAAAGGCAATTCTGGAAATAGAGAAGGATATTTGACGATAGATTAGAGAGGGAAACAAGAATGAGCGAAAAAACAATACGACTGAAAGTCGCCGCTGCTATGCCCAAAGATCAAGGACGCGGCATCATCAGATTGAACTCTGACGTGAGAAGTCACCTTGGAGTTAGGTCCGGAGACTACGTCTTGGTCAGAGGCAGCAAGGAAACAATAGCTGTCTGTTGGCCCAGTCTTAAGGAGGATGAAGTCTTGGACATGGTCCGGATGGATGGCTTGATTCGTAGTAATGCAGGCGTAAAGCTAGGAGAGTTGGTGGAAGTATGTAGCGTGTCTGTTCCTGATGCAACACGCGTTGTCATTGCACCTAGTCAGCCTGTCAGATTTCAGCAGGGCTTTGATAACTACCTGAAGCAGCAGATACTCAATCGGCCAATCACCAAGGGCGATACGATTCTTATCTCCTCGATTGGACAGGGAATGCAATTCACGGTCACAGCTGTAGCGCCTGGCAAGTTTGGCAGAATCACACCTGACACGTCGGTTGACGTGTTGACCAAGCCAGTTCGACCAGAGGACATTTCAGTTCCCCAAGTTTCGTACGAAGATATCGGAGGGCTTGGCAAAGAGCTGGTCAAGATTCGTGAAATGATAGAACTGCCCATGAAGTCGCCAGAGTTGTTCAAGAGACTTGGAATCACTCCCCCCAAGGGCGTGCTTCTTATGGGGCCTCCGGGAACCGGAAAGACCCTGATTGCCCGGGCCGTCGCCAATGAGTCGGGTGCGAACTTCAAGGTGATAAATGGTCCTGAGATCATGTCGAAGTTCTATGGAGAGTCCGAACAGAAACTGCGTGAGACCTTTGAAGACGCAGAGAAGAATGCGCCATCCATTATCTTCATTGACGAGCTGGATAGTATTGCACCGAAACGTGCAGAAGTCACCGGAGAAGTCGAACGGAGAGTTGTTGCGCAGCTTTTGGCGCTCATGGACGGTCTCGCCAGTCGTGGCGAGGTAATAGTCATTGGTGCGACTAACCGTCCGGATGATATTGATGAGGCTCTGAGAAGACCTGGTAGATTCGATAGAGAGATTATCCTCGGAGTGCCTGATAAGAAGGGGCGACTTGAGATTCTTCAGATTCATACAAGAGCTATGCCTTTGGAGGAAGGTCTTGATTTAGAGAAGCTGGCTGCAGTCACTCACGGATTCGTCGGTGCTGACCTCTCAGCACTGGCGCGAGAGGCTGCAATGCAGGCTCTACGAAGAGTATTGCCGCATGTCGATCCAGACACAGGAGACATTCCGGCCGATGTTCTGAATAGCCTCTTCGTCACTCAAGCTGATTTTGATATGGCTCTCACTGAGGTGTCTCCCTCAGCTCTGAGAGAGGTTCTTGTCGAGAAGCCTAATGTCCGGTGGGACGATGTAGGCGGTCTTGCTAAGGTCAAGATGCAGCTACGCGAGGCCGTTGAGGCGCCTCTGAAATACCCTGAAGTCTTTGAAGGGATGGGCATAAGGACACCAAAGGGAGTACTCCTATTTGGGCCGCCTGGGACAGGTAAGACTCTGCTTGCAAAAGCGGTAGCCACTGAAACCGAGGCCAACTTCATATCCGTGAGGGGTCCTGAAGTGTTCAACAAGTACGTCGGAGAGTCTGAGAAGGCTGTACGCGAGGTGTTCAAAAAAGCACGTCAGGTGGCTCCATGCGTGCTCTTCTTCGATGAGATTGACGCGATACTTGGCGCACGAGGGACGCGTGATGACACTGGCGTAAGCCACAGAATTGTGAATCAATTCCTCGCTGAACTTGATGGTATGGTGTCCCTTCAAAATGTGCTTGTAATAGGTGCCACTAACAGAGCAGACATCCTAGACCCAGCCGTGCTTCGACCCGGCCGTTTCGATTCTGTGCTATTCGTTCCGCCTCCAGATCGTGATGCAAGAGTCGAGATATTCAAGGTACACACACGTAACATGCCATTGGCTGATGATGTGAGTATCGAGAAACTGGCTGACATGACCGATGGCTTCTCTGGGGCTGACATTGAAGGTCTTGTCAGAGAGGCCGCAATGGCCGCAGTTCGAAGTGACTGGAAGGCAAAACCCGTTCACATGAAGCACTTCAAGGCTGCACTAGAGGAGATCCGTCCAAGCATCTCGCCAGATGATGTGAAACGGTTCATGGAACTTGCTGAACAAGTCAAGAAGCGGCAGCCTCAGAAATCATCTGACGTGTTACCTGGCTACATGTGAGATGACTGAATCGGACTGGATGAATCACAATAGTCCAGTCCTTCTTTCTTCTTTCTTGCTGCGCACGGTTTGCTACTGCTGATGTGGTTCTCACGAAAGGCTTCCCATCGAGACGGGCAAAAATGCACTTTGACCTACAATCACGATACCCTTTTGAATGGTAATTCAATGATGAGAAATGCGCCCACTCTCTGGAGGTAAGGAAATGTCTGACTTCTATCCCATATCGCCACTTGTTGGCATTACGAACACAAGCTATGGCGCACAAGCTGGCGTTCTAAATGAAATGTGGGCTGTACGTGTTGTACACGGGAGAAAGATTATCGCCGAGAAGACCATTCCCTGTCTTGAGCTTGACAACATTGTAGGTGTTGCGTACGGCCATATTAGAGTAGAGGGACTGAGCCGACATGCTGTGGCCGCGATGGCAGGCAGATTGATGCAGTATGCACGCAAGTATCAAGAGAGTGGTGTATGTCCGAATTATGAGCTGGCTGAATTCACCTACGATGATGGTTCAACTGCAGGCGCACAAACAGCTTCATCGGGTGGTAGTTCCGAAGGTGCCTCACCGGAGGTGGCAGCAACAGCAACACTTCCTGACCTTAGAGTGGCAGAAGTGCCGCAAATACCTAGAACAATTGGAGACGCTGCATGGCAGCAACTCATCGAAGCGCATGCTGCCCTGATTTACGAGGTCTCTGCATATGCCAAGAGCCTTCCCACAGGACACCTAGAAACAATGTTCAGTAAAGCCGCTGACCAACTGATACATTTCTGGGTCACATCTAATCCCGCTGACCAGTCCGCAGTGCTGAAGGGTTTCGGAGCATTGATTCAGAGCTGTTCGAAGGAGAGTCAATTGCCAAATACTAGTACTGGTAGTGCAACAATTGAAACAGGAACCTGCGAGCTATTACGTATCTGCAGATTGCTTGATCCAAATATGTCCATGATGCCCGCGGGGTACCCATGTACGTTTCATGAGATGATTGCCAAGAAGATTAGTGTCCTGTCAGGTATCAAAGTCAGTGTCAATACCTCATCAATAGGCTGCATTGTTGGTATGTCTGTTGAGTCATCGGTCTTTTGAAACCAGAACAATACTCCTCTTAGCCACCCAATAATCTTAAATCGCTTGAACCGATTCATGTACAATTAGACGAGACAACGTGGTGAGTCTCGAGCAGGAGCTTATGACATTGAGCTACTTAACTTGGCGTGAATACACGCGTTCTGGTCCTGTGTGTCTGGGCGCACTCCTTGTGATTGTTGGCGCAGTTCTTGCACTGTTGCCTGGGTATAACCCAGCCTACGACTTCATACCTGGATACACTGTACTAATCGGCGCTGCTTTAGCAATCGTTGGAGTATTATTCATAATAATGGGCTTCCTCTTCACAAAGAAGAAACGTGACTCTGTCACTACCCCAATCGACACCAGGAAGCTGAGTGACACTCCACCACCGCCACCGCCACCAGACTAATCCTCACTGGATCCATCATTACACCTGAGCTCTTGGGTCACTAAGATCCTTGGGCTCTCGTTCTCTTTCTCTTTTTGACCAATAAAGAACCGATTTATTCCATTCGCTTCATCGCGCAAATCCTAATATGTGACCGAGATAGTTTCTCCTTAGGACAGACTACTGGATGGTGCACAGTCTAGATGAAGATTAACCTCGAATATCGTAATAGTCAATTCCACGAGTGCTCGGGGCAACCGACTACTGCCATTAGCTTGACCGTGGATGATTCACAGAAGAAACTGATTCTTGTGATACCAACTGGTGCTAGCATGATAGAGCGCAGAGCGGCAGAACGAAATGCTCGTGGTATTGAGAAGGTGGGATTTCAGACTGCGAAACACGGACGCGTGGGGCGCGGCTATGAACTTGTAATTGAAGGGCATGGTGGTGGACTTCCAGACCGTTTGACGCACTCACCGCGCGAAGTGTACTAGTACGTCAATTTTGTGAAACGTATGAATGGTCTTGCTGAGTCTGAAAAGAGAACGATCAATGAACCAAGAGAATCCCTGATTCGTGTAGGAGTGTAATGGACAATGTCGGACGACAGAGCGAAAAGATGGATTGAGGAATCACAGAAAGACACTACGCGCCAGTCTGCAGGAAGAATGCACCTTCAAGCTGCTGCTCAGGCAGAGCGTGCAGGTGACATAGCCACTATGGAACGCGAGTACTCATTGGCTGCTCAAGCTTTCGTTAAGTCTGCGGATGAGTACAGAGCTGGTAGAAGCTATAAGAAGGCAGCACTGAACATGTGCGAGGCTGGTGACGTGTTTTCAGAGTTGGGTGATGCCAGCAAAGCTGTTGCGGCATACCAACGCGGAGCCGATGACCTCCTAGCAGCATCATCTGAGCACCTGTTGTGGGGTGATGATGCAGAGACCAGCAAAGGCACAGCCATTGCCGTCACTGCCTGCATGATCTATATCATGATTGGCAAGGAGGCGGATGCGTTCTACAAGGCTCGTGGCTTTGCTGCAGAGAATGCTTCAAAGATTAGACTTCCTGCTGTTGTCAGGCTGAGTCAGATTCCTCAGATGCTTGAGAACTCCATTCAGAGTGTGAATCTCGAGTCCTTTGCAGAGGCCGAGAACGCAGCTGTCACTGAACTCAAGTCCGCACTCGCGAACTCATCCAGTCAGGAGTTCTCCAAGTATGTCGACAGGGGACTCGACATGGTTCGAGAGATATTGAGAGGAAAACTGAAGGTACCCAAGATCTCATCACAATTGACAGTGCCGATTGACCTCACTTTCACAGAGAACTTCACTGTTCGTCTAAGTGTCAGAAACTCAGGTGATGGCGACGCTTCAAATATGAAACTCGAGTGGCATCTTGATGACGGACTGAGGCTCATTTCCAGCGAAAAGATGAGGACGATTCCACGACTTCCCGCTGGAGAAACCGTGAATATGGATGTCACCCTTAGGGGTGCAGAAGCCCTTGGGGGGATGCGTGACTATTCTCTGGTCGTTCGAGGGTCCTATGAAGACAAGCTAAAGACAGTCTACAGTCTTCAGGCTGGTCCAACCGTAATCACGCTGAAGGATTTCAAGGAGAGTGAGAAGCTACTCCAGGATTCTGACGTCACCGGTGGGAGGGTCGGTTTCCTGCGCGCCTCAATCGAGGAGTCTGAGTTCGAGGCACTACCCCTACTTCGTATCATTGACGGTCTGACTTCATCATTGAAGGAAAGCAGAGCTGAGGTACAGAGAGGTGAGCTCGACTCCGCAAAGGCGCGAATCCGTGTCATCAATGACGTTGTGGATCAGATTGATGCATTAGTTGGTGACGAAGCCCTGGCTGAACAGGTTGCAGATGCAAAGCTTGCAGAGAAGAAGGCCTACGCTCTGCAGACCTTGGTCCCGGTCTTTGACAAGGCCATTGCCTGTGTAAGGAATCAGGAGAAGAAGGTAGAAACTGAAGTGCCTCTCGCCCTCACTGAGTGGGAATCAGTAGCAGGGAAGAAGAAGAGGATACTTGCGGCTACAGGAAAGATCAAGTCAATAGCTAACGACATGAAAGGCAAGCTCACAGCTCCCGAGCATCGCGTTCTTCAGAACAGCATATCTGATTTGCAGATGGAGGCAGAGAAGATACTCATCGACTCATTGCTCGTCGTTGGTGAGCGTCCGTCCTCCCCAGAGAAGACTGAAATGGCCCTGGTCGTAGCTCGGTCAATTCGAAACGAGATCACTCAATTGATGGAGTCAAAGAAATCCGAACTGAAGTAGCGGAATCCTATCTCTTCGCCATGAATCCTTCGAGTCGATCCATGGCCTCGTCAATCATGTCTTTTGGAGGAAGGAAGACACTGCGGAAGTGTCCAGCTCCATGTTCTGCCCCGAAACCTGACCCTGGCACGAACACGACGCCGGTTTCCTTCAGGACATCCTTCACGAACTCAGTATCATTCGGCCATCTCTCACGAAGCTCAATCTTGGGCATGATGTAGAATGCTGCCTCGGGCAGTCTTGTTGAGATGGAATCAATCTCATTGAGTCGCTTGTAGATGAGGTCTCTTCGGGCTCGCATCTTCCTCATCGTTCCTTTCAGGTGGCGACCGTCGCTACGCAGTGCGGCAATAGAGGCAATCTGAGCAGTAGCATTCAGACATATTCTGACCCGTGCTTGACGGACCATTGCATCATAGAGAGGCTCCAGTTCTCCATTGCTATCGTGGAAATACGCATACCCGACACGCCAGCCCGGTGCAAGGTATACCTTGCTGACACCATTGAAGCCGACCACAGGCACATCGCCTGAAATGCGGACCATTGGAATCTGTGGTTCGTCGTAGGTGAGCTGGTCATAGATTTCGTCTGAGATGAGAGGAAGCCCATGCTCTCCTGCAATATCCACGATTTCTTTGAGGGTCTTCTCATTGTAGACTGATCCAGTCGGATTGTTGGGGTTGATGACAAGAATGCCTACAGTCTTATCTGTGATCTTCTTTCTCAAGTCATCAGTGTCTGGATTCCAATCTTCTTCCTCGACGGTTCGGTACGCTACTGGTTTTCCTCCGAAGAATTTGACATAGGAAATGTAGGGCGGGTAGCTTGGTCCAGGAACAAGAAGCTCTGCTCCGTCACTGACCAGAGCTCCAGTCAAGAACTGAATTGCTTCAGATACACCGGCAGTCACGATTATTCTGTTGGGATCAACATCAATACCATTGACTCGCTTCTCTTTCTCTGCGGCTGCTCGTTTCAATTCCGGTTCTCCATCGGATGGAGAATATCCATTCCATCCATCTTGGGCTGCCTTGCAGAGAGCATCTACCATGAACTGTGGAGTCTTCCAATCATAGGCAATGGGGTCTCCGATGTTTAGGTAGAGTGGCTTCTTGCCTGTCTGCTTCTCATACTGTTTGGCTAGTACGACAATATCTCGAATGGCATATTGAAGATTCGCTGCCCGCGCAGTGATATTGAGTTTCATCTTTACCCCTGCGCGTTGTGCCAAGCATCCTGCGTATATTGTTTCCTATCAAACCAAAGCGGTTCAAGCCACTACTCCGGTCGTATTTGGACACCAGCGAGGGGATTAGCCGGATTGAATGACGGAATCGCTTTCTCTGCTCTCCTACTTGTCCAATGGTAAAAGCGATCAGTCTAACGCCGTAGAGAACTAGTTGTATGGCACAATTCCAAATTCTGCGCTGTTGATAAATCACGAATGAAGCGTCGTCGTCCAGAGGAACATGAGTGACTACACGTTTTCCAAACATATATCTCATGAACAGCAGGATATCGAAACCATCCAGAAGGGAATGACTGCAATCTATTCCGGCCTGGGCCAGAGTATCATTGAGAAGACAGGCACGTCTGAACTCGGAAGGCCACTAAGAATCTTCATGTGGAATAGAGATGGCGGAATAGTGGGTGGGTTGACGGGAACAATGTTCGGAGGCTGGCCATACATCTCTCTTCTGTGGATTGAGAAGTCCCTGAGGGCCAGTGGCCGTGGAACGAGACTGATGAGAATGGCAGAAAAAGAGGCGGCAAAAGCAGGGTACAAGAATGTTCACCTGGACACATACAGTTTCGAGGCAAGGCCCTTCTATGAGAAACTCGTGTATCAGCTCTTTGCGAAGTTGGATGATTATCCCCCGGGATACTGCAAGTATTTCCTGAAGAAGCAGCTAATGCCCAGACTGTGATGCTGCGGGGCTATTGCGGACTTTATCATATGCATGCCCTTGGATTGCCTCGAGAAGCATCTTCAGGTTTCTAGAGAACACTGGTAGATCATTTCTTGCCGCTTCTGGCGTTGACACCTTCAGTTTCTCGCAGAGAGCTATTACCACATCGTCATTCCCAGCGCATTCAAGAATCGATGAAGTCTCTGATTCGGTCAAATTCCCAAGCTCAACTGCTCGCGATACGACTTCCTTGTTGGCAGGACATCTCAGTTGACAACGCAGGCAGCCTATGAGCGCATTATGCGCTCGTACCGGAATCCACCCGGGTATCTCTCCCACAATTTCATTGTAAAGCGAGACGCACCTTTCAACATCAATCACAAAACGCCCATCAGATATTGCATGAGTCAGGCATTCATTGATGCATATTCTGCAGCTCCGACAGAACTCCATCATACAGACTTCTCTCCAATGGTCCTCTTTGAATGCATAGTCTGTGAAAAAGGCATAGAGCGATAACATGCTGCCCATTCCTTTGACATAGCAGATATTATTCCTGCCGTATTCAGCTAGACCCGAGCGAACAGCAAGGTGTTTCAGGAACAGACGATTGCGTGAACCTTCAATCCTGTATCCATTTTGAGTAACAACCTTCTTGGCAATAGTTGTACGTAGTTGCTCTGTGGTGAAGTCTTGGACACGATAGTTTGGCGGGATGAGTATTTTGTGGATTTGATTCTGATAGTGCACATTTACACTGGCGAGAGGCACATAGACCGCGACCACAATGATGGATTTCGCGTCTGGAAAATCCTGCGGTACCTTGAAACTCTTATTATCCACATATGATCTGAAGACACTATTAGTGCTGAATAAGCCCTTCCTCCGAAGCGCATCCATGTAGTCCTGCATGTCCTGCAGATGTTCGACGGATACTGTTCTGTATTGGAAAGCATCATCCTGCAGCAGAGAGAGGTGAGCAAGGGAGTGTCCACCATCTACCATGAACATATCTGACGAATCTTGTTCCTTTTCAAGTATCTTGAGCAAGCAAGCGTTCTGCCTTTGTCTGATGAATCTGCTTGCAATGCTAATCTGTATCAAATGCATTGGAGACTCGATTTGACTTGAGGAGTTTCTTTGAATCGCAACAATACCGCTAATCTGTCAAGACCTGGCTAACTGAATGCAAGCCCGCACTTCTGACAAAACTTGGCGTCTTTTTCATTTACAGTACCGCACTTGGGGCACTTGCCTGAGTATCTGGACCAGAGCGTTACGAACCTCTCCTTGTCTGTACTCTGGATGAGTCTTCTTTGTATTAATGCATCAAGACCCTCAGAGAGAAGTTGTGTCGCCTCACTTTTCATTAGCAGGTTTCCTGCTTGGCAGCTCTTAAGAAAAGTACCCTTCATTGTTTGGTCAAGGCGCAGCCAGTCATTCAGGCTTCCGATTAGCACTTCATCAAGCTCCTGACTGATTGGTTTTCCTCTTGTGCTCAGTGAGATTTCGGTGTCTGGTGTGAAGCAGGGTGTTAGGACCTGATGCGAGCCACTGTCGTATTTTGCGATAAAAACCTCGACATCTAGCAGTGTGAGGGGCATGAGTCCATTGATGGAATCGTTCTCAAGCGTCCATGCCATCAGGTCGAGATACTCTCTCTGAAGCAAAGTGATTCGTTCATCAACAAGCCGCTCACATCTTTCACACGCTTCCTTTATGCGCGCATAGAGCTGATTGAGCTCTTGCGTCTTGTTCTCCATCTCTTTCTTTGTGTCTTCAAGCCTTTGATTGCGTTCCTTGACTTGCAACTCATATGCTGCTTCAATAGAGGCCTTCTGGGTTTCAGATTCCTTTGTGACGTCATGAAGACTCTTTAGCATCTTCTCAGATCTTTCATCCATGATTTTCAAAGGCTGGCTACTTCGCTGGATTTTGGAGGACAGAGTCTTCGCAAGTTCCCTGTAGATTGACACAGCACCTTCGATGTTGTCTTCCTCCTTGCCAATCCGTGTTCTTGCTGCGCGTATACTGTCTATCATTTCATTGAAGAACATCTCAAGATCGTTTGCAGACCTTGAGAAGTCAGCAGTCATTGCACGCAGGTCCATCTTGGTCTTCTCCCGAAGATCATAGATTTGCTTGTCTCTGGTCTTGGCCGCGTCGCTGCTCTCCTGCCTTGTTCGTTCCTCCATGGTTCTTATGCGGACGTTTCCGCGTTCTCTCTCCACAGCTATGAGGTTCTCAAGGACTTTCAGATGCCCACCAAGCTTCTCAGTCATCACCTTCTTGATCGATTCGATTGCTTCGACACGAAGTCTAGCCGACTTCTGCACTTCTCTGAACTCCTCAGTTCTCTTCAGAGCATCAGGTGAATCAGCCCTCATATCCAGCCGGTTTGGCTTGGCGGAGGGACTTGATTCGAAAATGAACTGACCTGCACCTGCTAATGGGGACGGTGAGAACAGGTTTGCCAGCTGAACGGTTATGGTATCGGTCTTTTCCAACAATGCTTCGATTCTCTTAACGGCCGCTGGAACATCTTCGGGTTGCGGCACACCAGAAGTCAAAATCTTTCGTATCTCTGTTGCACCCTTTGTGTCAGTGAACCTGAATTCCTGCCGGGAGCTGGCTGCGGCAGAAAGCACAATGGATTTGGTTTCAGAAGTCTGGACTACCCAGAAAGGAATTGCTATTCTGCTTAGCATTGTGATTCGTTGATTCCGCTCCTTACGCCCTTCTGCCAAAGCAAAGGCCACTGCAATAGTGGTTGTTTCGGGCTCTGGCTCTATTCTTGAGCCGAACTTGCGGAGTAAGAAGTTCATAGAGAGATTTCTGACCATAGAAAGCACGGACCCGATACTGTTCAGGTGTCATACCGCAGATATGCTTTTCCAAGATAGGCCCTTTTCTAGGTTTAAGCCGAAATCCTCCGATACTTCTCAAGCTTCAATGAAAGAGAATAAAGGCATGAGCCACTGACAACAGATGAGGCAATTGTTGATGGATGAAGAGTCATTTCGCCGTTTTATGAAACGTAACAGCAAGTCGGAGAGCACGATTCGGGAAGCGCTCCTTAACTGGCGTTCTTTTGGTGAACATATGAAAGAGGGAGGAGCAAGTATTGACGCCGCGACGGAAAAGAATCTTGAGGAGTATGCCTCAAATGTTGCAGATGAACGTGTCATAAGAAACATGATGCACAGTCTCCATTACTGTTTCAAGTTCGTGGGAAGACAAAGCATGGAAGAGAAATGCATCGAGATACGCAGTCGGTACCTGAAGCGAGAGCCACTCAAGTTGAAGGATTTCTTGGGCGTTTCGACTGACGTAATTGGCAAGCTCAAAGATGCTGCATTACGAAACATCGACCAACTACTAGAAGCAGGTAGGACGGACAAGTTGAGGCGAAGCCTATCACAGGAGCTGGGGATTCCGCTCGATGTTGTTGTTGAACTGGTCAAGATGTCTGATCTTGCGAGAATCTTCGGTCTGAAAGCGATACGCGCAAGGCTCTACCATGACGCTGGAGTCGATACGATTGAGAAGATGTCTTCGATGAATTCCGAAGCGCTAATCCGAGTAACAAGTGACTACATCAAGAGAAGCAATTTCAATGGAATTCCTCCGACTCCAAAGGAGGCCGAGTTCACCATCAAGGAGGCAAAGAGAATGGCCAGGCTTGTGGAGTGGTGAGCTGTAGCAGCAGACTCTGAAGACTATGAACTGGTAATGCACTATGAGCTGCTCGTATCTTCTTTTTCGCTTTCACTTGTTTCCGTTGAACGTGCCTGACTTCGCGAGGACCGAAGGGCATGTGCCAGCGGTATGACGATTGAATGCCTCAAGCCATCTACTGTAGATAGAGTCCTAAGTCCTCTGCCTGCCTGTGCCAGCATTGCATCCAAGACAGTTCTTTGGTCTGCCTCACCAGCCTCTCGTACTATCGCAAGGCGATGAATCGCATAGAGTCCTACAAAAAAGGAAATCAGAAAGACAAAGTCCAAACCACGGATATCGATCAGACCAAAGTCGAATGAGAAACCAAGCCCCTGCCAGGCGAGACGGAAAGACAGGTAGCTGTCACTCAGTGAGTCTGCAATGATTCCGCCAGCGAGTGGCGCCATGACGGCTGCAATCGAGTTGACCACGCTCCACCCTGCAAGGTATGATGTGCTCTCTCCTCTAGGTGCAAGCTTCAGTGCCAGGTTGCCGTGAGCTAGATTGACTGCAGCAGCCGATTGACCCAGCATCACGTGAATCAGTATCAGAAGAGGCAGGGTAAGCATGTGAATTCCAGGCACTGTCGTGAAAGTCCAAAGAAGCATTCCTACAACATAGATTGGAGTTGTCACACGCAATACTGATTTGTTGCTGAACCTATCAGAGAGACGCCCCCACCACTGGTAGAAGAGCATGCTCGTAACCTGTGATAAGACAGCCAGTCCAGTCACAATTGATAGATCGTATCCAAGTACCTCTAGAAGATACACTGTAAAGAATGGACCCGCAAGTGTGACTGCAAAACTCCAAGCGGCTGAGAACATCATCAGTTTACGGAAATCTTCATTCTGAAATGGCCGTCGAAGAGTGTCCAAGAACTTCTGATTGAGGGATTCGATTATCATGCGAGGCTCAGGGATTGTGTAGATGAAGTAGACGCCAATTATGCCTGCTACCATACCAACAAAGAAAACAATCGAGTACGGCGCGAGAGATGCTGGTTCATTGCGTAACCATTGGTCGATTAGAATACCTCCGCCAAGAGTGGTGAGAATACCCACGAGTGCTTGGACAGCTAGCCGCTTTGAGAAGAATCGACCTAGTATCTCCTGAGGGATGAGGTCTTTCATCCATGAGTTCCATGCAGCGGCTGTCACAGCATTGAATACAGCATGCGAGGTAACTCCGAATAACAATAGTAGAATGCCTGGAATCCCTGGTGTGACGAAGGGAATGAGAACCATGGCCATTATTGACAGACGGCTGACTGCTGAGAAAAGCACGCAGATTCTTCGGCGGATCTTGGTTCTTTCTATGAGTACGATTGATGGTATCTGGAGTAACTGTGCAAGAGGAGGGATTGCGGCGATGAGTCCGATCACCGCATTGGAGGCTCCCAGGGCCACTGCGAAGGCAATCAGGAATATGCTCTCTGTCAAGGTCATCTTGATTTGGGATGTGATGCCGTCTCTCACAACGGCATCTAAGCCCTTTTTCAGACTCTCATCAGAGAGCGTGTCATGCACAGGGAACTCCAATCAGTTCACCACCTAGATTGATATTGTCGAAATCGCTTCACTGAGCTTCATTTTGGAATGCGTTGTCCATTTCAACCAATCGCTATTGCGGCGTGTTTCTTGAGTGGTCATTGTCGGCCAATCAGTTCAGGGGCAATGTCTACAGTCTTAGGATGAATGTGTATTGATTATCTTCGATGCTTAGTCGGCTCTCGATAAGCTTTCCCGTTCTGTGTATGAAATTGATCATAGCAACATTCTTTGGATGAACATATGCAATGAATGCATTGACTCCCTTGCTTTTTGCAATACGCATCATCTGATTCAGAACAAATGTACCAATGCCTCGGCCCTGGTACTCGTCCTTAACGAGCAATGCAAACTCCGCTTGATTCTTGCTTCTATTCAGTAGATATCTTCCCGCGCCAACGATTTTCTCGCGTTCTCCCTCTCCTCCATTTTCTGCCACTGCGACAAGGGAGATATCTGATTCTTGGTCGACTCGATAGAAATCCTGCAGTGTCTGCCGTCTAAGACTTCTCAGCGGCGTCAAGAATCTGAAGAAAATCGAGTCCTCACTGAGACCGTAGAAGAGGTCCTTGATACGGTCACTGTCGTCGGGTCGGATCAACCGAACGCGAACACTGATCGGCCCATCTGGCATTTGGGCCTCAGTGATAGCTTCGTATTCAATCGGAAAGTAGGTGCCTCTGGCAAGGAATGGAACTTGATCCTCGAACACGTATTTCATCTCTTTGGCTGCTTCAAGTAATCCATTCCTGAAGTCCGGGTGTGCGATTGCGATGAGAGACAGTACTCTCTCGCGTATGGTCTTCCCTCGAAGCGAAGCGTGCCCATATTCCGTGATTATCACGTCCACGTCCCCCCTCGTTGTAACCACACCTGCACCCTCGCTCAGGTGGGCCACAATCTTTGATACAGTCCCCTGCAGTGCAGTGGACTTGACACAGATGATTGATTTTCCTCCCTCTGATCTCGATGCTCCCCGTATGAAGTCGACCTGTCCTCCGATGCCGCTATAGAAGGCGTGTCCAATCGAGTCAGAGCATACTTGACCGGTAAGATCAACTTCCAGAGCAGAGTTAATCGCTACCATCTTTCGATTCTGGCAGATCACAGCTGGATCATTAACGTAGGAAGTCTCCCTGAACTCGAATAGCGGGTTATTATTCACAAAATCGTAAAGCTTCTTGGTGCCCATCGCGAAGCTTGCTGTCACCTTGCCTTTGTTAATGCTCTTCTTCTGGTTTGTGACCACACCACTTTCAATCAGGTCGATGATGCTGTCACTGAAGGTTTCAGTATGGATGCCCAGATCTTGAACTCCAGAGTTGATTAGATTCTTTGTGACAGCTTTGGCTATTGTGCCGATTCCTACTTCGATGGTTGATTCATTTTCAATGAGTTTCGCGGCATATTCTCCAATTCGGTTCTTCCGCTCGCTTACGTCTGGTGTGTTGAACTCGCGTAGCGGCTCCGTGAAAGGCACAAGATAGTCAAATTCCTTCACATGAATGAACGAGTCACCATATGTCACAGGCATGCGCTCGTTGACTTGGGCAATCACCAGATCTGCATATTCTACTCCCGACTTTGTGATATCTACTGAAATGCCCAACGAACAATAGCCAAACTCGTCGGGTGGACTCACCTGTATCAGCGCCACATCCAGCGGTATTCTTTTTGTCCTAAACAGGAATGGGATATCCGAGAGAGGCGCCGGTGTATAGTCGGCCCGGCCTTCAGCGACCGCACTACGAATATTGTCAGAAACAAAGAAAGTATTGTGTCTAAATTGATTCTGAAACTCAGGGTCTGCTGATGGCGTGTTCCCAATCGTAAGCAAGTGCACTATTTCATTGTCTGCCATCTCACGTGCATTCTTACTTAGTTCTTGAACGAGGTGGTACGGAACTCCACAACCTGTCCCGAGAAGAATGCGTGTTCCTCTTCGGATCTTTGATATGGCGACCTTGGCCGAAACAACTTTGTCCTTGTACTTTTCGGTCCAATCCTCTTTGACGGCCATCTAGTACTCCACCATGCCGATGTAAACACTAGGCTCAGAATGATTTGAGCGTTTCGGGATACATATGACGAGGCGACCATCTTTTGAATCAGGTTTCACTCCTTAGTCCATACTCACAGCACTGATTCAGTGCTATCCTCGTCATTTGAAAGAAGAGTTAAATCATGGACCAACTTGACCAGATGGACATAGGTCTGAAATCGTAACCTGCACATTTCATTCACAAGCGAATTCGGTGGCTAAAGTATTTGACAAAGAAAATAGGAATGCTCTGCGTCGGAGTCGGTTTCGTCGGAGGGGCTGCTCATGTTCCGTCATTCAGAAAGGTTGATGGATCAAGACTAGTCGGTGTGGTTGCTCGTAAAGGCCGGGAGAGTGAAGTGTACGCTAAGAAGCAGCAAGAGAAACATGGCATTGAGATCTTCTACGACTATGATAAGGCTCTGAAGGATAGCAGAGTAGATGGTGCCTGCATAGCTGTACCTACCCCACTTCACTTCGAATTCGCCGAGAAGGCAATACGAGCCGGCAAGCACGTCTATCTGGAGATGCCGGTGACTCCGAATGTCGATGACATAAAGAAACTCAAAGAGATGGCCGAGAATGCAGGCGTTATAGTAATGCCAGTACTGAACTTTCGCTTCACTCCCAGCTACGTGAAGGCTAAGGAGCTCTTGGAGGAGGGTGTTATCGGTAAACCGATGTGCTTGACATTCAGGGAATTCATCACAGCAAAGGATCTTGCAGCTCAGTGGCCGCTAGACTCCTGGGCCTGGGATATTGAGAGAGCCGGTGGCTTTCCTGATTATACGCTCTCGGTGTGGTCATTGGACATGTTCAGGTGGCTCTTCAAGACTGAAATTGAGGCAACAGAGTGGTATCCAAACTATATGGAAATCGAAGGAATTAGTGATTTCAGAGGATACCAGACAGTGGGCATCATCAGGCTCAAGAATGGTGTCGTGGGTACAATACAGCTTGGATCAAGTGTTGCCGAGGGCATGGGCGAAAGCAGGTTTGAGATCTTTGGGAACAATGGAAAGGCGATTTGCTGCTACTGCAATAACATCGTCAAGCTGATAGGTGGAGTAAGTGAACCCAGAGTCTGGGAACTGGGATCGAAAGGCCCGGAGGTCTGGGGTCACAGGCAGCTGGCCCAGCACTTCATCAATGTCTGTCTGGGCAAGGAGAAGCCAGTCTGCACTCTTGATGATGCGATTGCTGCACAAATTCATGCCAATAATATCCTGAGACACTGTTAGAGATACTCAAGGCGCCAGCGTGAGCCGTACAGCGAAAGCTGCGCGAGTCTTTTCTCCTCATGACGCTGCATCCATGCAGACCTCTACTGGCTCCTGACGCCTCAGTTATCGTTTAGCGCATTAGATTCTTTGTGGCCCATATTTAATTTCTAAATTTCGAAATACCGCAATATGTATATTCATAAGAATGGCACATTAGATCAAGGGCTCAAGATGAAATCTGACAGTCTGCGAACTGAATTTCTCCATGCGATGGGTGAAGCATACGAAAAGTACGGATACCCTGACTACTGCGGTTGGATAGAAGGATTGCTCCTTCTGGAACCTCGAGAATGGTCCCAGAGGGGAATTGCGGATCGTCTGCGCGAGCTGCTCCCGGCTTCAAAGTATCCTACGTCAATATCGTCAGTGAATAGAGCTCTCAAGATGCTGGAAATCTACGGTGTTGTCGAGAAGGCAGGTTCAAGAAAGATGGGTTACAAGTATCGCCTTCTTTCCTCTTCAAGTTTAGTGGCCTCAATGTTGCGGCAGTTGACAGTTCTGAATCAGGAATACATAACGAAGATGGAGGGCCTTGCATCACGAGATCAGAAGGGCGATTCAGATCTTGAGAGAGCCATCACCTATCAGATCAGTGTAGCTCGAGTATGGAATAGGGCAGTCGAAGACCTGCTTGAGGCAATATCTGAGGATACGGGAGAGTGAATTCAAATTGAACAAAAGATCCATTGTCATCATTGGAGCTGGTCTGGCCGGTCTTTCAACGGGAATCTATGCTCAGATGAACGGATATGATAGCAGTATTGTGGAACACCACTCGAAACCTGGAGGCCTAGCAGCTGCTTGGAGACGAGGAGAGTATCTGATAGATGGCGGGATACATTTTCTGATTGCTCATAGGCCCCCTAGTCCAATCTATGATGTCTACACAGAGATTGGAGTCGATGTGCCTGAGTCAACTGTCGACATGAAGAACTATCTGCGTTTTGTCGATGACACTGGTGAGAGAGAGGTGGACTTCACTTCAGATCTGCGGCAGCTTGAACATGACCTGATTGCCATTTCCCCTGAGGATGAGAAAGAGATACGGCAGTTCTTGAGAGAAGTAGAATGGATGAAGGACTCGCCATTACTCACCGACCTGGGGATGAGCGCAGCCCCTCCTGAATTAAAGGGCCGATTCGATTCTCTGAAAGAGCTGTGGCAGATGCGCGGATTCATGAAGTATTTCTATGGCAAGTACAGCCGGCCGGCAGCAGAGTTCGCGAAGAATTTCCATAATCCGTACTTGAGAACTATGTTTGAGAACCTGTTCTCTCCGGATGGCCCAATCTGGTTCGTCATCATGATTCTAGCAACAGTTGGTGCTGGTCAGCTCGGACTTCTGAAGGGGGGCTGTCCCGGGTTTGTCCTTCCTATTGAGCAGAAGTACAAGGATTTGGGAGGCAAGATTCGATATAACGCTACTGTCGATAAGATACTGGTCGAAGATGACAGAGCTGTTGGTGTGCTTCTCAGGGATGGAAGCGAACATAGAGCAGATGTGGTCGTTTCCGCTGCTGACGGAAGGAATACGATATTTGGACTACTTGGCGGGAGATACGTTGACGACCGCATAGAGAAGGTATACGGCACTTGGAAACAATATGATCCGTCTGTGATTGTCAGTCTGGGTGTGGCCCGTACATTCAAAGATGCTGCTCCTCTGAACATGTTCATGTTGAAGGATACTTTCTTGCTCGGACAGAGAACCATCAAGGTCCTGCCCCTTAGAGTACTAAACTACAGCGATGTATTTGCTCCGCCTGGAAAGGCAGTGATTCAGGTCATGTTGGAAACTGACTGGAAATATTGGACCGAACTGCATAACGACAAAGATGCCTATGATGTAGAGAAACAGCGCGTGGCAGAGATGGTCATTCAGCGACTTGAACGCCTATATCCTGGAATACGGCCCCAAATAGAGCTCGTAGATGTTGCTACGCCATTAACAACCTGGCGATATACCTTGAATAACCGAGGCTCTCCAATGGGTTGGTTGATGACCAAGGAAACGCTTATGACACAGTTGCCTCGAAGACTACCAGGTCTAGATGGATTCTATTTGGCAGGGCAATGGATTCTGCCCGGTGGTGGCGTACCGGGATGCATTTATTCGGGGCGGAATGTCGTTCAGCTTCTCTGCAAGGAGGATAAGAGAGCGTTTCGGACAAGTGCCTGATTCCTTCTCTCAAGGTGAGTTCACATGTCGACTAGGAGTCCTACGTGAGCAACAGAGAAACCAATGCAAGATAGACGAAACAAATAGCCAGATGTACTAGACCGAGCGGTATCACCACACGATTGAACTCTGACCAGCTAAGTGGTTTTAGGTTCTTCTCACATATCGATACCACAACCATGTTTGGTGCATCTCCGAATGGGACGACATATCCCCCTGCATTGGTGCCGGCAACAAGGGAGAGTGATACTGCCGTAGAAAGACCTTTTGCCGCTGGAGCGAGCAGGATACCGACTGCTTTTGCATCTACAGGCGACATGAGTCCACCTGACACAAAAATCATCAAGAACATGGCAAGGAAGGCGTTATTTGTTGAAAGCCACTGGAGGCCAACCGCAAGACCATCAATCATTTTAGTTACCACAAGACCCTGTACGATTCCCATCAGACCCAATAGGAAAAACACAGTATCCCACGAGAGGCGTCTCAGCAAATCCTTAGCTCTGTCTCTTGATAGGATGAGGAGAGCTCCTGCAACAACAAGCGCAAGCATCGCTGTCTGCTCAGGTAACAGAATAAGACCAAGGACCAAGACGAACATGCCAATTAATGATATGACAAGATCCTGCTTGGACCGGATTGTCACATTTGGGTCTATGGCAAAGAGCTCTGTCATGTCTCGTTCCTGATGGTCTTCAATTACATTTGCATACTTCCTCCTCATGTAAAGTAAGGTCGCAAGGAACAAGATGATTGAGAGTGGAAACATCACGATGAACATAAGCCCAACAGGAATCTCCGCAATGTAGACAATGACTAGGTTTGTCACGGATCCGATTGGCGTGGGCATCGATGCCAATCCAGCAACAACGGCTTCTGTCATTAGGTATGGTCTGAAATCGACATCGATGGCGTTGCAGACTTCCACGGTGAATGCACTTACGATCAACATTGTAGGCAACGGATCGAATAGCAGGGATATGATAAAGACAAGAACCATGAAGTAGTAGAAGATCTTCCGCGGGTTTCCGAATGTTCGTAGTGCCATGATGATTGCCACATATTGAAAGAAACCTGAGGACGCGACTACGGATACTATGATCATCATCGCCGCAACAAAGACTATGACATCCCATCCAATCCCTGATGCATAGGTGGCAAACGTAGGATGTTCTTCATCCAAGAAGAAGACAATTGTGGCGGAAACTCCGAAACCCATTAGGGCTGTTGCTGTGTCGTTGACTCGTTCACTCATTATCAGGAGTAGAGTGACGATAAAGACTGCCAAGACCAACAGACCAGCAATCAGACTCATATGCCTCTCTCAAACCGTTGTCATGCAACTCATATTTAGGTACCTTGTATAGTTAACAGATTATTGCGCAATTACGTCCCTGACGCGCCTCAGAGCATGAGTGCACTGCTCATTCACATTCCCAACTACCTATGCACGAGCCGCTATAGCGGCATCCGCCATTCATGATTCTTCTCTAGAAAAAGCAATATGGTATGAAAGCAACAGGGCGCAATATTGAGAGAGGAAGAGAAATGCGAAATCAGACACAGTTTGCACTCTGTATCATTGGTGGTCTGTTACTACTTGGTACGAGCTATGCAGGAGGTGTCAGCACAATCGTGCTGATCCGTTCATTCCTACATTCTCTGGCTGCACTGGCTCCATTCTATCTATTAATTGATATTGTATTGTTCTTCCTTTGGATCATAGCATGGCTGGGCGGACTCGCAGTGATAATCGGTGGCTATCTGTTGACCACTTCACATATTCGACTAGGCAAATTCATAATTGCTGTGGCAGCAGGATTCGGGCTAATCAGTCTAGTACTGGTGATTCTCTGGGTACTCCTTACTTATGGGTGGGGTGGACTTGTTATCCTGGGATGGCTCCTCATGCATACATCCTGGGCCTTGGGTCTGATTCTGACGATCTTAGCAAGGAGTACGGCTCATTGATTCTCATCGTTTCGAGAAGAGGAACGTAGAGAGAACTATTGGTCCTGCCCTCATTTCCCTCAGAATCTTGGAGATGAGTCCGTAAGGTGTTCAAGGATGAGCCGCCAGATAGACGAATTTGGTCCTCATAATTCGCTTACTGCCGTTGCTGATAAATCGCTAATCGTCTGAAATATAAAGCAGTGGAGTTCAACTGCGTAGAAATCTACCTAGTTGATGTAAGAATGAGCAAACAGATCAAGTTGTTCCTTCCAACTCCTGCAAAGCTCACTCCAATTCAACTACTGATCATGATTCAGCTTCTTGAGTCTCCCAAGTATGGATACGAAATCCTTACTGACCTGAGAGGCGGATTCAAGGGATGCTGGGAGCCCAAGACTGGGACAATCTATCCGGCCCTGCAGTCTCTCGAGAAGAGGAAACTGATTGCTTCTGCCCTGCAGAGCGGAAAAATTCACTACAGTCTCACAAGAGAAGGACGGTCCATGATAGATGAGATGAGCAATTATGTGGCAGAGTATCTCATGTTCAACTCAAAATTCATCGAGTCAACAGTGGCGAACATGCCGGCCGATTTCACACAAGATGTCTTCAGCAAGATACACGCTTCTGGAATTGATGAAATAATACCCGAGGCCCCCATCCTTGAAGCAATCAGCAGATTGTCTGATGTCTCTCTGAAACACGAATTCCTAGAACAGCGCAAGAAGGTACTCAAAAAGAAGCTGAACCTCGTTGGCAGATACTTGAACAATCTAGACACTGAGGTGCCCTAATGAAAGAATATGACGTGATTATCGTAGGTGCTGGCCCTGGCGGTTCCACCGCAGCAAAAGAAGCAGCTGAGAAAGGCTTGAGAACAATATTCTTCGAGCGTGGCCGAAAGCCCGGAGAGAAGAACTCCTCAGGATGCGGTCTTGGGCCGAGAATGTGGCGAGATTTCGATATTATGAAAGAACTGACCCCCGAGAAATGCCCCTCGATGCGCGAGGGAGCCGCGGCCAGGAACTACTTTGTCAACAATGACGGAGATGTATCGGGCTACATCATGACCAAGCCTACAGATTCGGTGACCTATGAGCCTGCAAGAAGTTGGATCACAATGAACTGCTATCGAAGCGAATTTGATCCTTGGATTGCCAAGTTTGCTACTGCCGCGGGCGCCGAGTTGAAGACATCGACACTTGTTACTGGACTTCTGAAAGAACGGAATAGAGTCATTGGTGTGATTGATGAGCATGGCGAGAAATACAGGGGTTTCGTGATTGGAGCCGATGGTGCTGTTTCAATGGTTGCCAGAGAGAGTGGCTTGAGGGAACGATGGAAACAACAACAAGTCACAATAATCCCTCAGTATGACTTTCAATGTTCTCCGTCAAAGATTGATGATATCATGGGTGACGAAGCTCTCGCTGTCTGGTGGTCTGCCATTTTTCCTGCGTCCTACCAGGTCTTCTTCCACGACGGTTTCCATATAGGTCTAGGTAACTGGATGACTTGGTGGGACAAGAATCCTCTGTACTATCTGAACAAGGTCGTGAACTTGGAGTACTTCCAGCGACTAGCTCGAATCCTTGAGGGAAAGCCGCGAGAGTTCCATGCTCATCTGCTCCCGTGGCAAGGTGGTCCACACGATACGCATACTGATAATGTGATTCTGATTGGTGATGCTGGAGGGTTTCCATGTCCCCTAGAGGCTGAAGGCATCTATCCAGCCATGGTCACAGGCAGGGCAGCAATAGAAACTGCCGCTCAGGCACTATCTGCCGGCGACACCTCAAAGAACTTCCTAGATCTATATGACAGGAAGTGGATGGCAAGTTCAGTTGGCGAGGAATTCAAGACAGGTCCTGAACTGGCGAGCATCTGGAGAGCCCTTCCATTCAGCCCACATGCTACGATGTCATGGTTTGTGCCTATGCTAATGGAATTGATTGGTGGAATCATTGATTGGTCTGAGCCTCATGCTGTGCGCGTACGACAGATAGCAAGGAGGATGAAGCGATATCTCCCTCAGGCCATTCCTTTCATTATGAAAGAGGTCATCCCACTATTGACAGCAATCCTAGGAGAGGAGAAGATGAATCTGCTTACTGATCCTGGAAAGCTCATGGCAACGATGCCTGAGGTTGAAGAAGCCATAGCGCTTGCATTCATGGAGAGTGACAAGGAGGAGAGAAAGAATTGAACATAGACCACAAGAGCCTGATACCGAGAACACCATGCACAGGGAATTACATCACTCTAGATAACAAGAAGTGTACGCTGTGCGGGCGTTGCTTAATCATATGCGTGATGAATCTTTGGAAAAAGCGCGGCAAGACTGTCTACTTAGTGGGCGACTATGCTTCACAATGTATTGAATGTGGCGCCTGCTACCAAGTATGCGAATCTGGGGCTATAGATTTCAGATATCCCCCGGGCGGTACAGGAATCGTCTGCGAACGAGGTTGATGAAACAGGTGGTTGATGCAATATGACCGAAGGCATGAAATCTGCAATGACTGACATTGTTGGGATTGACAACGTTTCTGATGATTGGCTTATGCTGGTAGAGTACTCTGGAGAATATGTGCCTTCACTCATCGTATGGCCAAGGACAGCAGATGATGTCGCCAAGATTGTACGACTGGCCAACAAGAACAGGCTCTCGCTGCTGCCCATTAGCTCCGGAGGACCTAAGCTCAGAGATGTAGCATCGCCTCGAGTCCCCAATACTATCATAGTGAATCTCAGCAGGATGAATAAGATATTACGTGTTGACTCTCAAAACAAGGTTGTAATGATTGAACCTGGAGTCACCTACGGTGTGCTCATTGATGTACTCAAGAAGAATGGACTAAGAATCTCCATGCCGTTTCTCCCTGCGGTTTCGAAATCCGTTCTCTCTGCATGCCTTGATAGAGAACCAACTACAATGCCTCGATTTCATTGGGACTCCTCTGATCCGCTCCTGTGTACTGAAACTGTCTTTGGCACTGGTGATGTCTTACGAACTGGTGCTGCCGCAGGGCCTGGCAGTCTAGAAGAGCAATGGGCATCTGGACAGGCACAAAAGAATCCACAGGGGCCATCGCAGTTTGATCCATTCAGGATTGTTCAAGGTTCGCAAGGAACCATCGGCATCGTGACATGGATCTCTATGAAGTGTGAACTCCTTCCTGACGTTCATCGTATCTATCTGGCAGGAGCAAGCAGTTTGGACAGCTTTCTGGATTTCAACTATGCAATACTGAGGCGCAGACTTGTAGATGAGCACTTCATGCTGAATGGAGTCAATCTCAGTGCTGCTCTAGGAACCACCATGTCCCTGCCAAACTGGATTCTTGTTCTTGGCATATCTGGACATGGTATAATTGCGGAGGAAGAATTGGAGTATCGGACGGCAGATGTCGCAGACATCGCAAAGGGCACTGGCGTGGAACTTGTTGATGCTCTTGGTGGGATCAAAGGAACCAGTGTTCAGTCCCTCCTAGGCAGGCCAAGTGATGCGATCTATTGGAAACTACAACCAAAGGGTCAGTGCCAGGAGATATTCTTCACAACCACTCTGGATAGGTGCCAGGAGTTCTATGAATCGTTCAAGGATACCGCAAGTGAGGTTGGATTTCCTCTCGACCAAATAGGCGCGTATGTTCAGCCCATTGTTCAAGGAACCAATGCCCACTGTGGCTTTGACCTGTACTACAACCACAGGGATGACAGTGCAGTAGAGAAGATGATGCTGCTATCAACGAAAGGTCAGCAGAGGCTCCTCTCTGAAGGAGCCTACTTCAGTAGACCATACGGGGCAATCACGGACGCCGTGTATGAGCGTGCTGCTCCTGGCACTGTAAGAGCCATGCGGCAAGTGAAATCCATCTTCGACCCCAGCAATATCTTGAATCCGGGAGCTCTCTGCTTCAAGGAGGTACTATAATGACTCTTGGCGACTATGAAGACATGATGGACAGCTGCGTGCGGTGCTCACTCTGTAAGTTTATCCCACAGCTTGCAATCCGGAGCAAACGATTCTCAAGCATATGCCCGTCCATTGACTTCTACGACTTCCATGCATACTCTGGTGGGGGCAGGATGATTGCGGCGAACGCGTACCATAAGGGCCGCGTCGAACTCACCCCGGAGATGCTGGATGTCCTCTACAGATGTACAAACTGCGGAGGCTGTGAGGTGTCGTGCAAGTGGGTCTACGACCTCGAGCCCAACGAGGCAATTCATGCCCTCCGTGCGGCTGCTGTTGAGGCTGGAGCAGGTCCCATGCCAAAGCATAAGAAATACATCAAGCTGGTTGAACGAAAGAAGAATCCCTATGGAGAGGAGCCTCAGAATAGACCTGCATGGCTCACCAAGGACATTAAGTTGGATGAATCATCTGATACTCTGTACTTTGTCGGTTGCACTGCTGCCTACCGACGAGAGGAGATAGCTGTAGCTACTGCCAAGATCCTGAACGCCGCAGGGGAAGGATTTCGAATCATGGGCTCAGATGAACAATGCTGCGGCTCACCTGTGTATAGAGTCGGTGATGAGAAACGGGCTATCAGAATAATGGAGGAGAATATCGAGAGCTTCAAGCGTGCCGGAATCAAGCGAATCATCACGAGCTGCTCTGGCTGCTACAACATGTTCAAGATAGAGTACCCCAGATATGTAGAGCATGACATCGACGTTGTTCACACCTCTCAACTAATCGAGTTTCTTCTCAAAGATGGTAGGCTCAAACTCACGAAAGATGTACCTCTGAAGGTCACCTATCATGATCCCTGTCATCTTGGCAGAATGGCTGAGCCCTACGAGAAGTGGGAGGGCGAGAAGATAGAGGTGCTCACTCTCGTATACATCTATGACCCACCAAAACCAGAACGTCGCGGTGCAAACGGAGTCTATGACGCCCCCCGTAATGTGCTGAAGCAGATACCAGGAGTTGAGCTGGTGGAGATGGATCGAATTCGTGAGTATTCCTACTGCTGCGGCGCAGGTGGTGGATGCAAGTCTGCGTATCCTGATTTTGCCATGGCAACCGCGAATGAACGCGTGGAAGAGGCAGAGTCTACCGGAGCTGACGCCTTAGTTTCAGCCTGTCCGTTCTGCGGCACGAACTTCCGTGACAGCCTGGAATCTCGCAACTCGTCAATGCAGTACTTTGACCTGACTGAACTTGTACTACGAAGTATTGGAGGTGAGCAGTAGATGTTGGAGAAGAACGTCTATGACGCCCTCAAGAGAGTTGTAGGAGCGAGATACATCTCACAGGACCCCGCAGTGATGGATACCTATGCTTTCCAATGGTGCAATGAGATTGAGAGTGCTCAGCGAGGAGAAGAGCCACAGAGATTCGGAGTCCGTCCTCTCGCAGTGCTTCTTCCTGCATCCACGGAAGAAGTGCAAGCGATTGTGAGATTGTGCAATAAGCACAATGTCGGCTTTAAGGCGCTGACAACTGGGATGGGCCCTTGGGCTGGGCTCAGTATTCCTAAGTCAATTCAGATTGACATGAGAAGAATGAATCGCATCCTTGAAGTTGATGAGAGGAACATGTATGCCGTGATTGAGCCCTACGTCACGAACGCACAACTTCAGAGTGAGCTTCTCAAATATGGCATCATGCATCACGCACAAGGCGCAGGCCCGCAGACATCTCCCCTCGCCAGTCATACCTCATTTGTCGGTCCGGGGTTTACCTCCCCCTATACCGGCTTTAGCGGGAGGAATGTTCTTGGTGTTGAATGGATTCTTCCGACTGGGGATATACTCAGGCTTGGGTCTTTCGACCACAACGGCAAATGGTTTACGGGCGATGGTCCTGGTTTCAGTCTGAGAGGCATCATGAGAGGTTGGCTTGGAGCCTATGGAGGGCTCGGTGTGTTCACAAAGGCTGCAATTAGGCTGTTCTCATGGCCAGCACCGAAGGATTGGAAGTGGGAAACAAGTGGTACAATTCCAAACTATGAGTGGAAAGTTCCCCCCTACTGGAGATTATACGTTCTCAACTTCGAAGAGTGGAGTGAGTACGAAGCAGCCATGTATGAATTGAATGATCGAGAGGTATGCATGGTCGCCACTACGTCTGCGCCAGAGGGACTTGCCGCTCTCTTCACAAACACGAAGACCGAGGCAATCGAGGCTATCTTCGCGGGGCTTCTGGCACGGACAAGAAACTACATTGTCGTCCTGGTAGCTGCGCACACTGAACGAGAATTTGAGTTTCGGAAGAAGCTCGTCAAGCTCATCCTGGAGAAGTATCGTGGAAACGACCTTATCGAGGAGGGTGTGATAGCCCCAAGACCCATGCACTATGGCGAGACAGTACGGAACATGTTAGGCCAACATGCATTCCGCTTCTCTAACTGCTTCCAAAGCACTCATGGCGGGATGGACACTATTGCCATGGCTGTGCGGCTCGCTCAACTGAATCAACCGGTCAAACAGAAGTATATTGAGAAGGGCGTCATTGGCGACGATCGAGGACTTGGTGTCTGGATTACGAGCTATGAGTCTGGACACATGGCACATATGGAAACCCCGACCGTGTACGATCCCACGTCCACGAAGTCATGCCTTGGCTATGCAGCATACCAAGACGAATGTAATCAAATGGATCTTGACCAAGCGCTTGGCATGCCGTTCTTTATCGTAGGTGACGAAGTGCATAAGTTCTATGCAGAACGTACGATGAACTACCCTGACTGGTTGAGAAGAATTAAGACAACCTTTGACCCCAATGGGGTCTCAGATCCAAGCCATTACGTGAAAGGAGAAAAGAGACAAAAATGACAGACAATATCAATCCGAATGTCAAAGAGGGATGGACTGGTCCCGGCAGAAGAGATGGAGTAATCAATCCTCTCTTGCCTGCAGATGATGCCTTGCATATCGATGTGGGCAAGAAAAACCAATTTGAGTGGTGGTATTTTGACGCTCATCTCGATGGGGGCTACACGCTTGTTGCCTTCTTCTACGCGGCGAATCCGAATCCTGGTCTAACCCAAGGCAAGATTGGCGTCGAGCTCGTTTTGCTCCGTCCAGATGGACGGAAGTCACAGAGGTTCATCAAGTACAAGAAGTCCGACTTCTCAGCTTCACGTGAGAGAGCAGAGGTAGCAATAGGAGGCAACCACCTGGAGGTTGACTACTCTCAAGGTGATCTGCCGATATACCGGATTCATCTGGATGAGAAGGAACTCGCTTTTGACCTGACATACAAGAGCCTTGTGAATGGCTGGAAACCGGGAACTGGTTTCTCACACTTTGGGAACCTAGGGTATTTTGCATGGGTTGTTCCTTTTGCCAGAGCAGCAGTGAGTGGTACTGTCCGTGACGGAGACAAGACTATGCAGGTTTCTGGGGTTGGCTATCATGACCATAATTGGCTCAACTTTGCCTTCTCGAGTATAATTGAATACTGGATGTGGGGACGAGTGTATTCGAAGAATTTCACAGTGTCATATGCCTTTATTCAGTGCAACCAGAAAGTGGACCGCCATGCTGTGAAAGTCCTTATGCTGGCAAAGGGCAGGGAAGTCATTCTGAGCTCTGGCGAGTATGATTTCAATCAAGAGAACTTCGAATACAGCGAAGCGGCTGGCCATAGTTTTCCGAGGACTATCACTATCGCCGCCCCGGAAACAACGAGTGTTCG
>PRDH01000025.1 GCA_003345545.1 Candidatus Thorarchaeota archaeon
TATACTGCTTGTGTTCCCAGAGATGAAATGAGTGCTATCGACTGTGTTCAGTGCAATAAGGTTGCCCGAATCAGACTGCTCGGAGAACAAGTCCCTGTCGGCATCATAATGAGCAGTCCAGTATTCTCTGATATGGTCATCCGAAACAAGTGACAATTCCATATAGGCAATGTCCTCATAGCCATCAGAATCGGAAACGAATGTCGTTATTTGATAATCCTTTATCCTTGCATAGAGGTATGAAGAGTCGTCGAGATTGGAGATTGTAGGTGTCTGAACATTCGTGGGTGCGTTGCCTGGTCCTCGCGGTAGACTGCCAAATTCTATCGAACTAATCCTTCCTGCGTTTGATAACCGAAACTTGAAACCAGACATTGTTCCAGCATCCAGATGATATAGCATCTCCTCATCCCAGGCTGACCATGAATCAAGGTAATATGCCAGATCCAAGTTGAAATGGCTGAAATTGGATTGGTCGATTTGAGCCCATTGATATTCCTCTGTGTTCAGGTTCATAGCTGGTTCATATTCCAGCTCAATCCAGTTCACGAAATCCTCTGAACTTACGAGAGCGCCATCAGAGTCGACATAGAGGTACGCATCTGTGTGTCCACCTGAATACGTGATACTGAAATTTGCAATGGAGTACATCTTGAGGAAGTCAATCCTAATGGTTTCCGATGATCTCACAATGAATCTAAAATGCGTGACAGTTGTATCCAAGTCCCGAAGATAGTAACGGCCGTCGACTGCGTTCCTGCTATTGACCAGAGTTCCATAGCTGGAACCGTCATAGGACTGCAGTGTGTAGATGTCGTCGGCATCCCCTGGATGAAATCTGACACACAGAAATGGGTAAACATCTGCACTCATGGGAGTTGCAGTGCCTGTGGTGTCCACTGCGATGTCAAAAGTTGATCCATCCGTATCCGACGTCAGCGAAATGTAATCTCCATCACTTGATATGGAACCCCCGCCACTGGCTGCTACGCCAAATGTTGTACTTCCATCATGTTGCCAACCCGTTTCACTTGTGATTCGGAGATAATCGAATTGGAAACCAGTTGTAGCGCTTGTGGCAATGCAAGAGATTCCAATGGACTCTATATTGTGTGATGCCTGAAATCCTGTCCTGTAGGTTCCCCACGAAGTTGAGGGATATGTTGAATCCATTATCAGTGTGAGCGCGCCACCCGCATCATCTTCCTCGTATGCTCTCAGCTTGAAGTAGGATGTTCCAGCCACGTTTGCTCGAAATCTCAGCTCAATGTAGTAGTACCCAGAAGATAGACTGGCTGAGTCACTAATCAAATTGTCATAGGAGGCATCACCTGGTACAGTGAATGTGCATACATCACCATTGGTAACAGGCAGGCTGCCAGTTGACGTCCAATCGCTGACTACTGCAAAGGACTCGGCAAAACCAGAACCAGATGACTCACTGTCCGGATATAACAGCACGTTGTCAGGAACAGTTTCTGAGAAATGCGTAATGCTATGACTGCTAGTGTCAAAAACAGAGAGGGATTCGACTGAGCCCCAGACACCTTGCACAGGAGAAGGATACGTGGAAACCGCAAAGCTCCTGCTCGAGCTGATTGCTGATGCTCGACCATAGTATATGTAGATTCCTTGATCTTGTTCACTCAGATTTCCTGGGCATTTCACCCAGAACCTGGCACCGGTAATCTCATGTCTCTGGACTATGCCGTTTGCACCCCATGCATAGCCTTTGGTGTGTTTGCCACCAGCAGGTATGTGTTCTGTAAAGACAATCTGTATCTCAGGGTCGTTTGAGCCAGTCCATTTGGCTCCGACTGGTACGGTAGCATATGTCAGGTAGTTACCACCAGAGTCACTGGACTTGTAGCAGTATTCAACGAAGGTCCATGAACTTCCGTCCCATGTCCAATGAGCTATGTCGCTACCAGTTGTGACGAATGCGGAGATGTTTGATGATGAGTAGATGATAATGTCACTGGCACCGTTTGTTGTTGTTGTACTGATATTCTTCATACCTGACCATTTGGACCCTGTCCAATAGACCATCGCGCTTGTTCTTGCGCCCGTGCCAGCTCGACTCACGACATTGAACACAAGATAAGGTGTGGAGCTGTCACTTGGGATCTTCATGTTCGGGCCAGTAACATGGCATCCTCCTGTATAGAGTGCTAACATGTTTGGCCATTCATCCACCGTCACAGTTGATCCTTGACTATGACCAGTGACATTGTAGACCAGACCTGCATCGATATCGCAGTAGCCATAGTAGGCATTTGTATAGACCTGCCCATATGGGGCGCTCGAGTTATAGAGTGCCCATGTGAAGTGAATCTTATTGTGGTCTAGGTTGTCTAACCCACCAACACACTTGTAGACAAAGCACCCGGGAGTGACTGTTACAAGCACTCTAGGACTACTCCACGTCTGGCCATTGTCTGAAGACGACATATACTCCAGGTTGCAGATACCATCTCCGGGGAATCTACGGTACCATAGGTGGACTATGTCATTTTCGCTATCATAGGCAATATTCGGGTACGTGCTTGACCCTGTGCCCAAGCTTGGCAACATCTCGAACCTGTCAATTCGCTCAGGTTGAGTAGACTTCGCATGCATGAACGGATCGTTGTGAGCGCCATAGACGACATGTATGTATCCCTCGTTGTCAATCCACATGGCAGGAGCTCCGTGGTCATCATTGCTAAGCTGACTTTCTCCGACATAGTATCTGGGTGACCAGGTCTTGTTCTCATGGTCATAGTAAGTTATGTAAGCATAAAATCCGTCGCCCTGATATGTACAATATGTTCTGTAGTTGTAATAGAACGCGTTAGGATAGCAGTAGTAGTACCATCCGAATACCGCACCATCGTCTACAAAGTAGTCGTTGCCAATCGGGTTTCTGTAGTAATCTTCTAGCCAATAATCGATTGGTTCATTATTCTCGTCAGTGAACCGCACGTCATCCAAGCCCGGCCTGGCATTTTGGTCAAGATAGACCGTATTCGCCATGTCAATTCCGGAGCCTAGGTAAACATCGATTGGTACTGCATAATTCATGCCTGTGTTTGGCGTCTGAAGGATGTCATGCGACTTTCTATAGGACCACTCATTCAGCCACGACACTGGTTGGGGAGAAGGTTCAGTATATGATATATTCAGGAAAGCCACAGGATTTGAAGAATCAAGAGATTGGTAGTCATTCCATCGGTGCATTCCTGTGCCAGAGTAGCTCGGAAAGGTGAACCTGATGCCGATGTAGTAACCACTCTGCCAATTGGCAAGGTCAACTTGAGTCTGTATCAGTTCCGCGATATCTGTGGATCCTATTTGATCATCAACACCGTTCCAAGAATAGTAACTCACAGGATTAGCGACAATGTTTGGGATTGCATCATCAGCTTCTAAGGGCCCAACGTTCGTTTCATCAATCCGCTGTATCATGCACTGCCCTACGCGAGCGTCCTCGTCCTCATATGCGCTGAAGTATGCAGAGCTTATGGTTGCACCTTTAGGAATGTTCAGCATAAATCGGAATTGTCCTGTGTATTGCACACCTGTTTCATTATGCACATAGACATGGTCATTTGATGGCCAGTGTTCCCAGCTGGCTCCATTCCAGCTCCACCAGTCGTCATCAGAATCAGCCAAGACTTGTGTGTTGTATGTTACGGAGGCTATGTGTTCAATCCGAAGAGTATCCTGTGTGAGGTCCTCCTCCTCTGTGTTTGTTGTAGAGATCAGTTCAACTTGGCTCAGAATAATTGGGGGATTCATCATTAGCATCAGAATGCTCATGCTAACAACTAAGAGCGTGCGTCCTGTGCTGAGCGTTTCACCTCTCTGATTCTTCATCCTATCAGTCTCCTTGAAACCCTCTCAAGAGGGCTTTCACCTTCCCGGCAAGTCCGTGGCAAACCTCACAGACAGCTGAACTTCAAGCGCGAGACGTACTAGATTTCATGCCACCATACTGTGAGAAGCTTCTAGGAAGACTCCTCAGCCACTGCGTCCTGCGGACCTCCACCTTCCTTTCCCCCAATCCCCAAGGGGACGTCCCATGATGTGGTGGCACACTCTGTGCGCGGCAAACCCAACCATGCAAGAGCCTGATCGGGTGGTGAACCGATTGTGGTTCAATTGCGTGACCCCATGCTGTTCTGTGGTATTGTATTATCTTCAAGTCTATGTAGACATAATGTAATATAAACGAAGATATTGTATATCCCCTGTCCAGAGGATGCTGGGGTGTGCTTCTCATAGGTTCTTGCAGTCATGGTCACAAGTACCATCTCTTGGCGCCGCAAAATGCTGATAAGTAAACCTTTCCGGTAACGGCACAACTTTACAAATGGCCACATTTCCTGAACTGTGTCAGCTTCAGTGATAGGAGATTTTAGTCTGATAGGGGCTTTCTAGACTATTGATAAATCGAAGATAGATCTAGGAGGAACGGGCTCTCATTGGAAACGATTAAGAACCAGCTGAGCAATGCAATGATGTGCCGTCAGGAGAGATGAAAAGGAGCCCATGGAGAACAAGTCACTCACGATACTTGTCGTTGCAAAGCTTGCAGACAGGACTCTTGACAGCTACTTGCTACCAATAATCAGTGTTGAGGGAGCCAGCGCACTTGTTGTAAGAACTACTCCCGGAATAGCGAGGAAAGGCATTACCTATATCAGCCCACCTCTTGCGTTGAGAAGGAACGAATTGCTTTCTTTTCTTTGGAAGTTGCTTATTTGCATCTGGTTAGGATTGAAATCGGAGTTCTCATGTGTCTATGCGATCTTTGCATATCCGCACCTGTATCTAGCATCCCTGACTGCATTTCTATCAAGAAAGCCTCTTTACTACAACATTATTGCATCTGACTACGAGTTTGTCGGAAGAGGATTAGTACTTCAGAAGCTGACAACGAAACTAGCTCGAAGAGCACGCAGGATTCTAGTGTCTAACGATAGTGTGATTCAGTTTCTTGTGGGGAAAGGGTTTCCACACACAGTGCTCGTCGAGTATCAAACAACAGGTCTAGTAGATTTGAATGACTTCTTTTCCATTGAAACAGAAAAGCACGTGGACCTCATCGTCGTTTCAAGGCTGGCGAAGGATAAGAACATACATGTCTTTGTGGATATTGTTGACTCAATTAGGGAGTCGAAACCGGATGTCAAGGCGGCTATAGTCGGTGACGGACCTCTGATGAAAGACTTGGTGGAATACGTACGAGGTAAAGGGCTTTCAGAGAACATCGATTTTCATGGATGGTTGTCTGACCCGAGAGCAATAAACCAAGTTCTGAACTCTGCGAAGATATTCGTGCTGAATTCAAGTCATGAAGGAGGACCGTTTGCTATCCCCGAAGCGATGGCTGCAGGGCTCTGTGTTGTTGCAAGTGATGTCGGAGAAGTCAGGAAGTTGATCGACCAAGGACAGAATGGATTCATTGTTGAAAGATACGATGACAGAGATGCATATGTTGGCATTATTATGAAGTTGCTCGAAGATCCAAAGCAACTCACTAAGATTCAGAAGAAGGCTGCAGAGATAAAGGAGAAGGAAGCGAAGGGTGACTTGAGAAGGTTCTGGAGTAACACTGCTAAATACCTACGACAATATTGATTGTATGCAGTTTGATTCGAATCCAGCGTAAAACCCCCTGAGAATCTATGAAACGCCATGGTCTTGAGTAGATACTTATGTTTTGGATTCTGTGGGCTTTTTGAAATTATTCCCTCTGGAGAAAAGTAAAGATAGTATCAGTCTTGCTCTTTGAATATTCAGGAAACCGCTTGCACCATTGAGAGCAAGGTATGCAGCCAACGAAATGAATGCAGATAATACGTCTGGAATCCCGCAAGAGACAAGTACTTCGAATATGACAATCAAGATCATACTCGCCAAGAACCAGACCAGCCAAAACTTTCGTTTCTGGCTAATAGGTAGAGCTGCGTTCCCAAGAGTGTAGAGCGCGATTGCAATGAATCCCGATTGTAGGACCATAGCTATTCCAACACCGACAAGTCCAATCACTGGAACTGATAGAACTGATGTAACAGCCAAGACAATCGCAGAAACGGCATATATGATACCTGTAAGTTGAGGTCTCTCTATGAGGTCCAGTTGTATCTTCCAGAAATACGAGAACGCGATTAATACCGCATCGACTACCGTGTAAGGGATTAGTAGAGTGGCGTCGAAATACTGCTGGGTAGAAACCAGGAGTATTAGTAATGGAGAGAGAGTAATCATTAGGAAGGCAATAGGTGTCGCGAGAAACACAAAAATCTCAATCACAAGGGTGGCCATTTCGTTTGCCTTCTTGTAGTTGCCAGTTTCAAACGCATTCACAATATAGGCTTGATAGGCGGTCTGTGGAGGTCCAACTACAAATGAGAAGATACTCGCGAGGAGGATAGCTATTGATAATGTCGCGACTGCCTGAAGACCAATCCATACACCGACGATTACACTGGTTAGGAACGGGACAAGAGTCTTCACAGATCCCACAAGAATGCTAGGTCCTCCAAAGCTAAGTGACTTCCTAAGATCAGACTCTCTCGGCGCAACAATTCCATACTGCCTAATCTTGATTACTAGAGATACTATTATTGGAATGGTGTATCCTATGCCTAGTCCAATCAATACAATATGATAGTCAGCAAAGATCCATCCGACAAGACATGCAATTACTGTAGCAGATGAGCTGTAAGCCAGATTAAAGATGAGAATCTCGCGTGGATTCTGCTCAGATCCCGAAACAACAAGGATGAGTTCCTTAAGGCCATAGAGAATGGCTAATAGCCCCACAATGGCCAATGTCATCACGTAGAGCGAATCGTCAACTACTCTCATTCCACTCAGATTCAGTATCCAGAAGAGCACCACAGTTGCTAGAATGATTGATATGCTTCCTGACACTGAAGTCATGAAAAGGGCAGATGCACTCTCTTTTGTTTCTGAGCTCCTTCGATGAGGCATGAATCTCCAAATCGTGGCACTGAACGCACTAGTAGAGAAGGTGGATACAAGAACAATGAAGGTCATCCAGATAGAGTATGCACCATAATCAGATTTGGGGAGTATCGACGTTAGGACCTTTACCAGGACTAAAGCCATGACTTTAGCTAATATGGCACTTGAAAGTGCTGCTGTTGTATGCTTGCCAAATCGGGTCAGCAATACTCCCGAGTCCACTTGTTCTGGTTCCACTACTGAATCCTCATTGTACTGACAACTAATTCGAGTACCTTTGGTCCATTTCTAGATTTTGGCTAGCCAATCACAATAGCCCTGCGTCAAGTCCTGTTCCTTTGAGTCCTGGAAAGCAGTATATTGAATCCAGTATGAAAAGATGATTCCACTTCCATCAAGAGGATTCAATCTATCTAAGTTTCACTTTGCTCTCTATGTAGATTGATTTGCCCGACTTTGTCTTCGGGATACTCTCTACAATGTGGAAGTTCAGAATCCAGTTGCTACATGTGTAGCTCACTAATTCGCGGATTCTCTCGATGGTATGCTCACTGAAATCAGAACCGGGTACAATGTCGATCTCTATCCGATCCTTGGTTTCTTGTACAACCCGATATTTCCTCACCTGTTCTCCAACACTCCAGAAGACATGCTGGAAAAACCATCCATGCACACGCGAACCATCAGGCATAACAAGTATCGAGACAGTTCTACCTATCACTTCTTTGAGCAGAGGTGACCCTCTTCCACAATTGCAGAATTCATCAGATGCAATCACTTGGTCGCCCATGTCATAACGAATAACCGGCATTGCACAATTGACAAGACTGGTAGCGAGAACATGTCCTTCTCCACTGGCAACTTGCTTGTCATGCTCATCGACAACCTCCAAGATGCTTCGTTCAGTATCAATGTGCATATTCCCACATTCATATTCGTATGCACCAATTCCTCCGTCATTGGCACCATAGCCATCGAAAACTCTGGTTCTGAAGACCCGCTGTAGGGTTTCTCTGACCTCTGGGTAGAGCTTCTCAGAGGTTACCAATATCGCCGATACTTCAGGAATGGACAGGTCGTGGTCTTCAATGAATCGGGCAAATTCATAGAGAGCTGAAGGATAGCCTCTGAGAAAAGACGGTTTCCATGAGTTCATCATGTTCACATACTTGAGAAGGTTTCTTGAGCTCATCTTAAACGCAGAGGCAAACCGGATGTTTCTCGTCAGTTCCGTCAATCTCATCTTAGTCGCAGACTTGACATCTTCAATCAATGAAGAGCCAGCAAGAGTTAGGACTCGATCTCCGAGTCTATACCCACCTCCAGACCAACCCCGATATAGAAGAGCTCCTGAAAGAAAGCGGTCTTCACGAGATATCCTGTATGCGAGGGGATTTCCAGTTGTACCACCAGTTGTGCGAGCATAATACCTAACACTAACGCCTTGGGGGAAAGTAGAGTCCTTATTCTTGAGTAAGTCATCCTTGGTCGTAGGAGGGACCTTCTCGAGGTCCTTCACTGTCCGTATATCGAAGGGGGTCAGATTATTCTCCTTGAATCGTTGCTTGTAGAACGGAACATGATTGTAACAGAAGGAGACCATTCTTCTTAGCTGTCTGTTCTGATCATTCTGAAGGGCCTCTCGAGACCTCCACTGATTCTTAACTAGAGATTGATACATGCCTGTGAAGCCAGGTCTCTGTATCTCATGTGCAGCTGCGAAGATTGCCCGTTCGATCAGACTCATAGAGGGCATAACTCTCAGTCAACCCTTAAGAATTCATCTTCACGAGAGCTGGGACTCACCAATCCATGCTTTGTGAGTTCGTTGCATGACATTCAGTGACATTGGAGCCCTCACGGGGCTAGACAGTAAATCAAGCCGAATGGGACTGCCACCCCTCCTTATCGCGAAAGATAACTGATACAACTACCCACAACAGCCCAATCCCGGCGCACGCCATCAGTACTGAGACAGCGATATCATTTAAGCCTCCGGTGCTGCTGGTGATTCCAGTGCTTCTATTATCTATTGGTGTTGTTGAAGTGCCTGTGCCTGGAAGGACAAGATCGGACACTCTATAGAAGACAAGATTCATTGTTTGTGCAGCTTCTAGAATCGATGCTAGTTTCTCCACCGGAGTACCGTAGTCGGGAGAGTCGTATGTAGGAGTGTGCCCATACAAAATAATGACCTCATCAGACTGATGGGCTCGCTCCAGTCCTTGGATTATTTCATCCACTGTATTCCCATACTCACTATCAATCCCGACTCCGCGAATCAATACTTCATTCTGCCACTTGTAGTAGACCGAATCCAAATCCACTATACGAGTTGTGTTTGATGTATGTGCTGTTGACCTGAGGCGTATAAAATACTTGAGCAGTTCGGCATCAATTGTGGAGTTGCGA
>PRDH01000026.1 GCA_003345545.1 Candidatus Thorarchaeota archaeon
GAGCTGGAATTCTCGTGGGTTCACGGCGATGAGCCCGAAACCCTCGTGAATGTCCGTTTTGAAGAGGTCAATGACCATACCCTGGTCACCCTCCATCATCACGGCTTCAAGTCGCCCTCTGCTGTCATTGGCTATGATGTTGGATGGTCTGGTATACTTGCAGAACTCAAGCTAGTTTGTGAGCTTGGCGAGTCAGGCATAGAGCGTATCAGTGATTGGGGTCAGATCTGAGCCGCTCTAAAGCGGAAGAAGAATTATTCCTGGAAAAACAAAGTACCACATGGCGATAGCTGTCACCATAGGGATAAAGAAGTTGTCAGTCCATCCAATGCTGAGGACTTCAGCGACTGTGGCACAAGCCGCCACTATGATGATTTGGGGAAACACGCAGGAAATGCAGGTATCCGGAGAATAGGCAATCAACGATGCCAGGATTGAGAGGATGGTGAATATGCATACTCCAATACTCCCTTCAACTGTTTTGTTTCGGAATTTACGTTTGAAGATCCTACCTCCATAGGGCCTCCCTATCACCTCTCCAGCTGCATCTCCCCATGCAACAGCGAGGATGGCCGCCACGAAGATCTCCGGTCTGGAGAAAAACAAAAGGAAAACGGTACCAAAGGAAATCATGCTCATCAAACCAGCCATAAATGTATTTGCGCGAGATTCTCCCTCGCGACTGCCTGCGAGCAGCAAGTCCCAGATGAGCTCACTCTTATGGGCCCATGCGTAAAAGAGAATAGACAAGAAGATTCCTGCCGCTAAGGTCGGCCCGCTCAAATTCGAGTATCCTACTAGGGTAAGACCCACAACAGTACCCATTGAAGCATGAACAAGTTTTCTTGCCTTCCATCTAGGTTTCCCTGATGACGCCATGTAGTATGCAACTGTGAGAACCAGTGAAGCGCATGCTCCAGTTGCAACTGCCATTATGACATCTGGAAGGGTCAAGTCCCCAAAGAATAGATCTACCATTTCACGACGCTCAAAAGGAGAGGTAGAGGACTATTTTTCTATTGCTAGTCTGCCTCATTCTGTTTTTCTAAGCCCTCGAGTTTCTTCACTTCTGGCAATTAGGACAGAAGTAGACCTGACCGCCTCCATGAGCTATCATCTCAATTCTTGCCCCACATTGAGGGCAGTTCTTGTCCTTCATGTTGGGACCCATTACTGGTATATGACGCCCTGGTTCCCCATAGAGGTCAAGCCAGTTTTCTTTCCCACCTGAAGAAACGCGTGCATTGAGAATCTCCATCATAGCATCGAAGAGGTCGCGTTTCTGACTATCTGACAGTGTTGAGGTGTTTCTCTTCGGATGGATTCCTGCTTTGTAGATTATCTCTTGAAATGCAGCATTGCTTAGACCCACAACAACTGCAGTCCTCCCGACGATAGCTGCCTTGATATTCTGACCCCTTCTGTCAAGTAGTTCAGAGAATTTATCGAAGGTGAACTGATTCTCTCCTATAGGGGATGGAGTTTCTGAGAAGTCCCGTTTGACGACATATAGATTATTGACCTCATTGTCTGCTGCACAGTATACCATTCCCATGCCTGTTTGCCTGATTGTGAGATATGAGCCATCTGCAAAGCCAACTTTCAGATGATGCTTCTTTGGCAGTGATTCCTCAGATGAATGGTAGAGAATGTCTGCACCGTAATCAGGGCCCAACACGAGGTTCAGCTTTTTGTTCAGTTGAACACGAATCACATTTCCGCGCTGATGAATTGATATTATCTTACAACCTATGAGACGATCGAATTCTCTGATGTCCTTGTTGATGAACCCGATTTTCTGAAGCTTCACATAGTCCCGCATTTCACACGCTTTGATCTGTTTGCCGAGTAATGTCTTTGTCATTTGTTCGGCAAGAATCATAGCTTCAGGTAGTTCAACACTCATTCTATTTGTCTCCACGCCATAAATTTGGTTGGCAGTTCTTGTTCTTCTGAGCCAGTAAGTTGAAGAAGATTTCGAAATCATGCAACGCTGATATTCCACCATGGAATCACCGGCCACGGATTCTCTGCTTTGTTTTTCATGACGCACGAATACAATAATCCCATCTTCCATGTAGCTAGTTGGAACTCATACCCATGCATTGCTCTTTATTAGGAGAGAGTTCACTACGCTCTTCCAAGCGTCAAGAAGAACCGAGATGTTAGGATTATGAGGCCAGTGATTAGCAAGTGTGGAAATTTGTGCTCGATATGTCCGTGGGGCCATTGGATTCGGAAAAATCAAAGCCCTGCAGAGTGGGAGTCCTATGTTGAAGACGCGAAGAAGTATGTGGGATTCACGCCAACAGAGAATCCTTGCCAAGGCTGTCAGACAGCAAATGAGCGACTGGCTAAAGATGTCGGCATCCATAATTTCATCCGAGGGTGCTACGCTCGCAAGTGCGCTTTGCATAATCGATTCGAGAACTGCGCATTCTGCTCAAGATATCCATGTGCCAAGATTAGAGAAATGAATCGTTCTGATAGGGTAGAAGAAACTGAAAAACGTCTAGGTGAATCTATCCCTGATGACAAGTATGAGTCGTTCATTAGGCCTTTTGAAGGAAAGAAGACACTTGACGAAATACGAACCGGTCTTGGTTCTGACCAAATTCGAGAAGTAGAAACGGTTGATTTGATAGCACCAAAAACAACTGAGTTCCCCCAGGTGAAGAGGAACAAGATGAACACAACGTATATGGCTCTTCATGATGCTCTCTCTAAAGTCATTACATCATCACTTGGCCTAAGTGATATTGACACGATTGCGGGGCAGGAGTTGTTTATTGCTCGTCGCGAAGTTCTGCTACGCCTCTTGTGGATCATAGCGAGGTATGGGACATTTAAAGATTCGAAGATATCAGTTGATTCGATAACGATTAATGCGAACAAAGGTGGAACGTCCGGTTTTCCAACAACTGAAGCTGCCTGGGGAAGATGGATTGACATTCTGTCCAGAACAGGCATTGTCGCTGAGATCGAATTTTCCACTCAGGAGCGGAGTAAGATCACCACTCCCACCGGTTGGTTGCGGGAGCGGATTCCGGATACCGGCATGCCAGCCTGGTTCCTGAAGGTCTCGTTTGATGATACCCTGGGCGGCATAGCATCTCTTAAGACTCTCCAGTCATATGCCCAAACGCTCGACGAAAAGAAAGGCAAGAGTGCGTTTGCCACTTTCAAGAAGGCGGACATGCTGTTCCTCCAGGACGCTTGAATCTCACAGGAACATGTCTGAAGTTCTCGAAAGGGTGTTTCAACATCAAGCAGAGTTATATCAAAGTCACGCTCTTCGAAAATTATGATAGAGCAGGTATGCAGGCGTATTCACTCCGAACTGGAAACGAATAGTAACTCGGAAAGAAGAGAAAGGTCAGCGAATTATCTGAAGACGTCAAGACTTGATTTCATTGGAGTAGAGCTTCCGGACATCCATCGGATTGTCACGACGAACATCAAAAACCTGACGACCGATGATTTGCCTATTCTCATGAAGCTGCTTTGGAGTATCAAGACATTCGAAACTCGTGTAGCTGCGACTGATGTCATGAAGGAATACGCCAAGAGAGGCGATGTCTTCATGGCTTTGGAGATAGCTGACTTCTGGGTTGATGAAGCTGACACGTGGGGGATAACCGACCCTCTCTGTTCTCCTACTATTGGAATCCTCTTACTTCGCGATCCTAAGGTTGAGAATGTGATCAAGTCATGGCGCAAGTCTGAGAATTTCTGGAGGCGCCGCTGTTCAGTACTGCCCTATCTTTACCTGTCACTGAAGAGCCAATACAGAGAGGAATATAGCCAGAGGATACTTGATGCAGTCACGCCTCACATCTCAGATGAGGAGTTCTTTGTTGGGAAGGCTGCTGGGTGGGTTCTGCGTGAGTTGAGTAAGAGGGAACCCGAGTTAGTCGCCAGATACTTCGAGAACTACCATGACAAAATGACGGAACTTGTATTCAGAGAAGGAAGAATGAAACTCTAGAACTTGAGCAGGCTGGTTCCAAAATACCATCTCCTCGTGCGAAGATGAGTGAGAAGATATGAGGACTAGTCCGGAAACTATGATGGATTCACGGAACCAACTTGGCGTTCATAGTCCACTCGGGTTCGCTGAGCAAAACGACCTTAAGACAGATAGCCAGAGGACAATTATGATAGAGATCTCGGCTCAGCAGGCGAGAGACTTTATTCTTGAGGTTCAGGGTCTCAGAACCAAGACACCATGCAAATCTGTCTTGGAGGTAGCGCGGAGAATCTACAACATTCAGATAGACACAATCTCTGTCGTTTCTCGCAGCCATGACCTGATAGCGTTCAATCGATATCCTCACTACAAGGAAGGATCAATTTGGGACTATCAGAAGGAAGGCAGAATTTTCGAATACTGGTCTCATGCCATGTGCCTGATGCCCATGGAAGCATATCCGTTGACAGCATGGAGAAAGAGCCACTATCATGAGGAGATGTGGAGCTCCTTCAGGAGTTGGGGCATTAAAAACAAAGAGGTAGTAGAGCAAGTCTACAACAAGGTGAAAGAGGAAGGCGTGACGAACAGCGCTTCACTCGGTGATAAGAAGAGTCGCCCATCTACAGGTTGGTGGGACTGGAAGGTTGAGAAGCGTGCACTGGAATATCTCTTCTATTTGGGAGACCTGATGGTTGCCTACCGGAGAGGTTTTCAGAAATACTATGACCTCCCTGAGAGAGTAATCCCTGCAGGCATCGATGCAGAACCTCCATCTGATGAGGAGGCTGCTCGTCTAATCGTGGAGAGTACTCTAGGGTCTCTAGGTCTCGGTACGCAGCAGGATGTGCGAACATATCATGGTAGCATGCCTGGCAAGAAGCTCTGGGGCGGCAAGAAGGAGAGAGTTGAGGCTTTCTTAGATATTCTGATGCACGAGGGGCTTATTGAGGAGGTCAGGATAATCGGGCAAAAAGAACGCTACTTCACTCTCTCCCTACATGCTGAGAAGCTGCGGTCCAGCCTCGAATCAGTTGGTGAAGACGCAACTGTGAAAATCCTGAGCCCTTTCGACAATATCCTGCGAGAACGTCACTTTCCGAGGAGGCATTGGGATTTTGATTACGTGGTTGAGTGCTATGTCCCCCCTGCAAAGAGGGTGTATGGCTACTTTGTCCTCCCCATTCTTGACCAAAGTAATTTAGCAGGGAGATTGGATGCCAAGGTCCATAGAGAGAAAGGTATGCTTGAAATCAAATCGTTGTATATCGAAAATGATGAACTCAAGACCAGCGAGGGAGTTGAACGCCTGAAGGCAGGACTCCAGGAATTTGCAGTCTTTCACAACTGTAGCTCAATCTCAATCGCAAAAGTCAATCCGCGGAATATGACAAGAAGCGTTCGCGCTCTTCTAGAGAGCTAGAACAATATTTGCCGTTGTTGCGTATCGCTAAACTTATTTGCGTGAGACCATGACATATTGTACCGCGTCGAGTTAAGAGCTTGTTACCAATCCTTAGTAATGAAAGCCCGCGACCTAGGGATGCGAGGATGCCGTATAGTGAAGGACCAAGATGATGGCAGCAGAATTCTGAAGGCAGTACTCATAGGGGACGGAGGGGTCGGCAAGACAAGTATTCGCCGCAATTACCTTGGTGAGGAGTTCACAGAAGGTCACATAGCGACGATTGGCGTTGACTTGGCCACTAAACGAGTCCTTTTCAACCAAGACATTGTGAAATTCATCATCTGGGACCTTGCTGGTCAGCCTACATTCGAGAAGGTCAGAGGCCATTACTATTCAGGCTGCAATGGTATTCTGTTGGTATACTCAGTAGTGAGTCGATCATCGTTTGAGAATGCCTCCAAGTGGCTTGTCGAGGCTTTCAAGAACATGGGCCCATTGCCACCAACTGTCATTATCGGTAACAAGACGGACCTGAGATATTCACTTGATAAGTCGAAGTATGTGACGCCAGAGGAGGGCCAGGAGTTCACTAAGTACTTCATCAACAAGCTTGGAGTACCTGCCATTTTCCGTGAGACCAGTGCCAAGACGGGAAATGGAATCCAAGATGCTTTCACAGAGCTGCTGCGTTTGATGGATGAGGCCGAGGGAGAGAAAAAGAGCGACTACTTCATCGGATAGATACCTAGAATCTCGTGGCGACATCCTAGAGTTTATAAAGTTCTCAGAGTATTAACTATTGTTCATTTGATATGCAACACGGAGACGATATCATGAGTGCGCAGACCACAGTCGGTGAAGGCAAACAACGCATATCCATGAAGATAGAGGGAATGCATTGTGCATCCTGCGTGGCTACCATTGAGAAATCACTGTTGAGCCAGGATGGGGTCATAAATGCAACAGTCAACCTGTTGGATGAGAAGGCTGTGGTTGAGTTTGAATCAGGGAAGGTGAATAGATCTGTCCTAGAGAAAGCCGTCGAATCCAGTGGCTACCGTGCAAAACGCTCCGTAATGACACTCGCCCTTGAGCCTGCTCCCAGAGATGACCAATGGAATGAGATTGTTGAGTCCATAGAATCTCTTACTGGTGCAATATCAGCGAGTGCATACTCAGAGTCGGGCCGTGTCCTTGTTGAGTATGATGAAGACCTATTGACTCCCAAGATTGTGCGACGCCAACTGCAATCATTAGGATTCGAAATCGGAGAAAGCACGGTTTCGGGTGTTGATAGGGAAACCCTTGCAAGGGAAGAAGAAATCAAGTATTTCGAATACCGATTTGTCTTCGCGCTCATTCTCACTATTCCGGTCATGTTCATAACTTTCGGAATCGCACTCCTTCCACCCGGATTTCCTTCGGACCTGACCATGTTCATTCTTACAACACCGATTCAATTCATTGCAGGCTATCCATTCTACAGATCTAGCTTCAGAGCACTAGTTCACGGCAAGACGAATATGGACACATTGATTATGCTCGGAACAAGTGTTGCATACTTCTATTCAGTTGCTGCAACATTCTTTCTCACGGGCTACATGTCGTTCTATGATACGTCAGCTGCACTAGTCACATTCATACTTCTCGGCAGATGGCTCGAAGCGTATGCAAAGGGAAGAACCTCAACTGCAATACGGAGTCTGATGGATCTTCAGGCAACAGTTGCTGTGGTCATTCGGAAGGGGGAGGAGGTTGCCATCCCTGCAGAAGATGTGGAAGTCGGAGACCTACTGGTCATCAAGCCTGGTGACAAAATCCCCGTTGATGGTCAAGTCTACGAAGGCAGGTCATCCGTTGACGAGTCGATGATCACCGGTGAATCAGTTCCTGTGGAGAAGAATGTTGGTGACCAGGTGATTGGAGCCACGATTAACAAGAACGGATTGCTCCGGATTAGAGCCACGAAGGTCGGACAAGACACTGCTCTCTCGCAGATAGTCCGTCTAGTTGAGAATGCCCAGACACAAAAACCTCCAATTCAGAGGAAAGCTGACGCAATAGCAGAGTACTTTGTGCCAATGGTTCTCATAATCGGGTTGGCTACATTTCTTGCATGGATATTCTTGGGCGGTGTACCTTGGGATGTCGCCCTCAATTACACAACTGCTGTCATTGTTGCAGCATGTCCTTGTGCATTGGGTCTTGCGACACCAACAGCAATCATGGTTGGCCTTGGGAAGGGCGCTCAGAATGGCATTCTCATCAAGAACGGAGCTGGACTAGAGACAATTCCTAACATTGATACGATTGTCTTCGATAAGACAGGAACTCTGACCATTGGACGACCCGCTGTGACTGACTTCATCACGGCACCGAATGTGAAGACGGAGAACGCGCTCGCGCTCATGGCCTCTGTTGAAAAAGGGAGTGAGCATCCCCTTGCTGAGGCAATTGTGCGTTATGCAGAGGAGATGGGTGTCCATTTCACAAAGCCGACGGAATTCCAATCGCAATCTGGCCGCGGCGTGACTTCTATAATCAATGGAATAACAGTACTTGTGGGCAGCAGTCGCTTCATGAACGAAAACGGAGTCGATATCACCCAGCTTGAGACTCACGCAGAGGAGCTAGAGACACAAGCCAAGACGACGGTCTTTGCTGCGGCAGATTCGAGCGCATTGGCTCTTGCAGCAATATCTGATCCGCTCAAGTCAAGCTCAATATATGCCATTGATACTCTGAAGCAACTTGGCATAGAGATATGGATGATAACAGGGGACAAGGAGCGAACAGCGAATGCAATTGCTGAGAAACTAGGCATTTCCAACGTCCTCTTCGAGGTCCTTCCAGGGGAGAAAGCCGAGAATGTCAAAAGACTTCAAGAAGAGGGTAAGACTGTGGCTTTTGTAGGAGATGGTGTCAATGACGCTCCTGCTCTTGCTCAGGCAGATGTCGGAATAGCTCTTGGTTCAGGGACTGATGTTTCGGTCGAAACCGGTGACATAGTCCTGGTTCGAGATGAGCTGACCGATGTAGTATCAGGTATCGAATTGGGCCGTAGAACTGTATCAAAAATCCGCCAAGGTTTCTTCTGGGCGCTCATCTACAACATGATTCTGGTGCCCATAGCCGCAGGAGTGTTCTATCCATTCACTGGACTTGTGCTTCGACCTGAGTTCGCGGGTCTAGCAATGGCGCTGTCAAGTGTGAGCGTCGTATCTAATGCTCTACTACTGGGGCGATTTGAACCGAAAAAGATCGCAGGTCTTCCATCCGAGGAACAGACTTTGTCGTTAGCGCCCGAGGCGGCAATAGACCCAGTATGCAAGATGGACGTGGAGATTGCCGGCGCATCACTGACTAGTGAGTACAAAGGGAAGAAGTACTACTTCTGCAGCCCGTACTGCAAGACAACCTTTGATGCCAATCCGAAGGAATATGAGAATCGAGATATCAGGGACTAATACCGAGACGCATTTCGCCCTGTCGTCATCTCTCTTATCCTTCTCTCTAGAGTGTCCTCTGCAGCTGACTGGGAGCCCCAGTCCATGCCGAGCAAACCCTGTCCTCCTCCACTGGCGATTACAGTAATCCTGCTCTTTTGTTGGCTGATTGCAGACTCGTAGATGACTGTAATTGTCTGATTACTGCTGGTTCTGAAAACAAACTCCTCATGTACAAAGACAGCTACAATGGTGTCACCGACGGTCCACCGCTTGGAATATGACTTGCTGTAGTTCTTCTCCAGGTAGTCATGAACTCTGTAATCAAACTCTCTGTCGAACTCGATGTACCTCAAATGTCTCACCCTTGCTAGCACAATCTTAATGACTTGTTCCAGCGACGCCTTATAGTCTTTTTTTAATCTGATACGCAAGATCACTGAGCAAGTAGAGCTCTCAATCTGTGCTAGACTCTATTGGAAAGCCCTGAGGACTCCTCATCTTGTGTTTCTCGATATAGGGGATGAGTACGAACATCATGAGATAGAGGATTGGTGCTCCAGTGTTGAACTCAAAGACGCTGTTGAAGATGATGTCAAAGACGCTTGATGCCCTCATTCCAGCTAAGAAGAGAGTTATCTCCATGGAGAAGTGAACAAAGATGCCGACGAGGAAGATATACAATATCCGCCTAGGACTGAGTTCGAATTTGTTCTTGAGCGCTAGTAATGCCAATAGAGCGTATTCAGCTATGACCGCATAGACCTCGGTAATCCGCTGATCTGTCATGACTCGTGCTACTGTCACTTTAGAATCATTGATTGGGAAAATGTTCGACAGGAGACCTATGGCAAGCCAACCTGAGAAGAGGAATAGTGACCACTTTATCCGATTGCCCCTCTCAGTCCTTGGTTGGTCTGGTCTACGCATGAACATGACCTGAACATATGAGTACTGTATCATACCATAAGTGATTGAGAAGTACACGAAGAAGCCCAAAGGCGACATCCAGATTGGCAACCCCTCAACTGTTCGAATTCCAAGAATGCTATACCAGTAGCAATAGTCAACGATGAAGTTCACCAAGATTCCAAAAAGGCCGAATACCAGCGGTATCACGAGACGCTTCTTGTAGAGTAGCAGAATCCAGAGCCCGGCCAAGACAAGATCGAAGAGCATGAAGTCAACATCAAACACTCTGATGACGATACTCTCGAATTGCATAGAATGCATATTACCCGTGTTCGAGTAGAAATATGTTTGTTTCTAGAATTCCCTGGAAGATGAGTGTCAAGCTGTTTAGGGCATAGCAGCTAGAATGGCAAAGTGCTTCGCACTAGTATCTGTCAAGTCTGCCGGTAATCGACAACCAGAGGACTGCGAAAGGAATTGCCACCAATGCATATCCAGGATCTCCAAATTGGATATCGGCCAGAAGAAAGGCGACCCTGATTATCAAGAATAGCAATAATCCCATCGACATCCCGAGTGGTCTCATTCTTCCAGCGGTCCCAGCTTTTTTCATTCTCCTCCAGGCTCCTGCAAAGAGGAAGACTGGTACGAAGAAGACTAGCATCGATGGAACTGCGAGATAGGCATAATCCATGAACGCTTGGCTGATTGGAGCTGGATATCGTTGAGTCATAAGCAACGCTGTTGGCACATAGAGGAGCAGGGGTAGTGACGCCAAGGTGCGGTATCCTGCTGCAAGAATTCCCACAGATGTGAAGACAGCCAGCGCAAAGGAAGTCGCGACGAAATCAAAGTATATCGACCATATGTTTGGCAGAGCTTCAAAAGTACCTAGCAGACCAATCATCTGTCCTGCCGCCATAGCTGCGAAGATGACCATCAGCAATGCTGTGGGTAGCTGGCGAGTATCTCTCCACCTGCCGTAGGTGTATGAAGCTGTTCCAGTCGCTAAGGCCATAGCTATCGCTCCAAATACTGCTATAATGACAATAGAGAGATTAGAAACGAGTTCTGCCGAAATGAGACTGGCAATGATGACAACCGGTCCTGCAAAGGTGGCACCGTAGCCCAAGAGTTCAACCGATATCTTTTGGTCGGGCCGCAAGAATGCGAATGCTATCATTGCCGGACCCATAAGTGCGAAGACAGTAATTGCGAAAATCAGCTCTATTGGCAGTATTGCATAGAGGCGTGGGACTGCCAGGACTTGCACAATCATTGCATATCCCAATGCCATGCTAGTGCTTCTTCTTGTATCATATGCTATCCATGAGAATAGAGCGGCATTTGCAGATAGAAGAATAACACTCAATACGTTACCAAAATTGATGTAGAATTCCGCCACATTGCTTGTTCTCACGTCTTCGACGATCAGAATAGCATAGAAGACTAGAAGAAACGCAATAAGAATCATAATGGCCATGAATACGGAGATCAAACGCTGTTTGAGAATCATCCCAGCTGCGATAGTAAGGAAGAACAACTCGACAAGAGTGAAGACGTAGAATATCGTGTAATCCCTCAGATAGGGATTGTGCAACCTGACGAAAGATTCACGAGCCCAAGGGAAATCCTCATTGTTGAGCACGAAGAATAAGAATGTAAGCAGAGCCCCAATTCCGAACACAAGTAGACCTATAGAGAAGAGATAGAGCGGTCTGAAGGCTGCCTTGATATCGGGGTCAGGGGACGCTGCCGATCGCTTGCGGCTGTAATTGATAATAGTTCCAGCGGCCACCAGCGTCGCAAGTCCAAGAAACACATATGCTATCTCGTATACTTCCATTAACTTGTCCTCCTAGAACACCTTCTTTCCCCACTCTTTTGCTGCGGTACCTGCTCCGCTTGTCCATTCCCGTACGCCGCGACGCACTTTCTCTTCTTCCTCAGGAGTAGTTTCACCAGATATCATCTCATTGACCAAGATGAGAACACCGTCATCTATCTCGTCGCCGCGATCTGTGATGAATTTGATGACCTCTTGATTGTGAGCATTGGCTTCCTTGTCATCGACCGAGTGCAGTGTCACAATATAGTTGTTTCCAGCTTTCCCGATAAGCAGCTTGAGTTCGCCAAAAAGGAGTTCGTTCATCTCGTTTCCGGAGATCTTCTTGATGAACATCTGTAGTGCTGAAACAAATCCACCAATAAGCGCTGTATCGCCTTCCAAGTTCTCCCATCCTACGGAAGCGATTGTTTCACCCGCATCATTGATGACGAAGATTCCATACATCGTGTTAAGTCCCCGTTACCATATGCTGTCCACGTCTGCGCCGTTGAGCTTCGTGTTCAAGTCCCAGCGCAACACCAGACTTCCATTCGTAAGCAAACTGATGCCCACGTAGTGGCATATGCCATTTGTTTTCTAATGCCTCTTGAACCGCGTAGCATCTCACGACTAGAATGACTCGAACCAGCCTTTTGTCTTCTCGACTGCGTCTTTTTCTTCTTCTGTTGCAATAGCTGAAACTTCAACATCTCGAACTTGAAAGTTCGCATCAACAAAGACAACTAGAGGATGGCCTTTTCCACACTTGGCTTGTACGATGGTTGGATACCGCTTCGCTCGAGTGATAGTCAATTCATCGACTTCCACGTAGACCAGTTTACCTTCTCCACACGAGGGGCAAGCAAACGGTCTGAGTTTCACTTTCGCCAAGCCTAGGTCTCCGTCTTGCGATTTGCTTGTGGTCCTTGATTAACAGATACTAGGCAATATTTAATGATACTGCGTACAAATCGATTCAGAAGTGACTCAGTGTTGGGCTCCAGAGCTAGTCCTTGCGCTTTGCTCCGAGAGGAATTTGCCTGCTGCCTCGAACATCTCGCGGACACCCTCCCCTGTCTTCGCAGATACTTCGAAGACTTGAGCATGGTATTGATCCGCGAATCTCTGAGCCTCCTCCTTTGTCACACCCATCCCTGGAAGACGTTCATCGATCTTGTTGCCTACAAGAAAGACATCGCAGTTGGGGACGCTGTTGTGAAGCTTCGCAATCCAATTGTCCAGCCTGTACATGGTGAACGACCTGCTGACCTCGTAGACTGCAATTCCTAGTTTTGACCCCCTGAAGTAGTCCATGACGACATCCTGGAATCTAGGTTGTCCGCCCAAGTCCCAAATCAGGAGGGTCAAGTCAGTACCTGCGACATTGACTCTCTTGGTGGCAAAGTTCACACCAATCGTCATTTTCATCTGCTGGTCGAATCGATCTTCAGTGTAACGCACAGCCAGACTTGTCTTTCCGACGCCCCCTTCTCCAATCAATGCCACCTTAAAGATTGGATTGCGTGTAATCAAGTCCTGCAGCTCCAATTTGAAAGGCGTGAACCAGCATATGAAGGTTGTTCGGAGGGAGGCAGTGTATTTCACGAAACGTACAATGTTCCTTCCGCTACCAGCCTGACTTTGCCCGAAACAAGAACCTCCTCCATGTCTTCATGGGGTACCGTTACCGTCAGTCTGCTGGGTTTCCTGACCTCATAGCCCTGCTCAATCTGGATAGGTTCCCCGAAGGTATGTTTCTTTAGAACACTATATCTCTCCAGGTATGCTCCCAGTGGTCCTGCAGCACTTCCTGTCGCTGGATCTTCAAGAACGCCGACATCAGGTGCGAACATTCTGGCGTGTACATCGTTATTCGGATGTACGGTTTCAGTTGAGAATATGAGAATCTCCGAGGTGGACAGGTCCTTCAGGTTGTCCATTATCAGCTGGGCACTTGGCGTTGCTCTTTGTACGGCCGAGAGATTCCTTAATGGAACGATGACATACGGAAATCCGGTCGAAACAACCTGTATTGGGAATGCATCGGAAATATCTTCAGAATTGAGTCCTAGAGCATATGTAAAAGGTGACGTGTCCTTCACCCTTTCTGAGAATGTTGGCGAAGGTTGGGTCATCCTGACATGATTGTCTGGCTGAAAGTCAACACGAATCGGACCGATCCCGAGCTGCACGACTGCGCTGTTCTGCGAGGCAGCCACAATTCCTTTGTGTTTCATTACAAAAGAAGATCCCAAAGTTGGATGCCCTGCGAATTCAAGTTCTCTGCCCGGAGTGAAGATCCGGATCCTTGAATCGCACCCCTTGACTGTCGGTTCCTCTAGGAATGTGGTTTCCGAGAAATTGAGCTCGAGCGCAATCCCCTGCATCGTTTCACGAGTTAGTCGCTTGTTGAGAATAGTATCCCAGAATGTGGCCAGTTGATTCCCACCAAAGGGATACTTATCATCCACGAACACACTTGTCTGAACATAGGGCGTTTTTTGCATGATGGATTTGGCACAAGACGGCCTTATGAAAACTTCGCAATGTAGTTCTCACGTCTAGTTGCATTTGATCTTATCAAGCTCAGCTTGGCAAATCTTGCGGTCCTCTTCATTCTTTACTGCATCTGTGGCTTTCTGTGTGAGGGCTCGGTACTTCTTGCACTTTGATTTCTCTCCATTTGCCGCATATGCCCGTGTCATTACTTCGTATGCAAACGCTAGATCGAAGTCACCAATGCCTATCTCCTCAGTGAGCCTGAGACATCTCTGAGCGTGATAGAGCGCTGGTTCTGCCCATGAGAAAGCACTGTAGACGCGTGAAACCATATACTCTGCTCGCGCAATATTTATTGGCTGACCCACCTTGCTCCAATGATAGAGAGATGTGTGCGCCATATGAAGCGCCTCTTCGAGCTCGTCCTTTGTAGGCTCTGCTTTGTCGAGAATGGGCCAAATGCTATTATTCGTCAAGACAGCAATTCTATTATGGAACTCTTCAATTGTCATCTTTTCTTCTGACAACTTATGCTCCTCCTGGGTCCTTGTTGTCCCGAAAGAAATATATTTAACTATCGTTATGTACCAAATATCATTGTTGTGGGATTCTCTGCTGGTACAAAGCGATTTAAGGGGCTCGTGCTTACAGGGATTCCAGACAGGTTGGAGAGTTGAACGTATGAAGTCCAATAATGAAGATGATGCTCCTTCAGCTGAGCCATCAAAAGATGCTGAGAAGGAGCCATTTGATCTCGAAGACGAGATAAAGAAGAAATCAGGGAAGAAACATGGCCACAAAAAGCCTACACTTAAGGCCTACGCGTCTATGGTCAGCTTCATTGTGTGGATGGCATTCCTCATTCTGTGGCTGTTCTTTTTCGCTGGCAATTACGGCATCTTTGAGAATATTGCAGTCGTAATTGTGGCCTTACTGGTTGTCGTTGCTCTGAATGCACTTCTCTGGATTCCATCAGATCGAGAGGGCATCAAGGCAAAGACTAGTGCAGTCGGAGCACTAATCTGGCTAGTGTTTCTCGCCATATGGATTATCTTCTTCTCTGCTGGTTTTGGTATCTATGAGAACATTGGCATTGCTCTTGCATCGCTTCTGATCGTAGGAGCTTTCAATGTACTGCTATGGGTCCCAGGCCATGGCGACGCTTGGGGCGCCCGTGTGAGCGCGATTGGAGGCATTGGGTGGCTTACGTTCATAGTTCTGTTCATCCCCTTTGCGAACGACCTCGGACTTGACGCATACCATGCTGTTGCAGTAATCCTGACATCCTTCCTTTTGATGGTAGGAGTAGTTGCTTTGCCATGGCGCAAAGAAATGAGAATTGAGGTTGACGCAGGAGAAGGTGCTGAAAAGAGAGTAAAGCTCTCAATCGTCGGATTCATTCTTTGGGTTGTGTTCATCATCATCTGGATGTGGTTCTTTGCTGGGATGTTCTCAGGAAACCAGAATGTTGGAACAATCCTTCTCTCTTTCGTGATCTTCGGATTGGCCGCTCTAGGTCTGTGGCTTCCATGGGCACGCGTGAGAGGAGAAGGCCCAGAGAGCTGGTTCTCGATTAGCATAGGTTTCGCATGGCTAGTCGTCCTGACGCTCTGGTTCTGGTTCTTCGCTGACAGCTTCAACGCCTATCAGAATTTTGCAGTGTTCTTGATTTCTCTCTTGATTGTTGCTGCAATTGCTGGTGCTGCTCAGTGGAAGAAGCTGCAGGATTTTGAAGTTCTGGACTGGAAAGACTAGATTCAAGGAGTGATGGTAGATACGGGACTACCATCATCTCTCCCTTTTCCTCTAGAATGCCAGCCAGCCGCCATCGACTGCTAGGACATGTCCCGTGATGTACTTCGCGTCTTCACTAGCCAGGAAGCACGCAGCACCACGTATCCATTCATTCTTTGCAAGCATTGGAAGTGCTGTTCTTGGCTCTATTAGCCTCTTTCTTATTGCATCATCCTCGATTGCACCCTTCGACATGGCAGTAGGGAAGAAACCTGGCGCAATGGCATTCACTCGAATGTTCTTCTTTCCAAGCTCGACCGCTAGCGCCTTCGTCATGGATACTAGCCCTCCCTTGGAGGTGTAGTAGCTTAATTCGGTGAATTCGGTGCCTCCGTATGCGAAAGTCGATGAGATGTTGATGATCGAACCGGCCTTCTTTGGAATCATCACTTTTGCAGCCTCTCTGCTTGCGAGAAACGCTGACGTGAGATTGACATTCATAACCAAGTTCCAGTCAGCAAGGGTCTGCTCAACGAGTGGCTTAACGATATACATCCCTGCGTTGTTCACCAGTATGTCTATAGTGCCGAGTTCTTTCACAGTCCTCTCAATCAGGCGTATGATATCCGCCTCTTTTGTCACATCTATCTTGAGTGGGACTGTCTTAACTCCGTACTTATGCGAGACCTCGTCAGCGATTTTCGTTAGAAGGTCCATACGTCTTGCAGCAAGAACGACGTGGGCCCCTGATTCCGCGAATCCATTAACGAACTGCTCTCCAAGGCCTGCGGATGCACCAGTAATAATCGCGACTTTTCCGTCAAGATTGTATTTCATTGTTATCCTCTCCGAATTGACCAAAATGCAACTCTAATTGCAGAACCCCCTAATAAAAACAGGCACCTGAACAAAATCGTGCTTATTCAGTCTTCGATGATTCTGGTGTAGTAGTTTTCGGAGCGTATGAAGCCCTCTCTCTCGTAGATGCCCTTGCTCATCTTTGTGTCATGAAGTGTCATTTTTTCGATTCCTCTCTCTCGACAGATTTGAGTAATATGCCTAACAAGAGAAGTAGCGACGCCTCTTCCACGATATTCTGGTTCAACAAACATGTTGAAGAGATAGACAAACTTGCCGCTTGGATTCTTTGCAGATGGAAATGCGATGCAGAAGCTCACTGCGCACCCACCTATGACTCTGTCATCTTCAACTGCCAGATAAGACTCGACGCTTGGATTCCATGGTTCCATAAGAAACCTTTGTGTGGCCTCTCTCGTTGCTGACACCTGATTCTCAGAAAGCCCCATCGACTTCACCATCTCGACGCGATGATGAAGAATTACCTGAATGTCATCTGGGGCGGCTCTTCTAATCATGACCAAGGCTACTTCACTCGAGATTGACACACCATAGCCGGGATTTGTCTGTTCTGAAATCAGCATGAACTTATCATTCAGGGCCAGGCAAATTGCAGGGTTCCACGGGCTCCAATGTGCTGGTCGCCCTGCGCAGTTGGTAGAGCCTTAGAAGACCGACTGGAACAACTACGACTAGCCAGATAATCACATCACCCAGAGTTGACAAAAGACCTCTATTGCCCGTGGGCTCCAACCACATTTGTCCCAGCTTCATCATTGTAATAAGAGGAAGGACCAAGAGCACCCCAAAGATTTGCTTCAATTGAACGGCATTGACGCGACAAGAAAGTCTGGATCCGATTTGACCCCCAACAAGCATTCCAATGCCTAGTGCAATTGCGAAGTAGATATTCACATCTCCGACATAGAAGTTGAGTGCAGTGCCTGCTGTTGTTGTGAATATCATGATGAACATTGAAGTGGCGACTGCTGCGTGCATGGGCACACCCATGAACATGCAAAGCACAGGGACCAGAATCGCCCCTCCACCTAGCCCAAGCAGGCCTGCGGCAACGCCTCCGATGAAAGCTCCAAACAACGAGATAATCCATCGCCTTGTCGTTATCTGGGAGATGTTCCAGCTTGACAATTCGGAGGTCAAGTCTCCTTTTCCCTGTTTCTTGGCAAAGAGCATTTTCAGTGCTAGTGGCATAAGTGAGAGTCCGAAAATGATTCTCAGTGCATATGGCGCTGCTATCAATGTTCTAAGTATGACACCGCCAAGAGAGCCTGGGACTGTTAATATAGCAAGGATTACTCCAGCCTGAAGAAGCACGGGCCTTGGACTCTGCCGCCAATATGTGATTGTAGCAGCTAGTGATACGAATAGCGCTCCAACAAGTGCTGTTGCTGGTGCTGATTGCTCGTCGAAGAACTCAAAGAAGACAATAAGCAGCAAGGGTGTGTTCAGGACCCCTCCGCCTATTCCAATCATGGACGACAGTGTTCCCACACCTATGGCAAATACCGCCACGAACACAATGTAGAGCGAAATGATCTCCTGCAACAGAGCACCTTCTATCAATGACGAGCGCCACTGTCCCCTACTTAAGGAGTTAGTTGAGGCTGAGTTCTACTCTGTTTAGCTCGGCGAGCCTCTTCGGGCGATGAAATAGAGACCGAGTAAGAGCAGAACCAGTCCAATGAGTATGAGGAGCACTGCGAAGTTCTGTTCCACTAAATCAGTGGCGAGAATAGTGACTATCCCCCCAGAAGCAAGAATCAGAAGACCGACAATGGCTGTCACCTTTCCGGGCTTCGTATTGTAAGATAGAAACGCTGGTAGCTTCTCTTCCCTGGGAATGACTCGTGCATCAGAAACCTTTACACTACTCTTGAAGAACCGCGAGCCATCTTCTGTTAACGTGCCCTTTAGCCTCCCCTTACTCATGAGTTCGTTTATCATATCAACTACATCGTCTGTTTTCAGGCCAGTCCTCTCACTCAGGATCACAATTGCGCTGATGTTCTCCTGCAGAATGAGCATTGTGAGCAGTTCACTCTTGTCTTCCATTGTAATTCCCCAGTTGCATGCTGAATTCGATGCAGCCCAAACTATTCTCTACTCCGAGGATATCCCCTTTGCAGGTCAATATCTATCTTTCTCTATAAGTAGGCCTTGGCCTACTAGAACCGCACACTTTATACATCGCTTTGCTGGCCTCGCCATCGATTCGAAATGACATTGAGCGACAACATCGAAGTAGCAGCTCCCAAGAAGTGGATGGATGCATGGGATAAGATCTACAGTCAGATGCTCTCTGCAACTGATGAAGAACTCGCCCGCATCGACGTTGGACATCGAACCCAGCAATTGGAACATGCACTTGCAATAACCGGAACAAACACCAATGGTCTCAAGATTCTTGAGCTTGGTAGTGGAGAAGGAAATGTCGCATGCTATCTAGCCAGGCTCGGATGCCGCATTGTTGCAGTTGACGCTCTTGCTAGTGCGATAGCTGTTGCTCAGAGGAAGGCCAGGATACTCAACTTGAGTGAGCGTGTTGAGTTTCGTTTGGATGATATTGATGGGTGGCCCATAGAACGCGAGTCATATGATGTCGTTATAGCAATACAGTGTCTCCAGTACCTCTTCGACCGCACGGTTCCTCGAATGAGAGAGGCAATGGCGGCAGTAAAACCTGGCGGATTCTTTGTCTATAGTGGCAATGTCCTACCTCATTACGCTACGGATCCGCCAATCCGATTTGTGACGGCGAATGAACTCCGGAAAGAACTGAAAGGATGGACACTTCATGCATTTGGTACTGAAGAGCGAATTATCAAGCCGAATGACCTTAGAGGCTACGTCTGGGCAGTTGCTAGAAAGCCAATATAAGAAGTCATAGTTAGTGTTTTACACCCCAGAATACGACTTCTCCCTGCTGCGTTTCATAAGCTCCACTTGTTGAGAATTCTGTTTCAAAAATATTCCGGACGATATTTCCATCTATGACGCCCAACTCTGGGAATAGCGAGGCTGCAGTCCTCTCGATGAAGTTTTCAAGTTCGGGGCTATCTGACTCTTCAAAGAACACAAAAGGAGCAGTGATTTGCAGCAATCCCTTTCGTGTGAGGACTCTCCTGCACTCTTCTATGGCAGGCGACAATTCATTCGGAGGAGGAACGCCGTGGAGGTGAACCTCGGATACAGACTCATTCGGAGCATCGATGCTTGTTATTCTCATTCCCATGTTCTGATAGGGGATCCCTGTCTTGGTCAGGATATCGGCTGAGCCCACCACTGCCACTGATACTCCTTCCGATGCAGTCAGCAACTCCCGTATCGTTCTCAAATCATCGACAGTCAGATTTGGAAAAGAAGCGAAAAGGATCACTCCTGATGCTTGTACTTGCTCAGGTCTCTTATTGAGGTTGTAGAGCCTTCTGGGATTCTCACGCCTGAAGACTCTGTAGAAATGAAGCAGAGTCTGAATTCCATCTCTCAGGTTCTCGTTCAAGTAATCCTGAGCTTTTGGTCCAAGCTCATACATCCGCCTGTATGGACCAAGAGGTCCCGGTTGCAGCGCACTACGAACTAGATTGTCATCTTCCATTGCCTTGAGCAACTTGGGCAGCCTGTTCCTTGTCGGATCCGAAGCCTCAAGTAATGAATACTGGATATCATAGATCGAAGAAGGATTCTGATCTATTGTGAGCAGGATCTTTCTCACCAAGTCCGATCTAGGTTCCTTCACAGACTGCCACCTAATGCAATATCCTAGAGTAATGAGTGCTTAATACTCACACGTTCAACGCCGACAGTGTTTCGCTGGTATCATCCTGCGAGTTGATAACAAGCGACTGGCTTGCGACTCAGTTCCGAATCACACTGCGAGCACTACCAGTATCACACCCAGAACAGTGAGCACCGCTCCGACTAGCGATTTTGGACTGAACTTCTCTTTTAGGAAAAACACTGAAATCGGTATTGCGAATAGTGGTGACATTGAACCAAGAAGTGCGGCAATTGGTGCGCCTATGAGTTTCACGGTGAACGTGTACAGAAGTGAGCCTATTGTCATTCCGAGAAATCCGGCAACCAGAACAATCTTGGCCGCTTTGCGAGTTGGCAATGGCATTCCACGCTTGACCAACCCGAGGAAGACGGGAATGAATATCGCACCACCAAAAAGCATTCTCACAAAGTTAGCATCGATGGGATCAATGTTCGTAACCCCCATCTGGAGGAGTACACTTCCAAATGCCCAACAGGTAGCGGCAAGAAAGGAGACTCCTATTCCCAGTGCATCGAACTTGATGGCCTTGTCTGATTCCATATTTGCAGCTTGTGCTCTTGATATCAGTGCGATACCAGTGACTGCGACGATAATCCCCAAGAATCGGCTGAGGAGAACCGTTTCGTTCACAAGAAAAATGGCTACGATGTATGTCAATATTGGATAGGTATTCGCGATGGGATATGCGTACGAAACACCGATCCTCTCTTGACTGATGAGATAGATGGTATCGCCTATGACCAGTCCGATCGTCACAGATGAGATAAGAAAGATGAGCGAATCCAGAGGCATGTAGAATGGAGTTGTCCGAAAAGGCAGGATGACAATGACAGACATGACAGCTAAGGCAGCCCACATCTTAAGAGCTGAGATTGCTATCACAGTGGCTTCCTTGCTCTGAGACTTGTATATATTCGTGGATATCGCCCAAAGGAGCGACGTGAAGAGGCCAATCAGGATTCCAATCGAGAGTTCTGGTGTCACCTGCATAGAGAGATCGATGGTGGAACTTTGAAAGGTACTATTGAAGCTATTCCATTGCACAATCTGCGAATTCCAGGCAATTCAAGCATTGGCAGTTTCAATCGAATCAACTTGAGGCTTAGAGCTATATACCTTCGGTATGATTAGAGGATGGATTAGCCAAAAGATGACAGCCACTATGGAGAAAAAGGGGCCCATCTCAAGCATCAGACCAATATAGCCGTAGGTCTGAAAGAGATATGCAAGATAGAGAAACTCAATGCAACAACAAATGACTATTCCTAATCCCGCAGCTTTTTCTTTCATCTTTGATTCAAATCCTTCAAGCTGACCAGTGGTCACTACGAAGACCAAGAATATAATCATCCACAGCAAAATGGCGATCCCAATACCTCTCTCTGATTGTGCCATGAGGACGGCATTCGAATCACTGTTGTAAACTATCGTACTGAAGAATGGACTGCCAGTCCGATAGGTAATATAGTTCATAATTGGAGTTGATTCCACATAGGGCGACTCATCAAACGAGCTTAGCCAGGGGATAATGAGGCTAAGATTCAGAAAACCCCAGGGTATGAAAGCTCTGCTTTTCACTGTCTTTGACTTGTAGTAAACTGGTGCTATCAGAACTATCATTGCAAACGAGAGAAGTGATATGAGTTTCCCCGGAGGAATCAATAGGTTACCAATCTGAATCCAATTAGGATGAATGACTAGCGTCATGTTTCTATTGAAACCCGTGTTAACTGCAGTCAAGAATGTTCGAACCCGAACTGTTGAACCAAGAATCCGAAAAGACGAATCAAATGATCCAACTTCGATATCGAGAGTTCTATTAGACGGAGTGTAGAAGTAGGGAGAGGAGTAGGCGAGAATATGCTCGTATTCACCGGAGCCGTAATAGTACGCAACGCTGATTCCGAGTTCAGGTATGCGCTGGCTACACTCGACATCGAGACGCACGAATTGAGCACTGAAACGAAGGAACATGGATTGATTCGTCTGAGTGGTGAAGTTGTGGATCAATAGATCCCGATAGGGCCATTGGAATCTAGCAGACAGATTTCCAGCAGGGACTAAGAGAGTATCGTTGACACGAGTTGGACTGAACACTGTGTATGAATTATTATAGACTAGAACCACCTTTGGAGCATATATGCTCTGGTAGATTTGATAAATGAAAGGACTCGAGTAAAGGCTCTCGCCATTTGTCCTCCTGATGTCCACTACGAGTGGACACACGCTCTCTGAAACAGCCACTTGGAGCCAGTATCTGATTAGCTGTACAGAATCCTCTTGACAATCTTTCACTGAAAGCCGGACGAATAATTGGTCTGCCCATCCATGATAGGTACTGCCAGAACCACTCCATGGAAGTGTAAGGGTGAGCGAATGGGCACCTATTCCTAAGGCTGATGAATTGGTTATGTAATGGGCTTCACCATAATTCCAATCTTCAGCTGCCGCTGTCACCGTAGCTGTATCGTTAATGATAGAAAAAGAAAATCCCATTCGTATTTCAGTCACTTTCAGTAGAGGGATATTGATCTCAGACTCAATAGAATAAGTGCCCGCAGAAAACTCATACCTGCGCCAGTAATCGAAGGATGTGATGTTAGCAATAGTAATCAGTGTCTTGGGAATAATGGGAGTCGAGATAATCTCTGAGCCTGCAGAGGTTTCAATCTCTGGTCCATAGACAACATCAACAGTGGGATTGGGATTTGGCCAATTGACAATCGCTCCAGTCACTGTGACAAGCATTACGAGAATGAGCACTCCTGTATGACATGTGCTCTCTCCTTCTGTCTTCAATTGCGACTTTCCCCTTCTGTGTATATGTCAGGTGGTTAGCAGATGAAGTTTTCCATTCATTCTGGGGCAACTTGCTTCATTCTTGACCCTAATAAGGACATCAGGTTTAGGTCACAAAAGGTGTCCCCATAATGTGTCCCCCTATAGTGCCTTTTCATTATATGCATATGATTCTCAGCAATGAGGAGTCCTCTTTGGGAGACACAAGAGATGAGTAGAACATCGAGTTTCATGGGCTTTTCAGAGGCTGACGATAAGGCAATTCACCTTGGCCGGGTCCTGATGATCCTCTTGCCGACAGCTAGTATCATCTTCACACTAAGCACCACGTTCTATACCATCTTTGTTGCAGAGGCTCTGGGAGGGTCTGGAGGATATATCGCAGGCTTGGGTCTCTTGGGAGTGCTCGTTGCAATAGAAATGGTGACTCAGACCATTCTCGATTATCCAAGCGGCGCGCTCGGAGATGCAATTGGGCAGAGGTGGGTAATCGCTATAGGGAACTCCTTGTACGGTGTCGCTTTCTTGCTGGTTTCGTTCGTGACTTCAACAACCCCATTCCCCTATCTAGTCCTGATCTTTGTAGTTCAGGGCTTGGCGCAGTCCCAGATCAGTGGAGCTTGGAACGCATGGTTTGACAACAACTACAGGGTCGCTATGCCACAAGACAAAGAGAGGAAACAGTATGGCGTGTTCTGGGGCAGGATGGGTATGATATCGCAAATAGCTGCCACCGCCGCACTCATCCCAGGCAGCATCCTTGCCGTTGTCTTCCGACGTACATTTGTTTTCCAACTTGAGGCTATTGGTGCCTTTGTCTTTGCCTTACTTGTCTTGAGGTATATCAGAGACTTTCCCGAAGTGGAAGCGATGCGGGAGAAGCGCCCATCTATGCATGAATATACTTCGCTGCTCCGTGAAGGAGTCAGTTACATGTGGCACACACCATTTGTAAAGTACCTCGTTCTGGGCTCCATGCTGGCTGCAAGTGCAATCTCAGTCTGGGGCCAGTTGATTCTATTCCCTCTCTACTTCAGCTACTTGATTACTGATGTTGCTGTAGCCTCATACCGGACTCTCGCTTTCATACCGGGCGTTGCTTCAAATGAGAGATCAGGCGTGTGGTCTCAGAAGTTCGAGCCAAGGAAATGGATTCCTCGATTTCGACTTCTACAGGGCTGTGGTTTTGTTTTCTTCTTAATACTGGCAATCATTATGTTTGTATTCCCGCCAGTCGCTGACACTACTCAAATGCTCAGAGTCATGTGGCCATTTACGAGTTTGGTTCTGATTGAGTTTCCCATCCAACATGTGATTCCCATTGTGGTCCTCTTCAGTCTATTCACAGTAACTTTCTTTTTTGGCGGGTTTGCGGAGATCCTCACGCAGAGAATCTTGCTTGATGCCATACCAAACAGAAATCGAAACTCAATATATTCCTTGCAGCCAACGATTCTCCTGCTTCTGTCAACGCCTCAGATAGCAATACTCGGTTGGGTCATACCCCTCTGGGGCTTTCCTGTAACACTCCTCATATGTGCAGCAGTATCATTCTCTGGCGTCCTGATAATCAGATATGCTATGACTTTGGAGAAACCTATTGCCGAGAGAATTGAGACAAAGGCTGTTCCGGCCGAAAAAGAACTTCCTGGTGTGTTAGGCTCGGAGCCTCCCAGCGAGAAGATAGAGAGCATTGTTGAAGCGATCTCAGACTGATTGAGTATTCTCCCGTCGCTTTGGCTCATAGCGGAAAAACTGCACTAGACCTGACTGGGGAACGCCTCCACGAACTACTTTGAAAACAAGGATATGAAGCGCTCAATTCACTTCTTTGTTCTCTCGTAGAAGTACTTGCCCTTGCTGTAGATCAATTCATCTCCAGCGTGAATCTCGCCCTTATGCATTGACTTGATCATATCCACATGAACTGCTGACTCATTTACGCCATTGCACTCTTTGTAGGCCCTTCCTAGAGCGCAATGAACTGTATCTCCGATCTTTTCGTCGAATAGCATGTTGAGCGTGTATTGTTTGATTCCTCTGTTCGTTCCTATGGCGATCTCACCGAGTCTGCGGGAACCCTCATCGGTTTCGATGATTTGTTTGAGCGTCGCTTCTTCCTTTTCAGCTGAGAAATCGGTGACCTTGCCTTTCTCAAAGGTGAGCTTGACTCCCTCGATAACCTTCCCCAGCTGAAGGAATGGAATATCGAAGTAGATCTTTCCCTCGACACTATCATCGACTGGTGCTGTGAATACTTCTCCGCTAGGCATGTTGTGCTTTCCGATGCTCGCTACCCAGATTCTGCCTTTAGTAGAGGCGAAGAGGTCAGTCTTCGGCCCGATGTATCTGACATCATTGTGTTTCTCAAGGTGCTCTTTCATGACATACATCATCTTGCTCTCTTCTGCCCAGTTGACAAGTGTTGCTCCATAGACAAAGTCCCGATATTCCTCGAGGCTCATATTCGCCTGTTGTGCCAATGTCTGACATGGATGAACTGACAGGGTCCATCGTTTTCCGAGACGTATGTCTTGAATTTCCTGTTGTGATTTGCTATCTAGCAGGACCCGCTTCGGGTCAACATTCGCCAATGCTTTCGTGTTGACGGGCGAGCGCAGTGCAATGTAGACATCACAGTTCTCAGTTATTGCCTTGAGATGTTTCGGGACTAGCTGTAGTGTTTCCTCTGAAGCTCCATCAAAGTACGCTCGAAGAGCCTCCTCACTGCTCATCAGAGTGACGACTCTCCCGCCAGCTTTGGCAATCTCCTTGTGAAGCGCGACAACGAGTTCATGGGCATCTGGTGTTGCATTGATGACGACCATGTCTCCTGGTTTCACTTCAGTACTCCATTCAACGAGTATTCTTGCATGCTCTTCGATTCTGGGATCCATATCAATACCTCTGATTCTGGAAATGTGATTCATTTCATATAGATTGTGGATTGCGCTCCCAGTACGTTGCCTGCGCATTATTAGAAGGCTAGACTTCGCGTTTCTCAGTTGGATGGGTAGCTCCGCAGTATGGACATTTCACAGTGAGCGGTCCCACCCACTCGACTTCCCTAGCAGTGAGCGTTGCGCCGCAGTCTTTGCAGAACCGGGGAGGTTCATGAACGTATGATTTTTCCTTCGCAACGTTTCCCACTTGACGAGCTGCAGCCAGCCCTGCCAATCCGAAATGCCCTAGAGAGTCCCGGATCCCATAGAGGATTATGCCAGTCCCGACAAGGGCACTGACCATTGGGACAACTAGAACATAGAGCAGAATTGTTCCCACATCATGGGTATCCGTCCAAAAGAATTGCATGAATCCTCCAAAGAAACCGCCAACTATGACTATCATGCCTACGACCATGGTGGCGATTCTTTTTCCGCCAGAGCCTTCTGTCATGTTTCATCAACCACTATATGATGTAGCGTCTATTTCTTGCGACGAGTTATAGGTTTCTCTCGGATGGACTACCTCCTGCAATATCAAGCCCTCTACTTGAACTACTCAATCACTAAGGTTCATCAGGAAGTTATGCTAAGGTATTTGCATGTTCGAGATGTTGGAAGGTGCGCTCAAGAGAGGACTCAGAGGAAAGTACATCCATATCGACCCAATGAAAGCAATTGAAGGTCTGACTGCGGACACAGCCTACAGGGTACCCAAACCGGGAACTCATTCGTGCTGGAATATCCTTCATCACATCGTGTATTGGCAGGAATTGATGCTGAAAGCACTGAGGGGCGAGGCCGTTGACTGGCCCAAGAACAACGAGAAGAGCTGGCAATCTGACACCATGTCAAAGAACGCTGATGACTGGTTGAAGCTTGTTCAGAAGTTTGACCAAGGTCTTATCGAGGCAGATGCACAGGCTAGCCGAATAGAATCAATGGAAGGACTTCCTGCATGGCCAAAGGTTCCACCTTTTGCAGCAATCATGTCTATTGCTCAACACAACACTTACCACATTGGTGAGATTGTGGCAACCCGTCAGGCTCTGGGACTATGGCCACCTCCAGCATACAGAGAAACGTTTTGAATAGTCTAAGGAGCAGATCGTCTGACTCGCACCAGAATCGAGTTGAATCCAGGTGTATGCCCGAATGCCGTGTGCCTGTCATCGGTCAGTTGATTGATGTTGCCATCTACGTCCCACCAACCGTCTGATGCCCACACGACTCGTGGATCGATATCCTCAGTGAGTTCAAGTCTGGCATCTGCAACGCTCCCTCTCTGTGATTCTATGGTGACCCTGTCGCAGTCACGAAGGCCGAGGTCCATTGCGGTGCTTGGATGCATTCGCAGGAAAGCACGGTGTTCGCCAGCATCTTTCCTTGTTGGCATCCGTATTGGATCTGTGACGACATCAAAAGGACACACATCAATCTGGCATTCCCTACAGCCGATGCAGCGGGATGAATCCCATAGTGGCACTAAGAGTGCTGTCATTGCTACAGGGATATCGATTCTGTCATCTGAAAGACTGATTGCCAAGCGGCCGATGACGGAGCTCAATTCGCGACGAAGCTTGGCTGGGCTTGTGGTTGCCAGCTCTCCATCCTGCTGAATCATGTGTGGACTCGGTTGAACAAGTGATATGGCTTCATCAGGGCATTCTGTTATGCATTTCTTACAGGAGGTACAATGAGAGAAGCTCTTCACAGTTGCCCCAACTTCAACAGTAGTGTACTGGGAGTGTAACCTAGTTCCGGTTCTCCCTGTAATCATTATGAGTGGGTATTCTTCGAAACTCCTAGGCTGCGAGAGAGGGCTTTCTGCGGGCTCTACATGGAATGGGAGGGGATTATAGCCATAGCGTGCAACATCTGCAGAATAGAGCTCCACTTTGCCCGATGGCGTCTTGAAGATGTGGTCAGCGAATGGAATGCCTGAGCTAGTTGTCCGTATCCCTTCCGGATGCTCCTTCAAATCCTGCAATGTGATATGTCTGCACTCCTCACTATCGAGAGCAATCCGAATCGCATCAGTCTCTGTCAGTTGGAAATATTCACCAAGACCAATTCGCTCTGCAATGCCACGCCAGATGTCCAGTTCACATCTGGCCTCTCCCTGCGGCTCGACAATCTTCGGGGCATACTGAACGATTCGATGGAGTTCCGAATGGACCAAGTTGTCGTGCTCAAAGATGAAGGTGGCAGGCAGCACTAGATTGCAGAGCCTTGCCGTATCTGTCATCTCAAGATCGATGCAGACCTTGAATGGTATCTTCTGAAGCGCCCTCTTGGTCTTCCGTGTGTTAGGCCACTGAGTGATTGGATTGGCAGCTTGAACGATGAGAACTCTGATGGGGCTTTTCTCGTGGCTCAAGATGAATTCTGGAATATGTGTCGCGGAGGGAACAATAGGTCTGACATCGTCATCAAGGAGACGACTAAGTGTTACTGCCCCACCGTTGAAAGGACTGCAGTCCGAAGATAAGTACTGAAAACCGCCTCCAGAAACTCCAAGGTACCCGCAGATGGCGAGCAGGCTATGGACCGCTCTCGCTGCCCACGTTCCATTGGTATAGTGGTTCATTCCTGCTGGTGCTGTCATTATTAGTGATGGTCCATGTGTTGCGAATGTCTTGGCAATCTTCTCAATGGTGTTTTCGGAAACCCAAGTGACCTCGCTCACTTTCTTCTTCGTATAATGGGATACCGCTTCTCTGAACTCCTCAAAACCTAAGACGTAATTCTCGACAAATCTATGGTCGTAGAGACCTTTGTTGATGATTTCATTCGCCAATCCCAGTGCAAGCGCTCCATCAGTGCCTGGCCTTATTGTACTATAGATGTCTGCGACCTTTGCGTATGGCGTCTTTCGAGGATCGATGACAATCAGTTTAGCACCCTTGTCAATGGCTTCCTGTATGACTCGCTTCGAGTGAATACTCGACTCATGCTTATTCGTACCCCAGATGACAATACATCGCGAGTTCGCCCAATCACTCAATTCATGTGGCGAGAAGGGACCGACATTGAATCTTGCTCCTTCGTACGCTCCTTCAAAGCATATCTCTGCAATACCGGGTATCATTCTGCATCCGAAGGCATTAGCGAAGCGCGCTGCATATCTTGGAGCCATTCCATCATTTCCAGATCCTGAGTAGACCGCAACACTGCTCGGCCCTTGTGTCTTCCTTACTTGCTCCATCTTAACCGCAATACCGTCAAGTGCCCTTTCCCAGCTAATTCTCTTGAAGGATCCATCAGGTTGTTTCTTCATTGGATAGAGAAGTCTGTCTTCTGAGTACATTCTCAGAACATGGGCGTATCCCTTGGGGCAACATCTACCCAGAGTGTATGGATGATTGGGATTGCCTTCCAATCTAGTGATTCTACCTTCTTCAACGTGGATGACATAGGAACATAAATCAGGACAGTTCAGAGCACAAGCTGAATGATAATTCTCGACAACCATTGACCTTCACAATGACTGGCGCGTGATTAATATTTCTGACATCAAGGGTCGGGGTAGCAATCACCATGCAATCTCAATACTCCGGTTTCCCTTGAAGTCGACTTGAATCCTGTCTGACTGTGTGGCCTGATTCTAGCTGAAAACCTGAAAGTACCAAGTGACTGCATTCTTGGCTGCGAGCAGCCGCGGAAACATGTCGCACTTGGCATGTCCGGGGGCCATGCCCGGAGGAATATACTAATCAACCTATATTCTTCTTTTTCACAAGCAGCCTCTTGGATTGATGTGACATGTCCGATATGATGTCAATAGAAATACGGAAGTATGATGAGTCTCTAGCCGAAGCCATAGCGCAAATGTGGAACACCTGGGATGACCTATGGCCAGGAGGTTTCACACAGGGAGTTCCCTATACTGCTGATCGTGTTAAGAAGCAATATGGCAAGATGAGTGCAATTGCTCTCCTTGTTGCAGTCGACAAGAAGACTGACAAGCCCGTGGGTTCCTGCACAGTTCATCGTCACTGGAGGGATACCGAAGCTGCTTATGTTGGAACACTTGGGGTATCCCCGGAAGCCCTTAGCAAGAAGGTCGGCAAACAACTCCTCCTGGAATCAGTCCGAATAGCATCTGCAGGGGGCTACACACGTGTTGATCTTAATACGTGGCCGGGCAACATGCGGGCAGTCCCCCTCTACAAGAAAGTTGGGATGATGTGGGACCCCGAAGGTCAAGGCTTGAGCATGTATGATTATATTCCTGGAATTCTCAAGCACCCCCTCTGCGCTCCATTCTTCAATCTGCTTCATGGAGTTCACGAATGGTATGACGTTCATATTCGAAATCCAAACCAAGCTCCAGATGATTTCAAGAAGCATGGAATGGCTATCTACCCGTATGAGTTCCGTATGGGCAATTCAGCTCTCTCTGTTACAGTGGACCGATATGCTCGCGGTATCACCGCTGTAGAGCGCACATTGAACGGTCAGAAGATTAGTGTTGCAGCTCTGGTAGACTCTCAGGAAGTTATCTACGGTCTGCCCTACGTCTATTCCCTTGAGATTGAGAACCTCTCTGGTGAGCATTTGACGGTGAGCATCAATCTGAGAGAGTTTCCTGGCTTGCAGTTCGATGCAGATACAACAAGAAAGACAGTTGTCAAACCCGGTGAAAAATCAGTGTGGCATGTGCCATTTCATTTGACTTCCTCCGCGCCTCTCTTTAGGGACAACATAAAGGCTTCATCGATTTCCGCAGAAATCGAGATGAACGGAGAGATTTCAATGCTGCATACGGGATTGAAGGTGCAGTCTCCTGCTGAGATTAGAACGCGTTGGGGTGAGTGTCGAATAGCTGCAGGCGGCAGGAGTACGATTCCTGTAACAGTCATCAGCAATCTGAACCAAGAGGCACTGGCAAATGTCAGTGTGCGAAGCAGTTCCGGTTCTGTGCAAATCAAGGTGACGCCCAATGACATTGTGCTGAAGCCAAAGGAGCAAGGCGGCACTATGCTTGAAATATCCTCATCCGCAGATCTTGCAGATGGAACCCACGACATCCGGTTGACTCTGACCCTCGATATCGAGAAAGGTATCAGGGTAGTAACTCGAGATTTTCGTATCCCAATCTTCTGCCTTGGAAAGAAGGATGTTGCGGTGGGCGAGGATGATCGCAGGCTGGAAGCAGTGATTGTTTCACCGCATTATACTGCACGATTTGCCAGAGAAGGAGCTATTCTCACAGTGCAAGACGCGAATTCAGAAACATCTCAAAGCATAACACAGAGTTCTGAGATAGGTCCGCCATTTGGCCTCAGTCCTTTTCGGTTTGCAGAGCGCAAATTGATTACGAGTTCCTCAGATTCTGCGATGGTTGTTTCTATGCAGGCCAGACACCTGGACAAGCCCCTCATTGTGGAAGATAGGGCAGTATTCGAGTTCGGCACAGGAGTCATAAAACACGAGCAATGGGTAGAGAATATGAGTAGTGAGAACCAGACATTTCAAGGCCGTTTAGTGGGCAGAGGTGGAGGAATCAGTTTTGCGGCAGGTCAGGTCTATGTGCCATTCTCATCCGGCGTTGTTAGTGAACCCCTAGGCAACACACTCTTTTCCTTTCCAGCTATTCCCAGTGAACCCAAGGCCTACAGTGAAGGATGGATTGCTATAGAAAATGAGGACTCTGTCCAGGCTCAGATGTGGTGTCTGGATAAAGTAGAGGAGATACGCATAACTCTAGGTCAGGTGAATGCGCTCGGATTCCCTGTCGTGACTCTTGAACCTCGAGAGAAACGCAAGATTACTGACTCATGGTTGGTCTTTGGCAAGCGAAGCTGGAGAGATATTCAGCGACTTTGGAGATCCCGAGTTGCTCACTACTATGAAGAGAGACTGTCAGCTTCAAAGGAACAGGCTGCCCAGCATCTACTAACAATCTCATCTGATCCTATTGTGATTCCACATGCCGGTGAAGCACATACAAAGATACACATCCACAGCCCATTGCATACGCCCCATGGGGGTGTTCTCGAAGTGACGCCGCCAAGGGGATGGAAAGCTTTCTTGAAGTCCCATTCTCATGAACTGGATGGACTCAAGACAGAAATCAACTTCGCTGAGGACTCATCACTCGAATTGGTTCTTACCCCGGGTCCAAGAATCAGGGACGAGTTTGCGGTTCACAAAGGACAATGTAATCTAAGAATGGAGTACGATACAGCGGAGCCAATCTCCATAGTTCAACTTGGAAGTTCTGGCAAGTCCGTTGAAGTATCAAAAACAGAAGAACAGGGATGCATTGTTCACCGAGTGCGAAATGCATCCATTGAGTTTGCAGTTTCTAAGGACTACGGCGGCTGTCTGTTCTCACTAAAGAACAAGAGGGGAGTTGAGTTTCTGACAAGTTCCTTCCCGAAGGCGACTCCGCGCTCAGGGGCATTCTTTGAAAACTATCATGGCGGAGTACAACCTATTATCTTTGATGATGAAATGGGTGAGTCTCTGACAAAAGCCCGAACGAATAGTGAGAAGATGTCAGCAAAGAACTACAGTCGCGGAATCTGGTCAGGAGTAGAAATAAGCTGGAAGGGAAAGATCCAACAGACTACAAGAGGGCTTCAGTTTAATTTGAGGTACTTGACAGCTCCTGCTTGTCCCATTGTTGTAATCGAGTGGCAGATTGTCAATCGGACAACTGCGCCTGTTCGCTTCTACCCCTCCATTCTCATCGACCCAAAACTTGACGAAGAACTATCAGGTGGAAAGATACGTGCGAAGTGGTCTGGAAGAATGTATGATATTCGAGGAGGACACGTTCCCATGGCTGTATCGCCTTCTGACAATCTCGTATGGATAAAACCCGAGAAGAGCAGGAGAAGAACCAGCGGCCTCTGTTACATGGTCAATGGAACTGACGCCGATATGCTCTCGGTGTACTTGGGTGACATGTTGATTCTGACTGCAGTGGATAGTCTCTCAGCAATCATGCCCAGGGAGGAGCGTGTTATGACATCCTGCTTATTTGTCGACCCGCCCGATATGGAGACTCTTGAAGTCATACGAAGGCTACTAGGTTCATTGCTTCCAAAACGCGACTAGTATACACCCATCAACGTTGATACGCATCAGACAATATCCCGCAAGGATGTAACAAAGAATGATCAAGAAGTAGATGCTAGGCTCTTCTTAGAAGTATAGTGAAGACTGTGCCCTCATGATAATCGCCAGGGACCCGTTCTTCCACTTTGATTGAGCCTCCGAATGCATGTATGATTGTCCCTGCCACACTCATTCCTAAGCCTGTTCCTGATGCATCCTTCATGTATCGCTCGAACATTCGGGCTCTTCGTTCGGGTTCAATCCCTTCTCCGTGATCACTCACACGAATGCTCCACCATGGTTCGTGATTCAGGGCAGTTTCGGTGACTGCCACCTCTATCTCAGGTATACCTTTGGAGTACTTTATTGCATTGTCAAATATGTTCAGGAAGACATCAATCAAGAGGCTGTTCGCCAAGACCAGACAGGTTTCAAACTCATAATCGATCTTGAATCTAACTTCCTGCAGGGGGCTCTTCCTAGATGTTAGCTGGAACGCTTCCTGGAGGATTGGAATCAGATCCACCGATGATAACCGTTCTGGAGTAAGCTGATCTGCCATTCCCAACTGACGAACATTCCGGATCAGATGGTCCGCTCGTTGAAGTTCGTTCTTGGAGTCTCTGATGGCTTGCTCTTTCACGAGAGGCCCTGCATCCTCCATTTCAAGCAGGCCGATGCTGAGTGCAAGTGCTTGGTGATAATTGGATATGTCATGAACCAAGAGGTCCGCAAAAAGTGTTGCACGTTTCTGAGATGCTTCTGCTCGGCTCATCTCTTTGAGATACATCAGTCCTAGAAAGGACGGTCCCATCAAGATAGCTAATAGCAATATGAGCTCCGATGACCACCAGCCTAATGTCCATTCTTGGAAATTGGCCTTGATTAGTGAAGGAACAATCCATAGTGCGAGGAAGCCTGTTGCCAACAAATCTACGGTGATTCTTCCTTTTCCGTCCTTTATCTGGACTGAAGTGTAGTAGAAGAACAGAAACATACTCAGTAGAGTTGACGCTAACAATAGTGCCCGACAGAGTGGCTGAAATCCCCAATAACCTCCAGAGCCCCACATAGTGATCTGTGTGTACTCCGAAAACAGGATGGCTGCAAAAACAGCTGGCACTATTAGCAGGTCGCTTTTTGAGAATGTTGGTTGCACTTCCGGCGTGCTGCCTGTCATTTTGATAGCCTTCGGCAGCTCGAGCAGCAAGAGAACTGAACCGACGAGATATGGAATTATGGAGAGTTCTAGTGTATTGGGAGGAGTGAGGACCGCTTTAATCACCTGATATGATTCGATTGTCGCCCATGTGATGAAGAGTAAAATGACGGGCCGTCTCTGCGGAGCTGGTCGGTGAGTATTGTAGAGATTCATCAAAAATGCCATTGAGAGTGCAATCAGTGAGGCTCCAAGATGGAGCACAATGAACAGGGCGACGTTTGGCGTTGGCGGAGTCGGCATGTATGTTACGACTGTTAAGGTAGTACCTGTTGGTACGATGACCAAAAGAGAAAGGGCTAGTGGTATCAGATAGGCACGAGACAATTTCATACCTATACGGACCTGAAAAGCAACAGAGGGTGCTAGTCCCAGTATGACCAGTCCCATGGACCAGAGTATATATGATATAGTCCATGCATTCGATGGGAAATACAACGTCACGAGAAAAGGAATATACGAAAGGCCATAGATAGCAAAACCCGCAACAAACAGATTCGCTTCATAGGTAGTGGAGCCTCCTGGAGTCGTTGACCACATGAACCCACACATGGGCAGAACAATTCCGCTGTAGATCCCCAATATCGTCCCTACAATGATGAAGCTATCTTCAGGAAGGGTCGGAATGATGACAAAAGATAGGAACAGGTGAATTAGTACAGATGAGAGTATGAGTATCACAGCACTTTGTCTTCTATTCTCCAACCATCCCTTCTTCTTCATGACCATTCCAATGAATACAAGCGATGAGAAAATCGCAAGGAAGACTAGATCAATCAAGAGATGAATCCTGCTGTATTCATATACCGGGTTGTTTTCGTAGATGATTATGATTGCTCGTCCCATGCTTATTATGGCGGCAAAAAATAGGGCGGCATGGAAGACTGTTTGTTCCGCATGTTCTCGTACTCGATATTGAACAAGGATAGCTGCTGAGCAAGTGATAGCCAGAAACGCGAGCATAGAATCATATGCAATGATTGTTTGTGAAGAGCTCCAAGCATTGAGAAGTAAGAAGAATCCAAGGCATGTGGCAAGTAGTGCGCCTACTATGATTGTCAGCAGTCTTGAAAGCCTTAATGGCGAATTGGAACTGCGCCCTAGCATTGTTCTCACGATACATCCCAAAATATCTCTTTATACCAATTGTTGGTATTGTGTTGTCATTGAGGCCTCTTGAAAGAGGTTCTAGGACTATTGATGCCCCCTCCTATCCGCTGTTTCGGGCTCAAGAGAATGAGCAACTTCAAGAGGTGGTTTGTGGTCAACGCTGATCGAGTTTGGTTCCAATGCTTCATGAGCCAGATGACTTCATTGGCAACATTCTTGGAAAGCTCCTGAATCGCCAATTAGAGAATCAACCGATGCGAGGCAAGGTTGGAAGATGGAGAATGTCCGTTGTTCTGGACACTGACTACTACCCCATCTCAATAATCTTCAGTTATCACATTGAGATTGTTGCCGACTACGTTGATGACCCGACTATTGTACTCTCTATGAAGTTCAATACGATCATTCGACTCTTTAGGGGCGAAACCTCAATGATAAGAGCTGTTCTCGGGGGTGCAATCAAGACTCGTGGTTTGCTGAAACACCCACTCTCGATGATCAGGTTCTACCGATTGATGACGTCGATATTGGGAGGATAGTCCAATGGATCTGAAATCGCAGTTTCAACAGATTGTTGGGGAACAACATGTTGCTGATGGAGCTGGGGAACGGTACGTCTATTCATTTGACATGACAGAGAATCCCTCCAAAGAACCCCTGATGGTCGTGATGCCTTCTACTGTTGAGGAAGTTCAGAATATAATCAGGCTCGCCAATGAAACCCGGACACCTCTGGTTCCCTTTGTAACAGGTCAGAACGTTGGGGGTCTGACAATACCACAGGTCGAGGGAGCTGTCATCGTAGATCTCAAACGCATGGATAGAATCCTTGAAGTGGATGAGGAAGCGATGTACATGCTTGTTGAACCAGGCGTTACCTTTGGTGACGTCAAGAAATATCTTGAGAAACACTTTCCATCGCTGCGGTACACGTACCCACTCGCACCTCCCTTCACTTCGGTCATGGCGAATGCGCTACTCCAAGGACTCTGCGATCTCTCAACAATGCATGGCTCGATGTCTGATTTCATCAATGGACTGGAGGCAGTCCTGCCGAATGGTGACATAGTCCGTGTTGGTTCTGGAATCATGGGAGAAGAGAATTGGTTCGGAAGATACCCTCTTCCAGATCTGGTTGGTCTCTTTTCTGGCTGGCAAGGAATGACTGGCATTGTAACAAAGATCTCGCTAAAGCTCTGGCCAAAGAAGAAGGCAATGACGCATGCAGCTCTATTCACATTTGGGGAGCAGCAGACGACTGACCTGCTCAAGAGAATTGTTCGAGAGGGTATCATTGAAGATGCTGATTGCCAGTCGCTCTCTATAGTAAAGATGCTGATGGGTGTTGCACCTCCAGTGACGCCTCACAGGGGAGAACCAGACTACGGTACCGTCCTCATTCTATCTGCGAATTCGGAAATCGAGCTGAATGAGAAGTATAGACAACTAGAGAATCTTGTTGAGCTATCCAAGAAGGATGAGCCACGGAATCTCCTCATCGATTGGGGTACGGTCACGAAACTTATGGGTGAACAGGCGAATGCGTGGATCGATTTTCCTTCGGATGCGTTCAAAGTACTGGCTCAATATGATGGGCTCACATGGGTGGGAACCTATATTCATCCCAAATATTGGGGAGCAGCTCTGGAGGGCGGGAGGAGGATTGTTGAGAAGTATGGTTTCGAGTTGATGGCCTTTCTCAAACCCATGCATATGCTCCATTTTGCAGAGTTCAAATTCATCATCAGATTTCCGAAGGACCCTGCGACTCTCGAACGTGTACGTCGATGCAACGAGGAACTGCTGGATCTTGCCCTAGGGCTCAAGGCAATCCCCTACAAGACTCCAGTGTGGTCCGCCAGACGACTGCAGCAGTTCGCTGATCCCGCTTTCTTCAAACTACTGAGAGACCTGAAGAAACTACTGGACCCTAACAACATCATGAATCCTGGGAGGCTTGACCTGTGACCCCAGTGCCAAGCGCAATTGAGGAGTGGCTCCACAGCTGCATCCGATGTGGCAACTGTAAGTATGTCTTCAAGGAATACAGCCCTTCGTGTCCTTCAGGCGAATCCTTCAACTTCGAAACCTACTTCGCATCTGGTAGATTGTGGATAGCACATGGAATTCGGAATGGCGAGCTAGATTGGGATTCCTCGCTGATTGATCCCATCTTTGCCTGTACGACATGCGGCGCCTGTGAAGTACAATGTCTGGCACCTCACCGAGAAAACATCTTAGAGGTCATTGAGGAGCTGAGAGCGCTTGCTGTGAAGGAATTGGGTCCACTCCCTGAACACAGGAAGTTTGCCGAGCGAATCGGCGAAAACCACAATCCCTACGGGGCACCTCATCATTCACGAGAATTGGCAAAGGCTCACAATCTTCCTCTGAGTGCATCGGTAGTCTACTTCATTGGCTGCACATCCAATTATCGTGAAGAAGAAATACGTGACTCAACAATCTCTCTTCTCAAAAAGGCCGGGGTCGACTTTACCATCGTAGACGAGTATTGCTGCGGGTCGCCCTTGCTCCGAACTGGGCAGCTCTCGTTGACCAGTGCGCTGGCTGAACACAACCAAAAAGTAATCGAAGCGACGGGTGCACAAAGGGTTGTCACATCCTGCTCGGGATGTTATAGAACGCTCGCCCGGGACTATTCCAGGATGGGCATCAAATTGAATGCGGAGATCATGCACATCTCGCAGTATATTCGGGAACTTCTTCGGAGTGGTCGATTGGCAGCTCATTCCATCCCTCACCGCATACAAGTGACATATCATGATCCGTGTCACCTTGGAAGGCATATGAATGAATATGATGCTCCCAGAGATGTCTTACAACAACTCCCTATTACATTCACGGAAATCAGTACCGAAGATGGAATTCGCGAGAATGCTTGGTGTTGCGGGGCTGGAGGTGGCTGCAAGTCTGCCTATCCTGATTGGAGTCGCGAAACCGCAAGAATACGCCTCAATCATGCACAGCGCACTGGAGCTGGAGTTCTGGTTTCATCATGTCCATTTTGCAAACGAGTGCTTAGTGATGCCCAAGAGAATGATTCTGTGGAGATATTGGACCTCAGCGAACTAGTCGACCGACTGACCTGAATAGCGCGGGAAGCAAGAGCTGCTGACCTTTTCTCTCTAGACTCTAGGACCCCTGAGGTGTTCATAAACATGGATCAATATCAATGAGATGAAACTGACCAGGACTAGGGATATATGATCGCAACCATGGGGTATACTTGGAGTGCTATGTACGTATGTGCTCTCTACGTATGAAAGCCTTGAGGAATGAAACAGAAAGCGACTCATCCCTCGTAGAGGTATGATTAGAGTGAGCAGAAAATGAAACCTAGGTCTTCCAAAGGAGAATAAAAGCAGAGAAAAACTCCGCAAGATTCGCAGGAGTGCGTTTGTTCCTTTTTTCGTCTAAGTCCCAGGGATTTTCGCACGCTCATAGATATAGTTCACAATCCAGGAAATAGCGGTAATCAAGACAAGGAAAATAATGGCAATAACAGCATAGACTTGTAGAGCTTCGTACGTGCGCGCTACTATCATTTTCGCAGCGCCAAAGATATCAGCTACTCCAACAAAATACGCAACAGTAGTGTATTTCGGAAGATAGACTGCTTCATTTGACCAGGCAGGTATTGCTCGCCTAAGGCTTTGCGGGAGCACAATATATCTGATTTCTTGACGTCTTGTCATTCCTATTGACTGAGCTGCTAGCGTTTGTCCTGCCGAAATGGATGCCATCGAACCGCGGAAGAATTCTGCTTGGTATGCTCCGCTGTTTAAGCCTAATGTAATCGCACATAGAAGAATTGTGGTGTTAAGAATCGTCCGTGGAACCCCCACAATGTCTGGAAAGATAACTCGCCACGAGGTGTCAAACGGAGCCATGCCTTGTGCCACTAGCCACGCATTCAACACAGCGGGTAGGATTGTGACTGCCAGAATCTGCGCCAGTAGAGGTGTACCTCTCATAAACTCAATATAAGCAGTGGAGATTCTGGATGTGATTGGACCTCCATAATGTCGACCAACAGCTAAAAGAATTCCAAGGCCGAGTCCGAGGAACAGAGCGAAGAGATACAATCCCATCGTCATAAAGAATCCGCTAACCAGATCAGGATAGTACTCTTCAATCCAAAGAATCCCGAAGAGTCCAGTTGGTGATACAGCTGTCAGTAGAATACCTCCGACTACACTAATTGTTGATCAGATTCTGCTTTTCCATATAAGACCTCCAATTTATGGAGGAAATCGATTGCTCGCTTGGATTGAGGATTCTCAAAGAAATGCTCAGGAGTTCCTGTTTCTACTATCACGCCTTGATCCATGAAAATCATCTCACTAGAAACAGCGCGAGCGAATCCCATTTCATGTGTTACAACAATCATTGTCGTTCCTTCTTTCGCTATGTCAAGCATGACTTGGAGAACCTCTCCTATCAATTCGGGATCAAGTGCACTGGTAGGCTCGTCAAATAGAATAACATCGGGTTCCATTGCTATAGACCGCGCAATTCCAACACGTTGTTGTTGACCTCCGCTTAGCTGTGCAGGATAATGATGACTCCACTCAGCCATTCGAACTTTCTCAAGTGCCTTGTATGCAATGTTTTGTGCTTCCTCCTTTGTCTTACCAAGCACGAGACGAAGCCCAATACTGACGTTGTCTATTGCTCTGAGATGTGCAAAGAGATTGAAGTTCTGGAAAACAAAACCAATACGTGTTCGCAATCGGCTTAGTTCTGCTTTGTGTTCCATTAGGCTTTCGCCGCAAAGAAGTACCTCACCTTTGTCAGGAGGCGTTAGCATGTTTATTACTCTGAGCAAAGTGCTTTTTCCTGATCCACTTGGTCCAAAAACAACTTTTACTTCTCCCTCATTCACATCGAAAGATATTCCTTTTAGCACCTGTAGTTTATCGTATGCTTTCCATACATCTCTTACCTCAATGACTTTCGTTATTGTTTTCCACCTCCAAGTCCGAGTTGTCTAAGTTTCGCGGTCATACTCTCTCCTACATACTTTGTAATGGGATAAGTAAAGATAAAATAGATGATTGAAATTACCAGAATAATCCCCAAGAATAGGGCGGGATAGGTGTTTGTAAACGCCTGAGCTTGATATAACATCTCAGTCACGCCAATTGCACTTGCCAAGGATGAATCCTTGATAACTACCGCATATTCATTTGTCCACCCTGGTAAAGAGAGTCGAAATGCCTGAGGTAGGATAATATGTCGAGTAGCCTGCATTTCAGTCATTCCTATCGACCGAGCAGCCATCATCTGACCAACGTCCACAGACAATATCGATCCTCGAAATAACTCCGATTGATATGCTGCACTTCTTAATGCGAGTGCAAACACAGCCGCTACGAATAATGCAGCGATAACGGAACCAGCCCACATGAACCAACCCAGCAATGCAGCTCCAAAAATAAAGAGAAGAACAAGTAATGGAATTCCTCTGAATATCTTTTCATATCCCTTGGCAATCAATTGTAATTCAAATGGTCCGTAAACGCGCATTAGGGCAAGTGCAGTCCCTACAACAAAACCAAATGCTAAAGAAATAAGGGTGAGAGCAAGAGTTGTTGAGAGTCCTCTTATAGTAATCAAATAGAGAATGTCTAGAAGTCCCTCAACCTCTTGCACTCATTATCACCCAAACCACTTTGCAATTAGTGCGTCTACCGTTCCATCTGCAAATCCTTCAGCGATGGCACTGTTTATTGCCGCAGAGAGTCTATCGCTACCATATCTGATGTAGAATGCTGTTGGTGGTGCAGTCACTGTGAAGATTATTTTGACACTATAGACTGTGCTGTAGAGACCGACAATTGGTTCATCGACGTATATAGCGTCAAGAGTACCTGTATCTAGTGCTTGAAACATTGTTTCAACAACAGGATATCTGGTTAGTGTGGCTTCCATGTTAGTGATATCTGATAGTTCTTCATCTTCAACTGTTCCAGTTTGAACTCCAACGTCCAATCCAACAAGATCTGCTAGCTCATCAATTACAAGAGTCGAATTGGCTTTGGTAACGACGACCTCGTTCGTTCTAATGTACCAGGTCAATGGCTGAAGAACTGCACATCGTGCAGCAGTAATGAATGTGGCTGAAGCAATCATATCGATTGTTCCGGCTTGACATGCACCGATTAAATTGTCAAAGTCCATATCAATCCATTGAGTGGTTACATTAAGATAATCGGCAACCAATTCTGCAAGATCAATATCAAACCCTTCTATTTGGTTAGAGGTTGTATTGAATATTTCGAATGGCGGCCAATTTGTGTTAGTTCCCACAATGATTGAACCTCGCGCCTTGATCACATCGTAATCATCAGATGCAACCAACGACGGTGTAAAGTATCCAATCCCAAAGCCGATAATTATGCCAACTATCAGCATTGCTGCTATTATTACGGTTTTTCCACCTGATTCTGCCAGTTTCTTTACCTCCGTTGATGTGAATCCTAAGATTCAAGGATTCCGTACGTTAAACTCACTGAAATAGATTCGCTTTTTTGTTTCAGCGGTATCAAACTGAATGTCAGGGCTGGTGACGACAAGGTCCTATTACTCTGTATCATAGAGCCGGATGCCCAACAACGTGCTGTAAGAATGTACGCTACTTAATTGTAATGGCATCTAGAGGGCAGATGTCTACACATTGATTGCACCTCGTGCAGAGGTCCGTGAATGCCACATCTACTCTCCAGTCAGTGGGGTCATTGTTGATGTAGTCTGGAGAGTACAGGATGAAGATGGCTGGAGGACAGATTTGAAGGCACTTCTTGCATATTCGGGGGTCCTTGCATTTATCGTAGTCGACTACAATCTTGGTCTTCATCTACCACACATCCTTTAGGACAGGATTCTCATTTCTGTCCACCATCTGAATGGCGTTCTCAGGACACGCAGTAGCGCAGAGACTGCATCCGAAGCATCGCTTGGCATCGATATATGGCGCATTCATCAGACTGTCAAATGTTAGAGCACCAAACTGACATCGAGAATTGCAGACTGCGCATCCGTTGCATTTCTCAAAATAGACTTGGGCGACATATTCGCCCTTGTACAAAAACTTGAGGCCGTATTCCATTCTGATTCTAGCTGCAGCGCACTCCGGTCTTTCGCAGCTGCAGAGAGCCGCAATATAGGGAATAGGTCCAAACCAGACTGTGTTTACACGACCAGATTCGTTCATGGTTTCAACGAAGTCTTGAGCCTCATCCACATGAAGCCACTCCGCACCCCGTTCTGGAATGAATCTTGGCAGCTTCGGAATCATCTCGGCAAGAGCTCCAAATGTGAGACAGCATGGATCTTGGATTCCACGGCTCATCTGTCGACATGCGCAATTGACCTTCAAGACTGGACTGGCGATTTCAAGTATCTTCTTGGCATCTTCAAGAGTCACCACTTGACCGGGATGCCCTTCGCCACGACGAGGGTTGCGTTTTCCCTTCTCCTTGCGGAACCATGAATTCACGTAGCCTTTCAATGCTCTGCCAACAATGGGTGTGCTGAACTTGTAGCCCGGCCCTTTCATTGAGATCCCATAGATCTTCTGGAGATAGATCTTCTCGAATTGTTTCCAGAGCTCGAAAATGTATTCGTGAGCATTTGTTTCCAGTGCTGTCTGCTCCAGGTAATTCTTGGAGTTAAGATACCATCTCTTTCCAGCCCCGTGTTTGAAACACCACTCGCACATCTTCTAATGCCACCAGAGTAGATACTGTTTTGTTCTTGCTAAGCAAACGGGCTATATTGTCTTTCGACTTTGAACTAGAGCGCGAATAATGCGGGGTATGCTTCAGGAGTTTGAGTCTCTTCAGAGGTTGACCTTAGCCTATGATAGAAGAACCCGCCATAGCAATGAAACTAGTGATGATGATGTTCATGTACATGGTCCAGCGGTGCCAATCTTCCGAAGGTTCTCTGAACGACCTCACTGAGTGATGGGTGTATATGCATTGCCTGAAGCATTGGATAGAAGCTGCCATCTTGAGTGTACATAAGGTTCGCAATCTCTTGGATCAGGACTGGCGCGTCAGGCCCGACGATGCTTGCTCCAAGGATTTTCTTATTCTCAGCATCCACAATGACCCTGACGAGACTTGGCGGATTTCCCATGGCGAATCCCTTTGCTGCTGTAGAGTAGTCCCCCTGTCCAACTAATAATTGATGTCCCGACTCCTTGGCCTCTTTTAGTGTCATGCCCACGGTCGCAATTGGAGGATATGAGAACACAGCTCTCGGGACGGCATGATAGTCCATTGTAAGAAGTTCTGCGTCTTTGCTGTTGCTCATGACTTCTGACAGATTGGACCATACAATGTCTGACTCAGTGTTCGCAACATGCCGGAACTGATAGCGTCCTATGGCATCCCCAAATGCCCAGATACCCTTCTTACTTGTTCTGAAGTAGTCATCAACAATGACCCACCCCTGCTCGTCTACCTTCACTCCTGTCTTCTCAGGCTTGAAAAGGTCTGCATTGGAGTGTCTGCCTGTGGCAATTAGGAGCGCTTCTCCTCTAGACTCCTTGACCTCGCCGGTATCACGATCGCGTGCCCAGACTATCTTTTGTTGTCCATCTTGCTTGACTTCTATGACCTCGTGATTCACAAGGATGTTCATCCTCTTTGAGAGCTCTTCCCGTAAGACCTCAGAAACATCACTGTCTTCATTCTTGACCAAGTAGGGATTTCTGCCTATGATGGTGACAGCTACTCCAACGGCTGAAAAGAAGTGCCCGAATTCAGTGGCTATGTACCCTCCACCGACGATAATCATGGACTCTGGCTTTTCCATGAGATGAAGTGCATCATCTTCCACGAGGTACTGCAGCTCATTAAGACCTTTGATTCTGGGAATGTTCGGTCTCGCGCCAGCAGCAATCACAATTGTGGGGGACCTTATTTTTCGACCATTGATTTCCATGGTGTAGTCACCTACGAATTGTCCTGTGCCTTTGTACCAATCGATTCCCTCAGCTTCATCAACAGACTGTCCCTGTTGACGGCTTGAATTGTCGACCTCTTCTCTCATTCGCTTCATGATCCAAGGATAGTCGATGCTCTCAACCTGAAGCTTGACGCCAAGTGACTCAAGATGTTTCGCCTCCGTAATGACGTCAGCAACATACGTGAGGATCTTCGTAGGTATGCACCCTCGATTAAGACAGGTTCCGCCCATCGGCCCATTCTCAACGACTGCAACTCGCATGCCTTTTTCATAGGCTGCAGAGGCGACGTTCATTCCAGCTCCTGAGCCAATGACAATCAGGTCATATTTCTCCATGTTATTAACAATAGTGAATTACTTAATAAAGATAGTGTTGGAGTTTAACGTGCTGCGTATCCTGGATAGCTTTTCAGAAGCCATTGGCTAAACGATTTCCCAAGAAGTTGCCATACTGACACCTCCGCCGCCGCAGAGAGTAGCCATGCCCTTAGTGAGCCCTCTTCTTCTCAGGGCATGTATGAGCGTAATGACAATCCGTGCTCCCGCGCATCCGACTGGGTGACCCAACCCAATTCCAGATCCATTCACATTGACCCTATCCCTGTCAAAGCCCAGAGGTTTGAGACCCTTCTCGACAGCAAGAAACTGACTTGCAAAAGCTTCGTTCAGTTCCACGAGGTCCCAATCAGAGAATCCCTGTCCTGTTCTCCTGATGAGATCCTGGACGGCTGCAATTGGTGACTCTCCCATGAGATGTGGTTCACTGCAACCCATCCCGTATCCCGTCAACTTCGCCAATGGCTTGAGTCCTAGTTCACCTGCTTTTTTCTTTGACATGATGACCATTGCAGCTGCTCCATCATTGATTCCACTGGAGTTGCCTGCAGTGACCGTGCCGTCGCTTTTGAAGGCGGGTCGTAGTTGTGCCAGACCTTCCATAGTCAGATTCGGCCTGAAGTGCTCATCTTTCTCGACAAGTGTCGTACCTTTCTTTCCCTTGATCTCAATGGGGACTGTTTCTTCTTTGAAATCGCCCTCCCTTGTTGCACGTTCCGCGTTGTTATGTGACTTTAGTGCAACAACGTCTTGCTCCTCCCGTGTAAATCCATACTTTGCATTCAGAAACTCAGCCGTTTCACCCATGATGTACTGCTTGCCTGTTTCGGGGTGAGGATAGAAATGACTCCCGGCGTGAAGCCCTGTTGTAAGTGCATCCATGAAGACGCCGTCGAAAAGTCGCACTCCCCATCTTGCATTCTCAACACAATATGGAACATTAGACATTGATTCGACACCACCAGCAAGAACAATGTCAGTAAATCCTGTCTGAATTTGCATCGCTCCACTGACAATGGCTTCCATTGCAGATGTGCACACTCTATTGATTGTGACTGCCGGGACTGTATAGGGGACTCCAGCCAAGAGCGCTGAGATTCTTGCAATATTGAGTGCTTTCGGCGGCTCAAAGCAGTTGCCAAGCCTTACATCGCCAATGCGTGATGGGTCTATGCCAGCACGTTTCACAGCCGCCTTGATAACCTGCGCGGCCAGTTCTGGCGCTTGAAGCTCTTTCAGTGAACCTCCAAAGGTGCCAATAGGACTCCGGCATGCTGATATGACAACTATCTCTTTCATAGCATCGGCATCGACATCTGCTCCTTATATTGAGCTTGGTTTTAGAATCTCAGTGCGATCTCAGAACTCAATGTGTATCAAGAACTACAAGTCAGTTTAATATGAGATCTAGGGCCATGTATGATGTCAGGTCAGGTATTGGTTCTGAACTACACCAGGAGATAAGAACTACAGTTCATCTATATCGTTTCAGGACTTCCTCGTGATTCAAATCACGCTGATAGGACCCACAAAACGCGATTAGAAACCTGACTAGGGGCAGGCAATTAGAGGCTTTTCTTTGGCCTGCCCTGACACCTGATTTGAAAGTGACCCATGTCATCAAGCTTAAGTGGCAAATGGGTCCCTCTAAACCAATACTGAGGTCTTTAGAATGAGAATGCTTCAGATACATACCGACGGATTCAGCTACGAGGTTAAGAGGAAGGCTCTCAAGACAGCTGAAGATGTCAAAGAGAAAGTATATGCAACCGAAGACTCTTGCTTGGTGAATTTCATTGCCGTCGAGAAGAGTGACGAGAGTAATGTAGCAGCATCTGCCAAGCAAACCGCAGATATGATTGCATCTGCTGCTGATGAAGTCAAAGAAACGAACGTTGTTGTCTATCCTTGGGTCCATCTCTCAGAGAACCCTTCAAAACCTAGTACTGGAATGCAGTTCCTGAAGGCAGTGGCATCTAATCTTGAGAAACGCAGCTATCATGTTGTGCGTGCCCCATTTGGATGGTACAAGGCATTCTCGATTCACTGTAAAGGCCATCCACTTGCTGAGCGATCGAAGGTCCTTGACATTTCCAAGGAACTGGCAAAGACAGCTGAGGTTGAGGTAGCTGAGGGAGAGGACCTCACTGCACTTCACGCTGAGGAAAAGGCCAGTTCGCAATTCTTTGTCGTCGAACCAAATGGCAGGATGACGGATGTCAAGAAGTTCAACTACGCCAAGTACAATGAACTAGAGATTTACATCAACTACGAAACTGCTAAGGACCGTACTGTAATGGAACCGCCTCCGCATATCGAGATAATGAAGAACCTTGAACTTGTTGACTACGAGCCCGGTTCAGATGCTGGGAACTTCAGATGGCCACCAAGAGGGCTCACCCTGAAGAGGACTGTTGAAGAAAGGGTTACTGCCGAAATGATTGAGTATGGAGCTAATGTGGTGCAGACTCCTTTGATCTATGACTATGCCCATCCTTCATTGAAGTCGTATCTGCAGAGATTTCCATCCAGACAGTATGTGGTGCGCTCCGGAGACCGCGATTACTTTGCACGCTTCTCAGCGTGCTTTGGACAATTCCTACTGATCTCTCAGGCACAAGTGTCATACAAGCAGCTGCCTCTGAAGCTCTTCGAGATTGCCCCTTCCTATAGACGAGAACAGAGTGGAGAGCTGGCTGGAATGCGGCGGCCACGGGCATTCACCATGCCGGACATACACGAGATAGTTGCTGATACTGAAATGGCAAAAGCTTCTGTCAAGAATCAACTAGTGTTTGTTGAGAAACTGATGAATGAGCTAGAGGTTTCCTATGAGGTTTCATTCCGGATTCTCCGTTCATTCTTTGAAGAGAACAAGGACTTTGTCTTCGGCGTTATAGCCAGGGTAGGCAAACCTGTCATGGTCGAGCTATTCGAAGAGCGTTATGCGTACTTCATCTTTAAGGGTGAATGGAATGTCGTCGATCAACAGCTGAAAGCTGCGTGCCTTGCGACTATTCAGATAGATGTGGAAAACGGTGAGCGCTTCAACATCAAATACGTGGATGAGGAAGGCAAGGAACATTATCCTCTGATTCTTCATACTTCTCCCTCAGGATCAATTGAGAGAATTGTCTATGGTGTCCTAGAGCAGGCGAGCAAGGACATGAGAGATGGTAAGGTGCCTCATTTGCCTCTCTGGATGACGCCGGTTCAGGTAAGATTGGTCCCCCTGAATGAGAATATGCTGGACTATTGTCTGGATATCGGCAGAGTCCTAGGAAAACACGGTATTCGTTATGAAGTCGATGATCGTCAGCAGACTCTGAACAAGAAGATTCGGTCTGCTGAAAAGCTCTGGATACCCTACATCTGCGTAGTGGGCGACAAGGAGAGAGAAAGCCACCAATTATCTGTAAGACGACGAGAACTCAAAGATCAGACCACAATGACAACTGAGGAGCTGGCTGAGCAAATATTAGAGAAGACTAAGTTCGCTCCCAAGCAGAAACTCATGATGCCATTTCTCGTGTCCAAGCAACCTATCTTCTCACGAGAAGTGTAAGAAGAGACTGAGATTGTCTAGTATAGATACATCTCGTCTGGATGCCCAGGACTAGCTGGCAATGTGAGGATTCGGTCCACATCTTAGGATATTATCATGACTAGTCTGCTTGACACCAGTTATGAGTGATTCCTCATACTTCCCTTGAACCCATGGATTTCCGGCAATCAGAGGATGCTATCGCATCTTAACTCAATATGTCGTGAGTCGATACTGTTTTTACCTACCCTGCCTCTATTCTACGTTGTCACCTATTTGAGGAACGCGTGAGATGAAGATAGGTATTCTCGGAAGCGGTCAAATGGGCAGAGGTGCAGCGTTTGACCTAGCTCGACAAGACGCAGTGGAACAACTTCTGCTAGCGGATATCAATCTGAAATGTGCAGAGTCACTTGCCAAGGAAACTGGCTCAAAGGCAAAAGCCGTGAAGGTCGATGCTAGGAATCGAGAGCAGCTTGAGGGTTTCTTTGGAGGTGTAGACGCAGTCATCAGTGCGGTGAGTTACACAGTCAATGTGCTTCATACTGAGGTCGCGATAGAAACTGGCACCCATATGTGCGACTTGGGAGGCGGCTGGACGATTGTGCAGAAGCAGATTGAGATGAATAATCAGGCGAGAGATGCCGGCATCACCGTCGTGCCAGATTGCGGGCTTGCGCCCGGAATGGTCAGTGTTCTTGCAAGGCATGGAATCGAGTATCTAGACCGTGTTGAGAGCGTGAAGATTCGAGTGGGAGGTCTCCAACAAGAACCTCGTCCCCCGCTGAACTACTCCCTAATCTTTTCCGTTGAAGGACTGATCAATGAGTATGTGGAACCATGTGTTGCTCTGAGAGATGGCAAAGTAGTTCTCGAGGACCCATTGGTCGGATTTGAAGAGATATATTTCCCCGAGCCTTTTGGAAAATTAGAGGCGTTCAACACGAGCGGAGGTACCTCAACACTTCCATATACCTATCAAGGAAAAGTAGGCAACATGGACTACAAGACGATACGCTATCCCGGACATGGCCATAAGGTCTGGTGCTTGATGAAACTTGGACTCATGAGTAGCAATCCAATAGACGTTGAAGGAAAGAAAGTACGTCCACGGAAAATGCTTGAAACCCTACTGGAAAAGAATCTGCCGCCTGCTGGCAAGGATGTCACACTCATCCGAATAATGGTTGAAGGTTGGAAGGGTACAGAATCACGAAATATCGAATACGAGATCATAGACTACTTCGATGAAACTACTGGTCTCACTTCCATGATGCGGACGACCTCTTTCCCTGCTGCAGTGACTGCAATGATGATGGCTGATGGCCGCATAAGTGAGCGGGGAGTATTGACACCTGAAAGATGCATTCCCCCTGAGCTCTTCATGAAGGAGCTACGGTCCCGTGGCATTGATATCAAACACAGGATTTTCTAAATGCTGATTAGGTCGGCCGAAGTCGATAAGTGCTCAATCCCTGCAATTCGCGCTGACTGATTGACTCTTGCATGGATATTAGGCTCATAGTAACTGATGATTACCAAATGTGTACATTATTAAGTGAACATAATAACGTGTACATAATAATGTATATAAGTGGACGTGCCCAAATGAAGAACGATTCAATATGATGCTCCCTCTATCCACTCCACGTGTCGACCTTGGACGGGCAATGGCTGCAGTACTGCAGGCGCTAAAGGAATCTCCATCGATGTCGATTGCTGGCCTGTCAAAGGCGACAGGTATTGATCGTCGTACTGTCAAGAAGGCTGTTGACCTTATTCTGAAGGTGCAAGATAGTCTGACTGCTCAGAAGTTGCGAAGGGAGAAAGTGGGGAAGACTTGGATTATCTCCATCGCTAGGAAAACCTCTGACCTGATTGAAAGTGCGAAGACGAGAATGCATCGGTGAGGTGTTTTGATGATTTCGAGGCTAGAGAGTTTCGTACTTCTAGTACTATTCGGAGGGCTTGCAAGTATCACGTCTCAACTAATGTGGAGCATTTTTGAATGGCTAGTGCTTCTCCAGCTGCTACTGATATTCACAATCGCTTCAGCTGGTGAGAGTTTCGTTTCCTCCCAAGGCTACTATCACTACACAAAACAGGAGAGGAATGGTCCATTTGTGAAGAATGTCCCCATTTGGATTGTCTTCCTTTGGGTCTTCTTCATACAAAGCAGTTTCCTCTTCTCACTGTCACTTGGTTTCACTGGGATTCAGGCTGCCACAATGTCTGGTATGATTGCCTGTTTGATAGACTTCCTGCTGCTTGAACCTCTCTTGAGCCGAAACATGGAGTTGTGGAGATGGACATGCGTGAAGAAAGGATACTTCGCCTTCATACCAGCCAGATTCAACAGATTCACCGCGCCGCCTGGCAATTATATTGCATGGATGCTATTTCCGCTGATTGCGAATAGTATCCTTGTTTCTCTGATTGTTGCAGTCTAAACCGTTTCGCATTGCAAGGGAGGAGTCATCATTCCTTTCTTCGAGTGACTCCTCCCTGCTCTCTTCTTGATTGCCTAGGAATCCTTAATCTAGTTGTAAGCTCTATGAAGAGCCGTGGTCTATCATGAGCAAGTATAGTTCGATCTACTCGAAGATGCTGGATGCTCGCGAGATAATCAAGGGCATTGCACATAGAACCCGCATGGAATACTCAACAACTTTCAGCAATGCAACGCAGGGAGAGGTATACCTCAAGCTCGAGAATCTGCAGAAGACTGGTTCATTCAAGGTCCGTGGTGCAACCTACGCAATGTCACAATTCTCGGATTCAGAAAAGAGAGCTGGAGTCATTGCAGCATCAGCAGGTAACCATGCACAAGGAGTCGCCTATGCAGCCGCTAGATTGGGTATCAAGTCCACCATAGTTATGCCCACATACTCCTCTGTTGCGAAGATTCAAGCGACTGAGGGATATGGAGCTACTGTCATCCCGCACGGGGACACCTTCGACGATGCACTTACTTTTGCAGAAGAAACCTCAGAAAAAACAGGTGCGACATTCCTGCACCCATTCAATGATGAGAATGTAGTTGCCGGACAAGGTACCATTGGACTTGAGATACTTGAAGAATGTCCAGATGTTGATGTGATTTCCGTTCCGATAGGCGGCGGAGGTCTGATCTCAGGCATCTCTATTGCAGTCAAAGAGCAGCGTCCTGAGGTGGATGTATACGGAGTGGAAGCTGCGGGTGCTCCATCGATGCAGGCGTCTCTAAAGGCAGGAAAAATCATCCGTGTTGAGAATCTGGACACAATCTGCGACGGAATCGCTGTCAAAACGCCCGGCAATCTAACATTCAGAATCTCTCGAGACCTGGTTTCAGGAGTAGCAACCGTAGATGAGCTAGAGGTAACCCGAACGATTTTCATGCTCCTTGAGAGAGCTAAGCTTGTTGTTGAGCCATCCGGCAGTGTTGGGCTTGCCGCGTACTACAATGGCAAAATCAACATAAAAGGAAAGACTGCTGTTGCAGTTATCTCTGGAGGCAATATAGACATGTCACTTCTCGCTAGGATTGTCGAGAAAGAGCTATTCAGACTAGGTCGCTCAGTAAGAGTAAGGGGCTCGATACTGGACAAGGTTGGAAGCATGAACAGACTACTCAGCTTGGTCGCTGAATCCGGAGTGAGTGTGATTGAGATTAATCAGGATCGCTTTGACCCTGGGATACCACCCAACAGAGCCGAGGTCGAGCTGATTCTCGAAGTGCCTGATGAGAGGGCACTAAAGAAGATGCTGAAGCTTATGGCCGAACAGGGGCTGGACTTTGAAGTTCGTGAGAATTAATAAACTCCGCCTGTGCCATAATTCCCCCCTTAATGGCAGAAAGTGTACCACAGAGAGCATACATGCACACCTGCATTCGTTCTAGATTAACGGAAGACTTGATACTGCAACAATGGATAGCATGAAAGCACTGACGAGTATTGCAGGCCATGTATTCTGGAACTTGAGGGCAGTCCACGCAGTCAATACTGTCGTTAGGAGCGAAACAACCAGCACCAATAAGAGCAGGAGGCCCAGCAGTACCATTTTACCACCGATGAATCCAAGCGCAGTTGTGCCGAACACAACGACTACTGCCAGTAGACCTGAAACCGCGAACTTCGATGCAAATGCAAAGACCATAGTCTTGATCTCCTTCTGACTCTCGCTCCAGTTTCGGTCACTCAAGAGAAGTCCCCGTAGCCAAGCTGCATCAACCACGAGATAGGGAATGGCAAAGGCCGTCACTATGACCGTATTGATACCACGAATGCCGACGGGCCACTTCACCAGTGCCAAGAGAATCCATGGTTGCATTTGTTCAGGCAAGCCGCTTATGGCCAACCAGAAGAGAAGCCAGATTATACATACTCCCGCTACAGCGATGCACTTGAGGAAATCAACGATATGCTCCTTAACGGGAATTCTCTGTATGCCAATTGATGCAAATGCCAACTTTGTATTTGGTATCCCCATCAGGCCGCACATTGCTGCAGTCAAACACAAAACCGAGAGTGTGTAGAAGAGTATCAGACCTGTAGCAAACATTGAGTTCGGCCAGGCAAGCCCTAGGTTCTCAAGATGGAATCCGCCTGCTGTTGTCGCAGTGAAGATTGTCACCATTATTGCTCCTAGAATTGAGCTGATGGCGAATGTCCTCTTGTAGCTGAGTGCTTTGGTCTGAAGAGGTATCTTCCGTGGTTTCATCGTTTCAGGAAGGTGACTGTAAACAAGTAGCATGACCGGGACAACACTGACAAGGAGCGAGAAGGCACCTGAGAAAGTAGCAATGACCTTGCTGAAGTAGATTTGATCTGCTGGGTCAAGAGTCTGGGAAAGCTGTTCTTCGCCCTGAACGGCCTGAATAAGCCAGGAAGCAGATTCTCGAACGATTGTACCATCAAGGGCCTCAAAGACATGATCTGTCGGTGCAAATAGTAAACGATAGGCTGTCTGGTTTTCAAGTGACCCATAAGTTATCCCTGGCTCTGCACTGCTGTTTCCAGTGGCAGTCCTGATCGCATTAATGGCATCTTCCTCTGAGATCATCTCATCGTACGCGCCAATGGCTATTAGGAGGTTGCCTGGAAAGTCGACGTATGATCCGAGACTCATTTGCCCGATATCACCAACAGTTGCATATGCCAACGGGGCGACAGGCATGTCCTTCATCTCAATCGCCACACGAAAGCCGAGGGAATGTGACAGAACACCATAGCTTTCATTATCGACGTCAGCCCAGCTATCCTGAACGTAGCGAAGCGCTGCATACGCATCCTGAGCCATCTCCTCATAATCTTCAACGATAAACGGCAGACTAGAATCGCCGTGTCCTGCAAGGTCAACGGAGACAACAGTGAAATTGCGTCTTGCCAGCTCTATGTTGAAAGCATACATACCTTCCTTAGACCCTGCCAGACCATGAAGTGTCAGAGCAATTGGCATGGGTTCGAGATGAATACCTGTTCGCGGCGCATAGACTATGAAATCCACAGGCCGTCCTGGGGCACGTTCGATTCGTAACCGCTCGACAGTGAGTTCTCCCATTCCTCTATCGACACTCCAAGACAAGTAGAACGAAGAAGCAATCAAGATAGACAAGATGAAGACAGAAAGATAGAGTGGGTCTCGATTCATTAGGCTCACCTTTTGAATGGCTGATGGAAACCTGCAATTGACATAAAGATGCTGTTTCATGCCTTCAAGCAGGCGGCAAGCGGGACAGCAATTGCCTTTGCTGTCCATCCAAGTGCTCCTAGTAACGTATCCCGAGTTTCTTGGATAACGTTTCAAGCATATCCCTGGTCATTGCAGCCAAGTCATACTGCGCCTTCCAGCCCCACTCTTGCCGGGCGACACTATCATCAAGTGACGCGGGCCAAGATTCTGCAATCGCCTGTCGGAAATCGGGTGCATAGCTTATCTTGAATGTTGGAATGTGCTTCTTGATCTCTGCAGCCAGTTCTTCAGGAGCAAATGACATTGCTGTGATATTGAAGCTTCTATGTTTCAGCTTCTTCGCGTCAGCTTCCATCAAATCGATTGTGCATTTGATGCAGTCAGGCATGTACATCATCGGAAGATACGTGCCTTTGTTGAGAAACGAAGTGTACTTTTTGTTCTTTAGAGCCTCGTAGAAGATCTCGACAGCATAATCTGTTGTTCCTCCACCTGGGAGCGCTTCAGCACTGATGATGCCGGGATATCTCAGGGAACGGAAGTCAAGGCCATATCGATTCGTATAGTATTCTCCCCACAGCTCTATGAAGACCTTCGTAATACCATATGCACTCGTCGGCCGCATAATCACGTCGTTAGGCGTATTGTCACGAGGCGTACTTGGACCGAAGGCAGCAATCGAACTCGGTATTATGACTTGGTCGAGTTCTAGGATTCTGGCAGCCTCAAGTATGTTGTATGCACCTTGGACATTCGTAGCGAACGCAAGCTGAGGATCCTTTTCGCCGACGCCGGATAAGACAGAGGCATTGTGAATTATGATATTGATGTCATTGTCAACAAGCATCGAATGGATTTGATTAGTATCGAGAATATCGAGATGGAGATAGGGCCCATGCTCAGTGAGTATCTTTGGTGGTTTCTTTCTGCCCGATGCAATGACATTATCGCCACCATACTTGCTGCGTAGAGCTCCGACCAGCTCCGTACCTATTTGCCCATATGAACCAGTCACCAATATTCGCTTCATGTTTCCTCAGTCCAAGATACTCTGTTATTGGAAAAAGGGCCAAGAACTCCCCGTTTTAAAGATTGAGCTTCGCACAGAAATGTGGTTATGTATCTCAAGAAATGGTTGGACGTTTGAGTGGATGTATCTATGTTCAGCAAATCGAAACGGCTTCACCCCTTACTCGAATAGAAGCAACTAAATCACAATTCTTGAGTAGAAGAAAGGTGAGAGGATTCCGTATTTTTCTTGAGGCCTGCGGGTGGAACTTCATCCGAACTCAATGGTGATGGTACGTTTGCCATTATTGATTTTTATCCTTGTAGTATCTTCTTCAGCTATTGCCATTCCAATGTTCCTGTTACTATCGTACTTCTACTTGCGTGTTCTTCCCCTCTCAGTCGCTATTCTGTTCCTCTGTATAGCAGCATATATGAAGGTCAACAAAACGTATCGAAGTTCGATTTTGGTCTTTCTGATTTCGTTCTTCTTTTCAGGATTGTTTTGGACTCCCAGGCCCACATACCCATTCATAATCGACTACATACTTGCAGCGCACGGACTTCCCCCTACAAGGCTTTTCATGGCGCTACAATACGGTGTGAATTTGCATGACCCATCCTATGCAGCCGAGCTTGTTGTCTTGGTTTTGTTTACGTTAACGAGCGTAGTGACATCTGAGATAGTTGCTGTCCACTCTGCAAAGCACCTGAAAATCTCAGAAGCTCTATTCTTCCTGCTTCTTATTCTAATACTCTGGTGTCTACTGCCCATTATCATGTTGGCTAATCATTCGACATTCTGGCAAATAGTGCCTCTCCCTCTTGGACCATTGATTGCCCTTGGCATCCTTCTATCCAGAAGGACGAGAGAAACCGACGTTCCACATCCTGATTCGACTCCATCATTGTGAAGAGAGGAAGGGAAGGAGGCGATATCTGCCTGTTTCCTCGTAAATGGTCCGCTTCGCATTCTGCAACTATGATTCACTTCAGATGCTTCGCCTGCTTCTCCTTTATTGCTGCCTGTGCAGCCGCAAGACGGGCGATTGGCAATCGATATGGAGAGCATGAGACATAGTCAAGACCAATCTCGTGGAAGAACTCTACAGACCTCGGGTCGCCACCATGTTCACCGCAGACACCCAGCTTCAGGTCAGGTCTGGTCTTTCTGCCTCGCTCAATGGCGATTTCCATCAGTTGCCCGACACCGCGCTTGTCTATGCTCTTGAAAGGGTCATTTCTCAAGATATGAAGCTCGAGATACTGTGGTAAGAATGACTCGATGTCATCTCTGCTAAAACCAAAAGCCATCTGCGAGAGATCATTCGTCCCAAAGGAGAAGAACTCAGCACTCTGGGCCATGTCTCCGGCACGCATACATGCGCGTGGAGTCTCTATCATTGTGCCATACAGGTATGGGATATTAAAACCCACTTCGCTCTTGACATCTTCGTATACCCTGTCAACAATGAGCTCCATGGTTGTCAGTTCTGCCGCTCCGATTGTGACTGGAATCATGATTTCAAGGTGGACCTTCTTTCCCTTCTTGATGAGTTCGGCACCGGCCTCAAGCATCGCTCGGACTTGCATCTCATAGACCTCAGGATATGTGATGCCCAGACGCACACCACGGTGCCCCATCATAGGGTTATTCTCATGTATCTGTTCCCCTCTCTTGCGGACCTCTTCAGGGGTGATTCCAAGCGCCAGCGCAAGTTTCTCCTGGCCGAACTTGCTCTGTGGGACGAACTCGTGCAGTGGCGGGTCGAGAAGCCTAATAGTGACTGGCAGTCCATTCATGACCTCGAGGGTCGACTTGATGTCCTGCTTCACATAAGGAGCAAGTTCCTTTAGAGCATGAGCTCGTTCTGAATGAGTCTTGCTCAGAATCATCTTGCGAAGCAGAAACAGTGGCTCATCGCTTCCCTCTCCATAGAACATGTGCTCGGTCCTGAAGAGCCCTATGCCTTCAGCTCCGAAACCTAATGCGACTTTTGCATCGTGTGGTGTATCCGCGTTTGCTCGCACTCCGAGCCTTCTATACTTATCAATGAGCCCCATGAACTCCTTCAACCTTGGATTCTCTGTGGCCTCTATCATGGGCAGCTCACCATCGTAGACAAGACCTTGCGTGCCATTCAGGGTGAGTATGTCGCCTTCTTTGAAGTGTTTCCCACCTATACTGACAGTCTTCTCAAAGGTATTGATATCAAGTCCCGATGCTCCCACGATACAGCACTTGCCCCACCCTCGCGTGACTAGTGCTGCATGGCTTGTCATGCCGCCACGGGCTGTCAACACTGCATTTGCTGCTCGCATTCCCTCGATGTCTTCGGGGGAGGTTTCTTCACGAATGAGCACTACCTTCTTCCCGCGCTTGCTCCATTCCAAGGCATCTTCTGAACTGAAGACAATCTGCCCAAATGCGCCGCCGGGACCAGCCGGAAGCCCTCGTGCGATGGGCGTGGCTCTTGCTTCTGCTTCGGGATCTAGAATCGGGTATAGTAGCTGCCCCAATTGCTCGGGAGCTACACGAAGGATTGCAGTGGGCTCGTCAATGAAGCCACTGTGGAACATATCCATAGCAATGTTCAGCGCCGCAGTGGCAGTTCTCTTACCAACACGGTGTTGGACGAGAAACAGCTTGTTCTCTTGAATTGTGAACTCAAGGTCTATCATGTCCTTGGTGTCTCTCTCAAGGGTATCTCGAATCCCCGAGAGCTCGTTGTAGACTTCAGGCATTACTTCTTCTAGAGTTGGCAATACTTTACTCTGCTCATTCTTGCTGTCCTCATTCATGGCATTGGGAGTGCGCGTTCCTGCGACAACATCCTCTCCTTGGGCATTGATCAAGAACTCACCGTAGAACTTGTTAGCTCCAGTTGCTGGGTTTCTTGAGAAAGCCACACCTGTGGCACTGTGGTCCCCCATATTGCCAAAGACCATGGATTGCACTGTGCATGCAGTGCCCCAATCATCGGGTATATTCTCGATGCGTCGGTATGCAACTGCTCGTGCACCTCCCCAAGACTTGAATACGGCACCCACTGCACCCCAGAGCTGCTCGTATGGATCATCGGGGAACTCCTTCCCGAGTGTCTTCTTCACTGCATCCTTGAACTCATCACAGAGCTCTCTTAGCTGTTCAGCGTTTAAGCAGGTGTCAGTTAGGCAACCGACCTTCTTCTTCTTCGCTTCAAGCAGCCGTTCCATCTGTCGTCTGATTTCATGCCCTTCCTCTGGCTCAATTCCTGCAGCTTTCTCCATGACGACATCACTGTACATCATGATGAGTCTGCGGTAGGAATCATATACGAACCTCTCGTTACTTGTTATTTCAACAAGACCAGGAATTGTCGACGCGGTTAGGCCGACATTCAAGACGGTTTCCATCATCCCTGGCATGCTCTGCCGGGCACCTGAGCGACATGAAACCAAAAGAGGATTCGTAGAACCTCCAAATTCCTTCTCCATGGCTTTTTCAAGGAAGCGTAGAGCATCCTTCACCTCACGCTTTACTTCCTCGCTGAAGCCACCTGTCTTAAGGTAGAGATTACAGACTTCTGTTGAGATGGTGAAACCAGGAGGTACTGGCAGCCCAAGAAGCGTAGCACCTGCAAGGGAGGCTCCTTTTCCTCCAAGTAGGTTCTTCATCGTGTCGTTCCCATCGGCTCGACCTGCGCCGAATTTGAAGACATATTTACTCTTCGTCTTTGTCATGAAACGTCAACTCACCTTTGCTGACATTCAGATGTGGCCGAGGCGAATGCCTACTATCCAGACCAGACCAATTGAATGAAATGCAATAGCCAATTCAATGAGGTCAGAGAGCATCTGACACTGCTGTAACATCATTGCTCACGTATTAATAACCTGTCTGTAGTGGCGTGTTCCTTAACTCATCACCAATCCGAAAGCCTTTTCCCAACTTCCACGGTTCATGTGCCGCATCTTCGGCCAAAGTCAGTTGTCATTCATATGTCAGGGCTCTGAGGAAAGTAGCATGATCGACCTCACAAAGAACGAAAATCAGCTCATGAGAACAGTTGAGCGTTGTCGCGAACGGAACATTGTGATACCCACCTTTGAGCAGATGAAGAATCCAAAAAAGGCTCCAAAGAGAATCAGAGACGAACTCAAAGGCATAGGCCTCTGGGACGTGGTTCCACAGAATCTATTTCGAATCACTTGGAAGAATGAGCCTGTTGAAAAGGGTGGTCAGTTTCAACAGCTGGCAAACTACATGGAGATGCCACCTGAGCTCACAGGTGTTGAAGCAAGAATCATCGCACTTGTTGGCAAATGGTTCCCCACCGGAGCGCACAAGGTTGGAGCCTCATTTGGTTGCCTAGTGCCTCGCCTTGTCACCGGGCAGTTCGATCCTACCCACCACAAAGCAGTCTGGCCTTCGACAGGGAATTATTGCCGTGGTGGTGCATACGACGCAGCGCTTCTTGGTTGTGAGAGCATAGCCATCTTGCCTGAGGAAATGAGTCAGGAACGCTTCGATTGGCTCAAGACTGTCGCTGGAGAGATCATCAAGACGCGGGGTTCGGAGAGCAATGTCAAGGAGATCTATGATAAGGTCGCAGAGCTTAAGGCGACTCGAGAGAACGTCTTCATCTTCAATCAGTTCGCAGAGTTTGGCAACTACCTCTTCCACTATGAGGTGACAGGACATGCGATGAAGGAAATTCTGAGCCATGAACTTGGAAATGATACGTATCGTGGTGTCTGTTTGACCACTGGGTCTGCTGGCACTGTTGCCTGCGGTGACCAATTGAAACAGGCCTATCCCGCCTCAAAGATTGCTGCAGGAGAGGCTGTTCAGTGCCCTACTCTTTGGCTCAATGGCTATGGTGCTCATCGAATCGAAGGTATCGGGGACAAGCATGTTCCTTGGATACACAATGTTCGCAATACAGACCTGATCATCGCAATTGATGATGCTGATTCGATGAACTTGATGCGGCTCTTCAATGAACCTGAAGGTCGCAAATATCTCATTAACGAAATTGGCGCGCCAGAAAAGATAGTAGCGCAACTTGGACTGCTGGGCATCTCCAGCATAGCGAATCTGCTTATGGCCATAAAATTCGCCAAGTACTATGAACTAACTGAGAATGACGTGGTGCTTACAGTCTTCACAGATTCAATGGATATGTACAGGTCGAGGATGCTCGAGGCACAGTCAGCCTCTGGACCATATTCATCCAAGCAGAGCACAAGAGATTACTATGGGCACTTGAAGGCTCAGAAGACAGATGCCATGATTGAGCTGGGTCACTACGATAGAAAGAGAATCCATCACCTCAAGTACTATACCTGGATTGAACAGCAGGGGATGGAACTAGATGAGCTCAATGCTCAATGGTATGACTATCCAGCATACTGGGAACGAATCCAACATCTGATGCCAAAGATTGACAAGTTGATCATTGAGTTCAATGAAAAGGTCGGCTTGATATAGTCACTATGCCCATTTGATTCTCCCTGCTTCTCAGAAAGCGTCGCTCTTGAGCGTGGTGTACGCAGTTTACTAGTAGAAACATTCGCAATTAGCTTGGAAGGTCTAACCAGCATTATCTGAAATACCCGTGCAGGCATGCTAATCGCACGCAAATTAGTCCTATCGGGAAGAGTGGTAAGTTGGATTGCTCGCTGTTTCCTGTAGTATTACACTAGCAGTTTAGCTTACATAATCGAGGAGGCTAGCTCTTGAAACGCAACATCATACTGGTATTTCCTCTGATGTGCATCGTGCTAATCCTCATTCCATCGATATATGATCTCCCCCAGAATGCTCGCATGCTAGAAGGTCTAGATTACAGGCAAAACGGGAACCTTCCCGTTGAGAATTATGCCGTGGTAGATAGGCAAACAGGCGTCTTTGATCCCGTTGTAGTTGAGCATATAGGGTCATCTGCCTGGGCGTCGACATACACATCTGCGCGTACTGATGTATCACCTTCCCCAGGTTCTGCTGTGTTCATGCCTGCAGGTCCCACAGGCAATCAATACTCCTCGGATTGCGTTGCGGGTCACTTCCTAGTCGGGTCTGGAGGAAGTACTGATTTTGGATCATCTGAAGGGACACTCTCTCTTTGGTTGAAATGGGACCTCACAGCCCCCAATGGCCGCTTTTGGGGCCAACACGCCAACTTCGAAACAAGATGGACTACCAACAGACTGACTCTTGACTGGGGGAGTGATAACACACTCTTCGGGACGAAATCCAACTGGTCAATAGATCATTGGTATTTCATCGCAATAACCTGGGATCAGACAATCAACTCTCTAGTAGCCTATTGGGGTGATGAGGAAACAGAGCCCATAGAGGATGCTTCGCTATCATGGACCGGTTCTGTTTCGGATCTACTTACTCAGAACAACATAATGAGTTCGCGAGGATCGGCAAGCTATCGTGTTGATGGACATGTCGACGAGTTCAGATACTATTCAGTTGAAAGAAGTCTGGATGAATTGAGAATTGACTACAGGACAACTCTCACAGGCTCTGAACTTGGTCTCGTACACTATTACCAGTTTGAAAACGACCTAGCGGATTCCGCCAGTGACACTGCTCTTGTTCAGGCAGGCAGTCACGTTTTCAGCCAAGATGTAGCCTCAGGGATTGGAGGATGGAGAGCAGAGCAAATCGAAATCGGCATTCGTGATTTGGAGCTGCTCAGTGTTCTGAACGGCTCCCTTGAGAGCGGAGTTCCAGGTACTGTGGTAGATTGGTCTGGTGACGCTAGTTGTTATCCATATGGTTGGCGAGCGCGCAGAGAGATTCTTGATACCCATGGCTACCAGCGAGTTTCATACAGCAATTCCGACCCGAAATACTTGGTTCTTGAGAACGAGGGCTATGAAGATTCTGCTGCACCCAGCACACACCGCCACTATAATGGCACCAAGATCTACTGGTACCAAATCGTGAATAATAGCAAGCACAATACTCAGTTTCAGTTCAGTATGAACTACCTCTATCAGAGAGGTCCAATCGGAGAGAATCATAGTGGCAATTTCAAGTTCAGTTTTCAGATCATGAATGGTTCATCTACTCTATGGAACTGGTCTGTAGACCCTACCAACATAACACAGCGCGGGATTTGGAATGAGATCGATTCCGTGGTAGTGAATTTGCCGGAGGTGCTTTCTACTTTTGAGGTAAGAGTTTGTTTTGCAGTCGACACGAACTCGAGCTATGTCGAGATCTCAGACTCAGATCCTGATTTGGATGGCGACCCAGCAAATGGGAGGTATATCACGTTTCTAGTGGACGACATATCTCTCACAGTACTAGAAAATCTCAGTCCACAAAATGTTAATCTGCATGTCAATGTTGAACTAGTCGGCGACAATCCGATACTCGGCGACTCGGAATCTGGAACGATTTCGTTGAATCATACTTACTGGGAAAAAGCTGCAATCCCTTTCACATTCACATCAAATGCGAGTGTGTCATTTGAATACTCAGTTTGTGTTAGTCGGATGACGAAGTTCTACAACTCATCATTCTCGACGAACCTTAGTGACTTGGGCGTCGCATATGAGATTGACCTCAACCAAGATGCAGACCTATTCATCTTCACTTATATTCAATCCTACTCGGAGGCAAGAGACCTAGGCCTTATCGTACACTATCGCGATGATTGGCGCAGCCCAACTGTGGAAGACCCCTTTGGCAACGACCTCACTGCTCAGGCATTAGTCGAATCTGATCGCTTGGAGATTCCATCTGGTCTGGCCAGCGTCGTTGGTTGGTGGAAAATCAATCTGAAAGCACCAAACTATCTAGCGTCGATGTCGACTCAGGTACTTAGAAGCTCTGAATCGACTTGGAAGACTGAAGCAGTTTTTCGTAGTGGCGATCAAATTCGCTGCAATGCCCTCATTGGTACTGAGTCTGAATTGACTTCTCCCATATTCGATGTCAAGGCTGACTGGTATCTGCCAACAGGAGCTCTGTGGTCCAGCGAGACTATCGCCGAATCAAATAGCTCCTCTATTGTGAGTAATGGAACCACATTGGGACCTTACAATGCGACAATTGGAGAATGGATGGTTTCCGTATCTTGGTTCAATGGAACGGAGGTGGCATTTGGCTCGATCACATTTGAGGTACATCATAGACTGACAATATTCGCTCAGACTCCGAGCATCGATGTTGCGCCTGGAGAACAATTCACAGCAACCATCTCGCTCTATGATCAAGACAATGGCAATCCTATTCTCGGTGATGCTCGCGTAGTTGGAAATTGGTCTTCCCTTGATATTCAATTCAATCCTAATCTTGCAAGAAGTTGGTGGGAGGCCGATTTCAACTCTTCAGTAGTGGGAACAGGTAGTTTTGTTCTCCTAGTTTCTGTCAGCATGCCCTATTATGTTGCGAACAACTGCACAATCAACGTGAACATCCCCGTTGCCGAGTCGCTATTCATGATTACCGTTAGAGCCACTCTTGTTGGAGCTCTAGCCGTGTTCGCTCTGTTCCTTGTTACTGCAATCAGTCGCCGTATCTATGTGCAAACAATGACACGCAGGAACCTGGAACTCCTGGCCCTAAGAGGACGTTTCGAGGATGCAAGAAATCTAATCGGTATTCTAGTCATCCACCGCTCGATTGGTCTTCCCATTTACTCCCGAATCCTCAAGGGCGGCTTTCAAGAGTCCCTTCTAAGTTCGTTCATAACTGCGCTGTCACAATTCAGAGCGGAGTTCTCGTGGGATGAACCAAGATGGACAGCGATACCCATTACAGAAGTAATTACCGCTGTTCAGACCGAGGTCCTCATCTGTGCCATGATAAGCGTCGAACCTGCTACGCCAAGGCAGAAGAATCAGTTGGAGCTTTTTGGCAGAGATATCGGAGAGCGCTATGATTTAGAGAATGGAGCTGTGCGGCAGCTAGTGAATAGTCCCGACCTAGACGATACCATCGATCCTATCTTTGATAGTCACTTTGATGGAGCTCTCATGAATCGGTATGTCGGAGTCAGGGACGACCTTCCTGAGCATCTGAGTTTCGTGAAGGAAACCATGGCATCAATGGACCTCACAGATGGTGCTACGCCTGAATTCATTGTCAAATCGATGACACTATTGGGCCATAGTGATAGAAAGTCACACAGCACAGTCCTGAATGCACTCGATGGAGGTTACCTGATCGCCGCTGAGAAGGTATTTCCTTCGAAGACAGAGCCAGAGCACTAGTACCATCCCAATTCTGTCTTCATGGGCTTCATTTATCAGGAGTGATGATGCATTCTTTCTAGGTCGTCCTTCAGATGGAAGAGATAACGATTAGATATTGGAGCCCGCACGGACGCCAAGAGGAAACGAAGTTCCACAGAGAGCACTCGAAGATTGATTTGATCATGCGGGCAGCAAAACGGATTGACCTCTCTGATGTCAGAATGTGCACCAGTCTTCAGACTCTAGATCTATCGCATAACATGCTGGAGGAGCTTGACCTCACACCTCTGACTGGTTGCTCATTGCTCAAACAGCTCCGCATTCGGAGCAATCATCTCACAAGACTAGATCTATGGCCTCTTCTTGATTGCATGAGTCTGAGCGAAATCGACATCTCGGAAAATCGTCTTCAGAATCTGGACCTCTCTCCAGTCTTTCTGCGGTCTTCTGTCCGTGCGGACTCTTCTGTTGTCCTGTCAGCTGACGCTCTCCTCCACTATGTCTTCACTCAGGATGAACTAAACAGACGTTTTCAACTGGTCAGAGGCGATGGTGCTCCTTGGACAGCACACCCAGTAATTATCTGGATGGAATACGCAGACCTCGCACACAGGATAGAGTGGAATAGTATCAAGAAACGCATCGATTCACTACTGTGCATGATGACAGAAGATAACTGGTTTGGCGTTCAGCGTGGATTGCTTAGTGGGTTAGGGATGGAGGAGCTTGCTGGATTTGACGGCAATCCTAAGCAACTGCTGAAAGGTACAGATGGTAACATGTCTTTCAAGGACGCTCGTCGTGTTGTTTTTGACAATGCTATTGAACTACTTGAAGAACAACTGGAGAACGGAGGACCCACACTCTTCCTTGATACAGACAGGATGCGAGAAACAAGGGCATCGAAACTGATACCCGGAATTGCCGAGAGAAGAAAGCAAGAAGTCGAGGAAGTCATCTTGCCTGTGAAGGGCAGCAAGGTGAACTTGGAGACTCTATGGATGACTCATTACGGATTTGAGATTCTCAAGGCTCTTAGATTAGACTTGACAACAAATCTAGAAGGTCTTCATATAGTAAGAACAAGCTTTGAGGAACTTGGCATGGAGATACAGACACAGAAGGCTTCGACTGTATCTCCTGCATACCCCGTCACGGTATCGAGAAGCATGTATCTTCATTCATTGAACTACATCCAAGGCAAATACGATTAGGGCGTAGTTGGATGATTACCTGCTTCAATAGGTTAAATTACATGTTGGAATTCAGCGCAACGCCGAAGGATGTGTTCGTCTGATTGACGGGATACAGGAAGTACTTTGACGAGCCCATAATAAGAGCGAGAATAAGTGGACTCAGATTTCCGAAGATATGCCCGGTCTGTTGCGCCCCATCCACTTCAATAAGCACAATATCTGCAACGCCTCAGAATAGACAGTGGTTGCGCCCGCATTGGAATCCTGCTTTCTATACCAGAGAGAGAAGACGAATTGGATTGCCAAATCCCAGAACGATAAGCTTTCTAGTACGTGTATGCGAAGAACACCATATTGCAGATGACGGCAACGGGAGAATGCGCTGTCTTGCGATGCTATTTGCTGCTTTCCTGTCAGGATTGTCAATATTCGCCCTTATCTTCGTAAGTTATGATTTGTCGTCGGGAAGAGGGATTCATCCTATCGCGATAGCATACGTGGTAGGACTTACCTTGTCTCTTGTCTTCGGTTATGTTGCGTTCAGACCTAACACACTAGAGGCATCAGTAGGAATCATCGGTTTTGACCCTGATTTTCAACACGTGTGGTTCGAGTTGAAGAATGCAGAGTATAGGAAGCAATTCATCATGGAGAACCAGACTATTTCTGAATTCGTAAACTGGGTCGAGATGGCATGATTTGCCCGCGCCGACTATCACTCACTTCATAGTACTTGCAGACCCGCGCCAAGGCTCTGATTGCTTCGTACATATTGTGAAACACAGGAAGGCCTTCTTTGACAAATGAGGCCCAAGCATCACTTCGTGCCTTTTGATAGGCAACTTCTGGAACCACAACAAGCACTGGCTTATTGACATCTTCTACGGCTTGTCTTCCTGCCTTTGCGACCGTCCTCCAATAGTCGACTAGTACATCTTGGGCTCCCATTATTGTTGCGACCTGGTACATGTTATAGACATCTGCCTCAAAGATGAACGAAGAGAATCCTGTGTCTTCCGCAATAGTACGAATGACTTCTGTCGTAGTCTGATCTTGATAATAATCCGCAGCCATGTCGATAGGATTGGCCAATCCTGTCCCCACATCACGCATGAGTTTTCTAAGACGTGCCATTGTTTCAGGCGTTGTTTGAGGAACTTGCAGACCATTCTCAATACAGAGATCTGTGTATACGACGCTAGTCCCTCCACTTATAGCAACGATTCCGACATCTCTTGTCTTTGGTCTGGGGCTCAGTGAGAATATGCTCAAAGTGGCCACCAAGTCTTCAATCGTTTCCGCAGTCTGAACATTCGCTTGTTGAAAAGTAGCCTTCCAGATCTCCTGGTTCCCTGCAAGCGCCCCAGTATGAGATGATGCCGCTCGTGACCCTGCACCAGTTCGCCCTCCTTTGAGAACCACAACTGGCTTCGCCTTGGCTGCATCGATGAGCGAGTTCAGGACCTGTCGTCCGTTTTTCGCTCCTTCGATGTAGGCTCCGATGACCTTCGTTTTTGCATCGTCTCTTAGGTAGTCCAAAAGTTCCTGTGGTGATATGTCGACTTCGTTTCCATAGCTGAAGACTTTGCTGAAGCCGACCCCTGCCTCAACCCCTGAGGTATATGACGTCATTGATACTCCACCTGACTGAGAGAGAAATCCCACATTCCCTGAGAGCCGTTTCAGAGTTGGCATAAACGCAAAGCCAATCTCAGGGTACATGAGTCCCATGCAATTTGGTCCAAAGGCTCTCATTCCTAATTCATCTAGGATGAATCGAATTTCGTGCTCTCTCTGCCTGCCCTCTTCAGTTCCGAGCTCTGAGAATCCACTTGAAAAAATAGTGACTGCTTTTGCTCCCTTCTCATAGCATTCCCTCAGAACTTGAGGAACATACTTGTACGGTACTGCAATGATGGCATAGTCAATTCTCTCGGGGACCTCTGAGAGACTCTTGTATATCTTGTGACCGAGTATTTCTCCCTCTCTTCTAGAAACTAGCCACACTCTGAGATCATGCTCCCATTGTAGCATTGAATGTACCCAGTAGTACCCGAGCGTTTCAGAGACTCCCACAATGGCTACAGACCGAATATCAAGAATCTCCTTGATTGTGGGTCTCATCATGGCTGTCATGTGGCTGGCTCCAGTTGAAGCCACGAACTCTGCCGGTGATTTAAACTAACTGATACTAGAAAAAAAAAGTCGTGATTGCAGCGACTGATTCCTTGAGGCCATTTGTTCGTAAACCTAACAATGCTGATTGCCATGTTGTCCAAGAAGAAGAACCACCCGCGATCTAAGGATGCGCCCTTGGGATGGATTCACAGAAATCCTGAATTCATGAGCACTACTCCTCATTGCGATTTTTCGAACGGTTGTGAATTATATGGAATCACCATCTATTCATATACTAGTAATGACAAGATTGGCAAGTCAGACGTACTGTCGTGAACATAGCTATGGCCATTGAGGAGATTAGCCAATGAGAACTAAGAGAACTGTGGGACTAATTCTAGTAATTCTTCCTCTGATTCTGGGTATTATGATCTTGCCTCCTGGTTGGGCAATCGACTCAAAGCGTGGGTTAGATAGCGAGACTGTCGTCTTAGACAATGGCCAAAAGATTGTGGTAGCGCCCGATGAGGTGCTCATGAAGTACATCATCTCGGATTTGCCGACCTCAATGGCTGGAACAGGTGACCCATTGATTGCTTCAGAGTATGGAACGAGAATCGACTCGTTCATAGAACAGCGCATGGTCTATTATCCATCAGGAAGTATCACGACTGCTAACCTCTCGGTGCCCCTAGGCGAGCAGTGGGAAGGATATGGTGTCTATGGAGACATCAGTAGTATAACAGAAAACCGTAGTTGGCTGGTCAATCAGGGCTTCAGCACAGATGCAACTTGGTCCTTCGAAACTCGATACGAGGAAGGGGATTTCAGTGGCAATAACAGAATGCATTACTTCACTCAAACAGGCACTAACGTAGGCACGTGGGGAACCAGAGGTACGGGAACGAGCCAATTCATTGATCCTTGGGGCGTCGCAATTGACTCCTCTGGCAACATCTACGTAGCTGATGCCTTCAACAACCGCATACAAGTCTTTACGAACACTGGCAGTTTCATTAGACAGTGGGGAAGCTATGGCATTGGAAATGGGCAATTCGACCGCCCCACAGGAGTTGCTGTCAACACCACAGGCTATGTATATGTTGTTGACCAAGGCAATGATAGGGTGCAGGTGTTCAGTTCTACAGGTGTCTATCAGCGGCAATTCGGTACCTCGGGGATTGACAACGGTGAGTTCAGAAGTCCAACTGGTATAGCAATACGCAACTCACTCGGATATGTATATGTGACAGACACAGGCAATGACCGTGTGCAGTACTTCAATTGGAATGGTGTACGACAAGGTGGTTGGGGCTCCACAGGGACAGGTAACAGCCAATTTCAGATGCCAACAGGAATCGCCGTCGACCAGGGCACTGGGCAGGTAGCTATCGCTGACAGTACCAACAATCGCGTTCAGAGGTTTACAGCTGCTGGAACATACTCTGGCCAGTTTGGCAGTCTTGGTGGCGGAAACACGAACTTTAGGACACCTATGGGAGTTGCCATCAACTCCACGACAGGTCGTATTTATGTGAATGACCTCGGCAATCACAGGATTTCTTACTTCTCCAACGCAGGTGCATATCAGGGACAATGGGGAACTGACGGAACAGGCACATCGAACCTACGCTTCAACTACGGTATCGCTGTAAGCCCGACGGGTAATGTGTACGTGAGTGAAGGCAGTGGTACTGAGAGGATGGATGCAAACTGGCTTTCAAACGGCCACGGAACGGGTAATCCATCTTCCATCTTTCAGATTGATGGCTACTGGCATGATGACCAGACTACGGATCTCTACGGATTCTGGTACAATCCTGGTGACAAAGCTTTTGCAAGACAGGACCTCGTAATCGAACGGGGCGAAGTGACGTGGGCTGGCATCTCCCTCGATTACTATGCAGACTGTCGCGGTTGGGGAACCTATATGACCGGGTTCTTTGAGCTCTTTGTATCGGTAGGCGATCCGGACCATGGTGGAAGCTACCTTTGGTCCAAGCAGTTTGACGATATTAATGATGATAATATCTGGTACTCAACCGGACTTATCCCAATTGACTATTCTGACCTATCTCTGCCGAATGTAGAGATACTCGCAGGACTGAGAGTGACTGATAGCGAGTGGTATCGAGCAAGCGATATCCGACCTGAAGGCAGACTAGACAATATGGTCCTGTATATCAAAGCTAAGGCAACTCCTGATAACATTAATCTCCAGATGAATGGAGTGGATGTCGATAATGTCTATAGTGGACCCACGCCAGTCTTTGGTCTCGGGACTGCTAGCTACGCGCCCTCGTTTCCATGGACATACGGCAACGCCTATGCTAATTTCTCCTGGACCCCTGATGATAATCCCCCTGACCCGAATCTTGAGATATCCGTCTATATCGACGTTGATGTCAAGGTCTATGCACGTAGGTACAATGCAGTAACAGTCAATGACACTGAGCTTTTCAGCTATGGTGACAACTATGTCGTGCAGAACAGCACTACTGTCGAATGGACAACTAATCACTACGTCGCGGTACCAGGAGGATACGAAGACGAGTTCTTCTACAATGTTTCCATACCACTGAATCGTGATATCACGTTCGTATCAGAACCCACGCAGCGATATAGCAATCTTACGAATAGTTGGTATCTGGGCGACCCCGGTGATGGAGCTGTTAATATCTCAGTTTATGAGCTCGGACTCTCTGAACCTAACGGATTCTGGATGATTCGCGGCGTTTCACCCAATATGGTGACGAATCTGCACGTGTGGGACAATGTGCTTGGTCAATGGGTTCAGACGAAGACCTTTAGGGCGGATGAGAACACGAGATTCCGTGCTGTTCTGCCATCTGCGTACCAAGGTGACCTTGTCACTTTCACAATATATGACTCCCATGGAGAAGTCTGGGATACACTCACAGCTACAGTGGACGTATCTGGCTACGCAATCAGCAATTATGTGAATCTTGATGCTGTCAGTGCACGAGTCGGTTCCTGGGAGGTACAAGCTTTTGTAGACGATCATGATTCGGGCATCGAGGTGCACAATATTGGTTTCTTCCGTCGAGGTTTCTCTATTGACCATTCTACTCAATTATCAGTGAAGTACCCTGTCGAGGGCAGACTGACCTGGGCTGTGAATGTGACCTATGGGGCTCTTGTCTTTCTCCAAATCCGTGTGAATGACAGCGATAATGGTGACCTGCTGGCCGCGGGCGTGATGTTATATTCTGGAGGATTTGGCAGTGGGACGGTCAGCGACCTTGGCACTGGTGAGTACAGTGTGACCCTGAATACCAACCTGCTGCCTTCAAATGGTGTCTATGAAGTTGACCTAAGTTGGACCAAAGCCAACTACGATTCTCTCTTCGATACTTTTACAGTCTATGTCGTCTATGAAACAGAACTGCTATCTTCTGACGCACCTGGTATAGATGTTGCAAGTGGAAACACTGCTGAGCTCCATGTCTACTTCCAGGACATGTTTACCAATCCAGTAGTTGGTGCTGCGGTTGTATGTAATTGGACGCAAGGCTACACTGTGACACCAGATGGCTCCGGTAACTATCTATTGAGGCTGGATACGACAGGTGTGACTCTGAATCTTTATCGTGTTTCAATTACCGCCTCAAAGAACTACTACCAATCTCGTTCCATCATTTTGAGTGTTGAAGTGCGCGAACTGCATACCTCTGCCATTCCATCAACAAGCTTCTTGTCGCTCCCTGTTGGCTATACAACCTCATTCACTATCACTTACAGAGATACTGATCTTCAGGTTCCAATTACTGGCGCGGCAAACACAATAAGCTGCAACTGGTCGGCTATTCATTCTGCTGGCGACCAGAACTACACTGTCACAGGAACTGCAACCCCGGGAGTCTATCAAGTATTGATCTACTCTATGGACGACGACGCACTAGATTCCTATGATCTACTTTTCAGAGTTGAGCGATATGGTGCGCAGAATCACACATTCTTCGTGACAGTGGAACTGAGAACACATCTGACCTCGCTCTACCTTGACAACTCAGTCGAGCCCACACCCTACACTGGCAATATCACAGTCAATCTTGTCTATTACGATGTTGATGCGAACACGGGGATAGTCAATGGAACGACCTTGGGAGGCTATGTGGAGCTGATTATTACGAGCTCGACACTGCCCTATCCGACGTTCTGGATTGCCGGCATAAGTCCTGATGGACTCTATGCCATTCATATTCCTGCAAATCAGTGGCCGGATGTTGGACAGATTACTCTTAGTTTCGAGGTCAACTGGATTGGTGTGAATCTCAAATACTCTAATTTGACCCTTTCAACGAGTGCTCTGATAACAGCCGCTCCTACTGATCTCTTTATCGGAGAGAGCCCTGTCATAACGCCCTATGGAGAAGAAATCTCATTCAGCATCATCTATTTTGACATAGGGGCTGACACAGGAGTAGTCAATGCCACAGGACCGTACTCTGGAAATGTTCACCTGTTCATTGAAGTGCTGACCATTGGTGAAACACTCACACAGTACGATATGACCATCCTTGAGATTGACTACACTGCGCGCCCCGGTGAGTATCGAATCACATTCGATTCATCGCTCTTGAGCGGGCTCGGGGCAGTCGAACTCAAGATTTGGCTGAACTGGACGTATGCGGAGTTGCCATACTATCAGAATCAGGTCATTGTGGTCACAGTCTACTCTGCACACCGATTGACAACCGTTGACTGGACTCCACTTCCTCTCACACCGTACGATGAGCTTGTCAACCTCACCTTTACTTTCACAGACTCGCTCAGCGGGGCTCCCATCTCGAACAGTCCCCAACTTTCAATTGCTGTCCCTGCCTATCCGTCATTCAATATCTACTATCTCGGTGATATCACAGGCGTATTCATTGTTGAGATTGATACATCTCTGCTTAGCATTGGAAGTCAGACATTCTATCTCGATGTCATATGGACGGGAAGCCCCTACTACCAGAATAGGACAGGTGTCCAGATCTTCATATCAGTTAGAGAGAGATACACGGACCTTACCCATGGGACCTACTCACCAATTCAGATAGGCAACACATTGCACCTCAACTTCACATATCGCGATCTCGATGACTATACATCGTTAGGAATGAATGGAGCTACACTTCTTCTTGATAGCTGGTTGGCCGGAAGCTACACAGTAGATGATCTTGGTAATGGAATGTACACACTGCACCTTGATACGACTGCCTTCAGCACGATTGGAACAAAGATTGTGAACGTAACAATACTCTATGGAGGAAGTCGCAATTGTGCTGATGCCTATGACATATTCTATCTCACTCTTACCATAAGGCGAACCCAGCTGACAAGCGACCTCCCTGATCTGGCGCCTTACCTAACCGAAGCTGTGATTGTCATCCATTACACGGATGATACAACAGATACTGGTATCGTCGGGGCGACTGCGACAGCTGCTTGTGCTGCGGCAATTCAGACCCTGCAATTGAATGTCAACTACTGGGTTGACGACAACCTCGATGGAAGCTATAGTGTACGAATTCTTACCACTGCTCTAGGCAACTTCGGACCATATACAATCACCATCACAGTCACCTGGGACCTAGGCTGGCCATTCTATCAAGAGAGAGTCCGTGATGTGGACATTGAGGTTTCAAGGCGTCCCGCAACCGTCACAGTTTCCAAATCTCCTCTAAATACACCGTTTCTATCGAATGTGACATTCGAGATAGTTGTCACTGACCAACTTGATAGTACTGGAATCACTCTGAGCAAATCGAACCTGATTCTAACGCACGGAATAGGAGGCACCTTGATTAGTAATGATCAGTATTCCATGGCTGGTTCAAATGGCATATACGTCATCTCCATCAATTCACTAGTTCTATCATCCGATCTCGAGGAAGACTATCCAATATTCATCTTATTTGTCTGGGGTGACCTTACTCCGTACTATGCAAATGCATCATCCTCTACAGAAGTGTCCATTGTTGCACGATTCACTCAGGTCGCAGTGCTACAGACCCCGCCGGGCTATTACTACTTCAATGTCAGTGCTCTATTGCGTTTCAGCGACTACCTAACTGGTGCTCCAATTGCCGGCGCCACTGTCAGCGTGGCTTGCACAAATACATCGAGTTTCGACTATTGGGTCGTCGACAATTCTGATGGTACCTACACAATACTAGTGGATTCGAACAGCCTAGCGGGTCTCGGCAGGTACTTCTTCCAAGCCAATTTCACATGGTCTGGCAGTCCGTTCTATCGCGACGTTATCGGCGTGAAATTCAGCATATCCGTAAATCCAGTATCTACAACCTTGAATTTTGTCCTACCTGAGGGAGTTACATACTATCTTGGCGATATGGTCTACGCCAACATTAGCTACACTGCTATTGCCTTTGGTACTGGAGTGGCCGGAGCTGCTATCACGACTGACTGGTTCACACGGTATGGGACCGGCAGTAGCATTGTGGAAATAGCACCTGGCATATACCAGATGTCAATCAATACATCTGGACTCAATGCTCAGCTATATCGATTCATTGTAAATGCAAGCAAATACCTCCATTTGAGTCAGAGTATTGAGGCGGACATTCTTCTTGCAGCTGTGCCTGTCTTGTTGGAACTTGTCTTCACTCCTCAGAATCCCATGTGGGGTGATAGTGTGGCGTTCCAGGCAAATGTAACAGATGCAAGGACAGGTGCCCCGGTTGTCGGAGCATATGTCAACCTGACCATTGGTCTGTTAGTATTTGATATGACGCCAGTTGCCGATGGTCTGTATAACTGCACAGTTCTCACTTCTTCATTGACCTCAGGTGAGTACACAATCGAGGTACAGTCGTCTCTACTTAACTACGAGACCGCGCAGCGAGATTTCCAGATCCGCATTGAAAAAATCGCCGCAAAGATTTTTGCGTCCATCGATCCAATCTCTGCTGTTAATGGCCAGACGGTCATTGTCCATGTCGATTACCTCGAGTACGCAACCGGTCTTCCAATCTCCGTGGATGGAGTGGTTGAATTCTCATGGATCGGTGGCAGCGGCTTCATTGGCTGGTCAGCTGGCGATGACAAATATGTTGGTTCCTTTATCGTGACTGGAGCTGCCGTTGGTAACCACCATATTCTCATCCAGGCCTCCTCCCCTAACTACAAGAGCGTCAGTACTGTGGTAACAATTGAAATCACAGAGATAAACACGCAACTCGTCCCGATATCAAACACAGTTATCTCCGGCAACTACAGAGATATTGTCAATATCACCGTGTATCTGAACAATACTGATCTCAATCTACCAGTTGATGGCGCTACTCTCAGTTTTGGAGTGGGCTCTATCGTTGGCAATCTCATAGAGTTGACAGCTCCAGGCTACTACAGTGCTTTAGTGGATACATCGTTCCTGAGTGTGCAAGAATGGACCGTGTCTATATCTAGTGTCAAACCTGGATTCACTCCATCTCAATTCGACTTCACGCTGACAGTTGAACAGATCGAGACTACGATTGTGATTCTCACTAGTGGTACAGTTTCAGGCTACTACGGTGAGATCGTGACATTCAACTTCTTGTTCAATGATACTCATGCTAACGAAGGAATATCCGGCGCAATCACGAACTACACTTTAGAACAGACACATGGATCGCTTGTGGACAATGGAGATGGAACCTACAGTCTGACTCTGAACACTTCTATTGCATCCGCTGGAGCGATACCGCACGACATATCTTTGACTTTCAGGAAAGAGAACTACCGCTTCGCCTATGGACTCGCCAAGCTTCTCGTGATGCCCGTCCCCACACAAATCGAAGGTCCTCTTGAAGCTGAGTATCCAATATATGACAACTATTCAATGCTTTTCAGTTTCAGGGACACACTTAATGATGCTTGGGTCACTGATGCAGTTGCAACAGCAGTATGGGAATTCGGCACTGCGACTCTGACGAATCTCGGAAATGGTTCGTACATGTTTGGTCCTCATGAAGCGAATCTGTCGACACCTCTTCAGTACAGAGAACTCTCCTACAGGATCAGGATATCACTCTCAAGAGCAAACTATACCAGGATGGAGATTGAGCATTATTTGACCATTCGTAGAATCCTGACAGAGACGGTCTCTGCTGCGCCAACCTCAGCTATCTATGTTGGAGATGTGTTCCTTGTCAATGTCACTTTTTGGGACGCCGACCATGGCATAATGATCACTGATGCTATCATCAATGTTATCACTAGCAGCCAGGTTGATAACGGACTCATCCATGAAATTAATTTGGACATCAACTGGGGTAATGGGACCTATACGATTGCTCTCCGTGCACCTAACTTGGCGTTCTATAGCCTCCGCATTGATTTCAGTAAGGCGGACTATCAGACTTCGTCAGTGGAGCTCGATATCTACGCTAGGCTAAGTCCCGAACAGGAAGCACTTGCGAGGGGCTTCGAGTACTCAGCAATTGGAATACTTGCGCTCGCGGCTCTCGCAACCCTGTACATCAAGGTGCTGTCGGTTCCAAAGCTGCTTCGGACTCTTAGACGGATGGTGGCAGTTCTTGGTAGAGGCCGCATACCAAAACCCGCCAATGTTCCAGTACGACGTAACATGCTGCTGGCGATGATGAAAGAGGAGCTTGCAGGTGTGGCGGTCGTGAAGACCATTGAGGATATTTCAGTTTCGACAGTTGATGTAGCTGCTATGGATGTCGAGGCTCTGCTTGAGGACCTTGCAACAGTTGTTGGTCTGACAGCGAGCGATGTTGACACTCTTAGGAGAGATCTTGACCAGATGAGGCCGAGTGAACGTGCTGGCTTCATCAATGAAGTCTTGAAGCAAGAACGTGCTAGACGGGCAAAGGAGCTTGCCGAAACCGAGGGTGTCACACCCGAGAAACGCCCAAGCACCGAAGTTGAGGAGAAGCTCTCTGATGAGGAGCTCAAACACCTCAAGGAGCGATTGATGAAGATGGGAATTGCGGAAACTGAAGCAGATCTTATGGTCGAACAGGCGCGTAATTTGTCTAGGGCCGAGATAGATGCACTACTTCGTGAAATAGGAGGCTCAGAAGAATGAAGAACACCAGGCGATTGGTTCCAATTATCCTCCTCGTAGCACTGATGATAGCGCCTCTCTTCCTTACTCCGCAGGCATCAATTGCTGTAGCTACTCCCAACCTTGATGCAGACACATCTAGCGATGTTCGTATAGTCGATATTGGGAATGGTGAATTCATTGAGTTGGCACCCGATGAGGAGCTGCATAGGTTCGTTCTCTCAGACCAAGGCTGGACTGAATGGACCGGCTTCAGCGACCCTCTCAACGGCTCCGAATTCGGAAATAGCACCAACATCTTCCTTGACAGACAAATGACGTATATTCCAGGTTCTGGCACAAGTTCTGTTCAAACCGGTATTTCCATGGGCGTTGGCTGGGAATCATACGAAACCAGAGTCCAGATTACTAGCCTGACTGAGAATAGAACATGGATAACGAATCCAGGATTCCAGGATAGTGAGAGTGGCTGGACAGTATCAAACACAGACCTTGGTTCTTCCAGCACGACTACATCTTCATGGCTTAATGATGGGCATGGAGTGAATGATGATTGCATACAGGTTGATATAAACTCTGTAGGCTCCGTTCCACCCTACTACTACGATGATGGTGATATTTCTGCATATGAGCAAGCGACAACAGTGACTCGTGGCGCGGTCGTTTGGTCAGCCCTTCGTCTAGATTATTGGGCAGATACAGTGGATGATACTCATTACGGGATGACTGGCTCATTCCGACTTTTCACGAATGTTGAGGGCACTGACATCTGGAGAAGAGTATTCACTGATATCGGAGCTGAAGAAACATGGTACAACACAGGTCTTGTTACTGTCATCCCCTCGATATTCGGGCTACCAGGCGATGCAACGGTAACCACGCGAATCGGTCTGGAATCACTTGTTGCTGTGGGTTATGACCCGAATATTCATCCTCGGGCAAGGTTTGATAACGTCGAGCTCTTTCTCAAGACTCTGGTCAATCCAAGTGAGATTACCCTTCGAATGAATGGCCTGACAGTGAGCGATGGCGCATCACGAGGGATCTGCGCGATAACGCAAATTCCGGCTACTCCATGGACAACATCGCCCGTGCTGCTCACATTCTCATGGACTCCGATTCCTTCACCACCAAATCCAAACAAAGTAGTCAGAATTGACTTCAACGTGAACGTGAATATGTTCGCGCGACGCTATGATGTTTCCAGTCTTTATGAGATCGGTCCCACCTCATATGGTGAGAGATTCATCGTAAGAAATGGAACGAACGCCGAGTTCACTTCTTATTTCAGAGCCGATATACCCACGGGGTATGCAAATCGCTATTTCTTCAACGAAACAATACCAATGGAACGTGATATCTATTCTGTTGCGCAACCACTTGCTCCAGCAACAAATCTCACGAGCGGATGGACTGGAGGGAATCCAGGAGATGGTTTCTTCAACGTATCAACCTATGATATCACCAATGAGCCTGGAAGATTCGGTTACTGGAGAATCCTAAGCAGTTCTCCCAACATGATTTCTGACCTGGAATTATGGAATCCCGACATAAGTGGTTGGGCGCGGACGGTCGACCTGAGAGCAGGAGATACGACGAGAGTACGCGCGGATGTCGGAGCTGAGTTCGCTGGATCGACTGTCACAATCACAATATACAAACCAGACGATTCTGTGTGGTTAACCTTGAGCCCGATAGTTGATGGAGCAGGTTATGCTACATCTACGACGTTCGCCCTCGATGGCTCTTCTGCTCCTGCTGGCAGCTGGATGGTTCAGGCGACTACAAACAACGTAGGAGCTGATGGCGAGTGGACTTCAGTCGGTCTATTCAAGAGACCTTTCACAATCACACATGCCTCTGATATCACCCTGACATACCCAGCGGATGCTGTGGGAACGATGTTGACCAATGTGACTTTTGGAGATCTCTTGCTGATCATCCTGGAAGTCGAGGACACCGACAGCTATTCACCCACAGTCCTTGTTCCAGGAGGCACGCTGACTCTTGACTGGGTCTTGGGTAGTGATACGTTCGATGACAATAGAAATGGTCAATACACCAAAGTCATCGATACAGCACTTCTTCCTGGCAGTGGCAATTATGTGATGGGTCTGGACTGGACTCACCCCAACTTCGATGCTTCCAATACTGCGCTTACGATAAATGTGAACTACGCTGCCACATTGACCTCTCCAGATTATCCAGGTATCTCTGGTCCTGTTGGTGATGACCAGTCATTCATAGCAATATTCGCGAATGTGAATGGAACCGGAATCACAGAGGGAGAGCTATGGTGTGATTGGTCCAATCCTTACACAGTAGTCCCACTGGGAACTGGCCAGTTCGAATTTCAGCTGGACATGGAAGATATCCCCATTGGTGAATATCCGATTCATGTCTACGCAACGGGCCCCTTCATTGAGCCGCAAACAATGCTGATGTACGTGGGAGCAAGAGAGATCTATAGTTCTATCACGTACACCTCTAGCCAGCTGTCGATACCGCTTGGTGAAGCATCTTCATTCCTTCTAACATGGACCGATACTGACCATGGAACACTGATCGCAGGTTCCGCCTCATCTATAACCTGCAACTGGACATCGTTCCATACATCAGGCGATACGAACTACACGGTCGTCGAGGTTTCGCCAGGAAAGTACAACATAAGTATCTTCACAAAATCCAGTGATCCTCTGACAGGATCGGATTTCTTTGACGTACGTTTCAATGTAATGAAGGATGACTATCAGAATCACACCTTTGATATCGCTGTTGAGATTCGGAAGAGGAACACTCTCTTTGTCTTGGATGCACCGATTGTACAGACTCCCTATGGAAGTCCAATAACTGTTCTTGTCTTCTACCAAGATACAGACCTTCGAGTTGGCATTGGAAACGTCACAGGAGAAGTGAGACTAACCATCACTTCATCAGAATTGGGAGGCATAGTATATACAACTGCAGCATCCTCTCTGGGTCTTGGACATTACAACATCACCATCCCGAGCGACCAGTGGGGGAGCATTGGGTGGAAAGACCTGCACCTTCTTATTGAGTGGAGCGGAGTTGTTGACAAGTTCTATAGTCAAACGATAGACACCAGCGCAAGAATAACTGGTACTGATACTGATTTGTATCTTGAACTCGCACCGACTGCTACCTACTACTTGAACACCTTCAACTTCACGGTGATTTATTGGGACACCGTAGGCCTGCTGAGGATTAGCAATAGCACGAACAACGTGTTTCTACACATCATGGCACTTGGTGCGGGCAATTCAGTGACTCAGAGCGATTTCACAGTGACTGAATCTGCATCGGTCCCTGGTACGTACATTTTCGTTCTTGGCAGTTCGCTATTCTCGAGTACAGATACATTTCGATTTGAGTTGTCCTTCATGTGGAAGAAAGGACAGAGTCCTCTCTATGAGAATGGAACTATGGTCGTTTCGCTCATTCTGTTGGATAGGCCTACATATGTTGACTATACACCTGTCGCTTCGACTCCCTATGGCGAACAAGCTGAATTTCTCTTCAGCTTTGTTGATACTCTGACTTCAGTGAAGATCGCAAATTCATCTCAATTGTACATAGACTTGAATGATTTAGGTGTAATATTCACTTACTCGTATAATCCAGTTACTAAGGAGTTCACATTGTACATAGATACTGCATCGATTGGCAGCATAGGACCTCATGATCTTCACCTGAATGTGACTTGGATTGGAGCACCATTCTATGCTTCTATTCAAAGCAAGATATTCTCTGTCAGCGTGATCACAAGAGCGACGCAGCTCTCTCACCTATCCTTTAGCCCTGGGCAGTGGGGCAACAACATCACAATTGTCTTCATCTATACAGACATAGTAGCAGGCTCTACTACTGGCATGACTGGTACATTGACACTGAATATCGCAGCGGACAAGTATAGTGTGGTTTACAGTCCAGAGGGACGATTCATTGTTACCTTGAACACGACGGCCTTTCTTGGAGATGGAGAGTATTCTGTAACGGCAGTTGTTGTCCATACGTTTGCGTATTATGCTAACGCAACCGAGATATTCGATATTTCGGTACTCAAACGGTCTACGCAACTTGGCTATGACAGCCCGGATCCTGCACCGTATGCATCGAATGCTACACTTTATGTAACCTATGTCGATGACAGTACGGGAAGAGGTATTCCAGGAGCTAGCATTGCTATCTCCGGAAACAGTACCTATGCACTCGTCCTGAATTCCAATTATTGGTTCACGTACATAGGAAATGGTCGCTATCTCATCGAAGTCGATACGGCCGCTCTTGGCGCGCCAGGCTATTACCTCCTCACTGTTTCAGTCACATTTACAGGAGAACCGTTCTATCTTCCTGGCTCGAGAGATGTATTGACAAGGGTCACTTTGAGAACAACTCAGATTCTGATAACCCAGACTCCCGGAAGCGTTTCCTTCCTTGAAAATGTGGTCTTCAGATTCAAGTTCACTGATTACTTGCTGGGCACCAAGATTGCGATTACTAAGAGCCACATCACTCTCACACACGGCGAATACCCCTACACAGAGATTGCATCCGGAAGTTACTTCCTCTATGAGTATGCAACGTACTACGAGATAGTATTCAACTCAACCATTGTCAGTCCCGACACTCTCGTCACTGGACACCCTATTCAAATGACAATCGATCTGGGTTCTGGCGTCCCCTATTATGCGCCTAGAAGTACTTCAACAACTGTATCGACAGTTGAGCGACCAACGCAGATTCTGTTTCCACTTGTGGAAGACACTCCCTACTTTGATAATATCACCATAGAGCTCAGTTACGTCGATTACTTGACAGGAGCCGGCATTGACGGCGCGAACCTGCTGATAGCAAGTGGTAACTGGTCGTCGCCTCAATACACGTTGTTCCGCGAGGGCGATGGCACCTACAGAATCCTCATCAATAGTAGCGTATTTGGAAACACTGGAACTGTCTTCTTTGACATCACTCTCAGCAAGTCAGGTGCACCGTTCTACTCAACCAGGGCTACCCTCGGTGTTCCAGCAACCATTAGGGAGGTACAGACCTCTCTCGTCGCGGACGCTCCTCCTGCTGGTTCCACAGCTGTGGGAGCACCTATCGAGGTCCTGCTTACGCTAGTTGATTTTGACCATGACTTGCCCCTATCAAATGCAGTCATCACCAGTGACTGGACGGCACTCTTTGGCAGGAGCTATACAGTGGTAGAACTGGGGAATGGTGCCTACACAATCACCCTCACCACAACTGGACTGCTTGCACAGAGGTATGACTTTCACGTCTATGGTGACAAACCGTTCTATCAGACTGCAGTGGCAGGAGTATTTGTTCAACCCGGTGCAGCCACAGTCGAGATATTCTTGGAGAGGAGCACCTACTACGCAGATTGGGGCGAACTAGTCAATATCACATTTCAAGTTCGGGAACCCTATTACAGCACGCCTGTCACTGGCATGACTGCATCTCTTCTTTGGCAAGGCATGCTCTATGGCTTCAGCGAGGTCGGCAATGGCTATTACACGCTGTTGCTTGATTCGTCAGATACTAACTTTGGCGTCTATGCTCCGCAGATATCTGTCACGAAGCAGTACTATCAACCAAGGCAGACAACATTCAATCTCATAGTGTCAAAAGCTACAGGACAGATCATTCCTGACTTTTCGAGTTATCAGGTTGTGATTGACACTTCAATAGACATCCAGCTGTTTCTGAATGACACTGTTTCTGGAATGCCTGTGACCACGGCGACAGTGACAATGGAGTTCAATAGTACAGTCTATCTGCTCACTCATCTCGGTGCAGGTGTCTATTCTGGTGACTTGCTTGTATCCGGTTTTGCGATTGGGCAATATCCACTCACAATCAGAGCTATCTCTCTCAATCATATGTTCCTGGAAACCATCGTTGGCATCAACGTTGTCCCAATTTACACCGAAGTGAAGTTGGTGAGTGGCGCTACGGTTTTGACAGTCTATTTCGGTGACACGTTGAACATACTTGCGATCTATAACGACACGTACTATAATGCGCTAGTGAGTGGGGCTAGTGTGATCTATACCCTTGGAAGCCTCACCGGCACATTGACCGAGGAAACAAATCACACCTATAGTGCTGTGATTGACGTGAGCTCCCTGCCATCCCAATCAATCTACCTGCGGTTGACTGCTACGAAGTTCGGCTACTCGACCACAACGAAATCGATCATCGTGACAATCCTTCCGATTCCAACTTCTGCGACTGTTGATGAAGCCAGCACGTTGGAGAGCGGATATTTCGGCGCTCCGCTCAGCTTCAAGTTCTATTACGATGACCTTCAGCACTATGTAGGCATCGGAGGAGCTAATGTGATTGCCAGCTGGGAAGGAGGTACACCAACTGTAACTGACTATTCTAACGGGACATACAGAGTTGACTTGGTCATCACTGTGACAATTCCAGGTATCTATGATTTAGTTGTAAGGTTCGACCTTCAGAACTACACAACAAGAACAGCGATAGCTAGGATTGAGGTCTATGCCACTCCCGCCGCAATCTACGGTCCAACCACCTACTCATCGCCGATCAATGATACCATCGTGATTCCTTATCATGTGAAGAATATGTTGGACAATAGCACCATATCGGATGTGATTGGATTCGCATCATCCTCTCAATTGGGTGAATACGAGCTTCTGTTACTGCCAAATGGCAACTATACCCTGAACCTCCCTGGCGACCTACAGTACGGAACTTACGGTTTTGATGTCTATTTCGCCACAACGAAATACACTATGTCTCCCATTCATGTGGATGTTACGGTGCGGACGATCCTGACAGCAGCTCTGCATGGAAATCTGACTATTCGAACCCAGCCTGGAGTGTCTTTCTCCTTTACTGTGACATATATGGACTTGGACCATAATGTTCCGATCAGCGGAGGAAGTCTGTCCTTAGAACTAGACCCTCAAGCGATTACCTACTACAACCAATCTATGCTCGATGAAGATGGAACGTACACATTGTACTTCTTCGCGAAAGGCGGCGGAACCCACTCGATTGTCATCAATATTGTAAAGGAGGGTTATGTCGCTCAGCAAGTCAGACTGTCGATTCAGTCAGACATCTCTGCAGAGCAAGCCTTCCAGCAGTTGGTTACAACAGCCGTAGGATCCGGAGTTCTCATAGTAGCCCTGCTTCTAGTAGCCTATGTGAAAGTGTGGAGTATTCCAAAACAGATACGCATCATGAGCCGTATGATTCGAGCGCTGGCGAAAGGTCATGTGCCAAAGGCTGCTAAAGCCCCAACTAGACAAGACATAGCTATGACTATTGTCAATGAAGAGATAGCTTCAATGCACCTAGTGAAACCCAGAGAGGACATAGCTCCGGAACCAATAGTAACAACGGTTCCAGAGGTTAATGAGCTATTAGAGGAACTCGCATCTATCACTGGACTGGGTGAGGCTGAGATTGATGCGTTCAAGGCTGACCTCTCTCGAATGAGGGCCAGCGAGAGACCCGGATTCCTCAAGGAAGTGATTGACCAGGAGAAGGCTCGTCGCGCTGACGTCTTGGCAAAGCCCGCGAAGGTGGTCGCCAAGAAAGAGCAAGTTCCTTTGCAGGACTTGCCTGGTGAGCTAGAGGACCTACGGAAGAAACTACTCAAGAAGGGCATGGCAAGTGATGAGATTGACATCATCCTAGAGGAGGCCAAGGGTCTCTCGAAGGCGGATCTTGAAGCACTGCTGGATAGCTTGGGTATTAGCTTGGACTAGGCCCTGTGTGACGCACTAGCAATGGCAGGGTTGTTAGTGCGCCCCTACCGATCAGTAGATACCTCTGAATTTCGATGGAGCTCACTGAGGGAGGCTCCATTTATACAATGGAGAACAGTTAAGTAAGTATCAAGCTTGTCTGACCTCATGAATCTCGATGACCGAATCAAGTTGATCGCTGGAGTTGGCGAAGAAGTAGTTACATTGGATGAATTGAGACAGCTATTAGAAGAGAAGCCTCATCCGATTGCTTATGATGGATTTGAACCATCTGGACTTGCACACCTGCCCTTTGGCGTCTACAGAGCACTTCTTCTAAAGGACTTGGTCAAGGCTGGAGTCAGATTCAAGATTTGGCTTGCGGACTGGTTTGCATGGATCAATCGCAAGATGGATAGCGACCTAGAGAAGATCAGGAACGTTGGAGAATACTTCATCGAGGTTTGGAAAGCAGCCGGTGTCCCTACTGATAAGGTAGAATTCTTGTGGGCATCTGAGGCCATGGACTCAATAGAGTATTGGGAAAGAGTTGTGAGAGTCGCAAAAAGCACAACAATCGCTAGAGCAAATCGGGCACTGACAATCATGGGCAGGCGTGAGGGAGAACTGAATGAGGTGGCTCAGTATTTCTACCCGATGATGCAGGTTGCTGATATCTTTCATCTAGAAGCTGACATCACGCAGCTTGGACTTGACCAGCGCAGAGCCAATATGCTTGCTAGAGAAATCGGTCCCAAACTGGGATGGTGGAAGCCTGTCGTTATCAGCCATCACATGCTCATGAACCTTGAAGGAGCGGCTGAGCCAGAGGGATTCGACGAGGAAAAGGCATTTGACATCCAGATATCCTCGAAGATGAGCAAGAGCAAGCCCTCCTCTAGCATATTCGTCCATGATTCTGAGGAGAGGATTCGTGAGAAGATAATGTCTGCATACTGTCCTCCGAAGGAGGTTGTGAACAATCCTCTACTAGACTATGCGAAGCATATCGTGTTTCGCCAGTATGATACAATGAATATCGAGCGAAAACCAAAGTACGGCGGCGACATTGACTTCACGAGTTATGAGGGTCTGGAGAAGGCGTACGGAAACGGAGAGATTCATCCTCTCGACCTGAAGAATGCAATGGTGATCTACCTCGATAGGATGATTGAGCCCATCCGTTCATATTTCGATACGAAGAAGAGGGCGAGAGAGATGCTCGAGCTTGTCAAAAGCTATCAAGTAACGCGGTAGACATCTAATCATCAGAGTTTCTCTTCCTTGCTCTCTGTGTCACTATACCGAGTGCAACAAATCCCACGATGACGCTGAACCATAGAGTGACCACTCTAATCAGGATAGTGGCCGCACTTGCATGCGATGTAGATACTCCAAGTAGCAAGGGAATCAGTAAGACAGATGTGAGCTCATATGTTCCGACTCCGCCGGGCAAGAACGAGACTGCACCGATGACTGAAGCTGTCGAGTGAATGAATGTTGCAGTGAGCAATAGCAGCAGAGGACTCATTGGAATCGCTGGTGCGAGTACTGTTAGTAGTAGCCACAGTTCGATACACTCCATGAACCATCCAGGAATACTGATTGCTGTGCCGGCCAACATGGGCCTAGGACTCAGTGTTTTGGTCATAGTGTCTTCGACAAGGTCAAGGCTGTCTTGAAATCTCTTCAAAGGGCCGACTGAAGTCAGTCGCTTCAAGATTCTGCTGTAGAACACGCCGGTTCCGAGGACAATCGCGCCCCCAAGTACTGCTCCGCCTAGAACGAGCACTGTGAGCAATTGATTTCCTGTGTTGATGCCGACCGAGAATCCAACTAGCACCAGAATCACCATTGCCAAGAGATCCGTGACCCGTTCTGATATCACTAGTGGAGCTGTCTTTGCCACAGGCGTACCATCGATTGTCCTGATGAAATAGCCTTTGACAGCCTCTCCGATCTTTGCGGGGGTCGTCGTGAGGGTAAAGCCTGCGAGAAAGACACTGAAGCTGTCCGCATGGCTAAGGCGAATGTGTATCCGGTGGAGAAAATACTGCCATTTGAAATACCGAATGATATAGTTCAGAAAAGAAAGCGCCATCATTGCTGGCAGTACCCACATCCATGGGATCGAGCCCAGCGCCAATAGAACTTCGTTCGGGTCTCCATAGACTCCTACTAGTGCAAAAACAACCATACTGAAAATGATGAAGATGGCTATGTTTCGTGGACTGATGAAGGAACTTTCCCTGATTGTATTCTCAGATTCACCAAGCATCGTATGCAATCCTCCGAATCCGTTGCCAGAGCATTGTTGGGACGTGTAAAAGGAAAAACGAGGGATAGCCAGTGATCTGCGTTCGACCTGCCTTCAATTCAGTATAGATATCGTCAGCAGTTTCAATATCCTGAAGCCAGGTTTTGGCATGCCCCATCTCAAGGATGGAATGTCCATCGCTGCCTGCTGTCATTGGTTTGTTCATACGTTTTGCAAGATTCTGAGCGCTTCTGTTGAAACTATTGATGATACATCTTGAGTTGATACCTTCAACAAGGTCCACGTGCTTGGCTATCAAATGCTCAGGAAGTCCCCGTCTTACGGCAGCGTTTTTTCGTAGTATGTCGGTGGGGTGCGGAAGAATGACGAGGCCGTTCATGTCGTGAATGTCTTCTGAAATCTCAGCAAAAGTTCTATTTTCAATATGCCCTGAGATGAATAGACCGATCACTTCGCCAAAGTCTTTAGACTTGTATTCACATCCGGGAAGGATGAATCTTCCATCTCGGTGAATGACTCTCAGATTCGCAGCTCGAACGTGTTCGGTCGGTGCTACTCCTCTCAGACCTTTCTTCTTCATCGTTTTCAAGAGCGAGTGTGGAGTCTGAAGACCATCCTTTGAATGAAATGTGTGCATATGGAAATCGAAAGCCGACAGCCGCTCGCTCATCTTTGACACCTAGGGGGTGAAGGGAAATGGAAAGAGTGGTGGAAATAGATTCTCAAGGAAATCTAGGACAACTTTGAATACTGCTTCTAGGCCATCCATCACAATCCCCCAGAAGAATAGCGTCCAGACCAACGTCACCAAGAGTAAGACACCACCAATCAGGATTCCTTTGTCCTTGACAGCCAGATGAGGCTTTCTTCCGATAGGACTACCTATGTGTATTAGATAGACGTATCGCAGTATGATTCCTGCCATTATGGGAACTGTGAACATTATGTACTGCTGCTCTATCGCTGCTCTGGAGATATCGTAGCAATACAGTGTGTAGAATATGACAAACCATGTTGCTGACATGGAAATCGCGTGGTCCAGGATTGTATGTGTGTACATCTTAAAGACGGATTTGTGAGCAGCCGCATTCGCACCCAAGTACTGCAGCTCATTTTTTCTCTTGCCAAATCCCAGAATCAATGCAAAGAAGAATACACCAATGACCAGCCACGAGGTAGCATCGATGCGTATCAGAACTGCTCCTGAAACCGCTCTAATGACAAAGCCAACTGCGATAGTGACTACGTCAATGACTGCTCGTTTCCTAAGATAACTATTGTACAGCTGGGATGTCACTATGTAGAGGATCACGGTGAGGAAGAACTTCCAATAGAGAATGAAGGATAGGAATAGTCCAGAAACAAGGAGAATAATGGCAAAGTAGAAAGCGCTTTCCTTTGTCACAGCCCCTGAGGGCAGAGGCCTGTTTCTTTTCTCAGGATGAACAGAGTCGGCCTCGAAATCACGGATATCATTGATGATGTATGTGGCGCTTGTTACTGCACACAAAGCTGCGAATCCGAAAAACAGCGGTATGTATTGTATCCAGTAGGCAGGCTGAAAGACTTCCTCGAGTTGCTTGACTGGATAGAAAAGGATGGGTAAGAAGACAAGCAAGTTCTTGTACCATTGGGCAGGTCTCATGAGTCGAATGTAGCCACTAAGAACCATTACCTAATCCTCCAATTATTCAGAGTATGAACTCCATAATGCGCCCCATTCAGTCTCTTCAAGGAACCACTTCACCCATCTCCTTCCTTTGAGAGGAAGCCAGATACCATCATGGTAGAAACCGGATAGCTGCGTCGGAAGCCACATAAGTGGAGACCTGAACAAGAATGTTTCCATTCCGGGAAACTTCAGGAAACCGCGATTCCAGGCAATCACTGGACTCTTCTTGGGACAGAGGTGAAAGTTGGGGAGGTCTTCCCATGATTCATAGTCACCGACTATCTCGATTTTCTCAGGATCAGACTCTCCGAGCCCTACCTCTTTCGCAAGCTGAAGCTTCCGCACGAGTGTTTGGTCAATCCCCATGAGACGCGTCTGAACAGTGTCTGCGGCCACCATATCGCTCGTGGCAATCAAAACGTTTCCAATCTTCGGGATCATTGTACGGGGGCCGGCTCCATCACCCATGACAGTACCGTCAGTAAGGACAAATTCAGAGTGTGAGATGGTCCGTTGCAGAAGAAGCAAGTCAACTAATACCTCATGTATCTTCAAATGTGCTAGGTGCCTATTCTTCGTGAGGTAGAGACCGAAGCTGTCCTTCATTGCTCCTGTCATCTGTGTGTGTCCATGAGTCTTGATTGTGGGGAGATGGATGATGTTTGTTCCGAAAATCTCCTTGGGTGCAATAATCTCGCCGAATATCTTTTCGAGCACTAGCGTCTTCTTGGGGAGCTTCACATCGACATAGTGCGCCTTGATGAGGGGAAGGAACTTGATACGATGCTTCTTGATGACTGGATACCAGTTGTTATTCCTCGTGCCTGTATAGATATTGGTTACAACGGTCTCGTTTTCGACTGCTTGAATTGTTCTTCGATCGAAACCATCACTGATGAGCTTCCTAAGCATTCCATCGAAAATGTAGGGATTCGTGCTGCATGCTGGATAGAGTTTGCTCCATGAGAGATTCAGTTTGATTGTTGTTGCAACATCTTTCGATACGAATTTGCTGTAATCAGCATCATTCATTGCTCTAGCTATATCCTCATTGATTGTCTTTGGGGATGTGTTGACCACGGCTACCTTCGGCATCGTTCCTTCAACTCAGCATGAGCATCGCTCTGCGCATCAAAATGCCCTCTTCACTCTCATCTTAATAAGTTGCCTCAATGGTTATTCTTGTACCAATGCATTATTGGGGCGTTTCAGCGGATTCACTTGCCCAGAGAGATTCGATTCCAGAATATACCTCTCGTACCTGTGGATTCTTCAAATACCAGAGCAGTATGATGTTGAGAGCGAGTATGAGCGGACTCAGGGTGAGTACATGGACGATTACAGATGCGATGCCGACAGCCATAGCCACTCTCCATGCCCAAGGCTCCAGTCGCCAGAAACCCCAGCCTGCAATAAGTGATAAGACTGCGAGAGCGCCGATGATTACTCCGTGGGCAACGTACATAATCAGAAGACCAAGTGGACCCGGATAGAGATCCATCGAGAGATGCACGGCTGTCAGTATGATTCCAAAAACCCCTGACATGATTTCAAGAACAAAAATGATGATTAGCTTGGTCTCCGTTTGATTTGCGGCTTCGGAAAATGCGTCCAGATTATCAAAGGAATCCTGTGAATCTGCCAAGACCAATCCCTCATCTGAACTATTGAGTCTGCAATCTATTATGTTCTTCGATAGGCGTTATCGGAGAGAGAGCGTTTCGAGTCTGTTATCGTGCCCAAGTCGGATGGCCTTAGGCTGCACCTGCCCGCCATATGATGCACTGAAGACACTGACAAGCCTATCTTGGAAGAATGTGACATACCCCTCAGGGAAGACTTCATGCGCACGAAACATGAGGTGTGCATCAATGTTCTTCATGAAAGTATCAAAGGCCTCCTGTCCATAATACCTTGCCCGGTCGCCTCTAATATTGGCTTTGAATCTGAATGGGCCCTCTTGTGGATCATTCCACACTAGTTGAAATACAATATCATCGGGGAAATTGGGGTCTCTTCTGTTGCATGACTGAATGTCTTCGATTGAGGTCACTCCCTCAGGAATCCCACCATGACATGCGAATATCGCATTCTTGTGATAGGCTGCAATAGGAAGAACTACAAAGACTCTCGCGTAGGAGTTGAATATGTCCAGCGGATATGAGCTCGTCACAGCATTGTAGAAACCATAGCGAGCAACAATCTCTTCAGATTCATGATTTCCCCTGAGCATCATCACTCTTCCTGGATGGGCGAGTGCCAGTGCCATGACCAAGCTAAAAGTCTCTATCTGTTCTGGTCCACGATCTACATAGTCACCCAGAAAGACGAAGTGGTGATTATCATACTTCTGAATCAAGCGTTGTACGGACAATGCGCTTGCAAGTTCACCGTGAAGGTCTCCGATGAAAACCACATTCTCAGAGGGGATGTTTACAACGTTTGGCTTCTCTCTAAGAAGATCCTGAGTCAATCCTGTAAGATGCCGTATCTCATCTTCTTCGAGATCTGTTCTGCCGTCAAGAATAGACTGAACAAGCCTGTCCATTGTATACACACCTATTGCCAATCAAGAACGTCGAAGACCAGCTGAACTGCCTCTTTGGGCGTCTTGGCTGAGTACACCTTATCAGTTCTCCGTCCGTCTAGCTGTGTCCCAGCAAGTTTCGCAGCCCAACCTCCGGAACTGGTCACTGAAACAATGGGCCGGTCCGAGAACCAAGCGATAGCAATTTCGCTTAGGGTTCCAGCTGAGCCATCCATCGCAATGACTGCATCTCCTGCTTTTGCTACAAGAAAATTCCTGGCGTAGCCAAGACCAGTAGGGATTACGATATCGACAAACTCATTGGCGTGTTCTTTCGAGTCAGTGGGAAGGATGCCAATCGTCAAACCATTGTTCCTCTTTGCACCTCTGCAAGCAGCTTCCATGACCCCTCCCAAGCCCCCGCAAATCAAAGCCACATTTCTCTTCGCTATCTCTTCGCCAACTTGCTCCGCGAGCATCAGTACCTTCTGGTCCGAGTCAGAGCCACCAATGACTGAGATAGTCCTGAAGTGCATTACGAATTCTCCTGTTGGTTCTTCCTTGACTTCTCTACGGAGAGTGGCCTTCTTTTGAGCGTATTGTATGTCCAGCTTGACAGTCTTCGATCGTTTACTCGACCCTCTGCTGACTGCAGCAGTGACTTTGGCAACCATCATGAGAGGGACCGAAAAACAGTAAGTAGTAGCCACAGAACAAGATTCATCTTCTGTATCTCAATGCGAACACTGGTTGAAATGGTAAGACTATTCAGAACTGCAGATGCAGAAGAGCTGGCAAGAGCAGGATATAGTGCAAGATATCTCGCTAACGTGAAGTTTCGTAAGAGCATCAAGGATGGCGGATTCATTTGGGTGACTATACCTGCAGGCACCGTCACAGCACCTCACGCCCATGCGAAGCTCGAGGAGGCTTTTGTGGCATTGACTACCCTAAACATCCACATAGATGACAGAGAGCTGCAGCTCGAGCGAGGTGACGTAGTACTCGTTGAACCAGGAGAAAAGCACTCCTTCTCTGCATCGAAGAATTCTGAAAGCAGCGTCCTAGCGATCAAGTTTCCGAACCTGAAGAATGATAAGATCGAATTCCATTCATCGGAGTCAGCTCAGTAGTCCTCAAAGTCGTAGTCATCCTCATCTTCATCCTCCTCCTCATCATCGAAGAGGATGTCAACGGGACTTCTGTACTGCGTCATCAAGCTCGCCCTTGGAATAGCCCTTCTAACGACACTATCAAAATCCTTCCATTCATTGTACCGCCTTCTCCTACCAATCACACCTGCTATTGTAACAACAGCAAAGGAAATGATGCCAGTCAGAAAGAGCTCTGGGCGAGTCTGGAACATTCCTGAGCCTGCGCTCAAAGCAATCACCAAGATTCCACCAAGGATTAGGGGATTCAGATAGCAGTCACACGTGAGATTGAGCTGTGGAGGACCGATTCTAAAATCATCTGGATCTGCTCCTGGTGCAAGATTCAGGTAGTAATTGAATACGCTCAGGAACGATACTGCAACCACTATCAAGACCAGTGCCAGTATTTCCAAATCGCTTCCCTTCTCTTATTCATGCCTCAGTTTCGGGGACTGCCACCTTGATGCAGGAGAAACCATATTCACCTTCGTACGATATTTCTGCTTGTTCACTTGGTTCAATCATCAATACTATAGAGTAGCTCTTGACCACATCAGGTTTTGCATTCGAGACATCGAATTTGCCTCTTGTGAGAGCTACCTTATGTCCTGTCTTCAAAGATCGGAGCTCAGGATGGTGTTTGGTCATAATGGCCACTCTAGCCTGCAATCTCTCGTTTCGCACTACCAGGGCTTCCTCTCCATTAATTCTTTCTACAGTTAGGACATCCATCCAGCCCTTCAGTTCATCGCGAATGGACTTGAATGCCACCGGCCCTCCCGTCGCCAAATTGTCAATAGGCGGGAACTCGCCCTGAACTTCGTTGAGAATGGGAGTGACCATATTCGTATTCCATCCCTTCTTTACAAAGGCCTTCAGCGCGTGCTCTGATATTTTCTCTAGCGCGGGCTTGAATCGGTCGTGAGATGAAGATGATACCTTGTAGAGCATCCGGAATGAATTGACTGCGCCCTCCTCCCTGTTGTATGCTACACCAATCTTGTAGGCAGCAACTGCTAGCTGCCACGCATTATCATGGTCTTCAAAGAGAAGACTGTATTTCGCTATGTCGTTGAGCATTGCCATTGTTACATCAGGAAATTGCAGCTTTGTCTTTGTGAGGCTGAAACCGCCCATGATCTCTGACCGTAGGACTTGCATTGTTATGTAGAAACCCTCTGTGGTTTCCATCATGCTATCAAGAGACAGTCTGTTTATCATCGAATCGTAGAGGCTGTAGAAGTAGTCAATTTCATCATAATCCTCCCGAATGAGGGATAGGAGGATTCTCACGAAGAAAACTGATGCCTTGAGTTCGTTGTTCTGTACTTCTGCGAACATGAGTAGACGAAAGGCTTCCTCGCTGACAGCTAGTGCGTCCTCTATTCCTTCACGTGTACCTCTGTACATGTGACAGATTATCTCGAGATAATAAAGAAAGAGCGTGAGGTCAGCAGCATGACGAACAAGCTTGCCATGAGTTTCTGATTCCTCAGTCAGCGTTGAAACGATTAGTAAACGTTCGATTTCGTTTTGAACTGCTTCTATCTCAAGCGCCAGAGGATCATACTTACCCTCGCGGAAATCGTCAAACATGTTCGGAATGCCTGCTTTGATATCTTCAAGGAAGTCTAGCACGAACAATGGCTGGCCTTTCGCCAATTGCTTGTCCAGCCCCTCTGCGGGTCTCTTTACAGCCCTGAGCACACGAAGAGCATGATCCTCAATAACACGAATTCTTGTCACAGGATCGTATGACTCCTGCCTTGAAATGCTATACCTGACTTCCTCAGAGTAGATTCTGTCGCGAATTGGCGAGAGAGCTTTCTTCATCTCATCGTCATCTGCAAGCTCCATTAGCTCGAGGACGAACGCAGAACCAACAATCCCCTCTACTTCTACCTTGAGATCTTGAATAGTATTAAGCAGCTTCATGTCGCTTGTTACAATCCTAGATTTCTTCGAGCGCATCGCAGCAAGGATCAGAGATATGTCATTGGGTTGGGGAAGCGAGCTTTCGGGACGCTTTATGCTCTCTGTTAAAGCCTTGATGTCTTTGGATAGTGTTTCATCGATTTGGATTATCGTTTCCACTTCTCGTCTCAAGTACCAACGCAGCTCCTGGAATACCTGCCTCGTAATCCACAACTCGATGCCGACTTTGTCTGCTGCTTTCTTGATTATTGCCACATCTTTGGGTCGGTCCGCGAAGCCACTGATAAAGAAGTTCGCATCAAGGTACACTCGCATTCATTCATATCTCCATCTACTAGTACTGCATGACCAAGGTCTTGGAACCACAGTCTCGTTGCTCAAGCTTCTGTTTCACAGAACAGGTTCTCATAAAGGTCTTATGTTAAGCTCTTCGGCAAAACGGATGATATCAGCTAATGGAAAAAGGTTCCGATTTGCACCATTCATGGTTGTCAACTTGAGCTATGGTGATGCCTCCTTAGTGCAGGTCATCCTGTCTGCGGCAAGCGCAGTGCTCACATGTACTTCAAACGATACAAGTCTAATCTTCCTGTTCATCCCAACATCGTTCTTAAGTAATATCACATCATATGATATCATATCCCTGCAGGCAACTGCGTCGATCGACGACTACGTGGCTGCTTGAGCTATCCTACGGAACCAACGCAAACCGTAAGGGTTAACTGCAATTGCTCCCAAATCATAATCGAACCAAGGGCATAGCAAATTCGGTGTGAGCCGTCGTCACTACGGCGTGCGGTGGCGACTTGCAACGACCTCAGAATAGGCCTGTTGGAATGCGGCGTACAAAATCATTAGGTGGTGGCGCGGCAATACGACGCGTTGCTTGCATGACGCTATGCCCACCTTCTTATTCTGTCCTTGATTTTCGTTATTACGACAGCGCCCTAAACCAAGGACCGTTGTTGAGTTTCTTCTTGGCTGAAGCATAGATCCATTGCAGGAATCAGACTCTCGCATAATGCGCTAACAAGCGAGCTAATTAAGAGAGAATTGAAGATGAGCACGATCATGATGGCTCAATACCGAAGAAATTCCTATGCCCTTACATTTCTTGTGCTGGCTGTTCTGTTCTCGAGTCTTGTCCTATCTGTCAGCACGACGGGAGTAGTGTCAGTTGCCCAGACACAGGGACAGGGCGCTACACGCCTAGCGGATGTGAGTCCTTCTATCTACAACTGGGGCATTACCGGAAGACCAAACATGAGTGAGCCATTCACAGTATGGGCAAACGTCACTGACGATGATCTCGACCTGGCCAATGTGAGCGTCTATGTTAACGGGCCGAATACAACCATCCATGAGCTAATGTCGTACAATGGGTCTCTTTATGTTGAGGACCTCGATGCTTTGCTAGATGCTGGTACATATGACATCTACGTTACTGCCACAGATCTAGCAAACAATACGCGCGTGAGTCGCCATGAATACATCGAACTTCAAATGGAAACGACGACTGTGGTTGACCCTAATATCACAATGCCATATGTCGTCGCATCAAGTCTATGTATTGGATTGGTTGCTTGCATCGTCGCATACTTGTATCGACAACGCCAGTTAGCTGGTTCAACATGAAACAACCGGAATTGTGGCGAGAAGCGAAGAAATATCATAAATGATACATCCATCCGGTTTATAAGACTTCATCAGTTGGGACACAAGAGGTCGCTGTTGTCATGTTCAAGTACGCCTTCAAGCGAGTAGTCCGCAGCTATCGCCTCTTCGTTGCCCTCACAATTGGCGTTCTGTTGGCTACAACTTTCTTTGCGTCCACGAATGTTGCGGCTGACATCATATCAAAGGATGCCCTCAGTGCGACCATCGAGAACATCTTGTATGACTTTGATGTAGATTCAGAGAACTCGAATTGGACAATTGCGGACGTAAATGGACTGGAGAATGAGCTAGATGCAGTAGACGGTGTTGTAGGCAGCGCCCATTCAACCAAGTTCTACTTTGACTACAATGGCACTGGCACGAACATGACAGTTGCAGCCATAGAAATGTCTTCAGACCTTGCTTCAGGCATACAGGTACTTCAAGGAAGTTTCTCACTGGGGCCGAACGAAACTTATGTTGTGAGGGGCTCCAAGAATGAGTCACTCTTTTCTCTGGGGCAAGTACTGGAGGTTCAGATTCGCGTTTCCAGATTGTTTATGCCCCCACAGACAATAGCCAGAAACCTCACAGTCGTCGGATACATCGACTTGCCTCAGAGAAACAGAGAGGCAATAATTCCGTCATTCGGCGCAGGAATCATGGCGATACTCGAAGGTCTGGGCGGCGGTGCACGCGCATTCACCTTCGACACCTCCTACAATCTTGTGTTAGCTGATTGGGACATGGTCATGGATTCTATCTTGCGAGAGGCTGAGACCATTACTGGTCACACTCACCTCGGAATTAGTACCTCAATTCACCTCCAGATAGATAGAGCAAATTACCTCAATCCCTATGATATCACGAATTCGCTCCAGAGAATCCAGAACTTAGCAGATGTGATCAGCGAGCACACTAGTGCCTATGGTGCAGGCGTGTCCTCGAACCTTCAGGGCCGTCTTGTCGTCTATCAGTTCACCCAGCTCATAATGAGTGCGCAGTTTCTTGCATTGTCTCTACCCATCTTTCTTCTGGCCTACTTCACAGGCACAATGGTTAGCGACGTAGGATACAATTTCAGAAGACGCGAGATAGGCCTCCTACTTACGAAGGGCTACGAACGAGGAACTATTAGGCGGATGTTCCTAGTCGAAGGAGCTCTCATCGGAGCAATTGCAGGAGCAGTTTCTGTCTTTCTAGGCACCGCGTCGGCATACATTATCCTAGGCGTTGAGAACCTGAACATGTTCCAAGCGATTCTTGACAATCTAGTGTCAGTAATCCTTTCTGTCATTCTAGGCATGTTTCTTGGTCTTCTCTCGGTGTGGCGTCCTTCTGGACGGGCATCGAAACTCGAAATTCTGGACGCTCTCAAGCAGTACATCTTTGTTGAAGAAACCTCAGAGTACAAGAAACTGCTGCCTACTATCTGTTTGATCTTGGGAACCTACAAGCTAATTGTCTGGACCCTAGGGATTGACATGAGCGGGCTACTTGGTAGCATAAGCTTCGGGAACCTTTTCGTTTCAATCGCCATCGTCGCCTGGCTTGCGGTTGATGGTGTGCTTAATAGTATAGGCCCGCTCCTCTTTCTCTACGGCGCGACAAAGGTATTCATTCGAGGCTCGCAGAAGTTCCAGGAGGCCGTTATGAGCGCAGGCCGTAGGTTCTTTGGTGCTTTCGGGAAGCTAGCTACAAGCAATATCAAACGTCACCCGGCTCGTAATGCAACACTTGTATTCATAGCTGCTCTAATTGTTTCGTATGGCATCTTTGCTACTGGGAGTCTGTACTCTCAGTACGATTTTACTGAAAGAACCGCTAGATACGATGTCGGTGCAGATGTGAGGCTCCAGCTCAACGCTGGTACGAATATGACTGAAATGCTCGGAGCTGTTTTGGAGTACGAATCAGTTCAGAATGTGACTCCAGAATACACCCTGAACCTCCGAGCTGGAACGAGCACAATAGATGCCCGAGGAATTCGACCGGAAGAATGGAGGGACATTGCCTTTTGGGAACCAGGGTGGTTCATTGGCGACGTCGAACAAATGTTCGAGGACCTCACAGATGACAGCATAATCCTCTCGCTGGATGTAGCGCAGCGACTTGATCTCTCTGTTGGTGACACAATCAATGTTGCAGGTCCATTTTCGTCTGGGACACATGCGCTCACAATTGTGGGGCTTGTTGGCTATCTCTCACCAATTGAGCAAATTGCGGGAGGGTTTCAGTTCTCCATTGGTGGTGACTACACATCCTTTGTGTCTGAGGGCTTTCTCAACTCCAGTTTGCTAATCTATACATCGACTGCCAATGTGCTCATCGACACTGTGAACAACACGAATGGTACCCAACTGCAGGAACAGCTGGCAGCTGAGCTCAGCGGGGTCTATGCAAGTTACTCGGTCACAACTGAGCTAACAGATTATCAGACTAGCGTTATCAGGAGCGGCACAACAAAGATACAGTGGCTGGCAATTTCATTCGCTGTCATTCTCGCAATGGTTGGTACTGCATTGGTGGTGATTCTTACTCTACAGGAGAAGGATGCTGAGATAGCTCTCCTCTCAGTGCGCGGCTTCAGCAAATGGCAATTGTTCAAGACTCTCTTGGCTGAGGTAATGGTGACTGTCTTCTTTGCACTTCTGCTTGGCATAGCCGTGGGATATATCGAGAACCTTGGACAAATCGCCTCGCTCAATGAGAGCACAACGGGCCTGATCCGGTACAGAATGGCATTAGGAGGGACAGCGGGCTACACGATTCTGCTACTTCTCTCTGTGGTGCTGTTAGCCGCTATTATTCCTGTTTGGTGGTCTTCAAGGAGGCCGGAATCGAAAATTGATCTACTAAGGGTATAGGTGCGAAAGATGATGAACAATACAGCATACATTCAGACCGATGACTTGGTGAAGGTGTTTCGCCTCGGAAATGTTGAGGTGCAGGCCTTGCGAGGCTTGTCGATGCAGGTCAATAAGGGGGAGATGGTGGCCATTGTTGGAGCATCGGGCTCTGGAAAGACCACGCTGCTCAATATCCTGGGTGGCATTACGAGAGCTACTGCTGGAAGGACCGTGGTAGCGGGATATGATGTCACAAACGCCAATCCTACCCAGCTAGTTGCCCTTCGCCGGGAAATCGTCGGCCATATCTTCCAAGAACTGAACCTTCTTAGTACCCTCACCGCGTACGAGAATGTCGAGCTTCCGATGCTTGCCGCTAAGAAGGATGGAAGTACCAGAAAGAGGCGAGTTGAGGAACTCCTCTCAGTAGTTAGCCTCGAGGATAGAAAAGACCACAAGCCCGATGAGCTCTCTGGGGGCGAGCGTCAACGAGTGGCCATCGCCGCTGCAATTGCAAATGACCCAATGGTATTACTCTGTGACGAACCCACCGGGGACCTCGACACGGAAACTGGTGGCGTCATTGTCCAGTACTTGCACAAAGTGAACAAGGAATATGGTAAGACAATCATCATGGTGACACACGATCCCTCTATTGCTAGGCAGTGCGATAGAATCTACAGGATTCGTGATGGCCAGATAATCTCAGTCCAGTCTCCTACTGCAGACCAGGAAATGGGTGCAGCATCCAGAGTCGACGTCGTTAGAGAACGCCTAAAGGAGATCAAAGATGAGATTACTAGACTTGACGAAGCCGCAAGAAAAGGTACTCTCGACCTTGGCGTGTTCGCAGGGCAAAGGACGAGACTAGTCGACAGGCAGAAGATATTCGAAGAGGAACTCCACCGACTAGGTCTATAGTGCGATACGTTTTTGATGCACCTGCTCTCCCTAGTTTCAAGTGATCTTGATGGCATTACCCATAATGATGGTGCATGGCGGTGCAACAAGATTCCAGACCAGATTCCATAAGGATATTCTGAACGCTGTTGAGAAAGCTGCTCGCACGGGGATGTGTGTTTTCACCAAAGGGGGTTCCTCACTGGACGCTGTAGAGGCCGCCGTATATGTTCTTGAAGAAACGAATCTATTCACTGCAGGTCGGGGCGCAAGCAAGAACCAAGACGGAGAGATCGAATTGGATGCTATGATCATGGACGGCAACCGTCTTGAGAGTGGCGCCGTAATGGCCGTTCAAGACATTATTCATCCCATCTCTCTTGCACGTTATGTGCTGGAGAGAACCTCGAACTATCAAATTGCAGGAAAGGGAGCAAATAGGCTCTACCAGAAGATGATAGCTGAAGGATATCGCGAGGAGGTGGATACCAAGAGAACATCCGTGCCCAGTATCGCAGCAGGATGTGACACAGTCGGAGCAGTTGCCGTCGATGCAGACGGTCGAATGGCTGCTGCAGCTTCTACGAGTGGCTGGCCGGGCAAGCTCGTGGGAAGAGTCGGTGACTCCCCGATCATCGGAGCAGGAGTCTATGCCAACGATGTGGCTGCAGCTTGCTGCACGGGAAAAGGCGAACAGATACTGAGGATTACGATGGCGAGAATGGCGGTTTATCACGTTGAGGATGGCTTGACTGTCGAGGAAGCTGCCGAGAGGATAATGGGCGAATTGCGACAGAAGACAAGTGGAGAAGCAGGCATTATTCTGGCTGATTCCAGGGGGAATATGACTGTTCGATTCGACACTACCCATATGCCCACTGCAATACTGTGCTCCGATTCGAATGTCCCCTATGCATCAATGGTTCCCAAATGGCCTTGACTAGTAACGAAGGACTATCATCTATGGAGAACAGAAACAGTCACCGTCGGAGATCCAGCTATGCCCTCTGAATTTGTCGTAAAGTAATGCGCTAGTCACCAAGACTCATAATCGTAGGCACTTCGACGAAGTCCAAAGACATATCGCCTGCGAGCAGAGTAGAGTATCCACGGTGGGAGATACTTCAGTCTAGAGACCGAGAGCCGCCGAGTCGTCGACAGATCGCTACTCGTTCACTTTCTCTTTTTGCTGTCATCTATAATCTTAACGATTTCCTCCTCAATCGTCGGCGTCATTCTTTGGCGTGTCCTAATACGACCTATCTCTTCTCCTACCTTGTTGAAGATAAGAATCGTGGGACTGCTCGTGATTTTGAAAGTTTCCACTTCTGGCGGAGACGGAGGTACGGCCCACAGACTCTTTGAACCGTACGGCGGTTTTGTCATTCCGCCTAACGCAGGAATCTTCTTTCCTGTCTCTTCCTCTATGAGTGCAAGTACTGGTAGTGCCTTTCTGGAATCTCCACACCAGTCAGCATAGAGGATGACACAGGTGTAATCTTCACATATTACTTTGAGCCGTTCCAAAGCCTTGGCGTTAAGTGAGTAATCCTCTTTCTGTCTGATGAAACCACCACGATACATTTGGGGAATCGTCTCAATGCATTCGGACGCGCCCTTGGTATCCTTCTGAATATCTTCTAGAGTTGGCAAAATTCGCGACCTCAGTAGAAATCGATAACCTATTCGGGGTCACAGACAATGTCAGTGCCCTTTATTCCTTTCTTTGATTGTAGAGGGGATTGCTTGATCAGACGGATGAGTTTCGTGAGACCTACATGGTGGGATTTTTCTTCATCCTGCATGTGCTCGACTAGGAGCTGTGCAATTGGGTCGTTGATTTCCCCGAGAGCCTTACCAAGGAGCAAAACCATTTGGTTCTCGTCGTCCGCGAGTGACCTAAGCTCTCTGTCAAGCTTCACTCTGCCTGCATAACGTCCCACTTTGGCAGACCACTCATCACACGGAGTTGTGGTTAACACTTCTATCATTCCTTCTAGGAACTTGATGTGTTTCCACGTGTCTAGTCGAAGGTCCATGAATGCTAGTCTTACTGTTGTTTCATTCGCTGCTTCCTCAAGCTTGACAAGTTTCTCAAGTGTCTTCTTTTCGATGTCAATCTGCTCTCTGAATACATTGATTACTTCGGTACTGCTCACTTGTCTGTCCCCTTGGATATTAACTATTGTTATTATTTGCACCGGTTTTCTGTATTTAAAACTATCTTTACCTGTTTATTCAATATTCCGGTTTGAGACATTCCTCTCACTACCCCATATGTAATGCTCTGCGGTGATCAGGATGATCAAACTGCTGTTCCTGCTCATGCTTGTTGCCTAGAAACTGATTCATCATTAATGCTGCATAATTCCCTGTTCCTACTGCCATAGCTATCTGCTGCGTTATGGGTCTCACATCGCCTGCCGACCAAATGCCTTCAACGTTTGTTTTCCCGCGATGGTCAGTGACTATGTTCCCTTTTTCATCTACTTCTATCCCTATTTGTCGCGCGAGTTCTGATCTCGCGACACCGACATGGGCGACAAAGAACACGTTGGCTTTCAGTACTCGGCCGTCTGCGAGGCTCACTGACTGGACTATTCCGGGCCTCAGAAAGCTAATCGACTTGATAATACCTCTGGTCCAAGGAAAGGGTGAACTATCCAGCTTGGAGAGATCCTGGCTTTCAATTGGAACATACGCATCTTCAGTCATTAGAATCTGAATCTTATCGGTAAAGCGCGTGAGCGAGTTACCTACATGGAGAGCGCTTCCTACTGTGCCTACATTTACGATCAGAACCTCTTTTCCTTTGCACAATGGCGCCTCGCAGTCGGGACAATAGAATGCTCCGTTTCCGACATTTGCTGCTGGTAGCCATCCTCTCCACTGCCCATTTACCTTTGGGTGCTTTCTGGCTGTTCCAGTAGCTATGAGAAGCAACTTCGCATGATACTCATTCTCATCCTTGGTCCGGTAGCTTGGAGATGTTCTGATCTTGAAATTGGGGTATCGACCTGATATCTCCACGACATCTGCGGCGACAAATTCAGCTCCAGCAGCTCGGGCTTCTCCTTGCATGCTGCGCAGGAGACTACGACCTTCGTGGTAGACCGAGCCCGTGAAGTTCAGGATGGAGTTCGTATGAAATGCCATTGGGCTGGTTCCTCGATCCAAAACCAGCACAGAACGTTCATGGAAAGCAAGATGAAGTGCCGCTGAGCATCCGGCAGGGCCGCCACCAATGATGATTGCATCATAAATCTTAACCATAGTGCATTTCACTCATCCTAGAAGTTTTGATTATGGCGTTATAAGCATGTGGTGTGAGGCAATTTGCCACTATCACCCACCGAGACAATCCGCGCAGATACTACAGCCGAGGTCAAAAGCTCTTGAGTTGGCTTCGATGGTTTTAGGAGGGACAAGAGCAAGAACTGCCTTTTTTACTACCTCCTTAGGAATTGGAAAATCCGCGCATGCAACTGTAGCGCCGACCAGAACTGAGTTCTCAGTTCTTGGATTTCCTGCCTGCAATGCCAGATTGAGAGAATCGAGTACGACAACCTTACTTGTGACTTGCTTCAGCCGCTCTGTGATCTGTTCAACTGTCAGATACTTGGTCTTCTTTTCCTTATCCGATGCAAGCTTCTTGGTTTCGATGACGGTTGGCATTATCCGGTTGCTTGTAATGATGATCCCATCCTTCTTCAGGTACTCGATGTACCGAAGTGTTTCGGTTGCTTCCATTGATAACATCATGTCTGCCTTCCCATATGGAATAAGCGGCGAGAGCGGGGCTCCAATTCGAAAGTGAACGTAGATTGAACCGTGTCTCTGCGAGAGTCCGTGTTGCTCACCAGTCATGATGTTGAAGCCGGAGTCAAGTCCAGCCTTACCAAGAATAGCTGATAAGAGCATCAGACCTTGCCCTCCTACTCCACAGAATAGGATGTTGTAGGTCTCTCCCTTCTTCATCGGCCTTTCACCTCCACATGCTTAGGCGCATTCACGGGACATGCTTGTCTACATTCAAGACATCCATCGCACAATTCCTGCTGAATTATCATCTTGTGGTCTTTCTCATCAATGGCAATGGCCGGGCAATAGAAATCCCTTATGCAAGCGTAGATACTACGACAGATGTCTTTCATATTTTCACTAGGAACAATTATCTCGCCGGCCTCCCTTTTGAGGCGATCTCCGTAGAGTGCACAATCACGTCGGGAGATTATGACATTGAATCCATCGGCCTCCATTGCCTTCTTGATGGGGGCAATGCAATCACGCGTCTCGTATGGATCGATTATGGTGACAGAGTCTGCGCCAAGCGCATCGAACATCTTTTCCATGTTGATTTTACGAGCTTCATGTCCGCCTGCGTTATACGGCGAGTTTGGATTGTATTGCTGTCCTGTCATTGCAGTGACTGCGTTATCAAGAACAAAGAGTGTCACGTTCGCATTGTGATGGATGAGATTGACGACGCCAGGCAGAGCAGCATGGTATAGAGTGCTGTCTCCCACCATGGCAATCACTTTGTCTTCGAGCGCCATCTCCATACCCGCAGAAATCCCAAGAGAAGACCCCATCGCCAGCATTGAATCACTGAACTCATTCGGCGGAAGGAAGGCCATTGAATAGCAGCCGATATCGTTGTTAAACACAATCTTGTTTTGGATTCGTAATTGCTGCAGGGCTTGTCGGAAAGCCCATAGCGTGCCCCTATGCGGACAGCCGGGACAGAAGATTGGAGGTCTCTCTGGAAGCATGTCCTTGAGTTCTTCCGCTTTCTTCAGGATTGCATCATAATCCATACTAGGCTTCTTTCCGAGGACTTGAGCCAAGGCAGTTTCAACAATTGGCACATTGTATTCAAGCATCTCACTGAAGTGCCCACTCTTCTTGCCCAGAATCTTGAGGCTCGGATTATACGTGTGTGCTAGTGCCGCTATTCGTGTTTCAAGATAGGGCGCCAGCTCCTCCACGACTATGAGAGTCGATATAGTCTTCAGGAATTCTCCAAGTTTTTTCTCAGGAAACGGGAAGACAGTGCCAAGCTTGAACATCGGCAGCTTCACTCTAAGGTTTCGCATTGCTTCTCTCGTGTGATCATAGGAAACACCTGCGGTGAGTATCCCCACGGTACCGCTACCCGGTACAACGAAGTTGAAATCGGACTCCTCGAAATCCGCCCTAATCGCATCGATCTTTTGCAGAAGCTTCGCTTTTAGGGCTCTGGCAACTTCTCCGACAGTGTAGTAGGGCCCTTTGATGTCTTGCCATCTGTTCTTCTTGAAGGGAGTTCTATCGAGCCTGCCGAGCTTCACCACCCCACGTTGATGATTGACACGCGTCGTAGTTCTGAGAATGACTAGCGTCTTGTGCTTCTCCGAGACCTCGAAAGCCCATTTCGTCATATCGAGCGCCTCTTGAGCTGTTGACGGTTCAAGCATAGGTACGTATGCAGCCTCTCCAAAGTACCGCCCATCCTGCTCAGATTGAGAGGAATGCGCGTGTGGGTCGTCCGCAATTAGACACACGCAGCCGGCATTGAGTCCGGTGTACCCGATACTGAACATCGAATCGCTCGCGACATTCATTCCCACGCTCTTCATAGATGTGAATGACCTCAGTCCAGCCATCGAGGCTCCGGCGACGGTTTCAAGTGCAACTTTCTCGTTTGATGAGATATGCATCTTATAATCGCCAAAGTGATCAATGACCTCACTAAATGTATCCAGAATCTCTGAAGTGGGTGAACCAGGGTAGAAAGCCACTACCTTCACATTGGCCTCTAAAGCTCCGCGTACGACGGCCTCGTTAGCAAGCAGAAGAGCATTTCCTGTGTCTGTGCGCTTAACGTCTTCAACTGTCATCTCTAGACCTCAGTATCTATTAACTCAAACCGCTCTATTGGAGTGCAAGCGCGAACATAAGCATTAGCAAATGGCTCTTCTGCGAGAGTAGTGATTCCATGAACAAGTGATCGACGCATCATGGAGGTGATGTGTGCGTTCTCAAGCCGCCCTCAGTAGGCGCGGCTAATCCGCGTGGTGCTATCCGCCCGGACTACCATGCCATGGATTGTCTTTCCAAATAGTATCCCAGATCATATCTTCGGTGAGCGTCTCTGGTTCTATGACTACTTTGTGAAGCTCCTTCAACAAAGCATGATGCCGTATCTCATCTTCTCGGATCATGCTAGCAATGGTCTTCACCTTCTCGTCTTTGCTTCTCTCAGTCAGCTCAGCATATGTTTCTACGGCCTGCTCCTCCATCTTGATGTGAGCCTCTATGCCCTTAGCAATCTTATTGCGTTCCCTCTCGCTGATGAAGGGCGCTGGACCCTCTACTGCCTTTCTCAGAGATTTCAAGAGGGCTGCATGCTTCTGCGAGTCTGTTGAAACGGCAAGCAGCAAATCCTTGACAAAGACGTTGCCAAGTTTCTCAACATTCTCTCTCACAATCTCTATTATCTTGTGTTCAAGGGCAATCTGTCTATCAATGAACTTCAGAGTTTCTTCTTTGTCCAATATCATCCACTCCCGATATGATAGGGAGTAGACCACTCTGTTACTTAAGACTATTCACTAATGGATTTCATTAGTTACTTCTGAATTGTTTCTTCACAATGTATATCAATGGTAATGGCAACTGGTTCTACACCTCATTTGGCATATTTAGGAGACATCACATATGCCCAAGGCAGTAGTCTACACAGCACCTGAATGTCCACATTCCCGAAGACTGGTGGCTTTCCTTAAGCAGAACAAGATTGATTTCGAGGAGAGATGCATTCTTGCGTCACCTGGAATCTTGGATGAGTTGAAGAGAGTCAGTGGTCAACTTGCCGTGCCCGTTACAGTAATCGGCGATGGTATCTTTCTTGGTTTTGACAGTCGTGTCGAAAGAAGAATTAAGCGACAAGTAGGAGTGTGATCCGGTGTATGACCTAGTAATCATTGGTTCTGGTGTGACTGGATATGGCGCAGCAATGTATGCCGCTAGGCTTGATTTGAGCGTGGCAGTCATTGGTAATGTCGATGGTGGCACGATTACGCTCACTGACGATGTGGCGAACTTCCCGGGCTTCATCCAGCTCACCGGAAAGGAACTAGCAGAGAAGGTCAAAGCTCATGCGCTAGATTACCCAGTCTTCATCGAAACGGGTACTGTAACGGATGTCTTCAAGAGCAAGGAAAAGATCTTCTATGTCGTCACCGAGAACAAGTCGTTTCTGGCAAAGTCCCTCCTCTTTGCAACTGGAATGAAAGACCGGGAACTAGAAGTGCCAGGGCACAATGAGTTGAAAAACAAAGGAGTGAGTTACTGCGCTCTATGTGATGCACCCCTCTACAAGGACAAAGTTGTTGCTGTTGTTGGAGGCAGTGATAGTGCAGTCAAGGATGCACTTCTGCTCGCCAAGTACTGCCCTACGGTCTACATCATCTATCGAAGTGAAAAGATACATCCTGAACCCATCAATGGTGCACGAGTCATGAGAGAGCCCAGGATTGAGGTCATTACGAAAACTAACGTTGTCGAGATACTCGGCAGTAACAAAGTGACTGGCGTTAAACTTGATAATCCCCATAACGGGTCGAACACTCTGAGTCTTGATGGAGTCTTTGTGGCAATCGGCGGTATTCCTTACTCAAGCCTTGCGGCTAAGCTGGGTGTCAAGCTCAATGCGAAAGGTGAGATTATGATTGACCGTTCAAGCAGGACTAATGTCGAAGGTGTGTTTGCCGCTGGTGATGTCGTCGACGGTGAATTCAAGCAGGCAATCACTGGTGTTGCTGAAGGCGTTAATGCAGCCTACCAGGCCTACAAGTACGTGAATGAGCATGAGTTCGTATTGGCCTGCAAATAGCACACAGAAACTCATGATACTGGCATCATCACTCTTTCAGGTCGCCTTCAATGCAATTCTCCACGGGTATAATTCTGCATGGAAAACTCCCGATTTGACTGCTGGATCATTCCTCATGATTTCAAGAGCCTTGTCACGGGATGCCACTTCAATCATAACAAGACCAATCAAAACTTCTGAGAATCTCCCAGCCATAGTGAGGATTCCCTTCTTCAGAAGCTCCTTTAGATACTCAAAGTGCTCACTGACCCGTTCATCTGTTCCGGGACTTCCGTATTTGTCTGCAGGCCTAAGCACAACGACGAACGATTGAGTTTCCATGTTAGAGCAAGTCACACCCCTCATCAATAAGTCCTTTTAATTGAGCTTATCTATTGCTTCGTAGAGTTTCTCAACGAACATCTCAGGTGGTGTCAGCCCTTCGACAATCACAGTGTCGTTGAGGACTGTTTTAGGCACTCCGAATACTTCGAATTTGGCTGCATCTTCCTGCATTTCGAGCGACTCATACATTTCAGAGTCGATGAGTGGATTGAGTATGGCTGCCTGGTGAGCGAGCCTAGTCATACCTGGACAGTACGGGCATTGAGGAGTAACAAAGACGCGAATGAGAATTGGTTCGTCTATTGCACGAATATCCTCGATTACGTCCGGTGGGAGTGGAACTGCTCCATTCGATACATCAATGATATCTCCGATTAGCGCTCCAAACTCGTGGCCAGCTGGAATCCCGTAGAATTTTATTTTGTACTTCTCCTTCCCGTGGAGTACTATGGCTGGATGTCGTTTGACTCCTAGTTTCTTGGCCAGATTGCTCTCAAGTGATCCCTGATGCTCCTCCACCCTAATCAAGTCAGATAGTTCAGCGACTAATCGAACTAAGTCGCGAGTATCATTGCAGTACAGGCATTTCTCGCCTTCAGTAAACAGATGAATAGTCACTTCATTAACAAGGTTCTCGAACATCTCTCTGACTTGCTCTCGAGTGGCTTCGTCCATTTCAACGACCATGTCAGTCACATCCTAATCTGGAGTCTTGCAGGTTTTAATACATTCCCTTTGCCAGCCCATCTGTAGCATGAGCGTTCGCAGACTCGATCATGTTGCATGATGGAATCCATCCTGAGCTCTCTGACTACAACATAACGAATGTTCTAGATCCACTTGATTCTACGATCATGAATCAACTCCTCAAGTGCTGCTGGTATCTCCTCGGAGTCCTCAAGATTAGCCTTTGCATGAATCACCGTATCCTTGGCAATGCTGACGTCTTCGAGCTGCTTGCATTTGAAGAGCGGAGTTATATTGATCTCTTTGAAGTTATTCTCCTGCGGGTGGTCACTGTAAAGATATAGCTCAGCTATCTCCTTGCATTTCGATAATGGTGTGAGGTCAATTGCGCTGAGCTGGTTGCCTGCAATATCAAGCGCTGTGAGCTTCTTGGCCTTCGCAAGTGGTGACAAGTCAAGAAGGCTGATTTCATTCATCGCAAGATCCAGCCGGCGTAACTGAGTACAAGCAGCGAGTGAACCCAGATCAATGATTCTAATCCTGTTTCCGCCCAATCTAAGAATGCGGATATCGAGGCAATTCTCAAGGGGCTTCAGATCAACCGATTCCAATTCATTGTGGTGCAGATACAGGAATTTCATGTTAGTGCAACTTGCAAGCGGAGAGAGATTCAAGTGTGATAGCGAGTTATACATGAGATTCAGTTGCTGCAATCCTGTGCACCCCGCCAAGCCGGAAATATCAAGAACCCTAAACTGATTATTCTCAATTTCAAGACTTGCAAGTGCCTTGCATGACGCAAGAGGTGAGAGGTCCAAGTGTGTAAGTCGATTCCCCAAGAGACGCAGCCTTGTGAGGTACTTGCATTTAGATAACGGTCCTAGGTCAATCTCTGCCAGGTTGTTTGAACCTAGATGGAGCTCCTTTAGATTCACGACATTGGCGAGATGTTTCAGTTCTATCGAGGTGAGGGAGTTCTTGAAGAGACTCAGATTCATAAGATTAGGTAATCTGGCGAGGGGACTGAGGTCTACGTCAGATATCGCGTTGTTTTCAAGTTGGAGATCCCGAAGATTATCTAGCCCTTTCAGAGACTCGAGGCGAATGGTGGCAATACCTCGACGAGAGAGATCAAGTGCTGAGATTGTGACATCATCCACCTCGTATCTACACTCTTTGTTCTCTTTGTCCACGTACTCAACAATAACGTCTTCCATATTCTCTTCTCCGTCAGTCAGAGTCTGATTTGCAGAACATTCGAACAATTCATGTATTCAATGTTGCTGAAACAACACCTTGATCCATTCAATGCTGGGTAAAGGCTTAATGGCCATGCTGATGATGAAGGCACAGCGACCTGAGATGAATTCAGACCTTCACGCACAGATGAGGACCAGCGATTATTATATATTGTCAGTAACGGGACTGCTCTTTCTCTTCCAGCTCCTGCTCCTTTTCTTCTTTTTCAATGCGGGGCTCAATGTCATACTTCTGGGAGTAGGCTGGATTCTCCTCATCCCTACTTTTCTTCTGCTTACACTCTCGGCGAACATTCTGCGTAGATACGGAAATGCAGTCGAAGGAAAATCCCGGTTCCATACCACATCCCTTGTGAATCGTGGCGCCTATGCAATCATTCGGCATCCGCTCTACTTGGGATGGATTATGATGTCTCTTGCCCTGGTGTTAGTATCCCAGTACTGGCTAAGCGCCTTCTTCTCGGGAATCATGATCCCATTAGTCCTGACAGAGATTCAGCGCGAGGACAAATTCAACGAGATCAAATTCGGACAGGAGTATTGCCAGTATCAACAGGATATTCCTATGTTGAATGTATTCGCCGGTCTATGGAGATACTATGCGAGAAGAGAACGTCGTCAGCCCCTGCAGAGTTAGGCTGTCCGTTTCTCATATTATCTGCAATGGTGCTGTCCAAAATCAAAAGAGTATTCGCCAGAAGAGTATGCTTTTTAACAGGTTTCCAATGAGCGGCGGCAATCTACGAAGGAGATTGGACTCTTGAATAAGAAGACGCTTGGCATCCTGCTTATGACATCGCCGTACACCTTTCAAAACAGCCACACTTTCTATGATCTGTGCAAGGCAACGCTTGAGAGAGGTTATGGCGTGAAGGTCTTCCTTTTCGTAGATGGTGTCAATAATGCGAAACTGAAACAGGAGCCTGACCCCGATAGACCAATGAATGACAAGCTCCTGGAGCTAGCCAGCTCAGGAGTGGAGTTTCAGGCTTGCGGCCTCTGTACCTCAGCTCGTGGTTTTGATCAGAGAGGTGGCGACTTCGTGCAGGGCGTGGAAGTAACAGGCCTCACTGAGTTCGCCGAACAGGTCGGTCAGGTGGACCGATTCATCACTTTCTCATTATAGGAGGGACTAACATGGATTTCGTAGAAAAGAGAGTGCTGGTTCTCATCACTAGTAAACCGTTCGGGAAGATTATTGCAGCGGAGGGCTGGCGAGCAGCAGTGGGTATGTTCGGCATGGACCATCAGTCACAGTTGCTCTTCATTGGTGATGGTGTGTACGGCCTCGTCAAGGATCAGGATATTCAACCAATTAGAATGTTCAAGTCGACATTCGAGAGCTTTGACGGACACATCTATGCAAGCAAGAAGTCACTAGACGAACGGGACATCAATGCAAGTGAGGTCTTTGATGAAGTCGAGGTACTTGACGACGAAGGGGTTGCGAGGACATTTATTGAGAATGAAGTCATCATAACGTTCTGAGGAGGAAGCAAATGTGAAGTACATGATTCTGCTCTCGAATGAATGCATGAGTATCAAAGAGGTAGTCACGGGTCTGAAAAGCAGGAATATTGAGGTCGAACTGCTGCTCCTTCAGGACGGAGTGTATCTTGTAGACAAGGGAAACCCTGAATCCAAGGAGCTTAAGGAGCTTGGATTGAAAGTCCATGCACTCAAACATCATGTGGTTGAACGAGGAATTGCTAGTCGCTTGGCAGTCGATGTTGACCTTGTCGATTATCCTTCGGTCGTCGACCTTCTCATGGAGAAATCCGATAAGGTAATCTCCTTGTGATGCGGGACTTGATGATCACATATTTGGTTCCTTGGCTGTTTCTAGGCTCTTTTCCCAAGGACAATGAGAACTTGACCCAATAGGTCGCCTGGAAGAACAGAAGCTTTGATTCGAGAACTGAACATTGACATATCGGCAGTCCTTTCCTCGGAATACTTTTTCATTTCAGTGCTACCGATACAGGCCAATTCACCCATGCCATTAGAGCCGTAGAATGACCGAAAGACTACGTGGTACGCTGGAACCTTGATAGGCTTGATAGAGACTATCTTCGTTTCACCACCTTGATACGCCACTTTTTCTGATGCGATGACTGGCACCAATCTTGTTTTTGACCAGTCGAGTGCAACTCTGGCTTCCTCTAGTCCCTCAACTGAAGTTCTCATTCTATCCATTCCGAGACTTCCAAGGTCTTGCCCGCAGCTAATGATATAGATTTTTTCTGACAATTCGTGCCACCCTGTTTTCAGCCGGCAATGTTACTTGTCCTTGTTTCGCAACGAGACCTCTGCCGCTTAAGTAGTTAACCAAACTGCCACATTGAATGATAGTTTGACCACTTTCGGATTGTATGATTAAGAAGATCATGAACATAATCAATTCATGCACGTCAGAAAATTCAAGGCGACTTGTCCATTCGGGCACAAAGTGCCACGAGGAGCGCTATCCGAGCATTGTCAATATTTATTATGCTTTGATACGTGAAATATCTCAAGGCGATTTGGCCTTATCATGAAACTAACGATAACTCTATCCGAGCTAGACTGGATGAATGCAGTTGGTCACAATGAGCTTGACTCTGTGAGCGACTGTAGCTTGTTCTCAGCAATTTCCTCCGCACGTGTAGGTGGATTGCTTGCCTTTGCAGAGTCAGAAGGGACTACATCCTCAAAGACATCTGCAACTGGCAAGGCGTTGATCGCTTTTGTTTCACGTCCGGAGGTGATTTAGTGGGCAGACATAATCACTCAAGTAGACACGAACACGAAAGGAAGAGAGGGCGACGTCATGACTCGAACCATTCTAGAGATGACTCGAGTAGTAGTCGACTGAAGATCCTAGGCGACCAGCAAGGGCTTGGCTGGGCTGGGGCATAATATATAGTCCAATTGGGCTGATGGGAACCAGTCTTTTCCCGAACGCTCTGTATCTTGGGACTAGGAAAGAGACTGTGTTTCTTCTTATGAAAGGACGCATGGGCTGCGGACCAAGCAGCCTGTGCCTCTCTTTTTCTCATCTCTTTTTATAACCTTCACTGGGGCGTTTCGCTGATAATCAAGTTGCAAGGTTAATAACCGCTCATGACAATCTCTACACATAAGTGTGCACGAACTACTCCACGTGAGAGGGTTGAGAGATTGCCGAACTGGGAGCTGGAAACTTGATGCTTCAGTCGATTTGGGACCAATTAGATGAGATATTTGGGCCGATTCTTCATCCGATATTTGATCCGGTTTTCGCAGCGTTGCAGGACGCTTCTCTGAGATCAATGCTTCTTTCAGCAATCATTTGGTCATTCCTCGTTATTGGAGGGTTAGTCTTCTTAGTCTACGAGGGCCGTGTCTTTGTAGGTTTTGTCACCGGTTCTAAGATTGCGCCTCTTCCACCTGCAGTATCTTCAAAGAGCACTAGCAAAACAAGGACGCAGTCAGAGTCAGCAAGACTCCGTAAGACGAGCGCTGAGAAATCTAAGCAGGAGGGGCAGGAGCGTGAGAGCAAGGTTCAGGCGAGCGGTGTGAGAGTCAGTGCAAAGATGAAGAAAAGCAGAGAGGCCGTCTTGCTGACTGTCACGGTGCATAATGGAAGTGACTCGAAGATTGACATGGTTGTGGTAGACATCGATCTTCCCGCCGGAGTAGACGCCGCTATTGGATCCTTCAGAATGCAGCGCCTTGGGTCTATTCTCGCAGGACAATCCGAATCCAAGGAATTTCTCCTAAACGTTCGAGGGGGCGACCTGAGTCAGATCGGGGGTTATGTGGAGTTTCTTGGGGCATCATATGAAGTGTCAAAAATCCCCCTTCCAGCAATTGAGGTGGGAACCTAATGAGTAGCCAGAATGAGGACCGTGTCCCTGAGAACAACTTCATTCCAGCCATACTTGGTTTCATCAACTTCGGAATTCTGCTCGCAATAGCAATGCCGCTCATGAGCTATAGCACAGGACTCTGGGACTTCACTTTTGTGGCTGCTGGAGTCTATTTTGAACTGAAGTTCATCCGGTGTCTCAGCAGAGCGCATGAGCAGCCTCTGACCCGAGTGAGTCCACGCAACCGTAACTCCATTCCGAAAGAGGGCATCTATGCAAGAATCAGGCATCCAGTCGCCGCGGGAGCCATCTATCTGAATATTGCCTTGTTGTTCTTCTTCAGGTCATTGTACTTGATTCCAATCGTACCCGTCTTTGGAGCCATGTGGTATCTCTATGCTAAATACGATGAAGACATCATGCTCGAACGATTCGGCGATGAGTACAGGGAGTACATGCGTGGTACGAGCATGTTTCGCGGGGCGGGTTTTGATCAGCAGCGCCTTGCGTCTTCAGGTTACGACATGTACTAGTGAGCAGGACTAGGCCTATTCTGTTCGGTCTCAGCGCATGCTTCGATTGATACTCACTAGAACCCGAATAATTCCGAGTACTTACTTTCTAGGTATTTTAGATACGGTGCCGCTGTCATCTCCTTCCCGGACACATGCCTAATGAGCTCTGCTGGGTCGTACAGTGATGCATAGTGGTGCACATTCTTGGCTAGCCACTCGATTGCTGGTCTTAGATTTCCGTGCCCTATTTCAGAAAGCCATTTGGGTTCCTCTTTGCCTATCCTCTCAAGCAACATACCGTCGTAGACGTTCCCTAGCGCGTAACTCGGGAAGTACCCGTAATATCCATTTGCCCAGTGAATGTCCTGCAAGACTCCTCTTGTGTCATCAGGGACATTCACGCCCAGATACTCATCATAGCGTTCATTCCAGATCTGAGGTAGTTCTGAAACCGTAATCCTGTCTGAGAATAAGTCCCTCTCTATTTCGAAACGAATGATAATGTGAAGCGAGTATGTCACTTCGTCAGCTTCGATACGTATCAGTGAGGGTCTTACTGTGTTTACCGCCTTGGCAAAGTCGTTCAGAGATACACCAGAGTAGATACCGCCTGCAAGCTCATTGAGTTTCGGATAGTAGAACTGAATGAACTCATGGGATCGCCCAATCATATTCTCTATGAACCTGGACTGTGACTCGTGGATACCGTAAGAGGCAGCCTCACCAATCATCTGATACATCCATTCCTTGTTCAGATTCTGCTCATAGAGCGCGTGTCCGCCCTCATGCAAGATTGCGTAGATCATCGATGCGACGTTATCCTCATGGTACTTGACAGTGATTCTAACATCGTCATAGTATCCTATCGTAAAAGGATGCTCTACCTCATCTATTCGACCGCCTGCACTCTCAGAGACTGTGTCATAGCCAATCACCTTGGTGAGGTCTGTTGCTATCTTGCGTTGAGTTTCCGTTGGCACAACTTTGTTCAGGAATGAAGCGTCAACATCGCGAGATGCATCAGCGCACTTCTTCACCAGAGGGACAAGTCGCTTTCGAAGGGTCGCAAAGAGCTGATATGTCCTTGCGGATGTGATGCCTCTCTCGTACTCGTCAAGCATTGAGTCGTAGAGTATGGGTATTCCACGAACCTCGCCAATGATTTCGGAACGCTTTCTACTCAGGTCCACCATTTTCTGAAGTTCTGGCAGGAACATTCTCCAGTTATTCGATGCCTTTGCTTTCTTCCAGACCTCAACGCTAATGGCTCGTTGCTTTGCCAGCTGACCAACTAAACCTTCGGGTATCTTTGTAAGAGCATCGTAGTTTCTACGAAAGAGGTACACGTTTCGATTCTGCTCTTCGCTGAGAGAACTTGCATTGTCCTCGGCCATGTCGAGAAACTTGCCTATTTTGGAATCAGTGGTCATTCTATGAATGACCTGACGGACCAGCCCAAGTTGTTCGCTGCGAAGCATGAGACCTCTCGGCGGCATGTATGTTTCAAGGTCCCATGATATCACTGAATAGACAGTGTCAAGCAGCTTCAATTCCTTACAGATTCCGGAGAGTTTCTCATAGGCTTCCATTTTGAACACCCTCGTATAGTACAGATTTTTCATATCTACAGCAGTTATGTTTCTTCCGCATTCTGCGGCGCTGTTAATGCGTGCTGCTTCACAGGGTAGTTTATGAGTACGATGCCAATCACAATCAAGATTAGACCTGCACCGAATGTCCAGTATATAGCGTCCTCGGGCATGATGAAAGCAGAAAGCGTGACGCCAAATACAGGCACGAGGTTGATGAAGCCTCCAGCTCTGGTCACTCCTAGCTCTTTGATACTCATGAAATAGAAGAGGAAACCAACCACGGTAACGAAGACGCCCAAGTAAACAATATTCGCCCAGAAGATTGGCTCGAGTCTTGCTGGATGGACCCAGAACTGCTCATTGAATGCCCCTAGACCGAACAAAAGAGACCCAATAATAGCGCCCCCAGTGTTCACTTCAAGTGGAGTTAAGGTCTTCATTGCCTCTTTACCAATCGATGAATAGAAACCCCAAGTGAAAATGGCACCAAGGATGAACAGGTTACCTATGAGATGCTGCATGTTGAACTCTATGAAGGCTTGGACACCTACAACGAACACTACTCCTATGAACGCCAGAACAAACCCTGAGTATTGCCACTTTCTGGCCAGTCGCTCATGATGGACTACATGCGCGACCATGCTGACTGCTGCAGGGTTGATGCCTGCAATGATCGAGCCCTGTGCCGCCGTCGTGAAATTCATCCCAGTCAGGAAGAAAACACCATAACCGAAGATGCCCGTAAGTCCAACAAGGAAGAGGACTCTGAGATTCTCTCTTCGGAAGATGCGTATAGGTTTAGGCCCTGCGATAAGCAGTACGACCACGAAAAAGAGACTTGCGGTGAAGAATCTCAGAAAACCCACTGTCATGGTCATCCCAGGAGCTATATTGACTATGATTTTCGCTGAGACCCAGCTACCTCCCCAGAAAGCCATGGTGATGGCAAGCATTGTATAGTATCTGTAGGGGCTGGCTGACATTCGTGTTCTCCGCCTTTGCCTTCCACGTCCCTTTTGTCGGGGATATAAAGAGCTTCGAAGAGGTAACAGCCAGGCGACCAATATGCTGCCCCTCGTACGAGGTCGACCTTTCCAAAAACTCATATACGGTCGTGCAACAATCGTACACATCCGCTGGGGTGACGTCATGCTTAGTGATGATGAGCTAGAAGAGATTCGACGCAGAAAAATGCAGCTTATGATTGAGCGTGCGCAGAAACCGAAAGTAGATGAGCCAATGGCCAACGGGCTCGTGAATCAACTGTATGACCACAATTTCTGGCAGACAATCTCCCAGACCAAGACGACCTTCGTTGAGTTTTTCGGAGAATGGTGCAGCCCGTGCAAGGTTCTAGCTCCCATTTTCGCTGAGCTAGCAAAAGACTACAAAGGTAAGGTCTATTTTGCCAGAGTCGATATTGACAGGAATCGCATGACAGTCACCCAATTTGGCGTGCAGTCAGTTCCAATGGTGATTGTCTTCAAGAATCAGAAGGTCGTTGGAGCGCTTCCGGGTCTACGAAGCTATGTTGAATATGAGATGGCGATTAACCAAGTACTGGGCACGGGACGGGACGAGAGTAGTTATGTGTAATAGAGGATATTGAGATAGTGACCCAGAACAGGGTCACATATTGAACCTCAAGCTCTTGTACCGCGAGAGCCAGCTGCAAGCACTGAATGAGAGAAAGCTAAGTGGATTGTGATCTTCAATGCGAGATGATTCATGTGTCTCGTTCTGGGCCGGGGTTAGTGACCTAACCACGCAAGAAATGAAACACAATGATTGAATAAAAGGAGTCGCTTCGTAGCAACAAAGGCGGGCCAATTGAATCGCAACAACTACCATAGATGTTTCCTGAACATGCTTATTACTTGGAAAGTACAATGCACTCTCAATCTCTTCTTGTGGAGGTATCTGCAACCATGGGAGTCTTACGGAAATTAGGCATAGCGCTAGCAGCCTATGTCGTACTCGGAACTATCTTCTCTTTACTTCTGCTGATAGGTCTGTACAGTGTCAGTACTCACTTCATCATCTACATACTCTACCTGTTCTTTCAACCAGTATTTTTCGTCATCAATGTGGTTTATTACACATTGATCTTCTGATTCAGCTAATCGTTCAGATCGGGGAAACTGGGAGGTTCAGATGGGTCCGGGCTGCACCCCATTGCGAAGCGAACTCTTGCGGTTACGATAGAAAAGCAACTGGGACTACGGTCACAGGAATGGCGCAAATACGCAATAGAAGCGGTTGGTCTCTTTCCAGAATTGATGAATCTATTCTCTTAAGCAGTCCAGTGTCGTCATGCTTCGCAACTTGCCCTGTATGAAGGCAACAGGCATTGCTTTTGCATTGGTGGCATACCCGATATTCCCTCCAGCATCAGCTACGATGACGCCAGCCTCGCTTCCTGTTTTCTTCTGAAACATCTCGATTCCTTTTCGCGCTGCACTCATTGGATCTGTACCCTCTTCGACATATAGTGTCACCATCCTGCATAGCACGACCCGCATGATGTGTTCTCCATAACCGGTTGCTGTCGCGCCGCAAAGGCTGTTCGCGTATGCACCCGAACCCATTACGGGTGAGTCACCTATTCTTCCGGGTCTCTTCTTGCTTATGCCTCCAGTCGATGATGTCACTGCGATTCTTCCTTTAGAATCAACAACGATGCAGCCGATTGTATCAGCGCCCTCTGCAGCGCCTAGGGGCCCTATTGCCCCTCCTTCCTCCTCTCTTCTATAGCCCTGCGCAATCATCTCGTCATAGACTCTCTTAGCATTGGGTCCGGCAAAGAATTTGTGCTCCGTCTTCTCCATGATGTACCGTGCAAGCGATATTGGATTTTGGATGCCGGTTATGGCGGCGACCGATCCGAAATCAAGTCTACTGCCATCGATTATCATCGCATCAAGTTCAATGATGCCGTCTTGATTCGGTCTTGCTCCTTTCCCGGCATTGAGCTCTCCACAGTTCTCCATGAACAATGTACATGCTTCTGCGGCATCCAATACAGAGCTACTCTTCTTAAGAACCCGAAAACCGACGCGGGCTGCTTCTGCAACATATTTGACTCCGATGGGAATTCTCTCGTCTTTCCAGTCTCCTGCGCCTCCATGAGCGACGATTAACGGTAGCAATGCTCGTAACACCTGAATATACCTTGCTTTGACTCAGAGATAATAATATCCCTTGGACAGCATCCAAAAAGAAAAGACATCCGGCCTTGGGATTGGAGTCGGAGAACCAACGCTCATTTTAGAGTTGTTGGCGTGTATCATGCTCTGTGTCAGAGGAAACCGCTTATCAATCGCGTCTTAAATGATGCCTTTGACATTCCTACATCTTCGGTTGAGATCAAAATGCTATTCCTGGACCAGCATCGGGGTGACCCGGGCTCAGTGCGTTCAGGAATGAGTTGTATTCATGTTCACATTGAGGTAGTAAATTCCCCGAAGCAGTGACTGCTATATGAACTGGATACTCACCACTTGCTGTGAGGGCATACTCAACTTTGTTTGGCTTCAGGAAGAAATAGCCATAGCTTATTGGCATACACGTAAAGGCTCCTACTAGGATTACGATTACGGCGAATAAGACACCTGCTGGACCCATGTAGGCCGCAAACGTAATAGCCGCGACTATACCAAGGAGCATTGTAGCACAAAGCCCAACGCATCCGTAGACACAGTATTTGGTATCCTGCTTCGACTTAATGACCTTCACATGCCTGTCATCTATCTTTTCCAAGTAGTAGTCTAAGGCTTCGGCTGTTGTGAGCCAGGTATTGACCCTCCGCTTGACCTCTTCGAGGCCTGCATTCGCTATATCAAATCGCGTCGTAGACATTAGAAGTCCCCTCAGACAACGACGAATGTAGCAGGACTCTTCATCGTATTAGCACTTTCGGTTCATCAAGAAAAAGAAAGAGAGGAGGGGCAAGGCCCCTCTAGCAAACTGTTTACTGGACTCTACCAGCCGCCTACGCCCTCGAAGGCCGCCTTGACTCCGCCGGAGTTGAGGTAGAAGATGATAATGAGGTCGATTACTATCGCTGGCAAAGCGGCTATTAGCAAGACCATGATGACGAGTGGGCCAAGCAATACACCAAGCAGCCCACCAAGGTAAAATATCATGGCGAGGACCATGATGAGACTAATGATGTACCATATTAGCGAAACCTTTCGAGCCCATGGGATGAGCTTCCACATCGCCACAGCCAGAATCAAACCCAGAATACCTGCAATGGCACTCCATGCCATGTCAAAATAAGTGTACGAAGTGACTATACCATACAGGTTGAATATTCCACCTAAGAACATGAGAATAGCCAAGATGGTAATTCCTAGAGGCCTAGACCTCGAGGACGCAGAAGATCCAGAAGTAGGTGTCGGTATTTCAGCCATTTATTTACCCTCCTTAAGCCAAAGGATGAAACAGAGTTATCGTAACGGTCTTATATAAATGCTGTCTGTGTACGCTAATTGGGCGCGAAATCAATGCTCTAAGTCCAATCTCCTATGAAGGGTCATTTTGTTCCCTCGAATTGAGGTAATGATTCATCAATCATATCTGATATTCTGACTGTCGATGGGTCGAATCTCAACCATGATAGACAATTCGTCACCTTTATAGCGCTTATAAAAGGGAGTTCTGTATCATCTGATTCACTATGAAAGGGAGAGATTCATATTACACGCCCATTGCCCCATACGAGAATTGAGAACGTTGTCGCATCTGTTGTTGTGAACCAACCATTCGACCTGGACGAAATAGCAGCTACTATGCCCAACGTTGAGTTTGATCCAGAACAATTCCCCGGCCTAGTCTACCGGCTCAAGAAACCAAAGACCGCTACGCTTGTCTTCAGAACAGGCAAGATGGTCTGTACTGGCGCTAAGAGCGAGAAAGATGCAAGACGGGCAGTGCACCGAATTGTTCAGAATCTTAAGGATGCTGGAATCGAGGTCACAGGCAAGCCGATTATCACTGTGCAAAACATAGTGGCAAGTGCGAGCCTAGGTGCTGAACTGAATCTCGAACTAGCAGCCATGAAGCTTGAGAATACCATGTACGAGCCTGAGCAGTTCCCAGGACTGATATACAGGATGAAGGATCCCAAGGTCGTCATACTTCTCTTCGGCTCAGGCAAGCTCGTCATTACAGGCGCGAAATTCGAGGACCAAATCGATGAGGCAGCTCTCAAGGCCAGAGATCGCCTCTTCGAGCTCGGAGTGATTAGGATTCCAGAGGGTGAAGATTGGGGTCAAGTCGAAGAAGCAGACGAAGACAATTGGTAGACATAGGAGACCGTACTATGCCCCAACCAACACCGACGACTAGAATCGAAAACGTTGTTGCATCTGTTGTTTTCAATCAGTCATTCGACCTGGATGAAATAGCGGCGACGATGCCAAATGTGGAGTTCGACCCAGAACGATTCCCAGGGCTCGTATACAGATTGAAGTCTCCCAAGACTGCAACCTTAGTATTCAATACCGGCAAGATGGTATGCACGGGTGCCAAGTCCGAGAAGGAAGCAAGGAGAGCAGTTCATAAAATCGTGAAGCTTGTCAATGAAGCTGGAATCAACATGTCTCGGAAACCGATAATCACTGTCCAGAATATTGTTGCCAGTGCGAATCTCGGAGCAGAGTTGAACCTTGAGCTTGCAGCGATGAAGCTTGAAAACACTCTCTACGAACCGGAGCAATTCCCAGGACTGATCTATAGAATGCGAGACCCGAAAGTTGTCATTCTCCTCTTCGGGTCTGGTAAGCTGGTAATCACAGGAGCAAAGTTTGAGCCCCAGATTCAAGAGGCCGCTGAGAAAGCTTTTGATCGGCTGTTGGAGTTGGGCGTTGTAAGAATTCCTGAAGGTGAACACTGGGGACAAGCAGAATCTGATGAAGATGAGAATTGGTGATGTACTCGATTTCTGAGTATGTCGAGGCCTTCTCCTCATGATTGATAATCTAGGTTTCTCTGATTCAGAAAGTGAGTATGTAGGCTCTGGAGCCAATAGAATGGGTGATTTTGATATTGACCTCATCATCCTGCTTAGGACCAAATCACTCAAAATCGCATGGTTAGAAAGTTAACCCTCGATTCTCACGTTGGGATTTGAATTCTCTATACAGGCATTAGGATTGCAGGTTGTCACAAGCATCTTGGCATTAGTCAGGATTCCGTTGAAGTTAAGTACTAGAGATTCGTGTGTGTCACAGTGGTTTATGGTGAAGACCGGAAACGAATATCTGCAGAAAATCTCTCAGATGAAACCGAATGTTATTATTGGCGGGAAGAATGTCAAACGTAGTGACCCTCGACTTCAAGCAGTTGCTCACGTTATGGCACTGACATTAGATAAAGTTGAGGACCCGGAGTTCAAGGATCTTCTCAATGTAGAATCTCCGAAATTTGGAACAATCAATCGATTCACAAATATCCATCGAAATGTTGATGACCTTCTAAAGAAGCAGGAATTGACGAGGAAGTTATGTCGCGAAACCGGGGGCTGCATTTTTCGGTGTATGGGCATTGATGCAATGAATGCACTGTCAATCATCACTCATCGAGCTGAGGCAATGACTGGGCAACCCTATAATCAGAGATTCCTGAAGTATCTAGATTACTGGCAAGAGAACAATATTGTTGGTTGTTGCGCACAGACAGACCCCAAGGGAAACAGAAACCTGAGACCTCATGAACAAGCAGACCCTGATCTATACCTACGAGTCATTGAACATCGCGATGACGGTATTGTTGTTCGAGGGGCGAAGAATCACATAACAGCTGCCGCTGTGGCGGAGGAAATCATAGTTCTCCCTACACGAATGCTCACTCCTGAGGAGGACCAATATGCTGTTGCGTTTGCGGTTCCTGGCGATTGGGACGGTGTAAAGCTTGTTACTCGCGCATCCAGCCACAAACGCGAGAAGTTCGCGTGCCCAATGGGTGACCTTGGAGATGTGGAGAATTTCGTGATCTTTGACGATGTCTTTATTCCAAATGATCGTGTCTTTCTAAGTGGAAGCAAAGGAGAACATGCATTTGGAGGATATGCCGCACTGCTCTTCGCACTCTATCATCGACACAGCTATACCGGATGCAAACCAGCAAGTTCGGAGATCATCCTAGGCTTCAGTGCATTGGCAAGTGAGTATAATGGAGTCGAGGACAAGAAGCACGTGCAAGCAAAACTTGCTGACTTGATTAGCGTATGTGAACTGGTCTACGCAGCCGGAATTGCTGCGGCGTATAAGGGATCAAAGGATGAATCAGGGACAATGATTCCAGATGCCGTCTTCTGCAATGTCGGAAGAAAGCACGCAGGGAAGAGCTACTATCACGAGCTTGAGATTCTCTCCGATCTAGCAGGAGGACTACCTGCAACGCTTCCTACTGAAGAGGACTTCTATGATAAGAAGATTGGGCCGCTCCTTCAGAAATATATCAAACGAAAAGAAGACGTGTCGTCTGAAGATGTCTACAGGCTGTACCGAGCTCTCTCAGATATGCTATGTTCCTCGATTGGAGGCGTAACGGCAGTAGCTGGGCTTCATGGCGGAGGGAGCCCACAAATGGAGGATGTCGCCATTCTGAAAGGGTACGACGTAGAATTGAGGAAGAGAATCGCAAAGAAACTTGCAGGAATCCCTGACAGCTGATTTCTCGAATTGTACGCTATCCTGTGATCCACGCTGACCGAGCAAATTTCATGAAGATGTGAAGCAGCCATGAGTTCATCCAGAACAGGTACCAGAGGGATATTGGTATCTTTTGATGAGCCGTTTTTTACCAATGTCTACATCATATTCGGAAATGAACATGTGTTTGTGCTTGACACATTTCTTGGCAATGACCCAATGAAGATTGTACGTCATTTGATAGAAGATGAGGGATGTGCAAGTATGCCCTTAATCATCTTCAATTCACATGCTGACTATGACCACTACTGGGGCAATGGTGCCTTCAAGGATGCGTCAATTGTAGGACATGAACATTGTCGTCAGAGAATCATTTCTGAGGGCGAGGCGTCTCTCGTGAAGTATGCAAACCATGTGAGAGGCAAGGTGGAGTTGCTACCACCCACACGTACATTTCAAGAAGCCTTGAGGTATGAGGATGAAGAGGTGGCATTCTTCCATACTCCTGGGCATACTCTTGATTCATCATCCTGCTTTGATGACAAAGACAGAATTCTCTTTGTAGGGGACAATGTTGAGAGTCCAATTCCTTACCTGAATCACGCTAATTTTGAGGAGTATATTCGAAGTCTGGAGTCATATCTCGAACTTGATTGGAAACTCATCATTGCCGGTCATGATCCCCCCCTGAGAGAATCGCACCTCATCAAACGAAACATTGACTACCTACGCAAGTTCAAAGATTGGAGCATTGACCTTGGTGCATTAAGTAGTTCTGAACTTCATCGCCATATTCATGACAATCTAAAAACAATCAGAGCTGAACTAATCAGAAGCAAGGATAGGCAAGCGGCAATGAAACATCTTGAAGAGGCTAGGGAATACACCACTCTCAAGACACTACGACCCTGAGGTGCTGAAGGCAAACTGTCAGTGGTTCTATTGTTTTGCCTTCATGGCTTCTTGCTCTTTCAGATCCCTTCGAAGCACTTTGCCCACCAGTGTTTCGGGAAGTTCCTTTCTAAACTCGACGGACTTGGGAACTTTGTAGGGTGAAACACTCTTTCGGCAAAACTCCCGAATTCCATTCTCAAGCTCAGGGCTTCCCTTGAATCCTTCTTTCAAGACTACATATGCTTTGACGAGCTCACTTCCCTTCATCTTTGGGTCTGGAATACCAATGACAGCCGCGTTCTCGATGGCTTCATGCTCAAAGAGCACATCTTCCACTTCCCGTGGATAGACCTTGAATCCACTGACATCAATCATGTCCTTCTTTCTATCCATTATGAAGAAGTATCCATCCTCGTCCATTCTTCCTATGTCGCCGGTCAGGAGCCATCCATCTTTAATCTGGTCAGCTGTGGCCGCTGGTTTGTTCCAATAGCCCATCATGACCTGCGGACCCCTAATCATTATCTCTCCCTGCTCTCCTATGGGCATGATTTTTCTGTAGTCATCGGTATCCACGATTCTTACCTCTGTGTCTGGAAGTGGTACGCCAATTGATCCTATTTTCCGTACTCCTTTGATAGGATTGCTGTGAGTGACTGGAGAGCATTCAGTAAGCCCGTATCCTTCAATTACGACGCAGCCAGTTCTCTTCTCAAACTCATGCAAGACTTCGGGAGGCATAGCTGCAGCGCCAGTATTGCAGAATCGTATTGACCTCAGGTCCTTTGCATAGTCCTCGAGGTCATCGCGTTCTAGCAATTTCATGTACATCGTTGGCACGCCAGGAAACATCGATGGTTTGGTCTCTCGAACAATCTCGAACAGTGATTTCTGATCTCGAGCATCAGGATTCAAAGCAATCCGAGAAGCATTGTATACCCAAACGTTCATACACACTGTCATTCCGTAAATATGGAATAAAGGCAAGTTAGTAAGTCCGGTTTCCTTTCCTCGTTGCATTTGCGAAGAAACCAAGGTGTGCACAGCAATACAGTTTGAAAGCAAGTTACGATGTGTAAGCATGGCTCCTTTCGGGAGTCCTGAAGTCCCACCTGTATATTGAAGCACTGCGATCGTTTTCTTAGGATCGATTTTGAACTGAGGAGGACTAGGTTTTGTTTTGCCTATCAAGTTCAGAAACTGTATCGTTCCCGCAATTTCAGGGGGGTTTCTTGGAGCATTTGGAATAAAGTCCATGACACTAGTAATGATGATGTTCCTGAGTCGCGTGCGGTCCTTGATATTGTTGATTTTCTCAAGCTGAGCATCCCAAGCTATGATGGTTTCAGCCCCGGAATCATTAAGCTGGAATGCCAGCTCAGGCTCGGTCAATAACACGCTGCATGCTGTTACAGTCCCGCCTGCTTTTAGAATCCCATAGAAACTGAATAGGTATTGCGGAAAGTTCGGAATCATGATTGCGACTGTATCACCTTGCTTCACACCCAGATTCCGAAGTGCAGTTGCAAGTCGGTCAGCTATATCCTTGAACTCCTTATATGATATCTTTCTCTTCATGAACCAGATTGCAGTACAACCTCCGAAATCATTTGCAGAATTGTCCAGTATCTCATATAGATTCATTTCAGGATAGTCTATGTGTTCAGGTACACCTTGGTCATAGTGTTTCAACCATGGTTTAGCCGCATATGGGTCTTCGCTCATCTCAATCGGCTTGTCTTATTGCTCTCCACCTATTAAGTCAAGTGCTTCTTGAGCAGCCTCAGAAACATAATCATACTCGTCCTCGAGCAGATTCGTTAGAGCTGGGATAAGGCTAGCATTCGATATTCCCACCTTTCCAAGAGCCTCTGACGCACGCCATCTAACATCTGGTTTCTTATCGCCTAATGCGACCACAAGGGCAGGAACTGAAGCAGAAGCAGATGCACCTAGTTTTCCAAGACTTAGTGCAGCTTCACGCCGCACAATGCTCTCCTCGTCTGTCAGAGCATCCATCAATGCTTGGACAACCGAGTCATCTGGAACTCCGATTCTGCCTAATGCACTGGCGGCTTCTGCACGAACATCAGTCCCAACACCTTTCAAAATCGTGATTAGAGTCGGAATTGCATCTACAGCCTCCCTGCCAATGCCTCCAATCGTAGAGATTATTATTATCTTCATTTGTTTTCTGGCGGGTATATACGAGTTCACTAGTGAAGGAATCGCATCTCTTCCAATTGACCGGAGCGCGTCAGCTGCTTTTCCACGAACACTCTCAACTTTGTCTTCCAGGAGTGATGCTACTGAGCCAACTATCTTCTTGTCAGCTACTTTCATCTCGCCTAAAGCTTCTATTGCCCCCTGTCGGACAACTGGATTCGGGTCGTTAAGAACTTCTAGAATCGATGGGATAGCTGGCTCGCGAATTTGAACAAGCGTGTTTATTGATCTATATCGAACTCTCCAATCATCGTCTTCCAGAGTCTTGATTAGAGTTGGAATTGCCTCGCTTGAGCCTTTGCCAATTCTCTCTATAGCTTGAGCCGATGCGGTCCTTATGGTCCAACCTGGATCCCTCAGACTCTGTATCAATCTTGGGATCGCTTTGTGTGCACCATGTCCCATCTTTCCCAAGGTCTTTGCAGCTTCAGTTCGAACCTCTTCATCCTGATCATCAAGGGCTGCAATTAGTCTTGAAATAGCCTCATCTGAGGCAATTCCGATTCTGCCTAGGGAAACTGCTGCCTCTCTTCTAATTGACACTTCTTGGTCACTTAGTAGAAAAGATAATTTGGGGGTGGCGTCAACTGCGGCCTCCCCGATTCTTCCAAGCGATTTTGTGGCTTCTCGACAGATACTCCAATCATTATCCTCTAGGCAGTCTATTAGTTCTGAAACACTGCTGGCAGCTCTTTCACCCAGTTCTCCTAGGGATAGTGCTGCATTGAATCGAACTGAACGAATGTCGCTAGTGAGACACTTGACTATCTCACCTATGACGCTTGAATCCTTCTCCGCTCTTGCTACAACTAATTCAACTTTCGCATCACGCAGAAGGTCTTCCAAAGATGCTGACATTTCGACACTTCCTATATCCCAAGGTATACTCTCTTGATTCGAGGCTCCCTTTCGAGTTCTTCTCTTGTTCCACTCAACTCTATCTTTCCATCTTCAAGGACATGAATGGTATCAGCAACTTCCATTGCCAATACTGCATCCTGCTCGACCAAGAGAGTGGTGGTTCCCTCTTGTTTTATCTGCCTTATGGCTTCAAAAATCCTGTCCTTGACCCTTGGCGCAAGTCCCAGTGAAGGTTCGTCCAGAAGCAAGAATCTTGGATTGGCCATTAGTGACCTGGCGATGGCCAGCATTTGTTGTTCACCGCCACTCAGAGTACCAGCTCTCTGTTTGGTTCGTTCATGGAGTCTTGGAAAAATCTCAAACACGAAGTCCAAGAGCTTTGAATACTTCGCTTTGTCTTTCAAAGTGTATGCGCCTAGCTCAATATTCTCCATGACAGTCATGTCATAGAACAATCGTCTACGTTCTGGACAATGAGCAATACCTCTTTGAGCAATCTCATGCGCCTTCAGTTCATCAATCCTTTCTCCTTCGAAGATGATTCTCCCGCGGTCTATCTCCTCCAGTCCCGAGATAGCTCGAAGTAGAGTGGATTTTCCAGCACCATTTGGACCAATTACAGCATCTAGTGCATTAGCTTCCACTGTGAGGTTGATCTCTTCAAGAGCTTTTGCTTTTCCGTAGTAGAGATAGACTTTCTTCAGCTCAAGCAAACTCTTCACCTCTGCCTAAGTATGCCTCAAGAACAATCCTGTTGTTTGCGACCTCCTTCGGCGGTCCTTCTGCAATCAACCTTCCTTGATGCATGGCAATGACTCTCGGTACTAGTGTCATTAACTCATGCAGAACATGTCCAGTCATGAATATAGTGACACCTTCGTCAGTCAGCTGCTCAATCAGCTTAGTTATACCTACTCTTTCTTCATGAGCAAGACCACTAAATGGTTCATCAAGAAGAAGAAACTCCGGATTTGTGCCAAGCGCCTTTCCTATTTCGAGTTTTCTCAAATCCCCATGTGGCAAGATCACTGGAGGAAGTCTGGCCTTATCTACTAGGCCCACTGACGCTAGGATCGAGCTCGCAGCCGCATCTATTCCGATTTCTCCAAATGCCTCCTTTCCGCGAGGTGAGAGGCAAGCAACTGATATATTGTCAAGAAGGCTCAGATATCGAAACGAGCGAACTAATTGAAAGGTACGAGCCATCCCCAGATTGACAATCTGATAAGGCTTTTTTCCAGTTATGTCCACTCCGTTGAAACGGACGGAACCCGAGTTGGGTTTTTCAAAGCCTGATATCAATTGAAAAAGCGTGGTCTTGCCAGCTCCATTGGGTCCAATGAGGCCCAGAATCTCTCCACGGTGTACCTCGAAATTGACATCATTGACAGCAGTCAGTCCGCCGAATTTCTTCGTCAGATTCTTTACTTCCAGGATTAGACCCATCTTACCTTCCTCGTATCTTGTCCCATAGATCCTGTACATGCCCTAGGACCGGATTCATAACACCCTCTTCAGCAAAACGGATAATAAGAATCAGAATTGTGGCGAATATCAGTAATGAAGCTGCTGCTAGCGGTCTCAGGAGCTCGCCCGTTAATCTAAACAGAAATGCTCCAACGATTGATCCATAGATTGTCGCAATCCCTCCAATAGAGGCCATTACAATTGCATAGAAGGAGTAGAGCGGCTGAAAAAGAGCAGGATTTACCGCTGTCGTGTCCAAGACGAAAAGAGCGCCTGCTATTCCCGCGAATAGACCACTCACCATGAATGCGATGAGTTTGTAGACGGTCGTATTGATCCCCGTAGCGTCTGCTCCTACTTCATCATCTCTAATTGCTTTGAGGATTGTACCAAGGTTCGAATCAACAATGGCACGCATAATGATTAATGAAGCGACCATAAAAGCTGCTACGATATAGAAAACAACAAAGACATCTCCAATATTGGGCAACGCAGAGATGCCCTCTGTACCACCAAGCCAGTCCCCTGTCAAGAATAAGTTGTAGAGAATCAGCGCAAATGCCAGAGTTCCGAGGGCCAAATACGGTCCCTTCAGCCTCAGACACGGGATCCCTATCAGGAGACTGAATATCACTGCGCAACCGGCACCGATGAAAATCGCAACAAACCAATGAACCCCATAGAATTTTACTAATGCCGCTGTAAAGTACCCTGATATGCCAAAAAAGGCTGCATGCCCGAAGCTGGTTTGTCCTGCAAAACCTGCTAGAAGATCCCAGCTGGCAGCAAAGATTGCAAGTATCATTGCAGTGATAACGATTGTCACTAGATACTCCCTTCCAGTCAGTGGAAGACATAGTAATCCTCCTAAGCAGACCAGTGTGATGCCTCCTCGAAATGAGAACGCCCACTTTACAAAACGATTTACTAGGGCCTCGAAGCGATTTCCAGCCGACTCCCAATCGAACTGAAGTTTCACCATTGGTTATTGCAGCCCCTTCTTTCCTAGCAGTCCTTGTGGTCTGAGTAATAGCATTACTAGTATCACAATAAGCGGCACTATCTCAGAGAAACTCGGGTTTATGAGATAGTCAGTCAGTGATGTGGCATATCCCATTACATATGCACCAAGAATGCTCCCTGGAATACTGCCCATACCTCCAAAGATTGTCACTGAAAACGCAAGTAAAAGATATCCCCAGCCGATTCTTGGGGCGATATAGTTCCCTGGAGCGTACAAGACCGCAGCAAATCCAACAAGCAATGCGGATATCATCAAGCTAGTCATCATGACCCTATCAGTGTTAATTCCAACCAGTTTTGCCGCTTCAGAATCTTGAGAAACGGCTCGAATCGACTTCCCTATCTTCGACCTATTTATGAATAGGGTCACCAACGTAACGAGTATCACAGACCCTAATACAAACACTAGTTGCTGCTGTAAAACTCGTACTCCAAGGATTGTGACGATATTTGGAACAGGCGGCACAATATAGTGACTCTTTGGATCTCCTGCGAAACTCACGAACTGCTCGAAAAAGAAAGCCAATGCGAACGTTACTATTACGACTCCGATGTGCGATTTCTGTAGTGGCTTCATGAGACCGAGGTACGTGACTGCTCCGATTGCTACTACGCAGCTCAGACTGATGACTGCTGCAATCCCGAAAAGGAGGGGATAGTAGGATAGTGCAGGAATTGCGGCCAAGAGGGGGATAGTCCAATAGAGTATGTAAGCTGTAATGAGGAAGAATGCTCCATGAGCTAGATTCAGCAGTCCTCCTACGCCATATACCAAAGAGAACCCTAAGGCTAGGAGAGCCAGGAGTGCTCCTCGTATCGTGCCAAATATCAGTATCTCTAGGAACATAATGTTCACCTTTCGTTGCACAGGATGACCAGGAGTTGTTTCGAAACTGGATGGACCCCCCCATAAAAAGGGGGGAGTCGTAGTCAATTAGTGTCTATATTCGTATGACCTATGTGTTTATGCCCCACGGCGGAAGTACCAATGGTGCTGTCACGATTGAGTTCGGATAGACCAGACCTCCTGTTGACACACATTCCTTATTGCCACCTGCCTGCCATTGACAGAACAATGCCACGGAGAAGATTTTGCCGCCGATGTATCCCTCCCACAGGTCGTGAGTTCGAGTGAAGGCAATATTTCCACCCGCACCTATCCACGGAGTTGTGGTGTTCATAGCTTCTAGATGGGGAATAATCAATGTCGAGTTAAACGACTGTGCTCGGTCAATACCTTCTGCTAGTATGTACATGGAGTCATAGCTTCCTACTGCAGTATATAGGGGATCTGACCCGTATTTCTCAATAAAGGCATCCCAGAATGGGATTGTCAATGCTGTCTTGTTGGTTCGGATCGTTGACTGCAATTGGACCTCATACATACAAGCGCCACCAGTCTCATTCCAGTAGCTGTCAAGTTGGCTCATCACGTCAATACCGGCCATCATAGTCTTTGGCTGAACTGCGGCATACTGGGTGCTCATGAGAATTCCACCTTGTGCAGAGATGATTGGAATAGTTATTTGTGCTCCCGCCGCCTCAATCTGCTGCCAATATGTCGTAAAGGCAGCGGCCTCAGACGTGATTGGGTAAGCAACCTCCTTTACGATTGTCAAATTGTACAATGGTAGGTAGCCGTTGAGGAAAGCACTCATACCCACCGTCCAATCGAGGTCTTCACGGATGATAGCGACTTTCGAAATAGTTCTGTTCAATACCACACCCATATACTGCCTCAGATATAGTATGTACCTCAGCAGCGATCTTGCTAATGAGGTAGAGTTGATTGGCATCGTACGGAAGAAGTACTTGTACCTCTCATAATTAGATGTAACGTTCGGTCCGGGCGGTGCTGGCCATGGGCCACCCGACACCTTCTGACAGAACGTATCAGTAGAAGCACCTGTGCCAAAGAGGAGCATCTTCTCATCCATTATGATCTCTTCATATGCCAGTAACGATTCGGTTCTGAATCCGCCTATAATGAATTGGGCGCCATCTTCGGTGATGATCTTTGTTGCAGCCGCAGTCCCTTTAGATATATCGAGACTAGTTTCAGATTCGAACGTGTCTTCTGCGATAAGTCCGAAGTAGTACGTTTCACCACCGACGGTGACACCGCCAGCTTGGTTTATCTCATCGCACGCCAAATAAGCTCCCATCCATGCTCCTTCGCCTTGGATCTCAGTCATAGGATCTAGAATTCCTACGACGATAATCCGATTCTGAGGAGTCCCAGCAGGAGCGCCAGGTGTGACCAGCTGACCTATGACTATTGCACCATAAGGAGCTGCAGGTAGCATTAGATACACGCCAACACCTACGCCTGCTATGATTATGACGATGAGAGCTATGGCTACGATTTGTTTAGTTTCCATAGAGTTCTCTCCTTCATCTCCTCTCCAATTGAGATGTAATCTTTTCAGTACTAACGGCTCTATTTAAGCGTTGGTTAATTTCTAGTGCCTAGATATCTGATTGATTTTCAGCATTATAGTATTAGACATCTCACGCGCGCTCAACCCCTTGGGTTTGCGTCCATCAATTCAGGATTAGACGGTTGAAGAGGCGTAATCACGAGATACGCCTCGTTCTGCACAAGTTCATTCTAGGAAGAATCATGGATTATCAGGTATCAATGCCTTCTACATAGTATACATAAGACACGAGAATTCGCATTCACATGGCACGACAATCATGACCGAGTCAGAGAAAATGAATTGGGACCTCTCCCAGATGGTCGAATTCGATGATCCAGGTTACATTGAAGAGCGTCTTGGAGCTGCTGCTAAGGCAGCGGAGGAATTCCGTGAGAAGCATCATGGGAATATCGAGGATTATGACGCACAGCAAGTTCGCGAGCTCTATGACGCCATGAATGAAATGGAACTTCAATTCGATGGGCCAATGACCTACGCTCGATTAATGTATACTGCTGACATGAAGAATGACACAGCAAAACGGCTCTATGACAGGTTCAGGAATGCCATGTCGCAAGTCATGCAGGCTCTGGCCTTTCTTGAAATCGAATTGGGGGCATTGCTGACAAACAATCCCGGCCTGATAGATGATTCACACCTAGAAGAATACAGGCACAGCCTCGAAAGGATTCGAAGGAACATTCCTCACATGCTAACAGAGGCAGAGGAACAAGTCGTCATCGCCAAGGACAAAAACGGAGTTCGGGCATGGTCAATGTTGCAGGGAGACTGGCTAGCTACTCGGCAATACAACGTAGAGATTGATGGAGAGATGAAGACTCTTCCTTACGGTGAGATAGTCGGGCTCTATGAACACCCAGACCGTGATTTGCGTAAGAGAGCACATCAAGTGGTCTATGAAGGTCTTGGCAAGGATGAGATAGTCTGGGCGTCAGCTTTACGCTCGGTCTTTTCAGACCATCTCACCATGTGTGACTTGAGGAAATGGCCTTCTCCAATGACTCAGAGCTACATCGCTAATGATGTTGATGAAGCGGCCGTCACAGCTCTCATGAACACAATCGAGAGGAACGTGGATGTTTACAGACGTTACCTGAAGCTCAAGGCAAAAGCAATGGGCCTGAGGAAACTAGGAAACTGGGATATCGACGCGCCCCTGCCAAACGCTCCGAGTAAGAAATACAAGTGGGACGAGGCGCGAAGAATCGTTGTTGCTGCGTACAATGACTTTGATGAAGAAGTAGGCGGATGGATCAGTGAGATGTACGAGCGCCGTCACATCGACGGTCAAGTACGTGACGGAAAAAGATCAGGCGCATTCTGTTGGACTTGGCACGCGGGAAAGAGTGCATACATACTTCAGAGCTTCAATGGAGTAATGGGGGACCTCTACACACAGGCGCATGAACTTGGGCATGCAATGCATGCATATCTCGGAACAAGAGCACAAAAACCATCGAACTACAAAATCGGCAGTTGCGTAGCAGAAACCGGATCTATCTTTGGGGAATTGCTGCTGACAGAGGAGCTCCTTGCTCAGGTGCACAAGAAAGAAGAGAAGCAGGCAATCCTTGCCGCAGTCTTGGACGGCTTCGGTGGTGCAGCATATCAGGTATCCACGAGAGTATGGTTTGAGAGTATGTTGTATGATGCGATTGAAAAGGGCAAGTTCCTTGATGGAGAGAAGGTATCTGAGCTATGGGTGAATGCCCGTGACAAGATGTATGGGAACTCTGTCGAATGGCTACCTGAGATGAAATGGTGGTGGACCATGAAGCTGCACTTCTACATGGCTAACTACAGATACTACAACTACCCATATGTCTATGCTCAGCTCTTTGTCTATGCGATGTATAGACTGTACAAGGAGCAGGGGAATGGATTCGTTCCAAAGCTTAAGAAACTTCTGGCCGCTGGTTCTAGTAGATCGCCGCGAGCCCTCGCCGCAGATATTGGTTTCGACATCACCACTGAGGCGTTCTGGCAGAAGGGCATTGACCAATTCTCTGAGTTTGTCAAGAGGTTCGAGAAGACTCTCTAGACGAGTATTCGAAGGGCTATTCTGGGTACCCTGTTCCTGCGAGTACTCGAGAGTATTATCTCGAGCCCTTCATGATGTCAGCAATGTTTCCGAAGAAGTGGTCTATGGTTCTGCTCTTTCCCTTGTATTCCTCAATCCTTGAAATGAGCAATTCATCCGCATTGTTCCCTCTGATTGCCTCGGATGCGACAAGAGAATGGATCTCCCCATTCAGGTCAAGTATGTTCTTTGATGTTCGAAGGATCTGAGAGAGCATTCTCACGAGCAATCGAGAGTTCTGAACGCTGCGGATGTTGATGACTTGACTGTAGAAGAGAAACTGTAGACGATTTAGTTGTTCCATCATACTGACGAACTTCATCAGGTGTGCTTCCCCATGACTTACAACGAGTCTTTCGTGAAGTTCTTTCCAATAGTACTCGTTCTCAAGCAGTTTTACGAGATACTCCTGGATGACATCAAAATATGGGGTATTCTCATCTATCTCGTCAAGCTGTAATTCTGAAAACCTGATGGCAATCTTCAGGGAAAACTCATCCAAGTATCGTTTGATTGATGCTTGGTCTTGCGTAAGGACCAGTGCAAGAAGAATGCCGTAGATGCACGAAGCGCAGTCCACGGTAATCTCAGTTGGCCCAAGTGAATAGAGCTTGATTGCTGATTCAAGCATATTCGCGGCGATGTCAGTCTTATGAATTCTGATTTTGGCTCCCTGGGAGGAGCAGTAGGTACATCCACCATAGGTGTAGACAGAGGAGTAGCACGTGCGACCATCACTGATCTCAAATCCTTTGATGCTTTCGAGTGAGGCATCGCGGTTCAAGATATCCGGAGCGAATAGCGTATGCTCGACGTCATTGAGACTATCATTATTGAGGCATATCAGCTCGCCCTCAAAATTCTTGAAACAAGGGCAGAAGCCGTATACGCGTATTTCCTTCTCCACTGTGGAAACCTTCAACGTCAAACGTATGAGTGGGAGTATTGGGAGAATATCAAGCTTCTTTCGACGGAGATAGGAGAGTATCTCTTCAGACACGCAGCATGTTTCAATGAGCAGCCTTCGCCTGCTTCGTTGAGTCTTCAGTTAGTAGTATTTTGGTGATTTCTGAGAATGCTTCCTGAATGTTCTCTCCCGTTTTCGCACTGGTTTCGTGAAACACTGCTGGAACCCCTAGTTTCTTGACGAATAGATCTCTGAATCGGAGGCCCTCGTCCGTTGAGACCTCGTTTTCATGCACCTCAGAACTTCGTAGGTCTACCTTGTTTCCCAGAATTGCAGTAGGAGGTATCTCATGGATATACCTGTAGACCTCGACCAACCATCTTGTCATGTTGTCGAATGTTTCGCGGTCCACCACGGAGTACACGAGAAGAAGCGCCCTGCAACCCTGATAGTAGTGCTTCCTGACTCGCTCGAAGCTGGTCTGACCCGAGAGATCCCAAATGACCAATCGCACTGCTTGTTGGCCCACAGACACATATTTCTGAGCAAAGTCGACGCCAATCGTGGCGATGTGGCTTGAGATGAATCCCTTCCCCAAGTAGTTGCGACGAATGCTTGTCTTGCCCACCGCTCCATCCCCAACTAGGACTAGCTTGTACATAGCCTCGTTGGTAGAATTCGAATTCATCGGGATGGTACTCCTGCGGCGCTACTCTAGATACTTGGCATTGGCCTGTTATATTGGTGTGCAATCTATTATAACAGTTATCCTCGTGTAATTATTCAAACAGATAGGCTGCCAACGACTCTGAAGCCCATGTTACTCCCAATGCTTCGTCCTATCGTAAACTATATGATTGGTCAGTTGTTTCTAGCCATTATTTGTTGCGACGGGACTGAACTACGATGGGTACCAACTCCAAAAGCACTGGGCAATTGATACAAGTCAATCCAATCAATGGGACTCAGCAATTCTGGAATGGCGAACTCAATGGTAAATCGGTAACTATCCACTTCGGGAAGGTCGGTACTCCTGGTCATCGAGGCTCCCGGGAATTCCCTAGTGCTAATGCAGCAGAGCAGTTCCTCGCACTGAGAGTGCGACAAAAGCTCGAGGAAGGCTACAAACCTCTACCACTGAGAAACAATCGCCGCTAGTTCGTCGTTTTCCTTTTTCATGCGAGGGAAGCTCAATGCGAGATTTCGGGGATGCACTCTACGAAAACATCTTTTACCGACAAGCTAGCCCGATAAGGCATGGTCGAAATCAGAGAGGCTCGAGAAGAAGACAGAGAGTCAGTCGTGCGAGTTCTTTGGAGAGCATTTGAGGCAACAGAAAGTATTGAAGATATACAGAAACGTGACTGGTTAAAGAATTGGCATCAGCCCCAGAAGAGTGATTGGGCTTACGTCGCAGTCGACAATGACAAGGTCGTGTCTAACTTGTCATTCTTTGTCACTGATAACGACGTGATTCGAGGCAACCCGGTGACCTTCGGGGGAGTATGGGCTGTAGCCACAGAGCCTCACTACCGAAGACGTGGACTTGTTCGTAAGCTCTTCGACATATCCTTCCCGAAGATGCATGAAGAGGGAGCGGTACTCTCGATCCTTGATCCCTTCTATCAGCCTTTCTATGAGAAGTTCGGATATGCGCTTGCGGAGAAACGCTCGAAGCACGTCTTTACGCGACAGCAGCTTAAGAGAGTAATAGGGCCATCAGATATTACTTCTCACGAAGCTACAGACCAAGAGGACGTTGACAAAGCAATAGAGATCGAGAAGACAATGGCGAGATTCGGCTCTCGTTTCTTCATACCTAGAAGACATTGGGAGGAAGTCATGAAACGTGGGAATCTCCACATTCTTGAAAGAGACTCTGAGCCAGTTGGAACGGTCGGGTTTACATTTCGAAAACCCGACAGCACGGGTCATGGTCTCGATCTGCAGATTGGGCTGACTCGGTACAAGACTGATGATGTCTTCCTAGCTATTCTGGATCTCGTCTACAACTACGTTGCCAATGTCCAGACGATTACATGGTGGACAGATGCGGAAGTGCCGCTGCGCCATTTCTTCCTTGAGAACAATGCAGAGACATTGAATATCGGTTCAATGATGATGAGAGTCATTGACATTGAGGGCTATTGCCAAAGCATTCGAATTCCGGATCAGGCTGTGGAAGGAGTGACAATTGAACTGAAGGACAACCAGTGTCCCTGGAATTCTGGAGTATACACCCTTTTGCCGGAGAAAGGAAGACTCGTCGCTGATCCTGTCGATAGGTCTCCGGACATTACGCTCAATGAGTTCCAGCTCTCAGAGGTGATATCAGGTTTCTCTCCAGCTACCATGCTGAGAAACTTCGGAGAGATACAGTGTAGCAGTCAAACAGCATCGAAACTTGATGCGATTTTTCCTGCCGATGTATTCCTCTCATACCAGAGATTCTAACTTCAATTTGGAATAGCAAAATATCAAAAGGCTTCACAACATGACAGGAATGAAATCTGGAGGGCGTCTGTGTTGCGTAGCATAGAGATTGTAACCGATCGGAATATGTACAGCCCAAGCGACTCGGTTGAAGGGGACATGGTGATAGCATGTGACAAGGTGTTTCAATATAATGCGATTCACCTTACCTTCATGGGGAGAGAGCACACACGAGTAGTCGTTCAGCATGGAAAGACCTCGACCGTGTATACAGATGAGAGAGTGTACTTCTCTGACAGGCTTGAACTAGAAGGTGCGGGAGTCATGACAGTCGAAGGTATGCGGTTTCATTTTCGTTTTCAGTTTCCAGAAGACATACCCTCGAGCTACGGCGGAGTCCATGGCTGGATTGAATACACACTCACAGGCATTATTGAGAGATCTCTGGCAAGAGATGTAAAGAAGCAGATTCCTGTCGAGGTCAAAAGGCAAGAAAAAAAGCCTCCATCCCAGCCTCAACATGCCTCGATTGAAAAAGACGGAAGCCCCATTCTCGACGTTGAGATGGAGGATGATGTATGTGGCATCGGCAGTCTGATTAGACTAAGATTCCGCGTTGCGGAAGATGTCAAAATAAGGGGAGTACGAATTGAACTGCTGTCCGAAGAAGAAGCAAGTACGCAGCAGCATCGCTGGACTTTCATGTCCACTTCTGCAAAGGAGTATTTCGAGAATACAGGGATAGAGCGTGGTCTCTGGATTGATGTTCCATTAGTGACGAACGACAATATGCCCTCAGAGTTCAGTCGGGAGATTCTATCGAACAAAGCCTTCATCAAAGTAACCCTAGATGTTCCTTGGGCGCGGGACAAATCAGTGAATATACCCATCAGATTGGGGCACTATCTCAGTGCACCAGAGAGCGACGACAGACGAGCATTTGACTTTGGCTGGAACTTCTAGAGGATATCTTCATAGCAATTCTCATCGTAGTAGTTGCTTTCATACTCATCGTGATTAGTATAGTATACTTGAGCAAAGAAAGGATTCTTCTTCGCGATTTCATCGTAGTTCCAGGGTGGCGGAAGACACTCAGGACACCAATGACCCGCTTTCAATATTAGGACAGGAGTCGCGTCGAACTCATGACCATAGGCGCATCTCCACCTCAGTTTCCTGCGCATATCTTCAAAGACAGATGAGAGACATTCGCCTCCCCGAAATCGAGCCGCTCCTCGCATTTCTTCGATTGTCAGATCATCCTCGCTCTTACTTTCATCATATCCATGGTCAAGGATGTATGCCTTCGCATCCATATCCGGCATGTCCTCATACCAGCTCGGTATCTCCTCCCATATCTCCCGAGAACCCCAGAATGCTGAAATGCGCCCTTCATTATTGGCCTGTATCCAATGCATCGTACCGTCCTTTCCTTTGGTCATTCTGCCTGTGAATCTACTCTTGATGACACTTGATGGAACGAGTTTGGCAAGTCTGACGTACCGAGGAGCGGCGTCTATGACCTGTTGATAGTGCTCTTCTAGACTATGACGCCAATGTCCTAGATATCTGTTGAGAACATCGCTATCTGAGAACCATGCACAGTGAAAATTGCGTGTACAGAACCAATTACGGTCCATGATTTTGCGATAATCTCCGAGTCCAAGATTTCTCATCATACGGTCTATGTACTCAAAAAAGATGAACCGACATGAGGCGCCTCCTCCCATATTGTATATCCTGCCCCAGAACTCATCAGGGGTTTCAAGGCATTGTACGAGCCCAAAGCCAGCATCTTCGGCAGTAATCATCTCAATGTGCTGGTCAATAGGCTGATGGAACAGGATAGGATCCAGGAGGCTCATTGCATCAGGAATAGCAATGTAGGTCTGTCGTATCGCCACCCAGTGCTTTATACCAGATTCAATGACAGCGCGCTCTGCTCGTATCTTAGTAGTTGCATAGAAATCGTACACACTTGGTTTCAGTGGATCTCCTGTGCGCACCCAATAGATGGGTGCAAGTCTGTCACCATAGATGGCCACCGAAGAGATGTAGACGAGCTTGATTCGCTCGGCTCCGTCCTCCTGCGCTTTAATGGCCTGAATAATGTTTTCAGTGCCACCGACATTGACCTTCTCGGCAAGCTCGGGGTCGTGGTCCGCTGCGGGAGCGATGAATGCCGCTGGATGAAGAACATAGTCAACACCCTCGACAGCATTGAGCACATCATTGTAGGATGTCAGGTCGCCCCATACTATCTTTATTCCACTATCTTCAACGACGCCGTTCTCACCTGGTGTCAGATTGTTCTCTGAATGGTATTCTCTGAACATCTTCAAATTTGTCCTGGAAGGCCTGAGAATCAACACCATTTCGTATCTTGAGCGTCGTCTTAGAAGCTCCTTGAATGCCTCTCCCCCCATGGACCCTGATGCGCCAGTGAGAAGTACTCGTGGCTTCATGGCAAATCGGACGACGTGACCAATTTGCATCTAATAATGATTCACTGCACATACATCTTATCCATCAAATTCCAGATATTCGAACCGAGTGGTCGGTTTTAACCAGCCTGCAGGTCGCCTAGGACTTTCTCACCAATTGGTAGGCTTTTTTAGGGTGCATGTTGTGTAAATAGCCTAGTCAATAGCTATTGACTTGAGATAGCTTGCGGGTTACAGTTAGCTAACCCGTAGGAGAGACTGAATATGAATAAGAACGCAATTATCGCGATAGTTCTAATCGTGGTCATTGGCGTCGCTGGTGTTGGCGTATACCTCATGATTCAACCAGTACACAACCGGTATGAGATTGCAATTGTATTTGCGACGGGTGGACTGGGTGACAAGTCATTCAATGACGGAGTCAAACTGGGTGCCGACAAAGCACACACTGACTACAATATCAACTTCACGTTTTCAGAGCCTGGGGCAATATCTGATTACGAATCATTGATCAGAGGTTACGCGGCGCATGCCGGGTTAATCCAGCCCTATGCACTCATAATCAGTGTCGGCTTTGATCAGGCTGATGCTGTTATGGCAGTCGCCACGGACTATCCTGACCAGGAATTCGCAATCATAGACATGTTCATTGACCCAGTGAACTACACCAACGTGGCATCAGTGCTGTTCACTGAGAACGAGGGTTCAGCCCTTGTCGGTGCGATCGCTGGACTCATGACCACGACTGACAAGATCGGTTTCCTCGGTGGCATGGATATCCCACTTATCCGCAAGTTCTACGCCGGTTATGTCTACGGAGCGAACATCACGAATCCGGGTATTAGCTATACTGCGCAGTATGTTGGTGACTGGGCAGACACTGCCACTGGCAAGACAATGACCCATGGTATGTACACTGCTGGCTATGACATTGTGTTTGCTGCAGCAGGTAGGTCAGGCCTTGGAGCTTTTGAAGCAGCCAAGGAAGACAACGCGACCTCCCCGCATCCAACGTGGGTCATCGGAGTCGACTCGCCTCAGATGTACTTGGGTTGCGCAAACACAACAAATCCAGTAGCACCAACGGTCGCTCTGACTTCAATGCTGAAGCGTGTTGATATCGCAGCGTATGACCTCATGAAAGATGCAGTCATTGGCACTTGGGTAAGTGGACTGAAATTCTACAACCTGGTCAATGGTGGGCATGACTACGAGGTCAATACAGCTCTGCGTACATTGCCACCATCTGTCATTAGTCAGGTAGAGATGATCAGAACCGGAATTATCAACGGAACCTATGTGGTACCGTCTGATGTGTACTGGACATAGGATTTAGTGTATCAGAGGGGAATGTTCCCCTCTTCCTCTCTTTTTTCCCTCTATGTCTTACAGATACCTCAATGTTAAATACCCGCGTATGTTTTTTGTCTACGACAGGAAGTGTGCTCTGAGACATCGCCATTTAGTCAGTTGGAGGTGTAGGCTATCTACGCGGTAGAGCTCGAAAACATCAGCAAGACATTCCCCGGAGGCGTTCAGGCGAACAAGGACATCACGCTTAGAATCGAACAAGGTGAGGTCCATGGACTACTGGGAGAAAATGGGGCCGGGAAGTCCACCCTAATGAACATCTTGTATGGACTCCTTTCGCCCTCCGCGGGAACTGTCAAGATAAAGGGGGAGGAAGTCGTCCTCCGGTCACCAGAAGATGCGATAGATCGAGGAGTCGGAATGGTTCATCAGCATTTCAAGCTGATACAACCACTTACTGTTACTGAGAACATCATGATGGGGTATGAATCACCTGGTAGAGGTCACAACAGGTATGCCGTTGCTGTGACCCTACTTGTCCTGGTTTTTTCTGTCTCTCTCTTCCTTCTCTTTCTCGGCTCTATTCCTGCACTAATAGCGTCAGTAGCTTTGGTTCTTGTTATCATCGCCGCGTACAAATCATATGAAATCATGAACTACATAGTGGAAAAGCTGTACCCTCACACCAGCAGAGGTGGAGTTAGAGGGTTTGTCGCCCGATTTCTGTATTCGATATCAATGACGTTTCGATATTTCATCATGAATTTCGTTCCCCTGGGAATCCATGAAGCAGCCGAGAAAATAAAGAGAATCGCAGACGAAAATGGCCTCGCCATCGATCCGAACGCAAGAATACTGGATATTTCCGTAGGCCTTCAGCAGCGGGTCGAGATCATCAAGGCACTCTATCGGGAAGCAGAGATTCTCATACTTGATGAACCAACCTCAGTTCTCACTCCCCAAGAAGTGGACGAGCTCTTTGCCACATTGGAGAAATTCAAGGACAGTGGCAAAACAATCATTCTGATAACCCACAAACTCAGAGAGCCAATGGCGCTTTGTGATAGAATCAGTGTGCTCCGAGACGGAGAGCTTGTCGGTACAGTGAATAGAGTCGATACATCTCCCGAGGAACTGGCTCAAATGATGGTCGGGAGACCTGTAGTGTTTCGTGTTCAAAAAGGACCTGCTACTCCTGGTGATGTCGTGCTGGACGTTCAAGATATTTCTGCGAAGGATGTTCGAGGATTACCAGCGGTAAAGGGTGTAACGTTCCAAGTAAGGGCAGGAGAGATATTTGGACTGGCTGGTGTCGAAGGAAATGGACAGACAGAGCTAGTTGAGGTTTTGACAGGTCTCCTCAAATCAGATCATGGTAACATATACGTTAAGGGGAGGAATGTCACAGGAAAAGGCCCTAGGACGATGAGGGAGGCAGGCATTGGCCATATTCCAGAAGACCGTCACAAGAGAGGGCTAATCCTCCCATTCACAATTGAAGAGAACTTGGCTTTGGGGAACCACTATCGTCCTCCATACTCATCCAAGAAGGCGGGAATACCAGGTTTTCTGAATCTCAATACAATTCAGAAGAATGCAGAGAAGCTCGTTCATGACTTTTCCATCAAAGTAGGTCGGGTCACTGACACTGCAGACACTCTGTCTGGGGGGAACCAGCAGAAGGCAGTTGTCGCAAGGGAGCTGAGTTCAGAACCTATTGCTCTGGTAGCTGCTCAGCCGACAAGGGGGCTAGACGTCGGTGCGACTGAATACATTCACAACGTGCTCATTTCTCTCAGGGATTCAGGTGTCGGTGTACTTTTGATTTCAGCAGAGCTTGACGAGATACGCAACCTTTCGGATAGGATTGGAGTCATATTCGGTGGTCGAATAGTGGCAATAAAAGATCCAGAAACAACTACGCCACAGGAGTTGGGATTACTAATGGCTGGACAGACAGGGGAGGTGCTTCAATGATTGAGGAGAGCACTCCTTCAATGGAGCAGACAGCATTACTCACATTCGTTGACCGTCTTATGATGAGATTGAAATCGAAGAGCCTTCATCGCAATATCCTCCATACATTCGCATCTATTGTTCTTGCCTTGGGTACAGCTGCAATTATCATGCTTGCGACAGGATACGACCCACTCCAAGCATTCTCAGCTCTTTTCCTAGGAGCAATCCTGAATTTTGACCAGGTACTGTGGAGAGCAACTCCACTCCTCCTTGCAGGACTCTCAGTTGCTCTCGCCTTCAAGTGCGGGCTCTTCAATATAGGAGCTGAAGGCCAGTTGTATATGGGCTCTCTCGCCGCAACTGCGGTTGGATATATGATAGCCCTTCCTATCGTGGTCCACCAATTGGCTTGTCTCGTGGTTGGTGTTGGAGTTGGTTTCCTCTATGCCTTGCTTCCAGGCGTACTCAGAGCATATAGGGGTGCCCATGAAGTCGTCACGACGATGATGCTGAGCTATGCCGCTGTGTTCTTCACCCAATGGATGGTTTCACAGGGTCCAATGCACAATCCTGGCGATTGGAGAAGCATTTCTCCAATCATTTTCGATTCTGCTCAGATTCCCAAGATTCTCGGAAGTGCGTTCTTGAATTGGGGATTCATAATCGCCGTGCTATTCGTCGTGGTTGTTGATTTCTTCATCAATAAGACGGTCATGGGCTACGAAATGAGAGCTGTCGGGTCTAATGAAGACGCAGCAAGGACTGCAGGAATCGATGCCAAACGAAACATGGCAATCGCTCTAGGATTGAGTGGGGCATTGGCAGGTCTTGCTGGTGCGGTCGAGGTCCAAGGCTACTATCATAGATTCTACGATCAGTGGTCAGGTGGTCTGGGATTCGATGGCATTACAGTGGCAGTCCTCGGCAGAAACAACCCTTGGGGGGTTCTAGGGGGTGCTATATTCTTCGGCGCTCTCAAAGCAGGAGGCCTGTTCATGCAGACGAGTGCAGAGGTGCCAAGCGAGATGGTACAGGTTATTCAGGGCCTCGTTGTGTTGTTTGTTGCTGCCCCTCGCCTGATAGACTGGTTCTCGAATCATGGAGTCGCCTACGCAAGATGGATAAAGGATAGGCCACTATTCGGCTTTCTGAGTCTCATTGCTCTTTCATACGGGGTTTTTGGAGCCTTCATGGGAATACTAGTAGCAGGCCCATATGTATCATCGAACTTCTCCCTACTTCTTCTTGGTTTTGTGACCAGCATTGGAGGCCTTGTGGTAGCCATATTCCATTTCCAAAGAGATGAACGGCGAACACGAGCGACTTGGATGGTAGCTCTTCTGTGGGCTCTGATGCTCGTTTCGGGTTTATCCATGGCAGCAGCTTCTGTGGTTTCGGTTGCTCTCACACTGGCAGGAGTTGGGTTCGTCATTTCCATTCTTCTGATGAGATTGCAGCCGAAAAGTGATGAACTAAAGGAGGCAGCATGATGCTTCAAGTCGATCCATTCTCACCTATCATGATTGCTCTGTTGATTGAGACAACTCTCCAGATGGCGACTCCACTGGTTCTGACTGCATTAGGCGGCATGTTCAGTGAGAGATCAGGTATTGTGAACATCGGTCTTGAGGGAATGATGCTCATTGGAGCATTTGGGGCGGTAGCGGCCACATTCTTCTCAAACAATCCATGGATCGGTATTGTTGTAGCTGTGATAGCAGGGGGGCTACTCGCTGCCATCCATGCTGTAATAACTGTGAAGCTCAAGGGAAATCACATTGTTAGTGGAACCGGAGTGATTCTTTTCGCGACAGGGTTCACGACCTTGATGCTGTACGTGATCTGGGGAGCTCGTGGCATATCAGAAGAAGTCACAAGAGTACCCCAAATCATAATTCCGGGAATTGAAGGAATTCCAATCATAGGTGAGGTGTTTGGCTCTCTGTCCCCAATGATCTATATGATGTTCTTTGCGGTCTTAATCAGCTGGCTGATTCTGTACAAGACGCCCTTTGGCCTGAGACTCAGAGCAGCTGGCGAAGACCCAAGCACGCTAGATGCTGCTGGCGTAAACGTGGAAACGATTCGATTCGTCGCAGTCATCATAAGTGGTTGCCTTGCAGGACTCGGAGGAGCTTACCTCTCAATTGGATTTGGATCAAGGTTCGGGAAACTTATGACCTCAGGTCGAGGTTTCATAGCACTCGCCGCATTGATATTTGGTGGTTGGAGACCCATAGGATGCTTCTTGGCAGGCATGTTTTTCGGATTTCTTGATGCTCTTCAATCCTTCATATCTTTGGTAGTGCCAGAACTACTGCCTTACAACAATTTCATTCAGATGATACCGTACATACTCGTTGTGATTGCTCTCGCAGGAATCGGTCGGGCAAGACCACCAAAGGCAGTTGGTACTAATTACGAAAAGGAAAGGCCAGCATAGCGCACTACTATTCAGTCGCCCAGATGGAAAAGGAGAATAACATGTCATTTGATGGCTGTTGGCAGGGGAAAACAGGTGAAGAGAGGGAATCGTAGATACCTCATCAGCTTCGAACTAATAGCACTTGTTGGTGTCTTTGTGTGCGCTCCCCTGGAGGCTTCTGCGGCTCTAGTTTGGAGCGAAACCTTTGATGAGCTTGATAGTGAAGTATGGACCACACTACTATCCTGCAAACTCGAGGATGGTGCCTTAAGAGGTTTTTACGGAGATCACATTTCCGCAGTCAGGGCGTATCATCCTAGTAATATCAGTGTAGGCACTTGGAAATTCGACCTGACGGAGTTCGACGAATTCAATGGGGAGCTAGACGACTGCAAGGTCTACTTCATCAGTCCTGGGTTGCCAACTTCATCAGAGTACTATGCATTCAGCCTCACACATGCGGCAAGCGCAGAGGGCATGGCGTATTCATTCTCACTTGAGAAGTACACATATGATGCCCCACACGTCGCGCTTGATACATGCGTTGGTGAAACGAGACCAGAGATGTATGGAGTTCTCCATCATTTTGCAATCACGAGAACAAGTGATGGACACATGTCGGTCTACATGAATTCAACGCTGATCCTGGATGCCATTGACACAGACCTTAATTCAACAGAGTACTTCGGATTTTATACCTGGGATGATTGGGCCTTCGATAATGTGGCGGTCTATGGAACCATCGAGATGGGTGGGGATTATACACCGATGCTCATTGGAGTTGCCTCAGTAGCTGCTGTTGCTATCATTGCACTTGTGTTCTGGCGCAGAAAGTAGGAGGAGAACAGGAGTCTACTGATAGAAAGCCTGATAATAGTGTGACCTGTTAATGAGAGAATCATGAACGATGCTGCAGCGGCACGGGCGAGGAAACTCTTCTCAGGGAGTCACAATTGTGCGCAGTCTGTCATGAAGGCTGTCCTCACTGAGATGAATCTCGACTTCAAACAGATCGTACCTCTAGCCGCAGGGCTCGGAGGAGGTATGGCTCATGAAGGAAGTGTCTGCGGAGCAGTTTCAGGGGCGATTGCGGCCCTTGGAGTCGTCAACAGCAGGAAGATTCAGGACATCCAAGCCCATAAGAGCGCGACCTACAGCTCAGCAGAGGAATTCATTCGGCAGTTCAAGCAGGAACATGGTAGTATTCTCTGCAACTGTCTGACGGGAATTGACATCTCGGATGCCAAGGCTAGAAAAGCTGCAATTGCGGATGGCACGTTTGCTAGACTCTGTCCTTCCTATGTCGAGAGCGCAGTCAGAATAGCGCTTGATATTGTGGTAGACTGAATGTGTTTCCGACTGCCTGCCAGTAATTCAAGAGGCATGCCGTCTTCGGCGAGTGCTCGAAGAAAGCGCATCCGCATCTTTCGCAAGATGGTTGGCTTGTCAACCTGGTGGATAGTACATCTCAGATGCACAGAGGATGAAAAAGAACAATGGAGGAGATGGCTTTCTCCTCCTGATATGAGCTCTAGACAGAAGGTATGTCATCTTCTAGGAACACGTGAGCTTCGCCTTTTACAGGTTGTCGGACCTTCAATAATAGCAGTATGGCCACGATAAAGAATAGCAGTACCGATAGCATCGAGGTCAGGTGTGCGCTTATGACATTGGCCGGGTTTTGCGTCGGGTTCGCTAGCAGGAGGATTGTACCATAGACAAATGGTCCCAGAATTGCCGCAAACTTGCCGCTAAGAGCGTAGAAGCCGAACATCTCGGATTTCTTCTCTTCAGGAATGAACTGGCCATACATACTCCTAGCAGTGCTCTGGGATGATCCCATACCAACTCCAGCGATCATTCCGACTGTCCACCAGACGAGTGCTCCCCAAGCTACAAAGAAGTAGGCGACAAGCAGAGCAATCACCCAAATGAATAGAGATATGATCAGGGTTCTCTTGGTTCCGATTTTGTCCGCAACATATCCGAAAGCAAATGCACCCGGAATGGCTGCGAATTGCGTGACTGCAAAGAAGACTAGAGTCATCGTAGTACTGAATTGGTAAACTGCAACCCCGAAAATTGCTGCATAGTAGATTACGGTCGTTATTGCATCACTAAAGAGGAAATAGGCCAAGAGGAAGAGAGGTAGTCCGCGATATTTGCGAATATTCTTGAGCGTGTTCCGGACTCTCCTATAACCCAAGACAGCCAGAGATTGCCCTTCTTCGCCTGGGAACTTCCTCGGCGGTCTGTTCTTCAATGCCCAGATACTTGGGACTCCGAAAATCAAGAAGAAGATTGCACTAAAGAAGAATGCATAGGTGTATGGCCAATCCACTAGAATCGTGATGAGGGCGATGACAATTGTTGCCAAGGCTCCAACATATCCAGCTGCATATCCGTAGCCGCCTATTCGTCCAATATTCTCCTCCGTACTTATCTCCGGAAGCCAGGCGTCGTAGAATGGAAGCGCACCCTAGAAGCCAACATTCGCAATGATGAAAATAATCCAAGCCCAAACCCAAACGTCAAGACCCAGAATCGGCGGAAAACTGAAGGGAGACAACTCAGGTCTTGGAACAGGAATTTGCGATTGACGGATGCCAGGCAGAAATATCATGAATGCGGTGAATGCAATGCAGACTGATGAATAGAACATTACGAACTTCTTTTTGGTTCCGCCATAATCTGCAATTGCACCAAGAATCGGTGCTGTCAAAGCAACTATCAACATGGTGATACTACCAGCATAGCCCCACATAGCACCACCAAGTGTTTCGTTCCAGACTAGGTACCCAAAGTATATCGGAAACAGAGCAGTCACAATAAGAACAGTGAAACTTGTATTTGCAAAATCATAGAGATACCAAGCCATACGTTCCTTTCGATCTGTCGGGACAACATCGATTGCTGTTTTTTCCGTCAAATTCTCCATTGCTCCTTCAAGAGAAAGATAGCATGTGACTGAATTATCCTCTATATAATGGCTCGGTAAGTTGCTCTTCTGGCAGATGATAGTACTTCATGGGTAAAGGATAAGAGGTGCGATACGAAATCAGGCAATGAATCAAAAGCAGAAATCATATGTGAACGAGTATGAACGAGAAGGAACTCCAAGATTTTTGTAGAGATTGGCTGGCAGCATGGACAGGGAATAACCCCGATGCGTTATTGGAATTCTACCACAAGAACGCCATGTATTCAGACCCGGCTCATAGAAAAGGACTCAAAGGCCATGAAGAGATTCGAAGATACTTCGTCAAGCTTCTTGATTTCTACCGGGAATGGAAATGGGAACCAATTGAGATCTTCCCAATCAAGACAGGTGCTATTGTCAAATGGAAAAACAGCATTCCGACAGGAACTGAAGTAATTCACGAAACAGGTCTCGACATAGTGGAAATCGAAGAAAGGAAGATAGTCCGAAATGAGGTCTACTTCGATAGATCACGGCTCCTGGCAGCAGTTGAGAAGAGACGCCGGGACCAGCGACTAATCGATCTCTAGATAGTGCTCTCTATCCAATTCCTTATCGCGGAATTGATTTTCAATGGTTGTTCGAGCATTACCATATGCCCAGCAGATTTGATGGTCCGAAGCTTCGAATTCTTGATTCTCCCGTGAAGATAGTTTGAAAACTTGAGAGGAGTCATCACATCATCATTCCCGACGATGATGAGTGTAGGAATCATGATCTCTGAAACGCGATCCATGATGTCGAAGTGATCGCATAGTTCGAAATCCCTACGAATGATGTGTTTCGGGCATTTCCGCGCTTCCTGTTGTGACGATTCGATCAGTTCCTTTGTTGCGCTCTGATGAAACATGAAATCGCCCAAGGCCTCAATATAGCCTTCAAAATTAGTATCTAGTAATTCAAAGACCACTGGACTCACTTTCAGACGAGCTCCAGTCCCAACCAGTATGATTCCACTCAACTTCTCAGGGTGTCGGAGAGCATAGAGTTGTGTGAGAGCACCGCCCATGGAATGTCCGCCCAGGATGGGAGTGTGAAACATTGATACTACTTGGTCAATGTCACCAAGATAAGAGTCTGCAACGGCACTGTTGTCTTTGTCTTGAGATCTTCCATGGCCATTGAGTTCAAGGGCGACGACATGACAATGCCTAGACAACCCTCCGAGCTGCAGAGTCCATGTTGCAGCAGAGGCCCCCGCGCCGTGAACCAGAATGACAGTGGGCTCTTTCTCTTTGCCAGCTTCTTCCCAGTATAGTGACATGGCAGTTCCTCGACATGCGAGAATAAAGCCTTTCTGAGAATCAGAGCATTCATATCCTAATACATAGCGATGTAATGAGGAAACCACGAAGTAACAACGAGTGGGTATCTTTAAAACGACACCAGTTGGCGATGGCAGTCCTTGATGAAGATTCACAATAGGAACGCATTCATACTCTGCCTTGTTGGCGGAGTCCTGCTCTTCGCGTCCGGGGCCAGTGGCGTAATCGGTCTTATCGATGAACTTGCAGAGGCCCTTCGCGAGATTCTAGAGTTTTCCCTGGTTCTGACACTTGAGAATATTATGGCAGGGCTTGCGTCGATCACCATCATATCAGGAGTCGTTGTCATCGTAGGTGGAGTGATGCTAACGACCTCCGAGGTAAGAGCTGGTAGGATAATTGTCAACTTGGCAATTGCAGTGGGTATCATCGGTCTTCTGATGATACTTGTTCAGAGTGTTATGACCGGAACACTATCGATGGATATGACAATGCAGCTCCAGCAATCTTTTGGTTGGGTTGGGGCAATCCTTGCTTTTGTGGCCCGGATAATCGCTGAACAGAAGCCCTTGATGGATGCGAAATAGTAAGCTTCTGAATTAGATGTCAAAGATTGACACTGAAGTCTCAAGACTCTTTGCAGCTTGCACACACTCCCGAAGAATCCCTTGCTTGTCTGCATCCATTGGTGCAAAAACAGAAACAAACCAGACTCCCTTTCCTGTACCACAAATGAGACTTACTGCTCCATCGGGATTGATTGCCACGAAACCTTGATTCGTCGTCAAAGCTGTGACAAAGGAAATTCCCTTCAACATGAACTGCTGAAACTGGCCATTCCAGGATTGGATGATCGTACCAATCTCACCACTGATGTTCATATTATCACTTGCATATGCCACCCGACCTTCGTAGGTGAAGACACTGAAGCCAATTATCTCGGTGTAGTTTGCCATTGCTATGTCAATCGTACGCTTTACACGCATGACCATCGTAGAATCGGTACAAAATGTCAGCAATCGTTGAAATAGGTTT
>PRDH01000027.1 GCA_003345545.1 Candidatus Thorarchaeota archaeon
TAAGGCTTCTGGCGTTATCTAATGCGATTCGAAATGCTTGACCACTACACCACGGGGCTATTGTTAGGTAAGGCCAAAGGGTATACCACTCTTCAAGATGTCGGTTGGTATTTTCTTCTTCCATCTCTCAAGAAAGGCTGTTTCCTCTATGCGCTGCTTGCCCTCTACCCGCAGATTGTCAGGAAGCATGCATGCTATCCCCTCGATGACCGGATACCATCTACCACACTTTGGACATCTGATCAATGCTTCGTCAATCTCTTCAACATCCTCTCCCTCAGATTCCAGATTGTGGGACTTGTAGACCTCTAAGGTGAGATCACTTCTGCAGTCACTCACCGGGCAGGCAAGGATGTCCATCAGCCAGCGTTTCATCATGATGTCACTCCTGTGGTATGATTCTGATTTGTCCGTTATCACAAAAAAACGTTCTGGCTGGAACGCTTGGACTCTTTTACCCGAAAGCTATTTGGGCAAGAAGACTTGCCAGCAGGCCAAGTGTTCCCGGAGAAGAGTGCGATGGAGTACAAACATCCTTGGATTCCGATTACTAAGACAACAGAGGAAGAGATGCTCACCTCTATTGGAAAGAAGAGCTTGGAGGACCTATTCTGCAATATTCCTGCTCAGTTCAGGGTGAAGCGTAATCTAGATCTTCCCGAATCCCATACTGAGTTCGATGTCACAAGAAGAATACAGGAACTCGCAGGCAAGAACATGCCAGCTTCTGATGGCAATGTCTTCCTTGGATCTGGAGTCAGCATGCATTATATTCCTGCAGTAGTACCTGCGTTGTCAGGCAGGTCCGAGTTTGTCACATCCTATACAAGTTACCAACCTGAGATAAGTCAGGGCATGCTGCAGGCTCTATTCGAATATCAGAGTCTATTGGCTGAGATTCTACAGATTGATGTTGTGAACTCCTCGATGTACGACATGGCGACTGCGGTTGCAGAGGCAGCGCGGATGGCAGCCCGAGTGAACAAGAAGCGTACTAAGTTCCTTGTCCCTGGCACAATCAATCCGGAGCATTACAGGGTCATCCATACCTATACTGAGCCTGCTGGCATTGATGTCATCAGAGTGGATTTCGACAAGAGCACAGGACTCATGTCACTCTCAGACTTGGAGTCAAGACTTGATGAGAGTGTCGCTGGAGTCTACATTGAGAATCCCAGCTATCTGGGATTCATTGAAACTCAGGTGGATGACATCGCACGACTAGTACACGAAAAGGACTCCCTGTTTGTGGCCGGGGTGGATGTTCTTTCCCTGGGGATTCTCAGGCCTCCTGGCCAATACGATGCAGATATCGTTGTTGCAGAAGGGCAGCATCTGGGTTCGCCTGTCAGCTACGGCGGGCCCTTGCTTGGCGTCTTCGGATGCAAGAATGACCGCAAGCTGATCTACCAGATGCCGGGTCGCCTTGTTGGTATGACGAGGACACAAGATGAGCCCTATGAGGATGGTTATGTTCTGACACTCAGTCCGCGAGAACAGCATATTCGTAGAGAGAAAGCGACAAGCAACATCTGTTCTAATCAGGCTCTTGCTGCAGTGACTGCAGCCATCTATATGTCCGTCCTCGGCCCCACTGGACTAGAAACCCTCGGAGAGACCATTGCACAGAAATCCAACTATGCTGCTAAACGACTGGGCACTCTCACGGGTGTCAAGTCTCCTGCCATTGGCGAGTTCATCTGGAAGGAGTTTGTCGTGCAATTTGATAATGGTATCACCGCAAGGCAAGTGCATGAGGACCTGCTAAAACAGGGAATTCAGGGAGGAAAGATACTGTCTGAGGAATTCCCTGAGATGGGTGAGTCGATGTTGTTCTGTGTGACTGAGATACACAGCCAGAAGGCCATAGACACTCTGGTCAAAGCAGTTGAGGGAATTGTCACTGAGGGAGGTGCACAGTGATGAGCAGTCACCATCCAGTTGATTCTCGTGTACGCCAAGCGAAGTGGATTGAACCCCTTCTCTTTGAGCGGTCTAGTCCTGGAGTCATAGCTCACCAGTTTCCTGTAGCGGAGGACGGAGTACGAAGAGCCGCAAGTCTGACCAAGATTCTGCCAAAGTCAATGCGGAGGACAACTCCTCCAAAGATACCTGAGGTGTCAGAACCTGATGTTGTACGGCACTTCACAAGGCTATCCCAGATGAACTATGCAGTCAGTCTTGGTACGTATCCCTTGGGAAGTTGCACCATGAAGTACAATCCAGAGCTGAATAACTGGGCAGCCATGCAACCTGGTTTCTCTTGGCTTCATCCACTTCAGGATGTTTCTACAGCTCAGGGTGCCCTTGAGATGATGTGGGAGCTCGAACACTGGTTGGGTGAGATTACGGGTATGGACGCGGTCACACTGCAGCCTGCAGCAGGTGCCCAAGGTGAGTGGACTGGTGTGATGATGATGCGTGAGTATCATCGCTGTGTCACACATGAATGCGAACAGAGGAACGAGATGCTAATCCCTGATGCGGCACACGGGACGAATCCAGCATCGGCTGCCATGGCTGGCTACAATGTTGTTGTACTCCCATCCAGCAAGGAGGGACTTGTCGATCTTGACGCTCTGAAGGCTGCTGCAGGCCCCAGAACGGCAGGACTGATGCTCACGAATCCCAATACAATTGGTGTATTTGAGAAGAACATTGGAGAGATTGCAGGCATTGTCCATGATGCTGGCGGTCTTGTGTATTATGATGGAGCCAATTTCAATGCAATCATGCACAAGGTCCGACCTGGTGACATGGGCTTTGATGTGGTCCATCTCAATCTCCATAAGACGTTCTCGACCCCTCATGGAGGTGGTGGCCCCGGAGCAGGCCCAGTGGGTGTCAAGAACAAGCTTGCTGAATTTTTGCCAGTGCCTCGTATCATCAAGACCAAAGATGGATCCTTTGACTTGGACTACGATAGGCCGAGATCAATTGGGAAGGTAAAGTCATTCTATGGCAACTTTGGTGTGCTGGTCAGAGCCTATGCCTACACCTATTCGCTCGGGAGAGAGGGTCTCAAGCGTGCCTCGGAGGTGGCGGTCCTCAATGCGAATTACATCGCTCATCATGTCAGAAAGATACCTGGATTCACACTGCCTTTTTCTCAGGACGCTCCAAGGATGCATGAGTGCGTCATCTCTGCAGAAGAGCTGAAGGAAAAGACCGGGGTGACTGCGATGATGGTTGCAAAACGACTTCTAGACTTCGGAGTTCACTCTCCTACTGTGTACTTCCCTCTGATTGTGCCTGAAGCACTCATGATTGAGCCAACAGAGACAGAATCGAAACAGGAGCTGGACTACTTCATCGAGGTTCTCCGCCAGATATCCAAGGAGGCCCATGAGACCCCTGACAAGGTCAACAGCGCCCCGCACTCCACATCAGTCCGCCGTCTGGACGAGTACAGGTCTGCCCATCCGAAGACCCTCACACTGTCCTATAAGATGTATCAGGAGAGGCTTGCAGCCGGAGATAGGGAATAGCATCTCCACAGACCGAAAGAATTAGAGGTCAGTTCATGCATGACAGAGTGATGATTCTCGAAAGAAAGGCAGGTCGTCACTCCATATTCCTTGAGGCAAAGGATGTTGGTAAAGATCTCCTGATAACTATCTACGGCGGAGACGAACACCATCTTGGTGGAGTCGCTGTGGCTTACGAAACCAAGAGCCACTATAGAGACGCCTCAACAGTGAGTGTGAGCACCCTGACCTTCCCGGGCCACAAAGACTATCTGATTTCAAACTCCACTGCAGAGCAAGTCTGCAAGGCTCTCAAGAAATCGACTGTTGTAACGACCGGGATTCATTACAATAATGCGACGAAGGGCGAGATTGACGCCATCATCAAGGCTGTCGACTGGCTAACGAAGGAGCTGATTTCGCACTATCAAAAAGCTGAATAGCACACCCTGACTGGCGTCAGTGTGAACTCAGTTGCTCGTCAGATTCAAGTCCTTTGGACCGGTACGTAGGCTTCTTGGACACCAAGTTATTGAAGTGGATGTTCCAGATGGCTCCACGGTTCTTCAGGTCATTCAAAAAGTGGTTGAAGGGGGTGGAGAGAGCCTTCGGGACTTGGTGCTAGAGAACGGGAATATTGGCGGCAATCTAATCGTCATGCTCAACAAGAGGGACGTAGCTACTTTGGGCGGCACAGCGATTGTTGTCACAGAGGGCGATGAGGTGGCTCTGCTTCCTCACGTTCAAGGGGGTTGAGCAACAATAGATGGCAATCTCATTCTATCTGGAAACCTATGGTTGCTCTCTGAATTCGGCTGATTCTGACGTCATGATTGGGCGCTTGAGAGAGATTGATGCTCAGAGCGTGGAGGATATCGAACAATCGGATGTGATCATTCTAAACACTTGTGGTGTGAAAGAACCCACTGAGGACCGGATTATACACAGGCTAGAAGAGCTAGGTGAAGGTGCAAGACCTGTGATTGTAACGGGATGCCTGCCCAAAATATCTCTTGAGAGAGTTAAGGAAGCGATTCCGAGCTATGCTGCAATACTTGGCCCTCAAGCCACTGAATCCGTGAATGAGATTGTGTTGAGAGTACTGAGCGGAGAGAGAGGCATTCTGCATCTGGAATCCACAGATGTGTCTAAGTTGAGATGGCTCGAGGCTCCTGCAAGAGGTGTCATCTGCACTATCCCCATCTGCGAGGGCTGCCTAGGTAATTGCTCCTATTGCGCTGTCAAGTTTGCGAGGGGCCAGGTCAAGAGTCATTCTGAGATGGAAATCTGCCTTGCCATTCAGAAATGCACTCAGGCTGGGTACCGCGAGATTCGCCTCACATCTCAAGATCTGGGAGCCTACGGCACTGACATAGGTAGCGACCTTGTCACCCTGATACGAAAGGTTGACGATATACCGGGGCAACATAGGTTCAGACTCGGAATGTTCAATCCAAATCTTGTTGTTGATTCTATTGACGAGCTTCTTCGCGTCATGAGGTCTGACCACTTCTTCAAGTTCTTTCATGTTCCTCTCCAGTCCGGTAGCGACACGATTCTCAGTGCAATGGGTCGTTTGTATGCCCTACGCGATTGGGAGAGTATCATCAGGACAATCAGAGAGCACTTCAGTGATGCCACGATTGCGACAGACATCATTGTCGGCTTTCCCGGTGAGTCCAAGGAAGACTTTGAGCTTACGATGGAAGCGATTCGAAGAGTACAGCCGCCTATTGTCAACATATCCAAGTATGGTGACCGTCCTGGCACAGTAGCTTCTACGTCTAGGAACAAGGTAGAAACGTCTGTGAAGAAACAGCGAAGCCGTCGGCTTACAACGCTTGTGAACAAGATACAACTTGAGGGCAATGAGTCCTGGGTGGGCTGGTCAGGTCCAGTCATCGTCAGTGAGCGGGGATCACGAGGCGGCTTTCTCTGTCGGACCCCCTCATACAGAGCAGTTATCGTTCATGATGATCTACAGCTTGGGTCAATTATTGATGTGCAAGTGACAAGAGCTGAACGGACTCATCTCATTGGTGAAACTATTTCGTGCGCTTGACCACTATCTTGACAACCCTACCTGTCCTGGTGCTCTCTCGCGCAGCCTCAACAATCTCAAGTGCAGAGAGTGCATCATCGATGCTCACTCTTGGCGTTTTCTTTTCTTTCACACAGGCAACAAAATCATTGAGCACCTCTCTTACAGGCTCGCCGTAGACTTTGATTGTTGCGCCTCGCTCAGGCAGCTTTATGGTATCACCTGCGGCCATGGGTGCTTGGTCAAGATGCTGCACCTTTATGATCTGGGAAAACAAGTCAAGCACCAACGACCCTTTGGTCCCTGAAACATCCATGTATCTTCTCCTGCCTGTGTATTGCCGTGATAGAAGGAAGACATGCTGGGCCCCGGCTTCGAAGTTGACCATGACCGTGCCACTATTGTAGATACCCCTGTCTGACTTGCTCTGGGCAAACAGGTTTGCGTTTCCCTGACTGATACGAGCCATGATATCAAAGTCATGTACGCCGATGTCCTCGTACACATCACCAAGGGATGCTATCCTCGAGGGCTCAACAAAACCGCGACGATCATGTATCACGGTGAGTGGAGTGCCGATAGCATCTGTTTGAATGAGGGACAGTGCCTTACTTACAATAGGGTTGTATATCTCAGAATGTGATACTAGCGTGACAATGCCTCTTTTCTTGAGTATCTCAGCTACCTTCTTTCCGTCCTCAAGGGTGCTTGCGAGAGGCTTTTCAATAAGCAGCCCTCGAATCGTCTTGTACTCTGATGCTATCTTGTCTGCAATTGATGCGTGTGATGGTGTGGGTGTAGAAATGATTAGAGCAACCGGGCTCGCATTTTCAATGAGGCCTTCAAAGCTGTCAAAGGCTGGAACATTGTACGTCGCTGCAACCTTCTTGGCTGTTTCTAGGTTCGTATCTGCAACGCCAACCAGAAGACCCATGTCGTTGAGGATGCGTGCATGTATACTACCCATATTCCCTGCGCCCACAATGCCAATCTTCAAGGACTTCACATCTTTTCACTCCTGTCGCTCTGTAGCTGCCCACGTGCATATTCTGCTTTATACGTTATCATGGCTCCATGAAGGGCACCTGAATCCCTGACTTATCAATTAGAGTACATCTGGAACCCGAAAATCGTCGTTTGTTTGTATTATGAGCTTATATCTCATGCAGTGTACTGATTGTCGTTATCAAGTACTACACCCACCCCCTCTTTTGGGGGAATCATAGTGTCGCACACTCTTTGACACTTGAATAACAACCCCTCCCTCGGACCCACCCGTGGACGCAGCATGGATCTGCCTCTATCGTGCTGTGGGTGGGTCCTTCCAAGATGTCCGCGGCTGTCATGAAGGCCTCGTCTTCTGCAAACCTATCATCTTTAAGGAATTGGCCGCGTATTTCCAACTATGAGTTGTTGTGACAACTCTGCAATCTGCAGAGAATGCGGAGGCTACTGCTGTCGCCTCGGAGGCACTAGGGCAACTAAAGATGAGGTCGATGCTATTCTCGGCGCCGGGCATGAGAGCCATTTTGTACGAGTCACGGAGAAGTGCTATATCACTCCATGGGGTGACGATGGTGTCTGTCCATATCTGAAAGACTCCACCTGTACGATCTATGAAATTCGACCCCTGGTATGCCAGAAATTCCCAATTGTGAAATTCAGTAACCACGAGAGCTTCATTGTTCATTGCCCGCTCACTCAGCATCTCTCAAAAGAAGACATAGACTATCTGATCGAGGTGTCCTCAAGATTACCAGAAGAGCTCATCGAAGAGGCAGCTGTATATTTCCAGCCCTATGCTCGAATTCTTGATGAGCGAATCCGTGTATTCCGATTGGACAGAATCAACGATGATGGAATGAACGCTGAGTAGACTGCTAGACAGAACTGGTTCTATCGTTTCCACTATGATCTGTCGGCGCTCGCCAGTCATCCACTCGGTGGTTTTTTTATCCTGAGTAGAAACAGCACAATCAGAGCGTGTAGCGGCAAGGGGATGGCCCAGACAATCCAGCCTGACCAAATGATAAAGGAAGCAATGATTGTGAATACAATCTGAAGTATTAGCATGCTGAGCGCTGGCAGCCAGACCGATCTTGCCTTTATCTGGCCTGAATAGAATCGGTATAGTGCCATGCTTATGCAAAATCCAAATGCAAACCAGATTAGTCCCAAGAGAGACAGTAGAAAGTCAATACTTGATAAAAACGGAGGAATAATGACTCCATACTCCAACCAAGTTCCAAAGTCATGCAAATACGTCCAGAGGGGGAAAAGCCAGTACTGATTCTGCGTCATTATTGCAGTATTTGCAGTCACAACGCCGTACGGCAGCAATATGCCTGATACTACTGCTATGAGTGGTCCCCGTGATACCTTCTGCAATACACATCCCTACCAGGCGCGCAGCCACATATGTTATGAGCCAGAGTTACACTTCAGTCTTATCATCAAAGTAGAAATGATGCAGAGAGCGAGTTTTTTCCGGCTCAGAGGAAACCCGTTTCAGGAACGAACCATCTGGCGAAATAGGCCGCTGTGCACAAGTTCATAAGGAGTCACTCTGAGAACTCCATTGCAGGTATATAAGAAGCGAGAAGCGTTTTCTATAATCGGAATTGTCGAAACTCTTTCTTAGGGCGTCGCAAATTTCACAGAAGCACACACTAGTTTTCAAGACCTGCAAATCGCATTTAGCGAGTGAACAACAATGAATTTCGAAGAACAAGAGCCAATTGAGGCTACAGTGGCAGAATTAAAGCCACAGATGAAGAATGTCACCACTCATTTCAAGGTGATCAGTAAGGGCGAAGAGCGTGAGATTGAGTCCCGTAATGATGGAGCAACTCACCGTGTCTGTGATATCACCGTTGGTGATACGAGCGGAACTGTTCAGGTCCCTCTCTGGGATGAAGCTATTGACAGCATTGAAGAAGGTGCTACCTACAATCTGACCAATGGATACACTGGTCTCTTTCGAGGTAACCTGCGATTAAATGTCGGTAGGTACGGCAAACTCGAGAAGTCTGAGGAAGCCATCGAAGAAGTCAACATGGATGTCGATATGTCTGCTGAAGAGCACGAAGACGACCGACCCCGTAGGAGCTACGGAGGCGGTGGTGGCTACGGTGGAGATCGTCGCGGTGGCGGCGGTGGTTACAGTGGCCGAGGTAGCGGTGGCTACGGCGGAGATAGACGAGGCGGTGGCGGCTACGGTGGTCGTGACCGAAGAAGTAGCGGTGACAGCGACAGTCGTCGCAGATACTAGATTCCAACCTTAGATACGATTCACAGCAGTAATAGCTGTTCGATTGTGGGTAGTCAGCAGTGATTACTCACAAATCCTTCTTTTTTGCGTTCGAATATCCAAATCAGATCTTGGCACTCTTTCTCTCATTTTCCTGTAGAAAGGAATGAAAACCACGAATGGATGATGCTGAGGGCGAGATTCGATCTTGCGAAGATCAGAACCTTGTTCTATTCACAGTCATGGATGATGATATTGTAAATGGGCCACAGTGGCAAATCGAGAATATGATCACTGATCTTGATGATCTGATACGGATATGTCATGACCGCTGCAACAGCACATCCCTCACCAGGGTGTGTTTCGTCAACGTAGACCACATAATACGCGTCAGTCATGATGATGCACGTGATGTTCGTCAAATACCCTGATGAACCGCGTTCTCCTTGGAACACAGCAACAAGCATCGCTGACGTAAAGTTGACGGCTGGCACATCTGGTATGGAGGAATGTCCGCTGTACAGCTCTAACCAAAGGTTCTCCCAGGCTGTTGCATTCTTGATAGTGAAAGCGGTTCTCTGTTCATAGTTGTAGCCTCCACCCGGATCGACCACCTCAAATGATATCTCGGTGCCAGAGAGAAGGCCGAGGTTTGGTCCAGCCAATACCAGAAAAGAGACCGCCAAGACAGCACAAACTGCAGTTCCTACAAGAGCTTTAGATAGAGTTTCCATGGACTCCGCGCTCGTACGATATATGCCATGACGATATATAAAACAGTAATATCCTCTGCAACACAGATTCGTACCACACGCTCAGCAGCAGGTACGTCGTCTAGTGTTCTCTCTACATTCTTCTGACAGAAGCAATGATGGTGCGGAGGGCGAGATTTGAACTCGCGGACCCCTACGAGATTTCCCTGAGGCACATAGAATTGCCTTCATTAGGGACCTCAACCCTACGCCTTTGACCAGGCTTGGCAACCTCCGCAGTAGAAGAGCTCATCCCATGAGGATAATTCTCTCTCCCTTTTGCATCGGTGATAAGCATTTCTGTTGACGTTCCTCGCTGGGTGAAGATGCGTCATTGGAGATTGTTGCATTTGTTTAAACAGCAGCAGTTCTGCAAAAATGAGAGTCTGTGGAACAGAGGGAGCCACGACAAAGCGACAGTTCGATCTGCTCTCATGTATTCGACTACTCTAATTAGCGAGTAGTACCGGCAAGCCACTCAAACAGGCTTGATTTTGTCCTGTTCTGGTTCTCTTTCTTGTTCTTCTTATCGTTCATTTCGTTTTTTCACCTTGTATCCATAAAGGTTCGTGAGAATGTGTATAAGGATGATGAAACCTGCACATGCTTCAAAACCCAGCATTCAAGATATTCCTAGTTATTTCTGATTCACAGCCATTTTCGACGTTGAAAAGTCAGCTACAGAAGAGAAATAGTGGAGCCCCGGGTGGGATTCGAATTCGTGTTTTGATTCGAAATGAACCAAAAACCCACGGCGTTCTGCTTACGAAGCAGACGCTATAACCACTAAGCCACCGAGGCTCGACTGAGCGATGGGCTACTCAAATCTCTAATAAAACTTTATCATGAAGCCCAGCCTCGTGATATTGAGGCTCTATCATGAAGGCAGGTGAATTAGGCGAACGTGGTTTCATTGCCAGCATACGCAATTACGTCAATATGGTTAAGGGTGCAAGACTTGGGTTTGATGATGATGCATCAGACCTTCCTATAACTGATAATGTGAACCTCGTTGTGAATGTTGACACCTTCGTTCGTAAGACAGACTGGCTGCCAGGAATGACGGCGGCGCAGGTTGGTCGAAAGACTGCGGTCATGTCTCTGAGCGATCTTGCTGCAAAAGGTGCAAAGCCAGTTTCTACCATGCTATCCCTGTGTGTACCGGAGGACTATGATGCTGCTGAGGCAAGTGAGCTTGTCCGCGGCTTCTCTCAATATGGCCTCAAGGCTGGCATTCCGCTGATTGGGGGTGACACGGGCATGGCCTCTGATGTCATACTGACTGGGGTAGCAATAGGTACTGCACCTCCCAATGGGATCATCGCACGCAATGGTGCAAAGGTTGGTGATATCGTGGTAGTCACCGGCCCTTTTGGACTCACATCAGTCGCATATGAGATACTACTTCGAGGGCAGGTGGCCAAACCGGAGCTTCGTGAAGGGGCACTTCTCGCCGCCTATAAACCCGCCATCAATCTCGATATTGTTCCGGCTCTTGCTGCGAGAGGTGCAGTGACAGCCTCCATGGATAGCAGTGATGGTCTGGGAATTACGCTGAACACTATCGCAGAACAGAGCAAGGTTCGCATTGTCATAGACCATCTGCCCGCTGCGAGAGGCGTTGAGGAATTTGCACAGACCCACACGCTCGATGAGATGAAACTTGTCATGCGGGGGGGTGAAGAGTTTCTACTTGCCATGACAATTCCGGAGTCAAAGTATGAGGAGGCAAATGACATTGCACGGTCAAAACAGGCCCCACTAATCAAGATAGGGTGTGCCCTGAAGGGGAAGGGAGTTGTCTATGAATCCTCTGAGGGAAATATCGCAGTTTCTTCATCGGGCTACGATAACTTCAAGGAATGGCGATAGGTCGTAGAATGGTGATTGAGTATGAAGGTGGACCGTGTTGCTCTAATCGATGGATACGTCGATGAGCCCACATGTCTTGGTGTTCCACCATATGTCAGCACATATCCTCGCTACATCGCAGGTGCAATCTGGGCTAAGAGTCCATTCACAGAGATACTGTATCAGACAATAGATCAGGTTCGGGTCAGCTTCACAGCTGCACAACAACGGTGGGCGAAGACCAATCTCATCATCCTGATAGCTGGAATGATAGTCCCTGGCAAGTATGTCGGAGGGACTCCTATATCGGTCCGAGAGGCAAAGGAGCTCTTCTCATCGCCTATTCTTGACCACATACCAAAGCTGCTAGTAGGGCCTTGGGCTCGATTTGGTTGCGGAATAGAGGGTGGAAGACTAGCTCTTGGGCCTGATGTATTATCACCCCCATTCGATTTCATCGTGTCAGGGGACCCTGAGGTTGTTGTCAGCCAGGCTCTCGATGATGGTAACATGCTTGATTCCATTGACCTGGGCATGGTCCGTTCGAGTTCTCAGGAGATTGAACACTTCATAGAGCGGGGCACACGTATAGTCACTCAGCATCCTGGATTTGACAAGAACTATATCATATGCGAGATCGAGTCCTACCGAGGCTGTCCCCGATTTCTCACAGGAGGCTGCTCCTTCTGCGTTGAACCTTCATATGGTGAACCTCAGCAGAGAGCCTATTCAGCAATCGCTCAAGAGATTGCGGCTCTCAACAGCCTGGGCATACGCGCCTTCAGAATTGGTCATCAGGCAGACCTATTCACCTACGGCTCTACAGAGATGGGTGAGGAAGAGTTTCCCAGACCTAACCCAGATGCAATAGAACAGCTATTCTCAGCGACTCGTCGCGCTGCTTCGAATATTGAAGTGCTGCATATTGATAATGTCAATCCGGGTACTATTGCACGTCATCCCAAGGAGTCAATTGCTGTTGCCAAGACCATAATCAAGTACCACACCCCTGGTGACGTTGCTGCGTTCGGCGTGGAGTCAGTGGATCCTGAGGTAATCCGTAGGAACAATCTCAAGGCAGATGCTGATGAAGTACTGGATGCGGTTCGTCTTCTGAATGAGGTGGGAAAGGCGCGGCCGCCCTGGGGTCTTCCACATCTCCTCCCGGGAATCAATCTTCTCTATGGACTCCCAGGGGAGAGTAAGAAGACGCTGGAGTACAATCTGATCTTCCTGCAAGAGCTTCTCAAGGAAGGTCTTCTTGTTCGCCGAATAAACATCCGGCAGGTGATTGGGCTTCCCGGCACTCGGATTGTGGATGAGCGAGCGGGAAGAATCAGAAGAAATGAGTTTTACAGGCATCGAGAAGAGGTGCGTGATACTATCGATGTCGAGATGATCAAGCGGGTTGCTCCTCTGGGCACGATTCTTGAATCTGCCTTCATTGAGGCTGATGAAGGCAATCATTACCTGCTCCGGCAACTAGGAACCTATCCCCTACTCTGTCATATGCCCAAGGGGAGAGAAGAGACAGGAAGACGGTCCGTGTTCGTTGTTGACCATGGACCAAGGTCTCTTACAGTACTCCCATATCCCTTCAAGATACAGCAGGCAACTCTCTCACAGTGGAAGGTAGTACCGGGGATTGGCGCAAAACGAGCAGTTCGCGTCAAAGGTGTAGAGCATGTAGCGGATTTGCAGCACCTAGAGGCACAACTCAAGATGGAGCTTCCGGATTGGTTTACTAGAACGCTCGATTATGATTAATGATGAAACAGAATGGCGGGCCCGGTGCGATTTGAACGCACGGTTTCCAACTTAGAGGGCTGGCGCCCTGTCAACCAACACGATGCGCGGATTGCGCAATGTTCCTGGCTAGGCAACGGGCCCTGCCGTTCTCCTCTTTTTGGATAGGACATAAAGCTTTCCGATAGACTCCTCCCTTATTGTGATGAGGACTGCGCTGGAGTGAAGGTTTATTAGCATACAAAGTACTTTGCAATACAAAGTTAGTCGTTAGTGATAGAGAATGAATGAAGAGAAAAAACTCAAATCGGTCGAAAGGGAGTCATTTCTTGAACTGATGCAGGACGGATTCACTGAAATTCTTGCAGGTATGATCTTTCTCGTATTTCCTGCCTTTTTCCTCGAACCAGGATTCCTGTTTATCTTCGTCATCTTCTACATCATTTTCATGCCGCAGGTAGTTGAAGCAATCAGGCGGAAGTACACATACCCCCGAATAGGATATGTAAAACTGCGTGAGGGTACGCCGCCGAAACTCACACTCGAAATACCGGTCGCTGTGTTAATCATCTTCGTTACGATAATTGCTGTCCTCTACATTGCGTCAATGGGCGTCATTGATAGGCTCTTCATCATGAAATGGATGCCAGCTGTCTTTGGATTCATCATGTGGGGTCCTTCACTCTACCTCAAGGATAAGACCGGCCAGAACAGGTACTATCTACCCGGAGCTCTCATGTCGCTAACAGGTGTAGTGATATCGCTCGCAGACTTCCTGCCAGCTGAACTCGGGACTTCGATCTTTATGAATGGCTGGGGACTAGCGTTTACCATCTTGGGTCTTGTACGCTTTCTTCTATTCATCCGGAAGTATCCCGTGGCTGGTAGTCCGGAGGATGGCAGAAGTGAGCAGTGAAGATAGCAGCCATCCAATAGAGATTGACAGACTCATTCATGAGCCGGCAAGACTGCAGATCATGACACAGCTCTATGTCGTCGAAGAGGCAGACTTTCTCTTTTTGATGCGGAAGACTGGACTCACCTGGGGAAATCTCTCATCACATATGAGTAGACTTGAAGCAGCAGGATATATTGAGATAAAAAAGGAGTTCCTAGACAAGAAGCCCCACACCATTCTTCGGATGACAGCCAATGGCAGAGCCGCTTTCAACGATTATCAAGCTGCAATAAGGAAGGTCTTTGCTGACCTTCCTCGGTAGGGAAGGAGATTAGAAACTGCCTCTCACCAACCGAGGTCTCCTGTGCCTGACACTCGGGCTCGCAATGGTTTCCATATATGACTCAATGAGAATCTTCTCGGTCCTCTGTATGCATTCCTACACTATGTATGAGATAGGCGCCGGCGCGATACCTAGGAGTCGGTAGTATACAGTGATTTGCCCTCGATGGTGAATGCTATGTTCTAGCATCTCCAAGATGATCCCTCCCACTGCTCCAGGACGGCCGGAAGTCTTTATGACCCTCTTCAAGTCAAGAGCTGATAGTCTGCTAGTGTCTGCTCTCACCCTGTCAAAAACCTCTCTGGCAAGCTGGATGATTGCCTCAGATGTAGTATAGGTCTCAAGATTGTATGGAAGAGGCTTCCAATTACCAGTCACAACTCCCTTCATGTAGAACTCTAATGACCTCAACAGGTGTAGCACCAACTCTCCAACCTCTCTACCCCCTGCGACCGGTCTGTTCATGATGTCGATGCCATTGAGCTGCTCTATCAGAGGCAAGGTTTCTTCGAGGTGTCGCTTGATGGAGTCTTCGAGTAATTGATGCATCATTCCAAATCTCTCATCCTTGCTAGAGGCAAGATTAGCTCAAAAGATGCTCGATGCAGCTACACACCCCGAAGCCCCTCACAGAATGCAAGTATGTTCTTGCCGAGGTCATCGAAATTGTATCCCCCCTCAAGCAGAGCATATCTTCGGCCATCGCATCTCTTCATTGCAAAATCATGCATCAGCACACCAATCTCGTGAAAGGCCTCTGTTGACAGGTTCTCTCCCCAATCATCCTCGTATTCGTCAAATCCTGCGGATGCCACGATGATATCAACATCGGGTGAGTCGTCGAGGTGCTTCTTGACATTCGCCAGATACTGCCTGTCGCCATGCCCCTCTGGATTATAGATATGGAACTTCTTGTCATCGCCAAGGATGTTGATATTTCCATCACCCGTATGTAGGTCAAAATCCAAGATGAAGGCAGAGTCAATGAGTCCTCGAGATCTCAGATCAAGCAATGACACTGCGATATTGTTGAAGTAGCAATAGCCCCAGTGCGAGCTCTCAGACGCATGATGACCGGGTGGTCGAATGAGAGCAAAGCATGGTTCACCCCTCACAGCGATTTCTCCAGCCAGAATGGCTCCTCCAGCGGCAAGATAGGCCATCTTCGCGAGCAGCTCATCTCTTTCAACATCTAGAATCAGACTCCTGGAGTGAGCTCTGAGTATCTGTTCTCTACTTGCGGGCCCTGGCTGAATGAACTTGTATTCTGAGTGCCTACTGAGTATCTCAACCGCAGACTCCAGTCTTCCCAGTTCTCCCGCGGGTGTATCATCGTATGACTGCAACATCAGAGGATGATAGACAATCTTCACAATACTCCATTGCGTCTTCTATCATTTGTATCTGTGGGTGCTAGTTGCCGGTTGTTGAAATCGCATGATAAAAAGAATTCAGTGGGCAGTACAGGCTCGCGGCCTGCCTGTCCAGTTTGTGTATGAGATTTGGTGCGAGCAAGAAGAAAAGGTCTAACCGAATAGACTTCCAAGTCCAGCGGTGAACTCTTCCTCTTTCTCTTCCTTCTTCTTCTCTTCCTTCTTGCCCTCAGCTGGTGCTGCTGCTCCGCCGGCTGCGGCTGGAGCTGCTGCTACTGGCATGGCGGCTGCACTCTTCAAGGCCTCATCGATATTGACACCTTCAAGTGCGGCAAGCAACGCTTTGACTCTGCCCTTGTCAGGTGTGGCACCTGCCGCGGTCAGAACTTCTTCCATTGCCTTGGCTGACAGTTTTTGGCCAGTCTTGTGGAGCAGAAGTGCTGCGTATACATATTCCATTGTTCTTACCTCTTGATTGTTTATCCAAACAGGCCTCCGATGCCTGCTACAGATTCTCCCTCTTCCTCGTCTTTCTCAGGCTTGGCTGGCTTTGCGGCTGCTTCAGCAGGAGCTTCAGCAACAGGTGCTGCAGCCTTGACATGACTCATGATTTCTGAGGGTATTGCGCTCGGATCCCTTGCTGATATTGCTGCCGCTAACGCGAATGCCTCTGAGTTCGCCTTGGAGAGGAACTGGTCTAGCATTTCTGGTACGAAGAATCCAATGTGCAGAGCCAGGCTCCTCGCTTCCATGTTTGCCTTAGCAATGATGAACGGAATTGTTTCCGCAGTTGGGAATCCGGTATTCACTGAAAGATTGATTGCAAGCTGATGACCCAAGATGACTTGACTGAATAGTTCTTCAAGGTCAACCTCGATGTTCTCTGATGTGAGAACCTCTCCATCAGTATATGCTGCAATCAACTTGAGTTGCAGTTCTATTGGCTGAATCCCAAGTCGGTTCAACATCTGTGCCATCGCATTCGAAATGATATCTCCGGCCTTGACAGCAACACTATCATCCGTGATTTGAATCACACCACCCTTGACCCGTGCTGGAATCTTCAGAGCTGCAAGTTCACTGATGAAGGGTCCTGGTGCAACTCCAGTGTTCATCGCTGGAATCAGGACATCGACCGGAGCAACCTGACCACCCTTTGCTGGTGCCGCTGCCTTGTTCTCACGAAGGAATTTGCTCAGAGCAAAGGGGTCCTGATCACTGAAGATAAACGCCACCGGCCCCTTGACATACTTGGTCAGGGCCTTGATGTTCTTCTTCTTGGACGTTTCCAGAGCTCGAATCATTAGGGTGTTTCTGGCCTTCTTGAGGACCGCTGACCCTCTCAGATTGTCTCTGATGCCTCCAATCTGCTTTGCGCCTACACCCTCAACGTTCACGAGACCAATCATTTTGCTCTCGTCGATGGCTGCGGCAAGTTTTTCAACCATGTCCGCCTTCCATTGAGGAATATGCTTCTCGTATACTGACACTTGGTATCACCGACCTACGCAGATATCTCAACAACTGGTCCCATGGTCGTCTTGACCATGATGTGGCTGATTCTCGCTTTGAATCCCTTACTCTCAATGAAGTTCAGGACAGCAGCGATATTATCTGCAATCTCTCTGTCACTCATCTTCTCATGACCCACTTTCACGTGAAATGTGGGCGTGTTTCTCATTCTGATACGGACAGTCCGATGGTACTGACTCACTATCACGTTCAGATCAGCCTGTGGTGGAAATGGACGTGGCATTTTCCCTCTCGAGCCGAGTGCCTGTCCTAGATAGCGACCTACCAGCGGCATTGCGTCTACTGCTGCGATAAAGTAGTCGTAGCTCTTTGCAAGTGTCTTCCTGTCCTTCTTCTGTTCTCCAACCTTTGGGATGTCCTCCTTGGATACGACGCGCTCAGCTCCAGCGGCAATTGCTTTCTCAGCAAACTCACCATCGCCAATAGCACAGATTTTTGGCAGTGGGTAGAGCGTGTTGGGGAGTACAAGTTCCTGGTTGAATCTGTTCTCAGGCTTAGATATGTCAAGTTCCTTCTTTCTGAAGTTGACAGCAAGGTCAAAACTCTGGTCGAACTTGATGTGCCTCTCAGTGCCTTTTGTTCTGGCCTCAGTAACTGCGGCCTGTATATTATCGGCTCTTATTGGCATGCACTATCACTTCCTCAGTGGTCCTTCTAGCTGGGCATCCCATTGCCCTCCGCGGACATCACTCTGGAACTCCTTAGCTGTCTTCCCCTCGATTGTGACGCCCATCTGACCGCACGTTCCAGCTATTGTCATGACTGCAGCCTTCATGGTCTGTGCTGTGAGATTACTTGCTTTTCCCTTTGCGATATTCTTCAACTGATCTATGGTGAGATTGCCTATGATTGTGGCTTTTGGCGCCCCAGAACCCTTTGGTGCTCCCACCTCTTTCAGTATCAATGCACTGGTTGGAGGTGTGCCTACTTCAATCTTAAAGCTCTTATCGTTCGGGTTGACTATGATTCGCACGGGAACCTTCAACCCCGTAAAGGGCTGTGTGACCTCATTGATCTTGGTCACAACTTGGAAGATATTGACACCTGTGGGTCCAAGGGCTGGACCGATGGGTGGTCCTCCGCTGGCTTTCCCACCTTCAACCATGGCTTCAACAGTAATTGGTTTTTCACTCAATTCATTCACGGCTCCTGATGCAGTGCACTCGGGCGTACGCAACGCTTCCGATGGTATCGACCTGCAGGACAGAAGTCTTGATACATCCAGTCAGGTCTACTGCATTCACTGCCACTTTTTTCACCCCGGACAATGAGCTCAATACCCATGTCAGATTAAGAGGATAGGTTCGCTCGTGTGAGTTCCTGTTTTAAGGCTTGCGACATAACAACATATGAGCTGAGGCAGATTCCAGTTCACGCTATTGCCTATCTCATCTGAGTCTTAGATGCATTAAGTGACTGAGTTCGGGCTACTCATCATCAGGCGGGTGTGCCCAGAAAGAGTCCTCGTCATCGAACTCATCAAAGGATGATGCTTTGGCTTCCTGACCCTCTACAGCAGGCACCTTTGGTGCTTCCTGTTTCTCTGCTCTCTCAACAATCTTGGCGAAGTCTGCGTGAACCCTTACGGGTATCGTGTAAGGGCTATCCAGAAGTTCAAGGATGAGCTCCTCCTTTCCAGCATCTACGCGCTGGACCTTTGCACGTTCTCCCTTGAATGGACCGGAGATGATCTCGACAACGTCGCCCTCGGAGATACCTTCTGCTGCTGGTGGCGGTGCCAGGAACCTGTCAATCTCGTTCAGGCTGACCTTTCCTCCAACCCTGCCACGTACATGGGGGACTCCGGAGATAGCAATCTCGACATCTCTGAACTCTGTAGTCTCGATGAAGACGTAACCACGTAGAGTCTCAGGGACCAGTATTGCCTTGATTCTTCCAAGTAGTTGATTCTTCGAGATGAGTCTGGGCTCGCCATCCCTCTTCTCCCTCTTCTTGCAGCCCTTCATGTGCTGCTTGGTTGCCTTCTCTGAGGAGAACTCCTCAGAGCAAAACGGACACCCCCAAACATCTCCTTCTCCAATCACGGCCGTCGTGATCAGGTCTGTCACGCTGCGTTCCTGTCCAATCGTTGTTCTCACGGCATAGATGCTTGTGGAGTTTTCCATTCTCTTACACTTCCTGTCATTCTTGATACTCTAATCTAAAGTTCGCAATAGGGATGAGGCTTGGCAGTCTGAACTCTGAGATTCTCCTGCAAGCACAAGGTATTGAAACTGAATCATGAGGCTGTTGTGCCCCAATCGGATGTGACCACTGTCATAATGACTTGGATTATGAAGCTCACAACGCCCACGAGGAGCATTGCAAGGAGGCTAATCTTTGTGCTAGTCCAGAGTTCTGACCGAGAGGGCTTTGTAGCCAATTTCAGAATCCTTCTGCTATCGTTGATGAAGGAACTAATACCCATCTTGTCATCACGTCCCTACAGAATGCCGCTTGCGCAGCATGGGATTCGTGACATTCTGAACTGGTTCTCTTTTAACATTTGCTGAGCATCCAAATGGACTATGTCAGTCGAGGAACGCCCAGATCGGTCCTGAGATCATCCACTAGGGGCGCGAAAGGTTCAGCCTTGTCGAAGACGTAGGGTGAATTGACTCCTGACGCAATTATTGTGACACGAAGTCGGTCTTCAAGCTCCGGCATGATTAACGCTCCGTAGATTATCTCCGCTCCTGGATTCACCTGCTCAGTCACAAGCTCTATGACACGCTTCACCTCAAGAAGCTGCAGGTCTGCGTTACCGCTAACATTCACAAGGAGATTACGTGCATTCTCAATCGAGACATCAATTAGTGGATTGCGCAGTGCGTTGACTACTGCATCCTCCGCCCTATTCTCACCGTCTGCCTCGCCAAGTGCAATGATTGATACTCCACCGTTTTTCATGGTGGTCCGCACGTCAGCAAAGTCTAGGTTCACAAGTCCTGGTTTTGAGATTAGCTCGGCAATTCCCTTCACAGCCCTGACAAGAACCTCATCGGCAACCATGAACGCTTCTGGCAGTGAGAGATCAGGAGCTATCTCCAGCAGTTTCTCATTAGGTATTGCTATGAGAGTATCAACATGCTCCATCAAGGCATTGAGCCCCCGAGTGGCGTTCTTCTTCCTCGTTGCGCCCTCGACCTCAAAAGGCAGGCATACTATGGCCACTGTAAGAGCACCATTCTCCTTTGCAGCCTTGGCTATGTGCGCTGCGGCGCCTGTTCCTGTTCCACCACCCATTCCGGCTGTTATGAAGACGAGGTCTCCTCTTACCGTGTCTTTGATGGTTTCATATGTTTCAATGGCTGCGGCTTCTCCAACATCCGGATTATTTCCAGCACCAAGTCCTCCACAGGTTTCCCTACCCAAAAGGAGCTTGTGATGGGAATTACAGAAGTACAGATCCTGTGCATCCGTATTTACTGCGAGGGTCTCTGCTCCTTCGATGCCCACTTCCATCAGGCGGGTGATTGCATTGTTTCCTGCTCCTCCTACGCCTACTACAAGAATTCTGGCATTGACAGACTCAAGCAGTTCTTCGAGTTCTTCATCGGTGGTAGCTGATTTGGGCACATTCTTTCCACGTTTCATCTTCGGGTCGCGTCTTCCGCTTGTTGAGCTAAGGGCTTCTTCTAATAATGGATGCATATTGACCACTCACATCTGACTACGAGTGTTATTACCCACGTATTGTTACAAGAAAAAGTAGAATACTACCCTGATAATACAAGGCGATTACCTGTTCTTCCTCTGCTTGCTCACTGTCTTGAATGTATTGAGAACGGAGTCTATCGAGATGTTGTGTTTGCGCAGGAACCTTGCGAGTTCCTCTAGGGAGGGCTGTCCATTCTGTGCCCCCTGTTTTGTGATTTTCAGTGCCGCCGCTGCATTTGCCATGTTCAGCGCCTGTTCAATCCTCTCCGACCGGATCCAGGCGGTGATGAATCCTGCTGCAAACGCGTCCCCTGCTCCCATTGTGTCCACAACCGGGACCTCGAAGACATTCGATGTACAATACTCAAATCCGTCTGTTGCGATGGCTCCTTTTGCTCCCATCTTGAGAATCACAATTCCGGGAAATGTCTTGGCGAACGCTCTGAGCTCAGACTCTATCGGTTGAACTTTGAAGTACTCCTTGAGTTCCTCTTGGTTGACGAATAGAAGATCTGTGTGTCGCAGTATCCTACTGAATTCGAGCTTGTCCGCAGCTCTACCCGGGTCTAGAGATACTATCATACCATGTGTAGTTGCCAATTCCATGGCCCTGTCAATCATCATCGGGAACGAGCCGGCCAGATGCATGACTTGTGCATCGGCTAGGTCCTCCTCCTCAAAGAGCCGTTTTTCTAGGAATTTGTTTGCTCCAGGCTTGGCAACAACAATCCAGTCCTCGGCTGCGTCATGAGTATAGATGAAGAGCCCTGTTGACTGATTCTCAAGGACAAGGATGCAACTGGTGTCTACTCCTAGTCTTGACATCTCCTTCACTGCAAGCTGACCATAGGGGTCATCGCCGACGCAGCTGACAAGAGTCGTCTTGACACCAAGACGTGATGCCTGAGCGGCGAAGTTCGCTGCAGACCCTCCAAACGATATGTGTCCTTCTTCGCAGATCACATGCTCGTTCTTCTTGGGGATTGTATCAACACGCATGACGATGTCGATGTTTATCCTGCCAAATACAACGAACTCGCCGACCAATCAACCAACCTCTTAGACAATGAGCGCGAGGATTCCTTTCTGAGCATGAAGGCGATTCTCTGCCTGATCGAAGACTACCGAGTGCGGTCCGTCCATGACCTCAGATGTCAATTCTTCGTCTCTGTGTGCTGGAAGACAGTGCATGACAATGACATCCTTCTTTGCCTTCCCTACTAGCGCCTTGTTCACTTGGAATGGCATCAGGGCAGCTTCCTTCTCTTTCGATCTCTCCTGCCCCATGCTGAAGAAAGTGTCCGTGTAGATTACATCTGCTCCTTTCACTGCCTCTTCAGCACTACTTGCGACCTCAAGCGTTGTCCCGTATTTCTTACTCAGCATTGATGCCTTCTTAATAATCATCTCTGTCGGTGCATATCCCTTCGGTGAACCAACAGTGACATTCATCCCCATGATTGTACAGCCCTGCATTATGGAATTGCTCACGTTATTTGCGTCTCCAACATAGACTATCTTCTGTCCTTCCAGGCGCCCTCTGTGCTCCTCAATAGTCATCATGTCCGCCATGATCTGGCACGGATGAAGGAGGTCTGAGAGTCCATTGATGACCGGTACAGTTGCATACTTTGCCAAGTCTACAATGTCACTGTGCGCAAAGACGCGTGCCATGATTGCATCACAATATCTACTGAGTACTTGTGCAGTATCCCCAATTGTTTCACCGCGCCCCAGCTGTGTTCCACCAGGCTCGAGATAGAGCGCATGTCCACCAAGTTGAGTCATCCCCACCTCAAATGAAACGCGCGTTCTGGTGGAAGACTTCATGAAGATCATCGCTAGGGACTTGCCCTTCAGCAGCTCGTGTGGCTCTCCTCGTTTCTGTTTTCGCTTTAATTCATGGCCAGCATCCAAAAACTGCCTTAACTCATACCTTTCAAAGTCCGATAAATCAATGAAACTTCTACCTTTCAGACTCATACCTACACCTCTAGGCTTGTATGCTGCCCATCTTATGAGCCTTCTATAAAAAGCTCTCCTCTTGCTCAATTACTACCGATAAGTCTCTGGGCAAACCACTTGGGGTCGAATCGTTCGATATCGTCGTAACCCTGCCCGGTGCCGACAAGGACCACTGGCCGTCCTGTGATAAATGCTATGGACAGTGCTGCGCCACCAGAAGGATCTGCATCGATCTTTGTCAGGATGGCTCCATCGATACCAATGGCAGCGTTGAACTCCCTTGCCTGTGAGAGAGCATCATTCCCAGCTAGAGCATCTCCTACAAAGAGTTTGAGATCTGGATTCGCCACGCGCGCTATCTTCTTCATCTCTTCTAGGAGGTTCTTGTTGCTTTGCATTCTGCCTGCAGTATCTATCAAGACCACGTCGATATGCTTGGCCTCTGCATGGGCGATTGCATCAAATGCTATCGCAGCAGCATCAGCTCCGTAGTTCTGTTTGATGATTCGAATTCCAAGGCGTTCTGCATGCTTGCCCAGCTGTTCAATACTGCCGGCTCGATATGTATCTGATGCTGCAATCACGACAGAAAAGCCGCTCTTCTTGAGCATATGACCAACCTTTGCAAGTGTCGTAGTCTTTCCTGTACCATTGACACCGACAAAGAGAATCGTAGTTATTTCTCCCTTCGCCCTCTTCTTAGTCACGAATTCCAAGATGTCCAGTGGGTATTTCGGTGTTAGAACCTCCAACACGGACTCGAAGATTGCCGTTCTGAATAGATTGCTCAGGTTCTCAAGCCTTCCAGTTCGTGAACCAAGCAGCTTCTCCTTGGTGAGGTCACAGATATGTTCGGCTGCCTCAACAGCAACATCATTCTGTATCAGTACCATCTGCAGCTCCCAGACTGCATCCTTGAGGTTCTTCTCGTTCAGTTCCTTCGTTGTAGCCTTTGTCACTGCTTTGTCTAGAGACCCTCTGAGTCTATCGAACACGCAGGTGCTCCTCCTACTTCTGTGAGGTGCTCTCTTGGACCTTTGCAGCAAGCTGTTGGAACTGTGTGTTCAAGACCGACGCTCGGGAAACGAGCTTTTGATACTCCTCAGTCATGGACTGGTATTGTCTCTCAAGACCTTCGACGGAGATTTGCACAGCTTTCTTCGCTTCTTCCAGGCTCTGTTCAAGTCTGACACCGCTTCCGATACCACGGGTCACTTTCGAGGGATTGACAAGTTTTGCCTCTACGTAGATGTTGCCGCCAACATTCATCAACATTGCCTCTCCCTTCTTCTTCTTTTCAATCTCCTGAAGGACCATGAGCCCGGATTGATAGTTTGCTAGGTAGGCCTGAATGATCTCAATACGCTGCTGCAGTAGGGAGATATCGGACTCGGTGATCTGCTGCTCAGTGTATATTCTCTGGAGTAGCTGCTGCTGCTCGTTGCTCATGAGAAGTCGGCCTCCAGGCCGAGGATTTTCCGGAGGTCAAGATTCGTCACTTCTTCCAGTTTGAGCTCCTTGACTTCCCTGATAGCAATTTTCTTCCTAGTCACCCTATGACGGCTACCCAGCTCTGAGAAAATTCTTTCTCGAGCGTGTGCCTCTTTGTCAGCCAGTAGTTCCTTGGTGAACTTGAACTTCTGTCTATTCTTGAAATACTCGCCTGACGCTCGCCAGATCTTCGTACTCATAATCTCACACCTCATCTAAACGAATCCCAGGACCTGACTGATATGAGCCAGTTCCACACCCGTTGTGTCAGATCCTGCAATCATTCCATCGACATTGGCTAGCACACCCAGACTTGTGTAGGGGCTGCCTCTATTCACTGTCCCAACCTCTATGTGTACTTTTAACAGCTCCGATAGATGGTCGATTTCCTCATCTGTTGCCAAGGGATGAACCACTGCACCCTGATTTGTGATGACCGAGTTTGCTCCTACGATAGGCAGCTTTGCTATGGTGCCCGGTACCACTTCAACTCCAAGAACATCAGAGATCTTCTGGATTGACTTTGTACTGAAGTCCGGATGACAGATTGCTCCATGATCGTTCACAGCGATAATATTACCGAGGGCTGTCATTCTGTCATCAATCCAGTCCACATTCACCTCTGAGTGCTGCTTCAGCCTCTTCAGTTCCTCGTCGGTCGTAGTATAGGGGACCAGAATCCCATTGGAAGTGGCTGCTGATAGAAGGCCAACTGCATCAAGAGTTGCAATGGTCGACTGAATCAGAGGAAGATTGAACACTCTCTCCAAATCGCCCAAGCTCTTCTCCGACATGTTCGGACTAACAAATACAAAACGGTCTGTGGCGATTCCATAAGCTCCAACATTAGAATCGCCCTCGAAGTTCGTTCGGGCGATCATCTTGGACTATCCCTCCGCAAGATACACTCGCACGAGATTGTCCGCATTCTTTGTAGCTCGAATTCTGAGTCTGCGTGGTGGTTTCTGAATGCCTCTAGCCCATATCTTGTCATTCACTTCGGGCTGAATGAGCAATTCCTCAGGCTTCATGTTTCTCTCAATGAAATGCCTGAGAATTCTTACAGTCCTGTTGGCACGATGTATCCTGCTGCCAGTCCAATACGCCAAGCGCAGAGGGACTGTGTAGATGCGCTCATCAATGATCTCTTCTTCTTCAGGCGCAGCTTCTTCGGCAGCCTTCTCTTCAGCCTTCGGAGCCTCTTCGCCGGCGGGTGCTTCCTCTAATTTCTCGGTCTTCTCGACCTCTTCCAACTCTGGTTCTTCTTCAGAGACTTCCTCCTCTTTAGAGACCTTGGCTTTTGCTACTCTCTTCTTCTTTGACATCTAGACCCACCTGACTACGGCTTCAGCTTTGACTGGCGCCAGTTTCGCTGCCCTGGTGTCCTTCTGACTCTACCACCGGTCTTCATAATGACCCATGAGGGTACCGATGAATTACTCCGCATTGCTTTTGCCATTCTGAGTTTCTTTGCGAGTGGCTTGTATCGTGCCATATTGTTCACCTGTGCAGCTATTACCTGAATGTTATCTTTCGTTCGCGCTCCTTTCCCTGCAACTGCTGCAAGAGCGCTTTCAACTGCTCGTCAGTTACCTGACCTTTGAGCCTACCCGTGCTAGCCAGCTGGATCAACTGCATCTCGATCTGTTCCGCGAACTGCGGTTTCACCATCTTGATGTTGGTCAATCTCTGTCGCGCTTCAGGCGTCAGGATCTGTCTCAGCACAGCCTCCTTCTGAGCCTGTGCGTCAGCAGCAGCTTGTTCCTCTGCCTGTTCTCTGAGTGCCTGTTGCCTGAGGGAAGCCAACTTCCTTTGACGTATAGCCTCGAGCTCCTCATCATCACTCATTGTGCCATGCCACCTGGCCTAGTACTTTTCAAGCTCTGGAATTGCCTTTGAGAGTTCCAACTTCAAGGCTCCTGACAGTTTGTCCATATAAGACCTACCGATGTCTGTCATCTCCCTACCTTTACTGCCGCGCTTCTTCACAAATCCAGCTCGCTCGAGCTGCTGAAGTGCAGTTCTGATGATTGAACCACCACCTCTTGCGAACTCGTTGGGTTTGTTGCCACGCCGGCTTCTCCCTCCATAGGCGATTCGTAGCTGTCCAGTTCCTATCGGTCCTTTGAGATAGATCTTCCTCAGGATGCTAGCACATCTGACGTACCAGAAGTCAGCATTCTCCGGGGCTCTCTCCTTGTGAATTCCAGTCTTCACATATGGAACCCAGTCTGGAGGAGTGATCTCATCTCTGGACTTCAGGTCCTGAGCGAGTCGCCGAATCAGGATGTTGGCTGGGATATCATAGACTGTGGGCATTGTCAGTCACCAATCTTGTTGAGTAAGGCCCCTAACACGCTTTCAGCTAGTGACCCACCTCAAAAGGCTAGAGTCACCGTCTTGAGTGTGCATAAAAGGATTTTCATGGGTCTACTATGATTCTCGGAGAAGAATATGGGTTTGCCACAGGAATTTCGATTAGTCTATCCATATGTGATATTCTACTCATAGAAGTACTTGAAATCACTCAAGTGCATGCATCTCTTTTGTCCTATAGATTACTGCTACTCTCCCTCGAAAACCAGCAAGTTTCGCTCCACACTTCGTACAAAGCAACTCCATTAGTTCTCTCTTGTTGGAGGCTCCTGTGCCGCTTTGAAGAATCCTGATCTTTATGTAATTGTGCTGTTCGAGTAGTCGTTTTGTCTCATCAATATCAGTATCAGACAAACCCTCTTCTCGGATTTGCAGCATTGCTGGGTAGTGCCAAGCGATTCTGATCCTCTCGGGGTCCATCTCAGGTTTCATCGCATCTCGACTCTCTTGCCTTACTATCTTGGGCCAACTTAATGTTTGTGACCTACGGGGCTCTCTGTGAGGCACGGTGCCTGAAGATAACCGCTGTGTTACCGCGAATACCTGCAAGTCTGGCTCCTGTCTTCTCACAAAGGCTCTCAATGAGTTCGCTCTTTTCGTCCTCTCCCAGTGCACTTCGGAGCATACGTACCTTGATGTACTGGTGTCTCTTGAGAAGTCGTACAATCTCTTTCACAAGACTGTCCGAGACCCCTCCTTTTCCAATCTGCGCCATTGCAGGGTCCTGCCATGCTATCTTCACTCTTGTGGGGTCTGCCTCAGCCATCACCAGTCACCATGTCTTGCTTCTTGTCATCTCTGATTAATCTATGCCTGTGGCCTCGCTTGGGATGAGTAGTATCTCCTGATATTTCCGCACCTAGTGCATGTCACTACTAGGTGTCTTGATCTGGTATGTCTGACCCTGACTCTACATGTATCTCCAGGGATCAAGATAGCCCCGCACTCTTTGCAGACTCTTCTGCTAATATCTCGCGGAAGTTTGGCCCGCGCACGTTGCGCAATCTTCCTGGCGCTCAACATCTGTTTCTTCGCAACCTCTGGGTGAGTCTTTGCCTCCTGTAAGGCATGTCTCCAGAGTATCTCTATCCTTGCCTGTGCGAGCCGATCTGTCTTCTCCTTTGCGAACCTTCTCTTTGACAAGGACCCACCTCTTTGCGTTGTGGGCTATGTTCAAACTGCTTAAATTGTTCGTGTAATCCACTACCATGTGAGTCTGCCATGCTACACGTGATTCTATTGGACTGCGCCTTGGAACTTGTGCCCTCAGAGATATCCTCGTTCAAGGAGGTCCAGAAGCAGGCAGGGCGAAGGGGGAAGAAACCAAACGAGATACTGCTCGACCAGACGCATCATGGCAGGGCAATGACAAAACTGGACCGTGCCGACAGAAGGGGCCGACCTGACATAGTATTTCACT
>PRDH01000028.1 GCA_003345545.1 Candidatus Thorarchaeota archaeon
GTGACTTCGTTCAGGACAAAGTATGGACCATGCACTTCGCTCCAAGCGTTGAGGCCCGTGACCTCGCTAACGAATTCAATTACAAGCCACATAGCTGGAAGCGAGAGGAGCGCTCCCGAAAGATAGATGAGTCTCAAGATCCACGGGTGGCCCTTATACCACGGTTTTGTAGATGTTGTCATAGACCATTACTCCATGCTGACAATTTGACGCCTTCTGTTCCATTACAATCATGGAGCTCAGAAACTAATCACCTTTGCTTGCCTGCCCGTTATGAATACTCCTATCCAAGCACAGAATCTATAGTCTTGTCTTTCTCTCTCACAACCCAGTTCAACTCAAAACTCCAATTCATCCGATGTTGAGAAGGCTTTGTAGATGAATGCCAAGGAGAGACTGATGAAGCCAACGATAGCCAAGACCGAAGCCATGACAGGAGGGCCAGTTATTTCGTTGAGAATGAAGAATGGTCCGTGAACTTCACTCCATCGAGAGAGCCCCGTGACTTCACTGATGAACTGAAGAGAAATACCCATCAAGACGAACGAGAATAGAGAGGCTCCAAGAAAGACAACACGTCTCAACCAAGCCCCTCTCCACCATGGTCTTTTCGTCTTTGGCAAGCTGGATAGTACTTCGTGCTTTGCTTCTTTGTTCCAGTTCTTTGTGCTGGTCGTGACTCTCTTCCTGACTCCAGTTGAAGTTATCAACTTCGCATCTCTATAGTTGACCAACCTACTAGTGAAGTAATACTTCGTCTGCGCCCACGATATATCATACTGACGCTTCAGAAGCTTATTCATCAAATAGAGGGAGAAAACGAAACTGAAGGCGCACGTCCAAAAGGGAGGATAGGCCATACCACCAATCCATGGAATGTAGAAGAAAGTCACATTATAGGCGACCATGGCAATTCGCAGAGCGATTACGAATGAGAACGCAAAGGTATCCGGACCACTAGGTCTCCAACGAGTGTGGAGATAATACGAACCAGCCATCATGCAGAAGAACGTGAAACCCAAGATATTGATCAGAGACCATGGAAACCAGTAGCCAGCCGCAAGCAGCTCCCGTGTAATAGGATTGAATTCGACCTCATATCCATAAATCGCCGTCATTCCAATCGTATAGACTGAATCAACAATCCCGATCGGGATGAGCATTAGTACCAATGCCCTGACCCATCGGACCGTTGACCAGCCTGTAAAAAGCTCCGTCGGAGTGATTGTCGAGAGATTCTTCATCGGTTCAGTGTCCTTCTTCAGAAAGAAGAACGAAACATGCAATATAACCGTTAGCCACCGAGCAAAAATGAGAGTGGCAGAGTAGCACACTGGAGGAAGAAACCGATATTAAAACACTCGTACCTCCGCCGAATTGACTGGGTCCTGTTCTAGCATCTTGATTACAAATCAAATGTCAAATTTGTGAATGACTAGGGAGAGTGAAATGATGAAAAAGAAAAGGATGACAGAGGCCGAAGCCTCTGCATCTAACAATGAACTACTTCTATGCGGTTGGGTATGTCTTGTACATATGGAACCAGTAGAGGTCGTGCATTGGGTTGTAGACTAGACCATCACCGTGCAGCCATATTCTCCAAGTCCTGAACTCAGTTGCCTGATAGACCCAGAGGTATGGTGCATCCTGAGAGACTTGCTCGTGAATGAGGTTGTAGTATGCCATTCTAGTAGCAGGCACTGTTGCAGCCTTGGCCAACAGATAGTTATCGTTAACAATGCTGTTGTTGTAGCCAATTCTCTGCGCGTAGGTACCCCACTCATAACAGAACGGATAGACATAGTTGTCTGGGTCTGCATAGTCGGGTGCCCAGCCTACAAAGAAGATAGGCATCTGGCGAAGTCTGATCTGGTCTAGGTAGGCGGACCACTCAAGAGCTTGGGTCTTGAACTTCATCGTACCACTGATACCTGTTAAGTTCGCGCTTGGACTAGCGACCACCTTTGTTAGACCATCTGCGAGCAGGAGCGAACCCTGTTCTCTCACAGTGTTACCACTGTTGTAGTAGATAGTGAGGGTTTGGCTCATGTTATTCATAGTCTGAACAAACACTGGGTCGGTCATAGCCACGTTCCATGCAGCAACTGCTAGTGAGATGTTGTAGGCGTAGGTGTAGAGTGATGCATTGTATCCAAACATCCCGAATGGGATTGGACCCTTAGCCTGGATACCGAAGCCATTGACTGCAGCATTCATGAAGGCCTGGTAGTCAAAGGCGTAGGATGAACACTGTCTGAAGGCCTTGTTTGCATAGGGGCTTGTTACAAGCTGACCGCTAGTCAAGTTGAAGGTACCCATGTTGAATCCAAAGAACATCACTGTGTAGCTCGCGCCACCAGTGTTGACATGAATGTTTGGATCCTTGGACGTAAGTGATGTCTTGTTGTAGATGTCTAGAGCATTTGTGGTCGGCCAGTAACAACCATCGGTTGTACCAGCTTTCAGGTTAAGTGACCTACCGTTGACATCCTCGTTGGTCCTGATGAAGACCGTCTTGATGGCACCTGCGTTAGTACTGGTTGAAGTTCTCCAGTAGCTGGGGTTTATGTCCATTCGAATGTACTGATCTGGTATCCAGGTTGTCATCATGTATGGGCCAGTTCCACAGGTGTGGCTTGCCATGTAGTTGTCGTACTCACCATAGTCGACACCATAGCCTGCCCAGGTTGCATATGTCGCATTGGTTGCGTGCGCAATAGCATAGGTAGGGCTCATCACTGCACCGACTTCATATGTCAGGGCTGCGATGAATGGCAGATATGGTTCAACTAGACGGAACCTGATTGTGTTCGCATCGATAACAATGATTGCGCTAGAGTTTGCGACCCAGTTCTCGAAGGCTGCTATGAAAGCGGCCGAGGAGGGACCGGCGCTATAGGCCTTGGCCTCTACTGCGGAACCACCGACAAGGGGTTCAGCAATCATCCAGATGGGACCGTCAGGATAGAAGATCTTCATTGCGCGCTCAAGGTTCCATTTGACACAACTGGCGTTGAATGGAGTACCATCATGGAATTTGATACCCGTTCGCAACGTGATTGTGTAGTTCAGACCATCAGCAGACATTACTGGCGCAGATGCGGCCAGCAGTGGTACTGACGGGTCGGTCACAGCGCTGTCCCACGGATAGGTGTACAGCGTCTCATACACATTGTATGAGATATATGAACCGAAGGTCTCATAGTCGACATGTGGGTCTAGATAGTCAGGGTTGCCGATTGTTTCCCAGACCAGAGTGTTCTCTGGTGGCCTAGTCGGCTGCTGCATCCAGATAAATGCAATTCCTGCACCCGCAATAACAACTATGATAACAACGATTGCTAGGAGTTGATTTCTTTGCACTTAGCTTCCTCCGGAATTTCCTTAGAAAGTATGTTCAGTTGCGACTGAATAAGTCGGAACGGATTGGATAGAAGCGGCAGAGTCCTCTAGGAGTTTAAGCCTTTTGGACCTTCTACCAACTTGAAGCTCTTCGTAACATCAATTGCTAATATAGGTACCGGTCAAACAGACGTTTCAAACCGCTTTTTTCTTGATTCGATGCTGGTCTTAGTGAATCAGAGGAAGAGCAGAAAGTATCTACGGGGACGTGGGGTTAGGAAATCGAATAATTGAGTGTCATAGGATTGCCAGGAGAAACAACCCGCCAACATACCTCCGCTCTGATTTGTTTGTGGCAATTGGAAAATATGGAGTCGAGTAACACAGTACTAAATATCAAGCTCGTCAAGGGCTTTGAAGAACTCCCTAGTGAGGAAAGCGCGATAAGCAAAACCGCCCCATCCAGATTCAGTCATTAAACGATTCATATCACCGAGCAGTTCTTCTCGGGACATAACAGTCACATCATAGATCTCATGTGTGTCTATGGGTTTCATCTCACCGCTGAGAGGTTCTGCCAGAAAAACGAGCGAGCGCCAAGGAATCGTTTCATTCCTGCACAAAATGGCGAGGTCGAGGTCAAGGACCATTCTCTGTAGACGAACTGTGAAACCAGTTTCTTCACGCATCTCACGAATGGCTGCTTCTTCGATGGACTCTCCTGCCAAAGCTCCTCCCGAGGGAGCCCGATATATCCCTGTATGTGCATACTGAGGTTTCTGAATTACGACGTATTTGTCGTCTGACGTCCTGATGAAGCAAGTGACATCATGGAGGCGATTCTTTGCGCGACTTTCTCTTACAAGGTCGCACTCAAACTTCAGGAACTGGGCTGTGAAATGAAGCCTGCGAGGTTCACCATACTGTTCTATGAGGGACCCCATCTCTTCACTGTCTATGTCATTCAGGGTTCTCGCCGTCATGGCAAGAGGTTGACACTCTCAAAAGGTTGTGGGACGACAACCTTTTACGAGTACGGATGCAACACACAGTGGATTTGAGAAGGGAGTGAGGAATCTGGAGAAACGAGTCGGCAAAGTCGTAGTCAAGATACATATGGGGGACATCACTGAACTCGAAGTCGATGCTATTGCTAATGCTGCGAACTCGGATCTTTGGATGGGCTCTGGCGTTGCAGGAGCAATAAAGCGCAGAGGAGGACAAGATATAGAACGCGAGGCTATGTCGCTAGGTCCCATTAAGCCCGGAGAAGCAGTCCTGACCTCAGGAGGTGCTCTGCCTGCACGCTATGTCATTCATTGTGCGGGCATGGCACCCGGGGGAAAGGCCACTTTCCAGAAGGTTTCATCCTCGGTTCGAAATGCACTTGCCATTGCATCTGACCATGACTTAGTGTCAGTAGCGTTCCCTGCAATAGGTGCGTGCGTTGGTGGGCTTTCCGAACGCGAGTCTGCACGGGCTCTTGCCACAGAGGTGGTGCATTACTCAAGGTCGCCTCGGTCAGTAAAAGAAATAACACTTGTCGGTCTTAACAAGTACACCTGCAATTGCTTCAGTCAGGCATTTGACGATGTACAGGAGTAGACACCTTGGAACATCATGACCTTAGAGGCATTCAAGTCTCGGTTCAACTAGGGCCATGCGATGATTCAGACATAGACCTGGTTGTAAAGGCTCAGGATATACAGCTCGGAGCCGCTCCCTCAGGCATTATCAGCAGCAGAGGTTCATTCGAGAGCTTAGGCATCTCTATGAAGGAGGCGACCCATGCCGAAATGGTGCGTCATTGGCCCAGCATATCGATTCAGGACCCTGATAGACGAAAGGTGGTCTACAGAGCAGCTAGAGACGCGTTGAATGCTGCCGAGGCAGCTAACGTTTCAAGTGTGGGATTCTTTACCCTTGGGCTGGAAGTCTCGAGGGTTCCCAGTTGGGAAGTAGCAGAGGAAATAGTCAAGGCTGTATTCGACCACGCAAAAGAAGGTACGAGCCTTGACAGAATCATGCTAGTAGCTAGCTCACCAATTCAGGTGAGTTCTTTCCAATACGCGCTAGGCAACATCAGAATGCTACGAGATGGGTCGACCTAGTCAGTGATCATCGATTCAGCCTTTTTTGTGCAACATCTGCGGATTGCACAAGAGGGTCCCAAGTATCGCACACAGCCGGCGCATAGCAGTTCTCAAAGTCGAAGAGCTCTCCTGCATCGATATCCTGTTGAATACCTAGTGTCAAGACGTTCAATCTCATCGCAGCGTCCTCAAGTCCCACCAGTTGACCTCCAACGAGTTTGCCAGTTTCTTTGTTGAAGAAGGTCTTCAGCTTGAGGTCTAGTCCTCCAATGTAGTACGGTGGCTTCGTGCTCCCTTTGATCGAGCCCTTCACGATGGGGACTTTGAGCCTTGTCGCCATCTCCTCTGTAAGCCCGGTGCTGGCTATTTCAAGGCCGAACAACTTTGTCACTTTGGCTCCGACGATGCCTGGGAACCTCACATGACCACCGGCAGCATTGATTCCTGCAACTCGTGCCTGACGCACTGCAACAGTTCCGAGGCCCGCGGTCATGGGGGTTCGAGTGATGAACTCCAGGTTCTCTGCGCAATCACCAACAGCATAGACGTCCTGGAGATTCGTCATCATTCGGTCATCCGTCTGGATGCCTCGCCAAGGGCCAATCTTGACACCTATCTTTTGAGCAAGGTCAGTCACTGCTCTGACTCCAGTGGCTACAACGACGAAGTCGGCAGGAATCTCTGAGATTTCTTCTGTCTCCCTGCTCTTCACAACTACACCGGTAGCTTTCTCCTTTCCTGCAATCTCCTGAGCCGCAGTATTATTGAGAATCTTGAGGCCGTGCTCTCTGCAATGCTCCTCGATGATCTGTGCCATATCAGAATCAACCATAGCCAAGAGAATATGAGGCAGAAACTCGACAACTGTGACCTCAAGACCGCGTTCATGAAATGCCTCAGCTGTTTCCATTCCAACAAGGCCTCCCCCGATTATTACAGCATTCTTTGCTTTATCAGCTTCCTTTGCCAAAGCCTTGGCATCATCGAGAGTCCGGAGACCATAGACACGCTTCTTGTCAAGACCTTTGATAGGGGGATCTGCATTCCTGGCGCCTGTGGCAAATATCAGAGCATCATATTCCTGGTGCCCCTTGCCCCCTGCGCCACCAAAAGCAAGCTCTCTTGAGTCGTGATTGATATCAGTGACACTCGTACCCAGTCTAGCCTGTATATCAAGTCCTTTCCAATTCTCTGGTGGCATGAGTACAAGGTCCTCAAAGGCCTTTACTTTACCTGAGATGGTATAGGGTAATCCACAACGAGAATATTGCGAGTAAGGTTCTGTGTTGAAGAGTGAAATCGCGACTTTCCGATTGAATTTCCGAGCCTGCATTGCGGCAGTTGCACCCGCCGCACCACAGCCAATAACAGCGATGTGTTCAACCATGGTGATGGTCTCCGATTGATTTCGCTACCTCACCTTTGGCTCGTCATATTTAGGCTATTGGTATCACCATAGTGAAGCACAGAATCGATAAAAGGAGGGCAACTGAATACCTCTGAGTGGTGCATTGAGTAATCACTCCTTGCCCGAGAACGACAGGTAATCCACAAGTGGGTGTCGCGGGACTTGTGCTTACTATGTCGTCAAGAAAGAGAAGCGGGATGGGTCTGAAATGAGTAAAGACACTTCAACGAGAAGAGAAAGTGAGTTCCGACCGATATCTACACCAATGAATGGTAATAATCTGAAAATGCTGAAGCTGCTGTCGCTGTTTTTCATTTCATTCATGGCCATCGCGCCCATTGTCCTGAGTAATAGCCCTACAACTGCCATTCTGCAATCAGAAGATAGTGTGGGCTTCTTGCCATCTCAGTCTCTCTATCACTACACGCTTCCAGGATCTTCAAGCATTCAGATTGCGACCGGGACAGTTCAAGGTTACAATGGATTTGCTTATGTCATCGATGACGAAGACGTGCTCTACTTTGTGGATGTCTTCAATGGAGCAACTCTTACTATTGTACTCCCTACGGGGGACCAGAGCCTTGGATCCGATATAGTTGGCTATGATGTGGATGGTGATGGAGATTCGGAGTTCCTGATTCGTAATTACGTCAATTCCCAATTCTATATTCTAGTGGCTGATATTGACGACTCGAACGTAGCACAGTATCCAATACCCTTCAACTACCCTGCCGCGGTTGGCTTTGGGGACTTCAACGGAGATGTTCATCCTGACGTACTGATAAAGAACATCAACAATAATAACGACTTCATGACCCTTGATCTCTTCGGCAACGACACTATAGGTTCGTTTCTCGTGGACTATTGCTATGCTGGGCAGATTGTTGGGAACTTCGCCAGTTACACAGAGGACTCAATTGCACTTGTCAGCAGATACTCACTTCAGCAGAGAAACCTGACTCTGGTTGCAGCAGATGGAGTGCAGATAGACTCCATTATTCTCACTCCGTCGATACAAGACTTGGTGACATTCCACTACTCAGACGGACTTGATGAAATAGCCACAATCGAATCAGATGGAGACATCGTGGTCTATTCAGGACCGGCTCTAGGTGTCACGTATACAAACAATGTGGAACTTCTGTCAAGTTCCTACAGAACCATCCAGAGTGGCGATTTCAATCTCGATTCGCAAGAGGACCTGGTAGTCATCAGCCGGACTCAGGAGAAAGCCTACTTTATGGATGGATATGCTGGCTTTCCAATAAGAGAAACTACTGGCATCTACATGCCCAGCTATAAACGGCAGGGTCTTGGGCTGATGGACAGTGACGCTCTGGATGACCTTGCGGTCGGCACTGTAGATGGTGGTCTGGGCATCATTCGTGGGCAAGATGGCATGTTTGCTTACACGGAGTACCTTATTGATGTCCGGAGCGTATCATCCTCCTACCAAATCGAAATGATTGATGTTAATGGAGACACACGAGCTGATGTGCTCTGTAGAGTCTTGGGTGATGTGTATCTGCTGCTAAGCGATTCAACTCCCCCAGGTGTTGTGCAACTACCAATAGTTCCCAGACATCCGACGACTCTCGATGATTATGTCACGGTAGAAGTGCAAGTCAGTGAAACATCAGGAATCGAGCGTGCAGATATCTTCATGAGAATTAGCGCTACGGGGTCATGGATTCAGCCACAGGACGAGATGTATGCGTCTCATCAAGAGGGGTTCTACTATGCATTCATCGCAAATCTACAGGCTGGCAGCTATGAGTACTACATGGAATTCCAGGACACATACCTCAATACTGTAAGTGTCGGTGATTCCGTCCTCCCAATGAGTTTCACTGTGACAGGGGATTTTGTCTGGCAGTTCGACAAGAGCGATACAGACTACGTGGATAGCAGGGCACATCAGTCAGACAGTGGGTATCTCTTTGGAGGGCAGAGAGTCATTTACACAATTGAGAGGGAGAGAGGTGTTGAGAATCTTACGCTGACCCAGTATTCTAGCACTGGCACTCTTCTCGATACAGTGACCATCGTAGACACAGGTGAAGTTCGGCAGTACTTCGAAGTCTACACAGCCATGCTCGACGGAGATATTGTGTCGGACATCATCGTTCTTGACAAGACTCCGTCCTACCTCTACTATCACGTCTATCATGGAAACACACTCTCACTGATAGGTGAGGGAATATGTCCCTACCCCTACAAGAGTTTCAACTATCTTGGAATTATAGATGATGATAAGGATGGAAATGATGAGCTGCTGCTTGTTTCTGATACAACGCCCCTATCCCTGATAAAGATGGATTCGGACACGAGCTGGTCAGAGGTCGAGCTCTCGGGCACTGCAATACCTCGAGGCTATTCAGTGATTCACGATCCCGATACAGGCGATGGCTATATTGCAGTTCTCAGAGGGGATCTAGCAATCGATATCTATCGTGCGGAGGACCTGTCATTCATTCGTTCTCTTGATATCGAACTCAGTGCTTATTCCGACCAGGTTGCCATAGCTTTGACAAGTAGATACAATTCATTCCTCGCACAAGAGGAATTCGTGGCTGCGGTGAACTATTGGCATGGTACTGATCCAACAGGACGCATCTTCATTTTCGATAGCACGACGACAAATGTAAACAGCACACCTTACTATGCAGTGCCTCATGAGGGAATTACATATGCCTTTGCGTACGATACGGTCGGCAGTGCCTCCGATGAGCTCTTTATTCTTCTGAACTCAGGAGAACTACGAATGACTGAAACCGCAGCATCGTTGACGACACTCTGGTCCACGTTTGTGACTAGCGCGACACCCCTCAGTGCTACAGTTGCTGACTTTGACGGAGATGACAGTAGCGAGTTCTTACTATTTACTGACCAAGATGAACTAGTCACATCAGTTTCATTCTACGGTGAAGTTGAGTGGACAGTGAAGGTAGGTGAGGTTCGTAATCCACTCCTTATTGGCAATATTGACTTGGTTCCAGGGGAGGAGATTGCTGCTTATCCATTCGCATCAATAAACAGCATGATTCTGGGTGCGATTCGAAATCTCGACAGCACCTATCTTCTCGATGTCTCTATGGAGTATTCCTCCACTAATCTGATTCAAGGAGATACACTGGTTGTGAACGCTACGGTGCTGAATATCTATGGAGATTTGGTAGATGATGCGACTGTATATATGAATGCCAACTACATGACTCCTGAGGGACTGGGCTCAAACACATATGGATTCTACTACGCGGGACCATGGAGCAAGTACTCAACAACGGCAGATGTTACGTGGCCCATTGGCACTGTTGACCTGAGTTTCGAGGTGGACAATGGATTCTATCACGCATTTCGGGTTTTCTTCGCAGACGCATTGACCGTTAGTAGTGCTTTGCACGTCGATCTGGAGGTTCCGGATATCGTACAGCAAGGTGCGAATATGTCAATTCGGGCCATTGTCTTTGACAACCTCGGAGGCGTGGTAGAAGGTACGACTGTCACTGTCTCGATTGATGGCATAGTCTATCCCACAGTCGTTACTGGTCAAAGACACATTCTGATGATTCCAGAAGTGCAATTCGAGGCAGGAGAGCACCTAGTCTTGGGCAGAGCTGTCCATCCCTTCGCAGTTGGCGAGGGACAGATAACCAGAGCATTCACTGTCAAAGTACTGACAGAGGATTTGTTGATTCTGACAGATTTCCCCGTGAGTGCTCAACAAGACGACCTTATTGGAGCATGGTTCAATGTGACCGATGCCTACGGTCATGCCATAACGGGGGCAGACGTATCACTCAAGAGTGGCGCTCGTGTCTTCGGTATGGCCGAGAGCCCGACGGAACCTGGATGCTACTGGTTCGCTCATAATATGAGCTTGAGTCTTGGAGTGCAAATCTTTGACGTCAATGTTGCTAGATCGAATATCAACGGACCTCCAGCGACCACGATAGGTGTTGAGGTCTATGGCAACCTCGAGCCGAGCGTCTTCTATGATACGCGTGTAGAGGGCGGCTCCATGTTTCCAATCCATGTCTTTGTGAAGGACAGATACGGACCTGTGACCATAGGGACTAGTGTGACAGTCGAGATAAACGGAACCAGATACACTGAGATAGACGTGACTGACAATCCAGACTACTTCTTGGATGTCCCCGCAGACTTCCTCGTAGGCAAGAACAACTTCACTGTCTATGTCAATGCAACCTACGCGACGCCGTGGATTGGCGTGTTCACAATAAGAGCATATGCTGATGCTTCTTCATCTGCATCGATAGTGTCAACGCAAGGATGGACGGTCAAACAGGGAGGAGAAACCACCCTGGAATTGACACTAGAAGACTGGGTTGGAAGACCTGTTTCAGGTGCAAGAGTGTCATTCTATGTTAAGGCTCTGGCATACACGCTCCATGAGGTTAGCCCTGGTTTCTATGCGGCCAATGTCTCAACAATAGGTTGGGCGCCGGGGATGTATGGCTACACAGTTTCCGTGAATCATGAGGACATCCAAACAGGAGATCCAATAGAGGGGGACCTCACGATACTCGGAATCCTGCATATAGATGTAACGTGCAATCCAGAACAGCCAACTCAGGGCGGCTCTCTGCTCGTTTCAGTATTCATTGCGGATGACTACGGGAATCCGATTCCAGATCTTGAGGTATATGTGTCTGCAATGGACCTGCCGACACTCATGGCTGAGGAAACCGAACTAATCGGGCTCTACACCGTTTTCATCGAGCATCTTCCTAGAACACAGGGATACGGAACAAAGAACATCAGTATAGAGGTGGCAGGTCAATTCATTGAGCCATCAGCGATGTCAGGCACATTCTATCTATCTGTCGCCAATCCAGAAATCGGCCTCATAGATACTCAGACAGCAGTATCGTTCACTGCGATTTCATTCGTCGTGAGCCTGTTCGGTATGTTCCTCTACTTCAGAATGGCACCATCACTTCGAAGGACGGGACCAGGCAAAGAAGAGCTGCAGAAGTCCGTGAAACGCATGGATAGACTCTATCTTGTCATCGTGCTGGCGAGTGCAGTGGGCTTTGTGGCATCTATGAGGCTCAGCGCGATTGGCGACTTTGGAGGAGCGCTAATCCTTACTGTGACCCTTCTTGGAGCCTCTGTGCTTCTCTATGGCCTCTGGCTCTACAGAGATGCTGTATCAGCAGTCATGGTTACTGGTGCATTGAACAAGAAGAGGATGGTCGCGGGACTATGGCATCTATTCTTCGTCCCTATTGTCATAGTGATGATTCTCACTTATGGAGCAGAGATTGATTGGTTCAAAGCATATATGATAGATCCGGCAATCGACATAGGTGGCTTGTCCATACCTACCATCATGACGACGATATTCGTCGCATATCTATCATCTATTCTGGTTGTAGTGGTGAATCTCTATCGAGAAGTGAAGAATGGTCTTAGGAAGCTCAGAAGAATGCGGGATGCGGACACACCAGTCGCTGTTATCGAAGATGAGAAAGAAGCAATGGTCAACAGATTCAGTTCCTCAGTGAGAATTAAATTCCTGATGTTTCTGGTCGTCGTAGGTGCTGCCGCAGTGACAACAATGGACTTCCTGCAGAGCTATGAACTTGGAATCATTGTACTCTTGCCTGTCGCCTTCTTGGTTGTGATACCATTCATCTCGTCTAGGATTGTCCAGGCGCTGAACCGCGCCTCAAAGGTCAAAATCAAGAAGACCGGAGTACCCACGGGGGAGGAATCAACCACATCGGTATCAGAAGAAACTGCATGATAATACATCTGTGGCGAAATTGGAAATCGGAGAAGAAGGGGTCAAGCGAGGAAAGGAACCGAAGATGGATGCGATTCAGATTATGAGCAGATGAAAGATATCGGATTGGGGGCGATGTGATTCCTGCCCCGAATCCAGTTACACGAATAGCGGTATCCAACTACTCCTCATCAAGCGCGTCTTCTCTCGATTCAGCCTGTGAATCAGATACGGCGTGCTTTGATTGGGCAGTGTCATTCGATCAGTCTTCAGAGCCTTTTTCCTCTTCCTGTTTAGGAACGCTTGCAGTTTCCTCAGCAGCTGCTGCTTCCGCCCCAGCTTCCTTCTCAGTCGGTATCCATTTCTTACCTGCATCGATATCGCCCTGGAATTTCTTAATCTGAGTCTTGCGGCTAACATAGAGAGCGACAATCACTGCAAGAGACAACGCTGCACCCACGATTGTTAATGTCGTCAGAAACGTGCTTGCACTGTCACCAAGCAATTGCTGCCAAGTGATGACGAGGAATGCGAGACCTGCAATATTCATGACGAAGGATCGTAGTGGTGTTCCAACCTTGACGATTTCAGTGACCTTCGTATCAACCATTGCTGCAGCGATGACACCAGCGCCGTAGTCTGTTGATTTCGTCTTCTTTGCAAGGGTGCGTATATCTGAGCTCTTCTTCTTGCCCATGACTTTCAGTGCGATGGGTACTTTCGATGCCAGAAGGTCAGCGTATTGAATGCGGGCATCATCGCTCGTCAAATTGCACTTCTTGCACATGTCCACTTTCTTGTTCCAGTCGCGTTTGCACTTCGGACACTTGTCACCTTGCCAAGCTTCCGGTGCGGTTTCTCTCAGACGCTGTCTGATGATGTACTCGCTGACGCCACTGTCCTCTCGTCCTGATTCATCGGAGCTCTTCTTCTTCCCGAACTTGGTCATCCCGGCAAGCATAGAGAACAGGAGTGGCAACGCACCAATAACTGTCAAGTTAGGTAGAGATTTTAGTTCAGAGGCCTTCTTCTGAATTCCTCGAAGCTTGTAGGCAGTCTTTAGACCATCAAAGAGACTCCTGAATCCGTTACCAACGCCATAGACAGCACCGACAGTCGCGGCACTCGCGGATATTCCAGTCACTGATGTGAAGACATCTAGTGGCGTTGCCGGTATACTGAAGTAGAAAGGTTCACTCTGCAGAATATTTACAGTTGTATTGCCCTCAACAAAGTATCTGAAGTCCATTGAAGCCTCTATGATACCTGTGACGAGTTTGAGAGGCCCATAGTTGAAGATGGATGAGAAATCGATGAACGCATTGATAACAGGAATCGCCATTGTATGGTCGACCCAAACCCACGTTGAGTTCGTGACTGGTTCAACGATCGTGATGGGAAAGATCGCAATTCCTTGGTAGTAGAACATGATTGTACCGCTCATGTTTAAATCGTGTGCACTTGTCACATTGATCTGGAGTGTGAGCAGCATGGGAGCTTCGATATTGAGTACGAGAGGTGCAGACTGTGAATAGGCTCCAATAACGTTTTGCCCATCGAACGCGGCGTACACATAGAGTGTGTCGTCATGGAGAAAGTCGGTGGGAAACACAGGTACTTGGGCAGTCGTCGTGCTCAGGGCAGCACTCCCAACCAACATCACTAGAAGCAGAGTCATGAAACCAACGAAGATAGTCTTTGATGGCGAGCGACGCATCAGTCAAATTCAACTCCTGAAACAACACTGGCAGTGCTCACTGACTGTTAACGACTGAAAAGGGTTTTGCGCGTCTATGGGGGTAGAGATTGAGGCGTCGGTTCTCGAGTCCCGCGTACCATGTCTGCGACTTTCCTTGCCACGGAGGCAAAGCCCTCGCTCTTCTTAAGCACACCCTTGGCGCCAACCTCAGCAGCCAATCTCATTGAATCAGTATCGAAGTAGGCAGTAAGGAGGTGGACGTTGGTAATCCCCATACTCGTCAGCTTTTTGGTGCACTCAAGACCTCCCATCTCAGGCATCTTCATATCCATAAGAACAAAATCTGGTGGATGACCTTGTCTGATGCACTTCCTGGCCAGTCCGATGGCTTCCTGACCATTTGATGCTGTAATGAGTTCGAAATCGTCAAGGAACTTCCTCAGATACGCATTCATTACTTCATGAATTGCCGGCTCATCATCAACAATCAGGATGCGCAGTGACACGAATGATTCCCCATAATGCATTCAATGATGACCCATAGTCAAGGCACCTTATCAATAGTGTGTTCGAAAGGCTCCATATGAAGCAACATTGCTCTTCGCGAATCTATTTAACTAGCATAGCTCATGAACGCCATCAGGTGCAAGTTATGGTCTTTAAGCGGATGCCTCTAGAAGTCTGGTTCGACGAATACCAGTTCGAGATTGATTATGACATTGGCGAGAGCGGAATGAAATTCACCTCTCTGAAGAACCTAGGAATCGACCTCAATGAAGTCGATTTGCGCTATGGCTACCATCTTGGACATCCAGATCTGAGGAAGGAGATAGCGAAGCAGTATAAAGGGATGACTTGGGAAAACGTTGCAGTCACTACAGGTGCGAGCGAAGGCAATTTTGCAGTCATTGGACATCTAGTCGGTGCGAGGGACCATATGATTGTTGAACATCCAACCTATCCTTCGCTTTACCAGATACCAAGGTCTCTTGAGAGAGACCTCTCGCTATTCAGACTTACGTGGAATAATGAATTCAGACCAGATATGGATGAACTGCGAAAACTGGTCAAAGCAAATACCAAGTTGATTACACTCACACATCCAAATAATCCGACAGGCTCTGTGATAACGGAAGATGAGTTGAAAGAAGCCATCGAGATTGTTGAAAAAGCAGGCGCATATCTCATGGTGGACGAGACCTACAGGGATATGATGTTTGACAATCCCCCGCCGCTGGCAGCAACGATGAGCCCTAACGCAATCAGTCTGACTAGTATGTCTAAGACATGGGGTCTTCCTGGCATTCGCATTGGTTGGGTTGTTGCGGACACATCTGTCATTCAGGCAATCAGGGCCGTACGGGAACAAGTGACAATCTGTAACTCCTCCTTGGGAGAAGCGATTGCTAAGGCAGTTCTGAAACAGAGGAAGGCGCTGCTGACGAAGCTTCGTAAATCGATGCTGACAAACTTCAGGATCCTCAAAGATTGGATGAACAATCAAAAATGGCTCGAATGGATTGAGCCCAAGAGTGGTGTCGTAGGAGCCCCAAGACTTGTCCGTGGAGGAAGTACCGATGAACTCTGCCAGTTGCTGGTGACCAAGTATCGTACTTTCACAGTACCCGGTTCAAGGATGGAGCTTGATGGACACCTCAGAATCGGATTCGGTGGAGAACAAGAAGAACTGACCAGAGGTCTTGAGCAGCTAGGTCTGGCTCTGAAAGAGATCCATAAGTGAGTATTCCATAGGTGTTCATTAGGGTATGGCCGGACGTGTGGTTGGATGCGTCGTGTCAAATGGCCGAATCGAATAATTCGCTAGAGCAGCATACCAAGACAGTCTGGACTGATATTGTGCACCTCACGCCTGAGTGCCGACAAGTCAATGTGCGATTTAGAGTCGTCAAGAAGGGAGTCGCAAGGAGAGTCACTTCCAAGTCCTCAGGCAGGCAGTACGAAGTATCAGACTGTGTAGTTGTGGATTCTACTGCAAGAATCAATCTGACTCTCTGGAATGAGGATGTTGACCGCATTAGTCAAGACTATTCATACTGCCTCATGAGTGGACACATCAACATCCTTGACGAATGCATGAGTCTCTCGGCGGGACATTGCGGGAAGATTGTGGAATCAGATGTGCTAATCGAGAATACAGATGACAAGTTCGATATGAGCCGACCCTTCATGGGAAGACCCAAGCGCCGGAGATCCCGATTCACGACTTCTAGGGTTCTTCAGGGTACAATTGGTCGGGAAGCTGGCGGGTACCCATCACGGAAGTCCTTTTGAGGTCGAACGAACTAGACGTGCTGCGATAGGTGCGTCGAGAATGAGAGTGAGAATCCAGAATGATGATGTTCCCTATCCGCTTTCTATCCTGAGAGGAAGACTCAGACTCAGCGGGCTGCGGGACACCGAAGTGGCGGGTATCATCGCTGGTTCCTTGGCAAATCAGCCCTCTTCGAAGTTTTGGACTGAAGAGGAACTTGTCAATTCCATCGAGAAGGCACTTGAAGAATATCCACCACTTGTATGCGAGAATTTCCGGTTGTTGACCGCATATGAACAGGCTCGAGGACTGTCAGACTCCAACCGGTCTCTCCTCCTGGTCCTCGAGGGAGCTTCAGCAACAGGCAAATCAATGCTTGCGATGGAACTGCTTCAAGATCTTGCAGCTACACGATTCATCAGCACTGACTCTGTTCGGCAAATCATGAGGGGGATTTACACCAAGCAGAGTCATCCCGAGCTGTATTGCCACACCTACCAGGCCCACAAGTATAGGAAGTCGGGCGATCCATCGCTTGACCCCGTCATCCGAGGATTCATTGCTCAGTCTGAGCTTGTCATACCCCATGTGCAGGACCTAGCGGGAAGACTCCTTGAGGAGGGAGCAATTGCTGTTGTCGAAGGTGTTCATGTCTATCCAGGAAGCCTAGCGAGTCTGGGTGCGAATGTGATCGAGGTTGTCATCAGTCCGAGCTCGAAGACTCACAGAGCCATGTTCCTGAACAAGTATGCAACAGGAAAGTTGAGGACTGTTTCGGGGAATCAGTCTCTTCGCATAAAGGAATACGAAGATACAAGAATCATTCAAGACTACATAGTCGCTTGCGCCTCGAAATGTGGCGCGCCTATCGTTGAAATGGAGAACTATGAAACAGCTCGTATGGAGATCTCCAGACTCGTTATTGAGAGGGTAAGATATCTTGTTGAGGCTCATGAATGAGGAGAAGGATATGATATGAGTTGGAAAAACGATTCTCTTGACAGGCTATTCAATCCACGTGCCATTGCAGTTATTGGTGCGTCGGATAAACCAGATAAACTCGGAGCTCTGTCTCTGCTCGCGCTGCATTCCTTTGAGGGCACTGTTGTACCTGTGAATCCCAGACTCAAATCAATCCGAGGTCTTGAATGCTATCCAACCGTGGAGTCGATAGATACTCAAATAGATCTCGCAATCGTAGCTGTTGGTCCGCAGCATGTACTACCCGCATTAGAGGATTGTGCGGCTGCCAGAGCAGGGGGTGCAATCATTTTCTCTGCTGGATTCAAGGAAATGGGCGGACTCGGAATAGAGCACCAAAACCTTTTGAGAAAGTTAGTTGACAAAGCTCACATTGCTGTCATCGGACCAAACTGCTTGGGCGCTGGCAATCCGGGAATCAGTCTCAATGCAACATTCTTCCCACATCCGGTTCCGATGAAGAAAGGAACAGTCGCAATGGTGAGCCAAAGCGGAGGAGTCACAGGCCTCATGCTCTATCGCGCCTCAGACGTCGGTCTTGGAGTGTCCAAGTTTGCAAGCGTTGGAAACAGAGTGAATATCGATTTTCATGACATGGTGCGCTACCTCCGGGACGATCCTCTGACTGAAGTGATCTGCCTATTCATCGAAGGAACTGAATACGGCCGCGAAATGATGAATGAGATAACCAAGACAACCCCCAAGAAGCCCGTAATCGTCTTCAAAGTGGGGAAGACACCGTCGTCGAGAGAGGCCGCTTTGAGCCACACAGGGAGTCTTGCCGGAAATGCCGAACTCTACAGTGCCGCAATAAAACAGTCAGGAGGGATAGAGGTCTCAGGGATTGAGGACATGGTTGATCTCGGATATCTGCTCTCTACATGCAAACATCGCCCCAAAGGAAATCGGGTCGCGATCGTCACTCATACCCTCGGAATTGCACTCATTGTTGCTCAGGTACTTGAAGAGAATGGAGTAACCCTACCTGCTCCATCTGAGAAGAACGCAAAGTTGATTGAGGACAGTCTTGGTATGCCAGTTGAGATACCAATTAAGAATCCTGTCGACCTGCTGGCCACAGGGTGGGCGAATCCCAAAATCTTTGCCGATGCTCTTGAACTCATCCTCAACGAAGAGCAGTATGATGCAGCAGTCATTGTCTTTTCGCCGAACTATCAGGAGAGCATAGGCGGAGGAATGCCCATCAATGAGATTGTCGAGATCGCTCGGAAGAGCAATAAACCAGTCATCAGCGTGTTGACTTCACCAATCACGCGGAAGCCTCCAGGGCATGAAATTCTTGAAGAGGGCGGCATCCCGTTCTATCCCAGTCCACAGAGAGCAGGAATGGCGCTTGCTAATTCAATAAGGCTGGCACGAAATGGCACGACCCGAGTGTAGTCAGAAAGACCTCGGCAGCAGCATTTGTTTGTGAACCGCTACATGATGGGCAAACGAATTTCGGGCCTTGAACCAGACCTGAGAGGACAGCTGGTCGATCAGTATTATGAGAAGATCCAAGTTGAGGACCTTTGAGGGATGATTGCACAATAGAGCAAGATGCGTCATGCTACTGCCTTGCGGATGCTGAAGCCATACATTGGTAGGGGTTTCTCCCAGAACTGTTAAATCTCACTTTCAGGGTACAGTATGTGGCACAGGAAGGACCGCACATGATTGAAGCCGGGTCTGATTATGTCCTCAAGATGGTCGCATTGGGTGACGGTGCAGTCGGGAAGACCAGCTGCATCATGCGATACACTGAGAACAGATTCGGTGAGCAGTACAAGGCGACCATAGGGACCAGCATTGCAGTCAAGAACGTCGTAGTGGAGATCGAGGGCAGGGCCCGAACTGCGCAGATTGTCCTCTGGGACCTTGCAGGGCAGCCCACATACAGGGACCTGCGGCAAAGGTACATGGTCGGCTCATCGATGGCATTCCTAGTATATGATGTGACACGGCCAAGCACCTTCCTCAGTCTCGATGACTGGTATAAGAATTTCCGCAAAGTCTGCCCAGATGCCATTGTCGCACTCGTGGCAAACAAGGTTGATAGAGAAGACAGGTTAGTGCCGACTGAAGCAGGCGAAATGCTTCAGAAATGGCTTGGCGTGTTGTACCTGGAAACGTCAGCCCTTACCGGACAGAATATCAACGCACTCTTTGAGAAATGCGCAGAGTTGGCAATCAAGCGGGAACTGGAAAAGGAGATATTGTAGGGGCTCCTATGTAGATGTATACTGCGTCTTGCATCCTAGTTCTGCTTTCAATTATGCGTGATGTTGCTACGGGTAGAATGTCTGAGCCGCTTGAAATGCGTAATCGAGTACTAGGTTTGGCAGGATAAACAACAGGAGTACAACGAATACGCAAATGCCTGCTGAGAGCATTGAGGATCGTGGCATACACAGCTTCGTATCATTGGCTGGATCCAGCATGTAGGAGTACTTCAAGACACGGAGGTAATAGCCTAGAGAAAAGACTGAGTTCAGGAGGCCCACTAAAGCCAGCCACCACATGCCTGCAACAATTGCACTCTGGAATACAACTAGCTTTGACCAGAAACCGACACCGACTGGCAGACCGGCCAAAGAAAGCATCAGGATTGCAAGCATTGCTGACGCCATCGGAGCCTTCTTGCTGAGCCCAGCCAGATCGTCGTAGGTTATCCGTCTTGCTAATGTAAGGGACATCGCCCATACGAGAATGAATGCCGCTGTCTTCATGATGGAATGGGCGAAGGCAAAGAAGACTGCCGATGCCATTCCAATTTCATTTCCTGCAGCGATGCCAATGAACAAGTAGCCCATCATTGCAATGCTTGAGTAGGCAAGCATTCTCATAATGTCCTTCTGAGCTAGTGCAAGCACATTCCCGATGACCATAGTCAGAATTGCAACTCCAGCTATCAACGGAGCCCACTCCGTCTTAGCAACGAAGAAAGCAATCATGAGAATTCTCATGAGAGCACTCACGCCGGTCTTCTTTGACCCGCCAGCTAGATACGCAGTAACACTTCCGTCAGCACTGGCGTACGCATCTGGCACCCATTGCCACCCAGGAAAGATGCCTACCTTGAATCCAAATGATACAATGAAGAGGACCATGGCCAGGAGCAGCGTATAGGCCGAAGACTCGCTTCCGACTGGAGTTGCCCAAAGGTTTGTGATGTAGATCCTGATTGCCTGCAGATCCGTAGAGCCCGTAACCCCCAAGGTGAGAGCAATGCCTAGTAGCATGAGAGCAGTTGCCAACAGACCCATCACGAAGTACTTCAGCGCACCATCTACAGCCTCCCTGTGAGGGCCAAGTGCGACTAATACATAGGTGGGTGTAGACATTAGCTCCCAAGCAATAAACAGGGCGACGAGATCGGTTGCCATGACGACCCACAGAGCTCCTGCGAATGAGATGAGAAGCAGAAAGTTATAGGTCCCCTTGTCTCCGCCCCATACACTCGATGACATCAGGACCAGGAAGGCCACAACTAGCACAATGTAGATGAAGATGTCACTGAAAGCATTTCGAACAAAGAGCGTTCCAAAGGAATAGCCTGGCATTGTCTCTGGAATTGTCTCTGGATTGAGCAAGACCATCTCAAGTGTTGCAAGAACTACACCAACGAAGCTGACACCGAGGGGATTGTATCTAAGACCAATTACCAATGCCAGTATTGCGAAAAGCACCAGGGTTATCGCTGGGAGCGACATAATCCAACCATCAGGAACGAAAGCTAGGATTGCATCTGTCAATCCGGAGAAGACACTTCGCAAGAAACTCGCAATCAAGTCTAGTTGCATCATCAAGGCATACCTCCCAGGAGCATCTGTTCGATAACTGGTTGTATTACTCCGAGAATCAAGTCAGGCCATATTCCAAGCAAGATGACAGGAATCAGCATCAGTGTTGGCGCGACCAGGTCGTTCCAGGAGGCCTCAGAGACCTCCACTTGAGGGTCAGGGTCGCTGAACACGATTCTGTTCAGCATCCACAGCATGTAGCCCACCGTGAGAAAGATGCCAAAGGCAATCAGTGCCGACAGGGGGTATATCACAATAGCTCCAAAGATGACCAGTGCTTCAGCAATAAAGCCACTAAAGCCAGGTAGACCAAAAGCTGCGAGCGTGGCGATTATCAACACTCCAGAGAGGTGCGGTGCTTTCGTCATAAGACCCTTGACATTGGGAATCTCTCTCGTCCCTGCGCTGTATTTGAGCTGACCTGCAACAATGAACATCACGGATATGATCGTGCCATGAGAGAACATCATAAATATTGAACCCTGAACAGCCAAGTTTGCTGCTGCCTGGATTGCAGGATCGGGGGAGTTGTAGCCAGCAGCATAGGCAGCAACACCAAGTAGGACCCAAGCCATATGATTGATCGAGGTGTACGCGACAAGGCTCTTCATGTCAGTCTGAGCAAGTGCAGTGAAAGCAGCATAGATGCACGTAAAGACAGCAACGACTGCAAACGGAATGGCCAGTCGTGCCATAGCCTCAGGTACCATCCACAGGCCAAGACGGATGAATGCATACCCTCCCATCTTTAGCAGGATTCCTGCAAGAATGACAGAGCCTGGTGTCGGAGCCTTCACATGTGCCCATGGAAGCCAGTTGTGAAGAGGAAATACGGGCAACTTCACACCAGCACCCACAAAGAGAGCAAGGGCGAATCCAATCTGAACGGTTGGATCGAGTCCAACGTTGCGTAGCGCGACCATATCGAAGGTGGGTACATGATCGACCGTGAAGTTGGAGGACATGAAGTAGAGATAGAAGAAGCCCACCAACATCACAGCAGAGCCGAGATGTGTGTAGATGAAGAACTTGATTGAGGCGTGTCTACTACCTTCCTCGCCCCACCTGCCAATGATGAAGAACATGGGCACTAGGACAAGTTCCCAGAATACGAAGAATCCAATCAAATCAAATGAAACAAAGACTCCCAGCAGCCCTGTCTGAAGCAGAAGAAACAGAGCGTAGTAGACATTTGCAGAGTCCTTGATGTGATTCGACCCGATGGCTGCAATCCACACAACGAGGGCGGAAAGCAGAACCAAGACCATCGAAATTCCATCGACGCCAAGGATAATCTCAAAGACTGGAGAATCTGTGGTTGTTCCTAGTCGAGCTAAGATATAGCTCCAGGTGTGGCTCAGACCGCCTGGGGCTGGACCTACTGATGGAGTGCCCAGCATCAGTAGTACGGAGAGACCCAGCTCTAGAGTTGTGATGACCAGCGTGATGGCTCGCGCTCCCTTGTTTCCGAGGAGATAGGCGAGGAATGCGCCACCTAGAGGCATCACAAGCATTAGGACAAGGATGTTCAATGGAAGACTACTGATAAGACTCGTGGCAAAGTCCAGCTGCATCTAGAGTACCCCCATTGCTAGAAGGCCGATGACTATCAAGAGGCCAATGCCAAAGATCACCACACTTACGTAATCATTGATTCGCCCGGTCTGCGTTTCCAGTCCTATCTCTGAAGCCTCCACGCTCCTAGTTGAAACCCCCTCTGCAAAACCATCAATGATATTGTCATCAAACCAGCGAATCTTTCTTGAAAGGGTCTGCGCAGTACCAGCAGATTTGAAGTCAATCCCATCGATTACGGGATCATCGACTTGGACTCGCCAGGCATCTGCGAAGCGGAGGAGCTTGTTTACGAACCAGTAGTAGGACTCATTGATGTACCATCGATGCCTCAGAAGGTTGTACAGCTTCCGGCGAACACCATTATCAGGAATAACTGAGTTTGGTCTATCTGCATTCTTTATGTAAATTCGATACGCAGGTACTCCGCCAAGAAGGAGAGCGCCAATAGTGATCGCGAACGGGACAACTCCAGGCATTGTGAACTTGGCGATAGTCATCTCCCAGAGTGTTCCTATCAATAGCTCTGGAGTCATCGGTCCTTCTTGGAGAATGATTGCTTGAATAAAGGGAAACACAAGGAATGCAATTATCGTGAATCCTGCGAGGATATACAACGGAACCATCATAGCAGGACCGGGGTCATGAGGACTCGTGTGATGTTCTTCTTCTTGATGTTCCGGCTCCTTTCCATGAAAGACTATTCCCATGAGCCTTATGCTGTAGAAGATAGTACATGCTGCGGCAAACACTGCAAGGCCGAACAGCAGAATGCCAAATGAATACTCGACAGCTAACTCGTAGGTGTACTCTATAATGGAGTCCTTGGACCAGAAACCAGATAGCGGTGGAATGCCCGCAAGTGCAAGCACACCAATCAGCATGACTCGATAGGTCCGAGGCATGCTCTTCTTCAGACCTCCCATATTGGACATATACTTCGTATGGACTACATGAATGACGCCGCCAGCGGCAAGGAAGAGAAGGGCTTTGAAGGCACCATGGGAAACAACATGAAGCACACCGCTGAGATATGCCTGATCGAAGTGACCATTCACAGCGAGGATTCCGCCTGTGCCAATTGCCAGAATCATGTAGCCTAGCTGACTCAGAGTTGAGAAGGCAAGGACCTGCTTGAGCTCGTTCGAAACCATGCCCATTGTAGCTGTCATAAAAGCAGTAATCGCTCCGACGACTGCAACAATGATGAAGAATGTGATGGCCATCTCGATACCGAAAGTCTGTAGCGGCGCAAAGCCAGGTCCTGCGCGAATTTCATGAGCTGGGGTTGCAGTAGCATTTACAATGGTCACCAGGAAACGAGCAGTGATATACACACCAGCCTTAACCATAGTCGCAGCATGAATCAACGCAGAGACCGCAGTCGGGCCGCTCATTGCCTCTGGGAGCCACACCTGCAGGGGAACCTGACCAGACTTTCCTATGGCACCTGCAAAGATGAGGATGAGCGCAGGTAGCAGGAGACCCCAGTTCGCCATCGTACCCCACCAATTATTGATATTGTTGGCAAGGTCTGTGAACAGGAAGGAACCAGTGAACGTGAAGAGCAGGAGAATGCCGCCCAGCATCAAGGCGTCGCCAACCCTTGTAACGATGAAGGCCTTCGTGCCGCAGTGAGTGTTGTATTCGCCCTCTGTCTCGAATTGCAGCAAAGGATTACTCTGTTGATAGCCCATGGGATCTTGTTCCGGCCTGTTCCGCTTGTCATTCCAGAAACCAATGAGACCATAGCTGCATAGGCCCATGATCTCCCAACCTATGAAAGCAATCAGCAGGGATCCGCTCAGGACTAGAGTCAGCATTCCTCCTCCGAACAAGAGCATCAGGAAGAAGAATCTGTTTCTATCGGCTTCATGAGCCATGTACTCAGTGCTGTACACATAGATGAGAAAACACAGCGTGCTTGATAGAATGGCCATGATCACGGAGAGCGGGTCGAGGAGCATCTCGAAGGGAACATAGAGACCTGGGATATTGATCCACTCATAATGTGGCATGTGCTCTATGCCTAGGTCTGGAAGAAGGGACCAACATAGCACCATTGTCATGCCCATCAATATAGCTGGCGTCCAGTCACGGAGCCTTATGCTGAATCTTCCCACAAGTGGCACCAACAGTGATCCAGCCAGAGGAATGACGAGGATTAGATAATAGGGTAGACCAAGTAACATCTGACTCACCTCATGGGCCGAACACGCCTGAAAACACCGGGACTATGACATCGAGTGCCAAGCTCGGGAATATTCCAAAGATTACAATGAGAACGCCAAGGATCACCATCGGGATGGTCATTGATCGAGGACTCTCCTTCACTTCCTCAAGAGACTCCGGATGCGCACCCAAGAACACGCGCCAGAAGAATCGCAGCATGTAGGCAGCACTCAGAATCGAGCTTGATGCTGCAATAATGGCCAGAAGTAGAAAGCTCATGTTGAGCTCCGCACCGGGAATCGGAATCGCTGCTTGGAAGCCTCCCAGAAACATCATCCATTCACTTGCAAAACCCGAGAGGGGAGGGCTGCCCGCAATGCTCATCATTCCTATCGCTGCCGCAAATGCAGTGATAGGCATCTTGTTGGAGAGACCACCCATCTTCTTGATGTCGCGAAGACCTGTCTGATGTATGACCGCACCGGCAGACATGAACAACAGCCCCTTGGAGAAAGCATGGTTGATGAGATGAAACATTCCACCAGATACGCCTGCAATTGTTGCAGTGCCCAGAGCGAAGAGCACGTACCCCATCTGTGAAACAGATGAATATGCAAGGAGTCTCTTGATGTCTACCTGGGCAAGAGCCATGAAACCGCCGTAGAAAACTGTGATAACACCAAGTGTTGCTATGTAGAGGGCAAACTGACTTGCGACGACATCCAGAGTCAGTGTACCAAATCGTACGAGAGCATAGGCACCTGTCTCAATCATCGCACCGGACAGGAGAACAGAGATTGGAGTAGGTGCCTCTGCATGAACCGGTGGAAGCCACCAATGGATCGGAAACACTGCCATCTTGACTAGGAAGCCAGCAGCAAGCAGTATGAAGATAATCTTGAATATCAGGTCTCCACTCGCCCCAAGGTTTGCCAGTACAAAAGATCCACCACCGTTGGCGTATAGCAATCCGAATCCAATAAGGATACAGACTGCACCGGACTGGGTATAGAGCCAGAACTTGAGAGCTGTGCGCTTTCGAGTTTCTGGAAGTCCCCAGAAGAGGATGAGGAAATAGCTGGGGACAAGCATGATTTCCCATGCAATGAAGAATTCTATTAGGTTAGTTGCAAGTGTCACCCAAATCATGCCCATGATGAAGAAGAGCTGATTGGCGAAGAAGGTCGGTTTGTGTTCTGTGTGTTCAGTGTACCCTACTGCATACACCACTGATAGGAATCCGAGCACAACGACTGCGAGGGTGATGGGAAATGCTACGGGGTCAAGAAAGAGCCCGAACGGCTCTAGAAGTGTCGACCAGACATATGTCTCCTCTGAGAAGCCTTCGGTCATCAGCTCGTAGAAGGGCTCTATCATCAAAGCAGAGCCTGCAAGAGATACACCAGTGGCAATCTTTCCCGCGCTATTACTGATTCTATTCTTGAAGACGTAGATGAGGAGTGCTCCTATGAACATGACAGCTAGAGAGAGCGCCATGAAGGGGAACTCAGAGAGGAAGGTCTGCATTACCGGAACCTCCTTCCACGCCACTCAAACGGTTCCCTCTCAAGGGTAGTGATCTTATCCGGCCCGTAAATCAGGTCTCTTCGATCGCCCTCACTTAGGTCGACGACTGGAGTGTGGAAAAGAGCGTTGAATCGGCAGGCCTCGACACAGTGCCCACAGAAGATGCAACGAGTATAGTCAAAGTATAGAGCTGCGTCTTTCTCGTACATCTTATCGTCCTTGTCTATTCGTATCGCAACGACTGGGCATGACCTAACGCACTGCGCACACGCTGTGCAGTTCTGTCGGACATGGATGTGCCTTCCACGTGTCCTCTCCGGATAGATTCTGTCCTCAAATGGGTAGAAGTAAGTGAAGGGTCTCTTGAAGACCTGCCTGAATGTGTGTTTCAGAATCTTGAAGATGTCACCCAGTACACTGAAGAAACCCATCGTTTATGGACCTCCTAAGGGCAACAATGCTGCCAGTTCAGGTAGATAGACTATCGCGAGCATTGCGAATATGACATTCAGTAGCGCAAGAGGGAGCAGATACCTCCAACAATAGTGAACAATCTGGTCCTGTCTAAGTCGCTGGAATGACGAACTGACAAGTACGAAGAAGAAAAAGGTGATGATGAACTTGATAGTGAAGTTCACTGCACCAGGGAGGAAAGGCAGACCAACAGGCCCTCCCAAAAAGAGAGCGACGATTATGGCTGAGTAGAGCATCTGCTCAGCGAATTCTGCAAAGTAAGTGAGAGTGAAGTAGATTCCTGTGAACTCAGTCCTCCAGCCGAAGATGATCTCAGAGTCTGCAACAGGGGCGTCGAATGGGAATACACCTACTGATGCAATGGCTGCAATCAGGAATGTAGCAAGGTTCACAGGCAATACAACTGCAAACCAGACAGAAGTCTGTGCTTGGGCGATGCCCATGAGACTCAGAGACCCAGCAAGCATAGCAGGTCCAGCTGAAGAAACAATCATTGGAATCTCTGCAGCAAACTGATTGTTCGCCGCTCGGAATCCTCCTATGAGTGAGTACTTGCAACCACTGACCCAACCTGCAAGCAATGATACGACAGGAACTGCCGTCAGGAAGGCGAATACTAGGACAAGACTCACTGAGAGGTCCGAAATGTACCAGAAGTCAAAGTCCCAAGGTATGAAACAGAATGGCAATAGTACAACCACAAGAAGGAGACAGGGCAGGAACCTGAACATCCAGCGTTTTGCATTATCTGGAATGATGGTTTCCTTTCCTATTAGCTTGATAGCATCGGCGAATAGCTGAAGTCCTCCATACTTGCCAATATGAAACGGTCCTCGTCTGTCTTGAATGCGACCCCAGAGTTTGCGTGTGAACCACACAGCCCAAATCAGAGTGAGCACTACAAAGATCAGACCCGGAAACAAGACGGCTCGAAACAAGAACATGAAGTTCGCTGGTGAGAACACCATTGCCCAGAGCCATTCAATGATGCCCCAGGCCCAGTAGAAGACACCCAGAACGAGGTTGATTATCCATTGCAGTATGCCGTAGATCCAATCGGGAATCCCTGCAAGCCAAGTGAAGAAGTCGAACTGCAACATCACACCTCCATTCACCGGTCCCACCATCCAGGATACGGGTCTAAGCTTCCAAATATCACAATGAAGTCCGCAAACTTCGCGCCAGGGACCAAGTCCTTCAAAGCGTAGTAGGATGCAAAACAGGGTCCACGTATCTTTGCGCGATATGCACTCTGTGCCTTATCTTGAGTCTTGAGCCATAGTGATGTGATACCTCGTGTCCCTTCTACGCGACCGTATGCCTCTCCTGCCGGAAGTCTATTGACTTTGGCACGAGCTTTGGCGTCGATGATAGGACCTTCGGGTAATTGCGGTAGCAGTTGTTTTATAATCTCTACAGAGGTTTCTGCCTCCTTGAATCTCTGTTCCATCCGGTCTAGAGCATCACTCTCTCCAGGATGATCCGGATTCTCAGTAATCGGTACTTCCCAATCGCACAGGTTGTATGCAAGATTCGAATCAGGAGCATCTTTTCTCAGGTCCATGGGGATGCCACATGCCTTGATGGGAGGTCCACTTAGTCCCCATTTGAGACCCTGTTTTGCGGTGTACTGCCCAATGCCCTTGGTCCTCGCTCTGAAGGTAGGACTTCCCATCTGCATATCCCGGAACTTGGGCAATCTGTCCTCAAACCTCTTGACGGCTCTATTGATCTGTTTCAAGACCTTCTCATTAAAGTCGAACCTTGTTCCGCCAGGAGTTGAGAACGATACAGTGTGTCGCGAACCCGTCAACTCTTCAAAGGCATCCAGTGAATACTCTCGGTCGACCCATGGCCAGAGAGCCATTGTAAAGAATCCAAGCTCTGCATTGAACTGTCCCCACCAGAATTGAATACTGTGCAGACGGGACAGCTCCATCATGATGGTCCTCATGACCTTCGCTCGATCTGGTACCTCAAGCTCTGCAATCTTTTCAACTGCAGCAACATAGGGATACTCAGCAAGAAATGCCTCAAGCATGCACATTCTTTCCATGACAAGGGACCCTTGCCTGAAGGTCCTGTACTCAAGGACCTTCTCTGCAGAACGGTGAAAGTATCCGGCATTTGGATCACACTTGACAATGTAGTCGCCGACCAAAGTCAATTTTGTCGCCCATCCGTGAGCGGAAACATGTTGAGGTCCGAACCAGACATCTATGGCCTCATCAAGGATGTTAGGGCTCACTGGTTCGCTCCTCCTGTCCTTGTCGGTGTTTTTGGTGGAGTGATGCCTGTCTCATCCAAGCGGCTTCTGTCAGTTTGGAATCTCTTGCGAAGAGGAAAAGCTCCCTCAAGTTCATCCGGTAGAAGGAGCAGCCGAGGGTCAGGATGATTCTTGAATTCAATCCCGAACATCTCTCGAGTTTCACGTTCGTGCCATTCAAAGCCGGGGAAGATGTCACAAGTACTCTCGATCTCAGGTCTCTCCCCTTCCAACGACACTCTCAGTTGGAGCAGTAATCGATTTGAGTGAGACCAAATGATGTAGATAAGCTCGTACTTGTCGTTTTCAAGATCGATTCCAAAGACCGATTCAGGAAGAGCGTCATGCACTTCCTCGTTGATCATCGTCACAACCTGTCGAATCTTATTAGCAGGCACCAGCAGCTCAATCTGATTCGCACCCAAAGACCTAGAACCGACCTCGGGATGCTTATTGATGAGCTTTCTTGCGAAAGCTGAAGCGTCAATGGTGGAGGATTGTGACAGCTCATCTTCCCTCCATCTCAATTGGCTTGCCTAGGTCAACCGAATTGTATCGACGGTTATACATCAGCATCAAGACCAATGCTAGCGCAGTATGTGCAGCAGAAACAGAGATGACGAGCATGATTAAGCCCTGACCTGTGAAGTAGAACACCGGGTTGTATAGAGAGATGGCAACCAGGGCAATATTGGCTCCATTGCCCATTATCTCAGCTCCTATCAGGATTCTAATGAGGTTCCTTTTCACCATCATCCCGTATCCACCTAACCCTATCATCATGAAAGAGAGCACCAAATACCAGGTGAGCGGGATCATCAAGCATCAACCTCCTTGGATTCATCGATAGTTCGCACATCATCAGCAATGGTTCGCTCATCTTTGGTAGAGCTTGCCTCTCCTCCAGAAGCCCCGATGATAACTCCGAGCTGCTCAGCTTTGTCGATCTTCAAAAGGGCGATTGCGCCCACGAGAGCGGTGAGGATGATCAGGGCGACCATCTGCACGTAGATACCATTCTCAGACCACAACCAGAGCGCAAGACCATTCAGATCTTGCGAGATACTAACGAATGCCTCATTGAATGACTCAGCCCATGGGAAGATGATCGCAAGAAAGCCAGTAAGTACTGTCACGACTGCTGAAATGAGGAGACCAATATGACGAACTCTGGCGGACGCGAATTTCTCTAGAGTCGAGTCTTGGACTCTTGGTAATATGAGAACTGCAAAAATAATCAAAGCGCTGATTCCACCAGTGTACACGGCAATCTGCATTCCAGCAATGAAGGGCGCTTCAAGCAGAAGGAAGAAACCAGCGACAAAAGATGCCATGAAACCAAAGAAGAATGCGGCATAGACTATCTCCTTATGCTCCAGGGCCAGATATGCAAGCACCAGGACCATGCCTGCCAAGAATAGAAACTCGATCTGCTCGAATAACGCAGGATCAAAACCTTGCATCTCTATCGACCTCCCGCAGCCAACTGCTCTTGTTCTCTCTCAGCCTTCATCTTCCTGTATAACTCAACAGTCTCTCTGCCATCGAGGAATGTGTGTGGAATCATTTTCAAGGAAAAACCAATTCCGCCCATGATTATGAAAATGAAGACGATAACCTGCCATACAACCTCATATTTGGTAGCGTCAGCCCATAGAATGGTCGAGGAAGAGAGGAGCCAAAGAAATGCGCCCATCACGTCGACAACTACAAAGAGCACAGTGTATACGAAGTAGTTGTAAGGATAGGAAATGCGTGAGGGACCTACTGGTACCTCGCCACATTCGTATGTCGAGGTCTTCTCGGAGTTCTGGAGAACATGAGGTCGTAGCACCCAGGAGGCTAGCAGCATTACAATGACGAGAATTATCGCAAGTAGCGCCCAGACTACGACAGGGAAGAAATCCAAGAACAATCTAGTGGTTTGTATCATTCTTTGAAACCATCCTCTTGAGAGACTCCAGTGCCAAAGGCCGTTTTGTAGTTCTTCGACCTCTCACTATGTGTCGAGACTGATTATGGTCTGCAGTCTGCGCTAGACTTACCCGCGTAGGAAAGCAGCATGATAAAAACGCTTCGGGAAACCTCGCAAAGAAGTTATATACTGTCAGACATCGAGCAGCTACTTGACATAGGTTTCTACTGTGTCGGGTGATTCATTTGGCTCGCGGCGAAGAAGGAAAATTCTTCTACTACCTATCGCTCCTAATTGGAATGTCTCTTCTGGGAGCCTACATGTGGATAGTAATGAGTGCGGCACTTGCTCCGCAGTACGTGTTTTTCCATTTGATCCTTTTCATGAGCGGGATTCTACTCATTGCCTCGGCGTTCGGATTTGTTGCTGCTGATACCCGATCAAGTAGAGTAGCACTGACAATAGTTTCTGGCGTTTTTGGCGGTATTCATGCGTATCTCATCTTCGTTCTGTTTGAGTATCTCACGAATGTCATCCTGTTTGCACTCATGGCTCTTGGGCTCATGATTGCATTTGCTGCTTTCAACTGGCTCTACGATTGAAGCGAAATCCCTACTCATTAGGAACAGCAGATGCAGGATCAACAGCATCAGCGGCTTTCTCGGGTTTTGTTTCAGTCTTAGGTGCAGCTTCTTCCGCAGGTTTTTGTTCAGCACCGTAACGTAGTGACCCTACATCCAACATGCCCGGAGAGTAACTCTCTTCGCGAGTATGCATCACCGAGAAACCTCCGGCTGTCAGTACCGAACCTCCAAGCCCCCAGGCCGAGAGATACAGTGTAGTCCCAACTGCAGGGAGAGCATTCACAAATTCATCAACAAAGATTACGAAGAAAAAGCCAACAACAATCGATAGTGCCATCATCAGGCTCTTTCCTTTACCTCTCGCAGGTCGGAAATATCCAACTAACAGGAATACTAACAATAGGGAAGTCCCACTTAGGAGAGCGAAGGCACTTCCAATGACCAGCACCGATTCTGGCATCAAGAAGCCAAGATAGATGAAATTGAAGATGAACGATGACAGAATGATGATTCCTAGCCAGAGCATGCAAAACGGGTCGCTATCTTGTCGAATCGACATCACTGTATCAGCCCCATCGCATCCTGGTTTTCATATCTTCTTTGCCAGTGAGTCGTGCCAGCTCGTATTTTGTTCTGAAGAATCAGATGTGCCCGAATGAAATCTGCCGGCTTCGGAGGACAGCCCGGCAAGTAGACATCGACAGGTACTACCTTGTCCGGAGGCGTCATCAGGCTGTATCCCTCCCAGAAGAGGCCTCCTGAAGCAACGCATTGACCAAAAGCGATCACATACTTGGGCTCAGGCATCTGCTCGTAAATCCTCCTGAGCCGTGGTGCCATCTTCTTGGTGAGCGAACCTGAGATCCACAGAACATCGGTCTGTCTCGGACCAAACAGGGGTAGCATACCAAATCGTTCAAAGTCCCATCGTGGAGCTATCCCTGCAGCACCTTCCACCATGCAACATCCTATACCATACTGCATCGGCCAGGGACTATGGGCGCGTCCCCATCTGAGTACCCACTTCAGTGGCGGCACATTCTGCAACCATTTCAGCAGAATGGGAGCGATCCGACCCCAACCATTTCTGAACAGATCAAAGAAGATCCACATGAAGTATTTCCCGATTCTCAAGATGAACGGTAGCCAGTAGGCAAATATCTTCCCGGGATTCGAGATCTCCTTCTTGTCCCATTGAAGTTTCGCTGCTCGAATTCGGGACAGCCGTTCTTTTCCAAAGTACTGATATGCGTAGTTTGCGAACCAAATTCCTGTGGAGTGCACATGCCCTCCATGACGTTGTGCAATTTTGAATATGACAAAGCTCTGTGACCACGAGAGCATGTAGAAGTGTCTTCGCTCATCTTCAAGGAAGTAGCCCATCATAGTCACTCCGGTCTTTGAGTTGACGTAGCCATCGATCCCAGCTTTCGCAGAGGCTTGTTCATACTGGAAATCATCAAGGATTGCAACGAGATTCTCGAGAGGCGCAAAAGCTTGACCGACTACCAGAGTTGGCCCTCTCTTCTTGATCTTCATTGGATAGTAGCGCAGCTGCCATTCATGTTCTGCAAACTCATCATCATAGACACGCCCTCGATACATCTCAGTGACTTCGCGGACAACTCTCAACCCCTCTTCTGTTTCTTCCTCGTTGCCCTCATATGCAATCATCAGTGAACAATGATTGGCCGGTATCGGGAACGGCTTCTTGCCCTCCCAAATGGCCTTTTTGAGGTCGGTGTACTTTGACTCCTCGAATTTCATCGTGTACGGAAGTGGGCCATCTTCGAGTATCTTCTCAATTGCAAGAACCATCTGATAGTTTTCTTCAAAACTGGAAACAATGACCTTCATCGGCGTGAGGGTTTTTATCTTGAGAGTGGCTTTGGTGATGATACCCAGTATTCCTTCAGTGTCGCAGAAAAGGCCAAAATCCTTCGTGTTGACTATTCTTCCTGTTGGCAGAACCACTTCGAGCTCGATTATGTTCTCATTGATCTTTCCATACTTCAACGAGCCAATGCCATCGCCACCTTGGGCAATCCAGCCACCCACAGTCGCTGAGATACCAGATGATGGATAACATCGTATATCCAGACCCTTCCTGTTCAACGCAAACTGAAGATTCGCCCAAGAGATTCCTGGTTCAACCGTGACAGTGAGATTCTCAGAGTCAACGTCAAGAATCCTGTCCATTCGGCGCATATCAACAATGATGCCTCCTTTTCTTGGAATCGCGCCGCCATATCCTGATGTTCCTGCCGCTCTGGGGACGAGGGGGATCTTGTGTTTTCGCGCCAGCTCATAGAGCGCCTGTATCTCTTCAGGAGTCAGAGGTTGAACAAGGGCGTCGGGCTTTGTGTTCATGAGCCAACCGACTTGCTTTGGAAGAGAACCAACGTCTTGCCCAAACAGAATCAGCTCATGCTTCGCAGTGATTAAGCGGTCTCCGAAAATCTTGCCTAGTTCTTCAACCAGCTTTTGATCAAGGACCATGAGTCCACTCTCCAGCTCATGAGCAGAGCCGCTTACAAATCGAGGCTTGGAGAGCAGGAAGATAAAAACATAGCGTAGTAATGCATGCACAATTCGTTTTGCGAGGCCCGAGAGCAGATTGCTTCATCTGGTCGCGGTCCAAATGGAAGGATTTTAAGGAGCATTGCACCGAAATTCCTGAGTGATTCATTCTCGGAGATAAGTGACGATGGACTTTCCAACACTGAATGAATACGATCTTCAAAGATACGCATTCACTTGCGCTCAGTGCAGTTTCTGTCAAGTAGGTCATGGTGCTTGTCCCACCTACAAAGTGAAGCGGCGCGAAACATATTCAGGCAAGGGCAAGATGCTCTTGACCCGAGCATTGATGCAAGGTCGAATCAAACCATCCGAGGGTCTCGAGGGTCTGAGGGACGGAATTTTTGGCTGTACTCTGTGTGGAGGTTGTGAAGAGGTCTGCCATGTGGATATCCCGTTCGTGAAGCTCTATCAGGTGATGCGCTCGGAGTTCAAGAAGCGAAATATGTGGCCCGAAAGACTGCAGACGGCAAAGGACACACTATTGAAGACTTTTAATATTCAAGGCCAGGCACAAATGGATAGGATAGAGGGATGGTCCTATTGGACTCCTAACGAGAATGAATTGCTGGGCAAACAGGGGACTCCAGCAAAGACTGCCTTCTTCGTTGGATGTGCGTCTTCGTTTCGGGGCGTTTCGATTCAAGCCACAATTGCCACGACACTGATCCTAGATAGGATTGGAGAAGAGTATACTATGCTGGGCGAACAAGAATACTGCTGCGGCGCGCCGCTTATCATGTCAGGCGATTTCGAGGGGGCAAGAGCTCTCGCAGAGCATAATATTCAGAAGTATAGAGAGCTCGGCGTTGAAACGATAGTAACCAACTGCCCGGGTTGCTACAAGATGTGGGCTCATGAGTACCATGAGTTCTTGGGTATCGATCATGGTTTTGAGATTCGCTATGGCTATGAATATCTTGCAGATCTTCTTGATAGAGGGAAACTGACAGGTTTCAATACTCCTCTTAATGCCACAGTCACGTTCCACGATGGTTGCGACGCTGGTAGGAATACAGGATTCTATGAAGAGCCAAGGAAAGTACTGGAGAGTATACCGGGCGTGACATTTGAAGAACTCCCGCACAACAAAGCAAACTGCTATTGTTGTGGTTCCGGAGGCGTACTGAGAGCCATTGATGCCGAATTCGCCAATCAGATCAATAGACTCAAGGTAGAAGATATCGAAGCCACAAATGCAGAAATCGTAGCGTCTGGTTGTCCATCTTGCGTAGACTTTATGCATGCTCAACTTCCACAGGCAGGTTCGAATAAGATGGTGAAAGATCTTGCTGTCCTTGTCGCGCAAGCTCTTGGTCTGTCTTGGGACGGGCTTGATGAGATATATGGCTGATCAATAAGAAACCCCTTCGGCAGCCTATTAACAGTAGTCAACTAATCATTTCTGATGAATAATCGATCGACAGTCAAGAGCAGGTATGAAAGGAAATGGATCTACGAAGAGATTGTAGACCGAATACCACCATTCAGATGGATGCCCCCGTCTTATGAGGTAATTGCGCAGTTGCTTCTTGTGGAGGCCATTGGTGTGATAGCGTTCATCTATTTTCAGATGCCAGCCGAAGCTGCAATATTCGGTTCACTAGCAATCATCTATACTGTGGTCTGGTCCTCCGGATGTCTTTACGTTGTTCCATGGCTCAGAAGACTTAGAGATCCCACTAATGAAGCTGAATACAAAATTCTTCAGGATTACAAGAACCGAATTCTCTTGGACCGGAAGCTGGAACTCATTGGTGGTGTTGTTTGTTTTGTCGCTGTCGTGCTCTACCTTTTAATCGACACTGATTATCTTCGGTATTTTCTTGGTGCGGGTTTCGGGAATCCATTCTTGTTCATTCTTATTCTTGTGTTGGCGTGGGACATCAGTTATCGATTGGGACTGTCGCTAGTAACAACCTTCTTCGCAGCAGTCCGATCCATAACGCTCAGTGCTGCTGCAAGAAAGCGAAGAGGGTTGGCCTACACAGCTTATTCCGAAGTCAGAACCCTCAAGCATCTTGACATGATTAACCTGTATTGGGGCCTCAGTGCTCTTCTTCTTCTACCTCTAGCTCTTCAATCGTATTTCTTGCTGCTTGGACTTTCCGTGTTTCTAGCAGGAATAATGGGACTTTCTACACTTAGTCTGCTAGCGATGGAAACTGTCCCTTGGTTTCCTCCAGATGTTGAAAGTATTCTCCATCATGAAAGATTCGCATATGTGAATGCATGCTCGAAGAATCAGCCACATGTGACACCCGTCATCTTTGTCTACGATGGCAAGTATCTGTATTTCGCTATCTCCGTGGCTTCGGCCAAATACCGAATCATCAAGAAGAATCCGAAGATCGCGGTCTTAGTCGATATGCGGGATCGTGAGTCACCAATGAAGAATAGAGCTGTGCTCTTGATTGGAAAAGGAATGATTCTGGGAGAACTTTCAGTCATAGGGGCATTCAGACTCTTTCTTCATGGTCTATGGCTTATCCGAGTTAGAGGGCTGTTCTCCAAGAAATATCCAATGTACATCAAGTACTATGCTGATCAAGCTAATGATTTGCCACCAGCTTGGCGTAACAAGCCATTCCTTTCGAGAGTAATTGTACGCCTAGAACCTGAGAAGATAACTTACTGGCGTGAGGCACGACCAACAACTCTGCGAGCGTGAGATCATGACACTTAGATTACCTCCGCGTGATTCTGCTAGGAAGACTGCAGATATTCCTGCCGCGGCTTTGGAGATCCTTCGAGATGGATTCTTTGCATACTTAGGTACAACTGACCTAGAATGCAATCCACATGTGACACCGATGTTCTATGTTTGGGATGATGAAACCAGAACAATCCATCTCGTCACCTCAAGACAGAGTAAGAAAGCTCTCAATATCAGACGCAACAAGAACGTGAGCATAACTGTAGACCAGCGGGATCCAGTGTCTCCAGCACGCAATGTCGGTGTCATGGTGCGAGGGAGAGGCTATCTCGTTGAAACGGAACGTGTCGATGACAAGCTGATGGCTAATTACCTAGAGAAGTATGCTGGTTTCCTTGGCACAGGATATCCATTAGGTTCTAGAATAGCAATCCGTGTAATCCCAAGAGCAGTCTTCTATTGGAAGGGAACCAGCTTTTACACTTGGAAGAGCAGAAAGTCGTAGATACTCACTCAGTAGGCATCATGGAAGCTGCTGCTTTTGCTTTGCGTTCTGCTTGATAATAGAAGGCAAGAGACACTGTTAGGCACAGGGCACCCCAGACAGGAATGTAGAGGGGAGGGACTGAAAATCCAATCAACAGGTAAGATAGTGACAGAAACAGTCCCGTAAACAAGTGGTTCGTGACGGTCGAGGCGTATGCTGGTGTCAATTGAAGTGATTCTTCATAGTGTGCTAGCGCGTACTTACAACCTAGCACGGCGACAGGTATTGTAGCTAGTCCCAGAACTGTATACCAATATGTTGGGTTTAGAAAGACGGGCAGTAGTATCGAAACGTATAGTGCTGCCATCAAGACGACGTACCCTTTCGCGGCGCGTTTTCGACCAAGACGCACTACCGCAGTCAACTTGCCGACTGACTTGTCAGCCTCATAGTCGGGAAACTCGTTGATGTACAAAACAGCTGTGATTAGAATTGCAATCGGAATGGAGGGGAATATTGCTTCCCAAGCAAGCACCTGAGTCTGAACGAAGTAGGCACCAAGAGTCATGAGAACCCCAAAATTGAGCCCAACGAAAATCTCTCCGATACCTCTGTTCACTAGTCTAAAAGGTGGAGCAGTGTAGAAGAAACCCGAGCAGACACCAATGATTCCAATAATAAGGACCTCTACGCCTCTCGTGTACGCAAGATACAGACCTATGCCGCCGCCAAGGACGAAGAATACTATCGACTCCAGGAAGACCTCTCCTGGTGACAACCACCCCTTCTGTATCATCCTACTTCCCCCAGTGAAAGGACGCACATACTCCAGGTTGATATCGTCGGTGCCGCTTCTGTGGTCAAAATAGTCGTTAGCAACGTTAGATCCAATATGGATGAAGATGCCTGCAGCGAGGGTCAGAAGAAAGATATCGAGAAGGAACGTACCTGTTGACGCCCAGGCCACGCTTGTTCCAAGAACCACAGGCACGATAGCGCCCGTTAAGAAGGGTGCGCGCACCTCAGCCAGCCAGACTCTGATTTTCGAAGGTTTTTCATCCGTCAAATCAATCACAACTCGTGGACTTGAAATCCTTGTAGTTCCAAGAAAAGACTTACTAAAGGGTGCGATTGGTGCAAAAACGACACTGCTTTAAGGCACATACAGTCTGAACCAAAACCTGAGGAGTACGTCTGATGTCAGAGCGCCCAACTGTTCACACTGAGTATGAAATGCAGACATCAGAACCCTGGCAGTCAGATTCTTCGGGTTTTCTGGAGAATGAGAAGATAAGAACAAGAATCAATCTCATTAACGAGGAAATCAAACGCTGCCTTTTGGATGAAGATGGAGAACCCAAGCAACTCTATGAAACGGTCCGTCATCTGATTCTTGCAGGTGGCAAGAGACTAAGATCCCTTTTGCTAATACTCGGTTGCGAGGCAGTGGGTGGGACTCTAGTGGACGCATTGCCTTTTGCAGTTGCCACTGAGTTCATACAGACTGCTAGTCTGATCCATGATGATGTCATTGATGAAGATGATTTGCGTCGTGGAGTCGAAACTACGCACAAGAAGTACGGAGAGAAGATGGCCATAATCTCGGGAGACCTGCTCGTCGGCCTGGCAATCAAGTTGATAGGAGAGAGAGCAACTCCCCAACTTCTGACCAGTGTTGCCACAGCTGGTATCCGGATGTGTGAAGGTGAAGCCGCAGACCTCTTGATGAGTCAAAACAAAGCTCAAACCTACACAACAAAAGCCGCTCTGGATATTATAAGAATGAAAACAGTCGCGTTCATGACTTACGCCGCGAAGGTGGGAGCGATTCTGGGTAAGGCGACTGAGGAGCAATCAGAACTGTTAATGAAGTATGCTGAGGATCTCGGTTTCTCGTTTCAAATTCGTGATGACATACTCGATATAGTTGCTACCCAGAATGGAACAGGAGAGACTGGTTTATCCGATCTGAACAGGAATGTAAGTAATTTCGTGCTTGCACATACTATAGAGAGCAGTTCTCCAAGAAAGAAGAAGGAACTCATTCGGAAATTGGACGAGGGCGATGTAGACTTTGCCTTCGAACGAATCAAAGAAATGAAGTCTATTGAATACGCCACGGAAACTGCCAAGGAGTTTATGGAAGCTGCTAAGGACAGGATTCGTGGTACCAACTTCTCAAACGGCGAGTTGCTAATGCTTCTCGCAGACTTCGCAGTAAAACGGCAATACTGATCTAGCTCACACTACATGAACTGATACAACAGCTTAACGAAGGTTTTTGATGCTAAATCAACAGGAAGAGGCAGACGGCACCGAATCAATGGCTCAAGAAATCTGACTCCTGCCAGATTCATACAGATATCAGTAATGACATCTGATGGCATGACTACGTCTGCAACTCTAAGGACTCTTAGTGCAGTTTCTAATTCCTGACCAAACTCAGCTCTCCACATCTGTTCATAGGAGGAGAGGGATTCGTTCTCTGTCAGGTACTTAACAACGGATTCCCCTGCGATACGGCCTCCGCATAGTGCAGTTGGAATTCCGCCTCCATTTGATGCCATTACGTGCCCAGCTGCATCCCCAACCAATAGCGCATTTTGAAACCACGTTTCGTGAAGTGGACCTCCCATAGGGATTATCGCACCTGTTTTTCGAACAATCTTCGCACTCTCGATCTTCTGTGCCAGCAAGACAAAAACAAACCGTTCTAGATACCGTCTAAGAGGAGTTGCATCTCCACCAACACTTCGTCTCATCCCAAAACCGATGTTGGCTAGCCCATCACCCTTAGGTATGACCCATGCATATCCTCCAGGTGCTATCTTCTCGCCAAAGTACATCTCAACAACAGATGGGTCCACATCGACCCCACTCATTACGTATTGCAGGGCAGGACTGAGGTCTGACTCGGAGTGAATGAATCTCAGTCCCATCGAACGAGCCACGACGGATCTAGGTCCATCAGCTCCAATGATAGCATTAGCAGTGACTTTGTGTGTCGTATTCTGAGTTCTGACAGTGAGTTCATTTTTCCCTGGTCGTTTCAGCACGGTTGAACGCAGCTGAACCTCAGCACCAGCATCAACAGCGTTCTGCGCAAGTTGTCTGTCGAATCTGGACCTGTCAACAATGTTAGCCTCAAAGGGAAACTCAAATGTGCTGCCATTTGGCGAAATCAGGCGAATGGATTTCGTTCTGTTTGTGATGAATTCTCTTGGCACATTTACAGCTTTAGGCATCATTTTGGAACGAGGAAACAGCCTCCGTGTTTCTGATGGCGTGGGGATGAGCTCGCCACACTGGACTGGCGTGCCCACTATAGACCTTCGATCGAGAACGAGTGCTCGTAAATTGCTACTGGCAACTATCTGAGCTGCAGTAGACCCTGCTGGTCCCGCTCCAACCACTGCAACATCATAAGGTTGACTCATGAGTAGCTACTCCATGAGGTGAATGGTTACTGCATGTATAAAGTATTTTGAAACTCAGACAATCGGTTGAATTTCACTATCCGCACGGGTTCTTAATCGCGGTATTAGTATTACGATCATGGCCACGACTCCTCCTATTATAAGCAGCCAGCCGTGATCGATGAGGGGTCCTTGGCTATTTCGAATTTGACCATTGAACACAATGACATCCTGCGTGAACTGACTGATGTTGAACTCCCATATTGCTTCAGTTATGATTCCATCCTGCGACACAGTCAGCGTTTCATTGGGGGAAAACTCTGTTTCAAGAAATGCGGCATGTTCGATGAGGCGAAGGTGTATCTTCTCATGAGTGTCACCTATGAAAGTCCGAGCACTTCCTACGATGTAATAGTACTGGAACAGGTCGATATCCGTCAGGATGTAGACTGAGTCAGAAACTACTGTGAAGATGAGAGTTGTATTTGCTGTGAGTTCAAGATCAAATACGGCAAAGTCTGCAAACGGATGAACAAATGGGGCATGGTATAGAAAATCATCAATAAACCCGCTTTCGATAAAATCATCCCAAAACACGATTGTGTAATTCATTATGGTCGCATTTGCTATGATCTGCATAGTCCCATTGGTCTGAAAGGATATTGGATTGCCAGAAACATCTGTCGAATTGTACACAATGCCGATTCGGTTGAAAGAAGGATACATAAATGCCAAAGTCGCATTCTGTGTGATATTTGAATAGACTGCAAACACGGCGGTCATGTTCACCGTTGCACAGTCTATTAGTCTAGTGATATTGATGCTGACGTCTGCATAGGGCATGTTGATATCAGTCCCATTGTGAAACGTAGAACCCTCCTGCATCATCGCTACATTCCCAATGTTAGCGTCGCACGTCGGAATCTCGATGGATACAACTGTCAGGGACAGCAAACTGATGGCGAGGAGCAGCGCTACCATTCTTCGCTCCATAAGCCCATCAACTAGTATCAATCAGTAAGGGCTTGGGCATTTCTTCTTTGTTGTGTAGGCAATGAAACAACGGTCAGACTTTGCAGGAGAACTCACAAGGCGATGCGATTATTAGAGAGTCAGCTGAATCCAAAAGAGGCAGGGAGTCACCATGACCAAGCAAACACCGATGCAGCGGCAGTATCTTCAACTGAAGAAACAGTACCCGGACTGCATTCTGATGTTCAGACTTGGTGACTTCTACGAGATGTTCAATGAGGACGCAAAGACTGCAAGTAAAGCGTTGGATATCGTTCTGACTGCAAGGGGAGAGGGAGTCAACCGCTGGCCGCTTTGCGGGGTTCCCTTCCATGCTGTGGATGGATACGTTGCCAAGTTGTTACAGCAGGGCTACACGGTAGCAATGGCGGACCAGATGGAGGACCCCGCACAAGCAAGAGGTCTCGTCAAGCGAGATGTTGTTAGAGTCATTACACCTGGAACTGTCTTGGAGAGCTCTATGCTTGAAGATGCTACAAATAACTACCTAGCCGCAGTAATTGAACACTCAGGAGCCGTTGGTATAGCCGCGGCTGATGTATCCACAGGTGAATTCCTGGCAACGGAGATTGAGGGAGGCGTTGAAAGCGAGTCGGTAATGAACGAAATAGGCAGACTTGCTCCCTCTGAGATACTCCTGCCCGATGTTCTAGCCAAGTCAAAAGCATGGAAGATACTGCATGAAACAGGAACTCATATCACGTTCAGAAACGATATGGACTTCTCTGTGGCAAACGCAGAAGCAGCGCTAAAAGAGCACTTTGGAGTTGCCACACTCGAAGGCTACGGTATCACAGACAGGACATTGGCATTAGGAGCAGCAGGTGCCGTTCTATCGTACTTAAAGGATGTACACAAGACGAATACAGTTGCTCTCTCAGGACTCAGAGCATACACTGTCGATGCCCATCTGGTAATCGACAGTCAGACGCAGAGGAATCTTGAGCTCATCAAGAATGCAAGGGACGGGACACCTCGGGGAACGCTTCTTAGTGTCCTATCGAGAACAGTCACGCCCATGGGAAAGCGCAAGATGAAGCAGTGGATTCTGCAACCCCTTCGAGATGTAGAAGCGATTGAAAAGAGATTAGACGCTGTGGAAGAGCTGGCACGAAACGCGCTCACACGTCAAAGTATTGCGGGAAGCCTGAGGGACGTTGGAGACCTCGAGAGGATCACCAGCAGAATCGTCTTTGGAGCATCTGGGGCGAGAGACCTTCTTGCACTAAGGAATTCCCTCTCTAAGTTGCCAGCAGCCAGAGAAGCACTCTCATCCTGCAAAGCCAAAATCATACGGGACTCCGCAGAGTCTATAGATCCATTGGCTGATCTTCATGCTACACTCAGGTTGGCCGTAGTAGACGATCCTCCGATTTCAGTGAGAGAAGGAGGGATGATAAAACGAGGATTCAGCAAAGAACTTGACTCACTGATGGAATCCATCGCCTCTGATAAGAAATGGATTGCAGCGCTTCAAGAAACCGAGAGAAGAAGAACGGGTATCAAGTCTCTGAAGGTCGGATTCAACAAGGTCTTTGGATACTACATCGAAATCTCGAGGGCGAACGTCAATATGGCGCCAGACGAGTACGAGAGGAAACAGACTCTAGCCAACGCAGAGAGATTCATCACACCAGACCTCAAAGAGAAAGAATCAGCAGTACTAGCTGGCGAGGAGCGCATCAACAAGCTGGAGTCTGAAATCTACGAACACCTTCGCGAGAAGGTTCGCGATGCATCGAGCATACTTCGTGATGACTCAAGCACATTAGCTACTGCTGACGTTCTAGTATCGCTTGCCGATGTGGCTGTGACAGGGAGGTACTGCAGACCAATTCTGACGGATGGCACACGCATCAAAGTCATAGATGGCAGGCATGCGGCACTTGAGGTCATGCTGGGTCCAAATGAGTTCGTGCCTAACGGCGTTGAAATTGGTGACGGGGGCACGACTCTAATTATAGTCACTGGACCGAATATGGCCGGCAAGTCGACCTGGATGCGACAGTGCGCAATCATCGTACTCCTTGCCCAGATGGGTTCCTTTGTGCCGGCGAAGAGTGCTGAGATAGGCATTGTAGACAGAATCTTCACGCGAGTTGGCGCTTTTGATGACCTGACCGCACGACAGAGTACATTCATGGTAGAGATGATAGAGACAGCAAACATCCTCAACAATGCTACTGAGAGAAGCCTTGTGGTGCTCGATGAGATAGGAAGAGGGACATCAACGTTCGATGGCATGGCACTAGCATGGGCAGTTGCTGAACGAATCATCCAGTTGAAGACACGAACCCTATTCGCGACTCATTTCCATCAGCTCACCGATATGGCCGCTGAGTTCCACGGTGTCAAGAACGTGCACACTCTGGCAAAGGAAGTCGGCGACAAGATCATCTTCATGCATAAGGTTGTTGAAGGCGGGACTGACAAGAGCTATGGAATTCATGTAGCGGCTCTGGCAGGAATTCCTGAACCAGTCGTCATACGGGCGAAGCAGATTCTTCAGAAGATTGAGAAGGAAAACAGGGTCACGGTTGGCGAATCTATTACGAACTTCGGTAAGACTGAGCAGGCCAGCCTTGAGCCATTGGTCATAGAGGACCCTCTCGTGGAGAGAATAAAGAATATAGATCTCGACAGAACAAGTCCGATGGATGCCCTACTTCAGCTCAAAGAGATGCAGGAGGACGCAAAGAAGCGGAAAGGCTGAATCTGCCACTGACATGTAAATCACTTTGCCTCAGCTGTCTCCCTGGTCGATCTGAGCTCCACTTCCAGTTCTTCAACATTGACCCTCGGTTCAATGCTCTTGGTAGCAAGAATGGCCAAGATTACAATGTTTAGAATAATAGCACCAAGAATGAGTGGAACGCCTTCATAATAGGTGTAGATCAAACCTGAGAAGATAGGGGCGATCGTACCGACAATCAGGACAAGAAGCGTTGAAAGCCCTAGCATCTTGCCGAGGTCTTCCCTTGGCAGGGATTTCTGGATATAGGCATTTATCGTTGTCCCCCACAGATTATCATTGGTTGTCTTCATGGCAGTAGCAATGAACGCAAGCGAGAGCACCACTCCGAAACCAGGGTATATACTATCGAGAACTGCCACCCAGGATTCTGGAGCAATGTACTTCACGTGCTGGGCAATGAGTAGCAGACTTAGAGCAACTGGCATGACTGAGTATACTGCAATGGTAATCCTCCTTCCGCCCCTCTTATCGAATGCGCGACCCAATAGAAGCGTTAATGGAACGGACAGCGCGAGGGTAATCAGCACCATCAAGAATATTTGACCTATGTCGAACTCCAAGGTTTCATTCACGTAGAATAGACTGGAGTATCCATACATGTTATCGCTAAGAGCGTCGATCATCATCACAAGAATGAACACCGGGAATATCCTCACAAGTAATCTTAGTCCTCTCAGGCTCTCTTTTACAAAGTCTCTGATTATTGACGAGTCTCGTTCTCTCTCGGGAATTGGTGTTGAATCAAGCCAGATTATTCTGATGATGGTTGTGAACAAAAAGGCAACAGCGCCGAAGAAGAACACTGCTCTCATTATCAGAATGAATTCCCATCCACTGTTGAACATGATGCCCATGGCAAAGAGCGGACCAAGTCCGAAAAGAGCTCCTAGGGTGAAGTGTGACACTGCGACGCCACCGTACTTCCGGTCGGTCACCTGAAATATGTAGGCTGTGCCGCCTTGGCTTGTGAAATTCCCTGAGGCCATGGTGAGCAGTCCTAGAGCAACTAGCTCAATCCTATCAGCAAGGGAAAGGATTAGAAAACCAACGCCATTAAAGACCATAGTGGCAATCGCGAGATTTCTCCGATTGTAGTTGTCAGCGAGATAACTGGCGACCAGGTTTCCAACAAGTGTTACAGCTGTCATTAGCGAAAACAGCAGACCCAGTGTGACATAGGCGATACCGAGGTCGCGGAGATACAGACTGAGAAACGTCCATACAACGTTGAGACTCGCCATGATCCAATTTGTTATTATGAAGACCTTGAAGTTCTTGTTTGACATCAACTTTCGAACGGTTTGACTCCAAGCATCATCCCTTGTTTGTTCAGAGGGGGGGTTGGGCACTTCTATTGGAATATCACTTGGCTCATCGACCATGACCAATCAGGCCACCTGACGCAATGTAAGTTGAGAAAGTGTGAAAGAAATCGCAAATGAGCGCCTAATGAACGTCGCGATGAACGCATGACTTCCCGGCAATTCAGGCCGGTCTTCTTCGCTGTGCAGGACACGCTCCGAGGTCCATGACTATGAAGAACTTCCTGTGTATCTAACCAAATCGAAAGCTATTTTAGTTACGATTTGTAACCATTTTGTTATTCATTATAGTTAAGCACATATAGAAGGCTTGAAGGAAAATGGAACTAACCACCAAGAAATGGCTGAGTATCATCGTTGTCTTGCTCGTTGACATAGTATTGACTGCAATGATTTTTCTTGCACTAGTACCTCAATGGGCAGTACCTGACGCCGACTTGATGATACCGAACCTCACACTCTACATGTCACCACTGATTGCCCTTGCAATCATATTGGTGCCAACACTTGTAATCCTCAGGTTTGGATGGCCCGATAGAATCAAACTTGAGATGTTCTTGTTTCCGCTAAGAATTGGACTTGCATTCGAGTTCCTCCATGGCGGACTTGAGAAACTCATTGATACAACGTATTTGGCTACTCCAGGACTCATAGGGGTTGGTGCTGCTGCAGCTCCGAGCCCATGGATTCGTGACATAATGACCGCAATGCTTCCAAACTACGGAGCATTTCTTTTGTTAATTGCAGTGGGAGAATTCTTAGTAGGCCTCTCGTTGTTGCTTGGCGGATTCACGAGATTAGGAGCAATTGGTGGAGTTCTACTACAATGGACATTCCTCTTCTTGCTTGGTTGGCTGAGCGTGTCAACATTTGGTATCAACTTCATAGGCGCAGTAGCTTTCCTGGTCCTTGGGATGTATAGATCAGGTCGTTTCTTAGGGGTTGACCAGATAATTGGACCAAGGCTTGATGGATCAGAGAACAGATTACTGAAGTCCTTTGGACTACTGACTTGAAAGAAAAGTATTGATGAGGGTCTGGTATTGTCCGCCCTCATCAAAATCCGCATATGATACGAGAAAATCAATATTCGGAAGGCTATCGCGAAACAATTCCTTGACTGCGATTTGGGAGGACTCTTGAATTGACGAATGAAAACGAACAAGAATATGTCGGAACTGTGAGTAGGAAAGACAATGCTTGGTCAGAAGAATCTCTACCTGGAGAAGTCGTGTTCACGGACTTCGATAAGATTGCCACGCCTTCCCAATTAACCAGACTACAAGAGCGAATACAATACGTCAATTCACAAATTGAAGGATTCATCAAAGAAAATCAGGGCGAACCGAAAGTACTTTACGAAGCAGCAAATCACCTGCTAATGGCAGGAGGGAAGCATGTTCGTGCACTTCTATCCCTTTTGGCCTGTGAAGCAGTTGGCGGGAAACTCGAAGATATCGGACCAATTGCTTTGGCTGAGGAGTTGCTTCAAACAGCGAGCTTGATTCACGATGACATTATCGATAGAGATGAGCTCCGAAGAGGCGTGCAAGCAGTTCACAAGAAGTATGGTGAACAGGTAGCAATCATTGCAGGAGACCTATTGATTGCGCAAGCCATCCGACTCATTGGAGATCACGGGACACCTGAGCTCATCACACGGATTGGGAGGAGTGGTGTGAAAATGTGTGAAGGTGAAATTGCCGATATCGTGTTTGTTCCAGAGGTATCAGAGCCATTCAGCACAGATGAGTACCTGATGATGGTGGGATTGAAGACAGTTGCCTTCATGAGAGAGGCCGTGAGAACGGGAGCTATGATTGGCAACGCATCACAAGAACAGGTTGACGCGTTGACTCAATATGCAGAGATGCTCGGATTTGCGTTTCAGATTCGTGATGATATGCTAGATGTCATTGCATCCACAAAGGAAATCGGAAAACCAGTACTATCAGACTTGCAGAAACGTAGAAGGAACTACCTCCTCATGCATGCCCTCGAGTCGGCCTCAGAAACTCGCCGGAAACAATGCCTAGAGGAATTATCAGCAGGAAACGTCAGGGATGCACTTGTACTGATCGGAGAAACAGACTCAGTAGCTTACGCTGATGAATTAGCACAGGAATACATTGTAAGAGCGAAAGCTGCATTGAAGGGCCAAGACTTCGCTGAGAAAGATCTTCTCGAATTGCTTGCAGACTATGCGATAAAGAGAGAAAGATGAAGATTAGCAAGAATAAGAACGGACAACTGAAACCAAGACTATGCTTTTGGAGAATCGGGTCATTAAGAGTAGGTCAATCGTCGTTGACTACTTGGTCAATGATGATAGAATAATATGCTCCTGCGTCTATTGGTAATTGATGAGTTATGACTTCGGATGAAGTATTTGAAGCAATCTCGCACCCAATGAGAATCGCTATTCTGAAAGAATTGGCAAAAGGGCCCACTCGATTTGCAGATATCAAGAGAAGATTACGAATCAAGAGCAGCGGTCTCCTAGATTTCCACCTCAAGAAGATGGTGTTGATTTTGACAACTGACAGAGATGGACTGTACGCCTTGAATGACAGAGGATTCGCCGCCCTTCGCGCAATCAACATTGTTAGGAACTATGGTTGGCAGAGAAGGTCGTGGATAATCAATGTGCTAGTGATGTCTATGATCAACATCTTCTTTCTCTTCGCGGCCTTTGACCTCATCATTATCGCCGCAATCCCAACTATTTGCTGGATTGTGTTCTATAGTTACTGGACTTTTGTCAGGAGGGGGATTCGTCTGAGAGGCAACGAAATTGACGCAGAGGATGTGGAGGGATCCTAATTGGAGGTCTCGCGTCGATGTGAAGAACCATATTCCTGCAATACTGGATTCTTCACAATTGTATTTCATAACGTACATACTACTATAGGAGATTGAAGAAGTTGGTCGCCGTCAGTATTCTGAATCTTGTCAAATCCTTTGGAAGCCTCGTAGCGGTGAATGATGTGACCCTCGAGGTGCGCGAGGGCGAAACGTATGGTCTCTTGGGGCCGAATGGGGCAGGCAAGACAACCACCATAAAGTGCCTGATGGGTCTCCTAGATCCCGACACTGGGACTACCTCTGTCTACGGGGTCGATTCATTGGATAATCCGATTGAAGTCAAGAGGCTTGTTGGCTATGTACCAGAAGAACACCAACTCTATGATTCTCTAACTCCCAGAGAACTCTTCGAGTTCATCGCCTCTATCAGGGAGCTCCCAGAGGAAAGAACCAATAAAAGAATCAAAGAGATGGTGAAGGCATTTGACTTTGAGAAGTACTATGATTCGATGATTGTGACTCTCTCCCAAGGCAACAAGCAGAAGACGATGCTGATCTCTGCTCTACTGCATGCTCCCAAGCTCTTGATTCTGGATGAGCCATTTGTGGGTTTGGACGTTCGAACAACAAGAATGGTCAAGGACATCATCAAGATACATGTTGAGAGCGGAGGTTCAGTATTGCTCTCAACGCATATCATGGAGGTTGCCCAAGGACTCTGCGATCGAGTTGGCATTATCGATGATGGTGTCCTAGTCGCAGAGGGATCACTTGCGGAACTCAGAAGTCAAGCCCACGAAGAGAGCGCAACTCTCGAGAAGCTGTTTCTTAGACTCACAGAACAGGAAGAGGAGGTTCAAGTAGGTGTTGATGCACTTAGGGAGGCCCTCTCAGAGTGAACTTCAAAGAGCGATGGAGAATAGCAGGCATCATCGCGACTCAGATGAGGTTTGATGGATTTCTTGAGGGTAATCCAGGCAACGTGGCTCGAATCAAGGAGGACCCTCAGAGAATATCAAGGAGCATAAAATCCGCGAGTAAGATCAATAGTCTCATGAGCACTTTCATGATTGCCTTGCTAGCTACTCTCACAATCGGTGCTGCTGGTTTTGGTGGCTCAGTGGGAGAGTTCAATGTCCGGCTTGCGGTAGGGTTCTCGTTCTTTATGGCACTCGCCTTTGTTTTGATATTCTTCCTGAACCTGACAACTACAACTGGATTCTTCACGTCAGGCGCGATGAAGTTGCCAAGCATCTTGCCTCTCGGTCAAAAGGACCTTGAGAACTTAGCAATACTTGCCTTTACTCGTGTTTTTATTGCTCCAGCTATACTCACTGTGACTGTCTTCCCAGCTGCATGTCTTGTTCTATTTGGACCACTAACAGGTCTGGTTACGTTTATTGGGTGTTTGGCAACAGTCTCGATCTCTCTTCGTTCACTAATTGGTTTCTCGCGGTGGTTCCAAGTCAAAACACATTCGTCAGGAGAATCGAAACTAGGGACCATAGTGAGGATGGCTGCAACAATCGGACTTGTCGTCGGAATCATGAGTGTCTATATGCTAGCCAGCTATGTGTACTACATTGTTGAAGCAGTGATCGTGTTCGCAGAAGCCTTCAGCGGAACTTATCTGGTTCTTTCATTAGTATTCCCGTTCTCGTTCGGATTCTTGGCCTCATCTGTTACACCAGGAGCGATATTCACTGACTGGATGATACCTCTGTCCTCAGCAGGTATGTCCCTCTTGTATGCATTGATTGCCCTTGTCTTCTACAGGCAGAGTGGGAGATTGCTGAGAAGCCTTGCCATTGGAGGCATTTCCACGGGAAGGACCGGGCCACTTAGAGAGATCAGCATTGAAACTCGAGCGCCACTATTGGCTGTCATTCGAAAGGACATCAAGATGGCAACAAAGAGCGTCGGGTCAGCAATCGTGTTTGCAATCCCTATCTTTCTTGCGGTCATGCTGTATCCAATGATTGCAGGATGGTCAGTCGAGGGACACCTCCGTAGCATTACTGCCCTCACGGCAGTGGCATATGCGAATCTCTTTTCAGGGCTCACAGTTGTATCAGTCATGGTGTTTGATACTCAGGGTGCGTCAATCCATGAAGGACTACCACTTAGTTCTAGACTGGTTCTAAGAGGAAAGACTGCAATCTCAATCATTCCTTACACGATAACGATGATTCTGCTTGCCTTCTTACTTCCTCTATTCAATCCTATCACTCCGCTTGTCGCCTTGATACCAATCATAGCCATTCCACTTGGCTACGCAGTACCAATGTCTGTGGGAGCAGCCGTGTATCGCTACAAGGGAGACGGCCGCGCAGTAGCAATCAATTTGACCTCAGATCAAAAAGTGGGCATGCTCGCAGGATTTGTCGGAGCAGTTGTTGGGCTTGGTCCACTAGTGTGCTTTGGCATCAGCATGTTACTCACGGGGTCTCAAGTGTACAGTCTTATCGCACAGATCCTTTGCACACTGGCCTTGGTCATCACAGCGCACTATCAAATTCCGAAACTGCTTAAGGATTAGGACAGCTGAATTCCTCTGAGCGAAGATTAAAAGCCAGCGTCAACAACAATAGCAGGCGATGAAGCCCTTACTCACACCCTCAATCCTCGCTGCAGACTTTGCCAATCTTGAGAGAGATATCAATGCTGCTGAGAGAGGAGGTGCAGACTACTTCCATCTTGATATAATGGATGGCCATTTCGTGCCCAACATCTCCTTTGGACCCTGGGTAGCCAAGCTGATGAGAAAAATCACCGACAGACCTCTTGACGCTCACCTAATGATTACGAACCCGCGGGAGTACATTCCAGAATTCATAGAGGCGGGGGTCGAGCTCATCTACCCCCACATAGAGGCATCATACGACATTTACCGCACAGTCCAGATGATTACTGATCATGGGGCAAGAGCGGGCATCACCCTCAATCCAGCAACTCCGATATCTTCTGTTGAGGGAGTGATAGACCTCATTGATGCAGTATTGGTGATGAGCGTCTGTCCTGGATTCGGGGGTCAGAAGTTCATTCCATCGAGCATGGACAGGATAACCAAGTTAAGGGAACTGCTAGACAGCCTCAAACCAAGCATTCGGATTGCAGTTGATGGTGGAGTAACTCTTGAGAACATTGGAAACCTCCGAAAGGCAGGAGCTGATTTCTTCATTGCAGGCTCTGCAGTATTCGAGGCACCGGATATCGAAGAGAGAGTACGCGCAATGAAGAAAGCCATGAAATAAGGACTGCTTCAGGTCTTTTGTTACCGACCCTACGTTTTAAATCGTAAGGAATTCTAGACTAGATAGCACGGAGCACATCATGGCTCTAATAGGAGCAAAGACAATTGAAATTCTTCATAGATACTGCCAATGTTCAAGAGATACGCAAAGCGCACGAGAGAGGAATGGTCGATGGAGTTACCACAAATCCCTCGCTGGTCGCCAAGGAAGGAAAGGACTTCAGAAAGATCATCGATGAGATAGCATCTTTCGTTAAAGGACCGATCAGTCTTGAAGTCCTGAGCGAGAAAGCGGACGATATGCTAAAAGAAGCACGGGAGCTCAATAGCTGGATTGACAATGCTGCAATTAAGATACCTATGACCTGGGAGGGCTTAAAGGCAGTCAAGCAATGTTCTGATGAAGGAATCCAAACCAATGTCACTCTTTGTTTCAGTGCAAATCAGGCACTCTTGGCTGCAAAGGCAGGAGCAAGCTTTGTGTCACCCTTTATTGGCAGGCTAGATGATGTCGGTCAGACTGGAATGGAAGTAATCGAAAGCATCGGCCAAATCTATGCCAACTATGGGATAGAAACAGAAATCATCGTTGCAAGCATCAGGCACCCAATTCATGTCTATGAGGCTGCTCTGATAGGCGCTGATATTGCCACGATTCCTCCCGAAGTCCTTGAAAAGATGGTAAACCATCCGCTCACTGACATCGGCATCAAGAGATTCCGTGAGGACTGGGAGAAAGTCAAGAAGATGAAATAGGGAACACATTTCTCTGTTTGCTAGGAGTGAAAGAATAGAGAAAGAACATCGCACAAATAAATGACAAGAATGATATGCCGCTGCGTTGTGTGTTTCTAGTTAGTGGGATGACCTATGAAGATTGAAGCCGACCTCGTTGTCTTTAATGGAAACATAATAACCATGGATCCACAGCGACCAACTGCAACAGCATTCGCTGTGAAGAGCTATAGGATCCTTGCAATTGGTGACGATGCGGCGGTGCTCGATCTCGTACCCAACGCAAAGAGGATCATCGATCTTGGGGGCAAGACAGTTGTTCCTGGCTTCATTGATGCACATACACACTTGACTAGCGCGGGCGTGAAAGAGTCGCATATCAAATTGGATACTGCCAGATCTGTTGATGAAGCGCTAAAGGTAATCAAAGATAATCTGCATCGGTATTCTGAAGATGAGTGGGTTTTGGGGTTTGGGTGGGACGAAAGCGAATGGTCAACTAAACGTTACATCGATGGAAAGGACCTAGATAGCGTCAGCACCACGCAGCCCATTATGGCCACACGTGTGGATGGTCACCTTGCAAGCGTGAATAGAGTGGGTCTTAAGAAGTTGGGAATATCTCTGAATCAAGATGGAGTTCAGAAGGACAAGAAAGGAAGACCTACTGGTATTCTAACGGATATTGACGAAGTCTGGGAGAAAGTGAGACCATCTCCAGCCAAAACACGAGCAGGCGTCATTGCAGGGAACAATATCGCCAATAAATGTGGGATCACCGCAGTTGTCGATAATGCAGCCATCGGCACTTTGAAACACATCCGCGAAGTAGAAGACATTCATGAACTCACAACACGGATGATTGTGAATGTTCCCGTGGAACAGATGAACCACCTTGTTGGACTAGGTTTGACATCAGGAATGGGAAGCCCGCTCGTTAAGATTGGCGGTGTAAAAATCTTCACAGATGGTTCAATTGGCGCAATGACTGCAGCTGTTTCAAAGGGGTACCGCAGAGAACTGAAGAACAAAGGCAGAATGCTCCTTCAAAAGAGGAGGTACGCATCAATTGTACGGAAGGCAGTTGAGAATAATATTCAGACTGCAACGCATGCAATTGGTGACGAGGCCATCGAGATGGTGATATCAACCTTCGAAGATATCGAGGACAAGAGTCTACTCCGTGTCCAACGTCACAGAATTGAACATGCAGAGCTCATTAGTGAGTATCAAATCAGACGAGCAGTGAGTCTAGGACTGATACTCTCAATGCAGCCGAACTTCGTTGGTAGATGGCAACAGAAGGGAGGGCTCTATGAGGAGAGGTTTAACGAAGAGACTGTCCGAGGAATGAACATGTTTCGTGTAGCGCTAGACAATGGTGCTCGACTGTGCTTTGGTTCAGATGGCATGCCATACGGACCGCTCTATGGTATCTGGTCAGCAACAACACACTCGAATGATAGAGTCAGATTGACTGTTGAAGAGGCATTGCGGTGCTACACGATGGAGAGTGCCTACTCTGTATTCCTTGAGAACACACTGGGAAGTCTGGCTGTTGGCAAGCGAGCCGACTTTGTTGTACTTTCTGAAAACATCCTAGAGATACCGCCAGACAGAATCAAAGATGTCTGCACAGAAATGACAGTTGTAGGCGGTCTCGTAGAATACTCAGCGCCGCGACCCTGAGGTGTTATAATGGGCAAGGTCAGAGCTCTGACCAAGGACCTTGTGTCCCTGATCTCAGCTGGCGAGGTCATTGAGAATCCAGCCTCGATTGCGAAGGAGCTGATAGAGAACTCACTTGATGCAGAAGCAGATATGATTGAGGTTGTGATAGAGGAGGGAGGTATCAGAAAAATCGCGGTTTCAGATAATGGAAGCGGTATTCTCAAGGATGACTGCAAGATCTGCCTCCAGCGCTATTCGACAAGCAAGATCAGAACAAAGGAGGACCTTGAAGAGATTGCCACCTATGGCTTCAGGGGCGAAGCTCTGGCGAGCATTGCGTCCGTTGCCGATATTAGAATTACAACCCAGACCGCCGAAGAGAAAACGGGAACATTTGTCGTATCCAAGGTTGGAACTAAGCCAACATACCATGAGGTATCAAGACCAAGGGGAACCACTGTTGAAGTTGGAGAGCTATTCAAGAATGTGGCAGCAAGGAGAAAGCATCTCGCAGATGCAAAGACAGAGTCACAGAGAATTCAAGAAGCTATCATGAAACATGCAGCTATTCGTCCAGATGTCGGATTCCGACTCGTAAGAGATGGAAAGGCCATCATCGAATGTCCTCCTGCCCAGAATGCCAGTAACAGGATTGCGATGTTGTGGGGTCACGAGATTGCCAAGGCACTCGTTGATGTCGACTATTCAATGAACGAATTGCGTATCTCGGGATTTGTTGCCCGGTCCCCCGTTTCACGAGGCAACAGGTCTCGAGAGTATTTCTCAGTAGTCAAGAGACCCATATCTGACGAAAAACTGAGCCATGCTGTAGAGTCCGCATTTTCCACGACTTTGATGAAGGGCCAGTTTCCCATTTGTGCGCTGGATATCACAATGAATCTCTCAAGGGTAGATGTCAATGTGCACCCAACAAAGAGAGAAGTAAAGATTCTCGATATGGACCAGGTCTGCGCAGCAGTCAGGAAGGCAACGCTCATTGCCCTGGGAAAGGGGGATTCAAAGGAAGAGTCCCCAACTCTTGAGGCGGCGTTTGGCGAACCTGTTGAGAGCAGCAGCGATAGCGGTGTGGCTGTAATCTCTCATGATACGATGAAACCCGTGAATCAGCTGGCCCCGATTTCAATGGTCGAGCAGAGATTGCTTGGGACTTTGAATGAAGGCATGCGGGAATCAGCCGATGTCGCCTTTCTCGGAGGAGTCTTCAGAATCATTGGACAGATTCACAATCTCTACATCCTGCTCGAGTTCGATGACGGGCTCTTGATTGTTGATCAGCATGCAGCTCATGAGAGGATACTGTATGAGCGACTGCGAAAGGATGTGAATGATGGAACTGTAGCTGTGCAGGAGCTTCTCCAGCCTTTTGTTTTGAACCTGAATCAGAAGGATGCAGAGCAAATCCTACAGATTGCAAACATCATGAATGAGATTGGCTACACAATTAGCAGCTTCGGTGGAAACGATATTGCTGTTTCTACGCTTCCAGAGATATTCGGCAGAATAGCCTCAGAAAAGGAGCTCATGTCCCTACTTGATAGGATCATTGATCTTGGAAAGCATCAGGCTCGTGAAACGTTCTTAGATGACTTAGTAAAGCTCACGGCCTGTCATTCCGCTGTACGTGCGGGTCAACCACTAGACGTAGAACAGATGAGAAACATACTTCTTGACCTAACCAAAACGAAGAACAAGTACAACTGCTGTCATGGCAGGCCTTCCATGCTCAAGATAATGAAAGAAGACATCGATCGCAGCGTAGGAAGGATGGGGCCTGAAGCAATCAAGAGATTCAGAGCAAGACAAGGACTGAAGTAGTATCTCATCTCTGCCCACTCGGTATCCAACCCTGATGAAGTGTCCAGGAGATGATGAGCCAGACAGTCAATAATATCCAACTCATAGGGAGCTGCACAGACTGATAAGGGAGTCTGACTATATGAAATGTGGCAGTCGATGAGGCTAACAATACTATCAGAGCCTTTGCGATGATGAAACGGTGAGCAGCTGAGACTTGCCACTCTGATTCTCCCACGAATTGCCCTTGTGAATGTGCATATCCGGCATTGTGATTGGGATATCACGCGGTACCATCAAAGTAGTGCTTAGGAGTACATCAGGAATAAAAAGCGAAGACTTTTACTAGGATTTGTTGATAGATGTTCAGGCTAAAGAAACACTTGCGTTAACAAGACCAGTGGACATGCCGGGATGCAGGATGGAATTCCGATGAGCACGACGTGGTTCATTGCCAAAGAGTACCTTAAGAGACGAGAGATTGATTTTGAAGAACATGGACGCAAGACATTCAGCGTTCGCCCAGAGAGGCATATAGAAACAAAGGTCATCGAGGTCTTTCCCGGCAAGGACTGGATTACCCTAACGACTCGACTGATGGACCTCGAGAACCTGTCAGCCAAGGGAAAAGAGAACGTCTATGAGAAATTACTGAGAGCAAATGCTACTCTTGTAGAAGTGAACTTTGGAATTGACAAGAAGAACTGCCTAATGCTAAGAAGTGCAGTGCCGGTGACAGGTATCTCATATGATCTTTTCAGCTGCATTTATGATGCACACATCACAGCCACCAAATTCTTCTTTGAGAAGATGAAGGACGAACTGCTCAGAGAGTGAGCAAGACCTCATCCTCTCTCTTATCGATCTTGAAGACAAAAAAGGAGGGAAGCGGATCCAAGATCCGCTCAGAATAGTTCTAGCTGCGCTTCCTCAGAGCAACAAGGATAATGACTACGACTAAGAGGCTGCCAATGGCCGCGATGATCAGAAACATTGAGTCTCCGAGGATTGTGCCGGTTCCTGTGCCCGTTGTCGTGGTTGCTGTTGTGGTCGTTGTGGTCACTAGAGGTTCCATGACTGTGTACGAGAACTCACTGGATATCGCCTCATTACCCAGACTATCCATGGCCACTAGTCTGTACGTAACGTTCGTACCATCAGCTTGTGCAGGGATGGTGCCAGACCACGTGTTTCCATCTGCTGCCATTGTTGCATTTGTCCAAGCTCCAGTGCCGATCTTGTACTGGAGGGTGACATAGTCAGTACCAGACGGATCAATAACGGTTGCAGAGATGGTCACAGTATCAGTGGGACTTGGACTCGCAGGATCGTGTGCAATCATTGACATTGATGGGCCGTACGTATCAGGCAACCCACCGCTGTAGAAGGTGAACAGATTCACTGCGCTCTCGAGGAAGTTGTCATCGACATCGGTGACTGTAATCCAGAAACTGACTGTGGTCGAAGGTGCGTGATTGGGTATTGCTCCTTCGTAGTAGCCAGCGTCGAGGGTCATGGTCACATTGAAGTAGCCTGACGCATTGGAGTATGTCAGGATGACCTGATCAATGCCAGACCCGCCTGTGTCAGCAACCTGAGTCGATATGACGGCGACTTCATTCCCATATCCGTCAGTGCTGTTGTCCCATGTCAGAGTGGTGATAGTAGGAGCAATGTTATCTCTGAATGGGAATGCTCTTGGCGCTGTAACCCCAACGTTTCCTGCATTATCGCTTGCAATGATCTGATAGTTGAAAGTGTACCGGCCATCTTGAGTTCGTGGGATATTCACTACCCAACGGCCAAGCCCCTCAATGTAGGTCATGCTATAGTTCTCATTGTTATCAATGTCGTGGACCTTCACACCAGCCAACTCTGAACCGCCGCTATCCGTGACCATGGCCTCAATGTGGGCATTATCTACTCCGGTTACCTTGAGAGGTACATGAGTGACTGTGCCAATAGCTGGCGCGACAGTATCAGTAGTGCCATGCGATATGTAGCCCACAAACACGGGGTCTACCGTCACGGCCCAGCCATCCCACCACTTGAAACCAATCAGGGTGTAAAACTGCTCAGAGGTGACAGAAAATGATGTCGCAGTACCTCCACTCCCAGACACGTAGATGGCACTGACCGCAGACAGCGGGACAGTCTGCGCGTCCACTGTGCAACTCTGAGATGCATTCTTTGACCAAGAATAAGGAGCACCACCGAGGCTCATCATTGCGACACTACTGATACCTGATGTTATCGTGAAATTGCTAGATGCACTTGCCACTTCGTTGTCGAGGATCTGGCCGTAGTCGCCGATATACGTGGCAACTGCGCCGCCGCCTCCACCGCCCGATGCTATTGAGAGATCGCTGTAGAAGGATACAGCCAGACTCATGTTTTCGAGAACATCAGTTCCACCAGGCGTATCAGGATCCCACTGACCTACGCCAATATCGAACTTCACCTCTGCAATGTTTGAACCAGTCTCATTCACAATTCCTGTGAAGTGCACAGCAAGAGAGAACTCGTCCACTGAACACTCTGTGGGGCGTTCGTTGAAGTTGGCAAAGTCGGATCCATAATACTGACCAACATACCAATCCCAGTATGAGAATGCTCCGAACGGGTACACGATACCCGTGACGTTCTCAAAGGTCACTCCGAAATCAACTGTTTCATTGACGCCGAGGTAAATCGAGTCAGTCGCGTTGTAGTTGCCAAAAGCCTCGCCAGGAGTGACGAAACTCACTGATTCTACATCGACAGGCATCCAGTAGTGAGTCATCTCAGAGCCGCTTAGGCTTTCCACTGACACATTCATAAAGTTGTCATTATTCTCATCCTGCCAAGCAAACATTCCTGCGTATTGGTAGGCCAGACGGATGTCCATCAGTTCGCTGTATGTGCCATTGCTGATCTCAGTGCTGTAGTGCTCATCAAGCTCCCACCACAACCAGCTCCATTCTCGAGAATTGCCGACCGCCCATTCCCATCCCTCCTCAATCGCCTTTTGGATTAGGTCATCGGAGGTGAAGTTCTGGGCAAGCCAAGCAATGCCCCAATAGCCTGGTCGAGAATTGCCCCATTCATCAAGGAGCGTTTCTTTGACCACATCTAGTTGTGCAGGTGTGAGGGTTTTGCCTGATGACGCCTTGGTCCAGATGTAACTGTCTTGCCATGATGATGTCCAATTGAAGGTGACCATGCCCGTGAAGGAGTGCATACTGAACTCGTCAGCCCACGTGCTGTTATCAGGATCCCAGAGGATTGTAACATCCAGATACTCGTGAGTCACGTTATACCAGTCAGTTGATGAGTGGAATTCCCTAACGAAGTACTGGTCATCTGTCGTGTCTAGGTTTCCATCCAGGTCGAGTGCGCCGGTATCAGGTTCGACAGTCCAAAGGTCAATACCCCATAGACCAGATTTCGGAGCACCGGTCACGATTCTGTCCTGTTCACGGATGATGGACACAGGCAGTGGGGCATAGTCAAGCTTCTGAGAGTAGCCCTCGAAGCGATATGCCTTGTAGATCATGTCAGACATTCCACTGATATTATACACTGCTCCGCCATACGTGAAGTTCCATGATGGAAAGTTGTAACGGTAACTCTCTGGCGTATAGGATAGTGGGATAATCTCATACTTTGTTCCATTCATTGCCTGAAGGAAGAAGTAGTACTCTCCCCACACGCTGGTTTCCTCATGGACTTCCTCAAACCACATCGAACCGTCCCATCTCCAATCCGATACATTGTATCGTGTGACGGGAACTGACGCTGCCTGGAACCAGAAGGACCCAGTATCCAAGGTTCCTGTGACATTCTCAATCATGATGACCTGAGAGGAGAACTCATCCCATCCATGCCACCACTGATAGTGACCATAT
>PRDH01000029.1 GCA_003345545.1 Candidatus Thorarchaeota archaeon
TCTCTCCAGATCAACTCATCAAACGGATTGAAGGCCTGTCGAAAAGTGCTCTCTTGACCTATCAATTCGTTTAGGAACTCGTCATAGAATTCAGCCTCAGCGCTCTTGTTATTTCCAAGAATTGATGTGAACTCCGTATCGTTCTCTTCATGTGACTCTTTCAAGAGATTGTACGCCTGAGAGCCAAGGGCGACCCTCCGAAGTTTTTGTGTTCCGTCCACCTTCTCTGGGATTGCTGAGAAGGGTTTCTCAAGCATTGTGTACACTCGGGCAAGGTACTTTGACGCGCTACGATGTTTGTTATCATGTTCGCTCTCTACGAATGGCCCACTTGCAGCAGCTGCCTGATGCAACCATGCTAGGACCTTTGCCATCCATACATCTGCTAGATTCTTTTGGTTCTCTGCGGTGAGTTCCTCGACTGCAGTCTCGAGCTGTTGCTTCACTTCCCCCTCGGATTCTGCTACCCGGTTCCTCAGGTAGGCCATGTCGAAGTCTCCCATCATGACCTGTTCACTGAATGCTGCCACACTATCATATAGCTCCGTGAATGCATCGTGCATGGCAATACGATCTTTCTCAAGGCCTTCCTTATCATCAATATCATGAAGAGCAAACTCCCTGACAGCATCCTGCGCCTTTAGGTTCAGTTCAAACAGCAAACTTGTGTAGACTGTAGCGTCTTCGACAGGTGTGCTATCTGTCTTCTCGGAGCCGGGTAGAACATTGGCCAATCATGGGTCCTCCTAGATGAGTCTTGCCCACGATTGGATAGCTTAGCACTTACTTAAGAGTACTTACGCCAAACGAAAGTAGCGCCTACTGTCTTCTATGTCGTATCTGGTGACTTACCATATGCAAGAGCAGGATCTTCCCTTTTGTGGGAGGGATTCTTAGCCTGAAGCAGTCCTGAAACGACAGTCACAGATCAGTCTTCAGCTGATCGGAATCGAATCATCCGACCATCTCTATACTTGACAATGTGGCCATCATCGGCCAGCATATTCAGTACCTCACTCGTGCGTGTCCTCGACTTTCCCCATCTCTTTGCGAGTTCTGTCGTCGTGAGACCACGCTCAGCATGGCTTAGTAGAGTGAGAAGTCTGTTCCAGCTCACATCGCCCTCGAGCGTGTTGGACCTATTGGTGAATATGTTGTACTGCCCGCCTTCATATGGTGAGGCGCCGGCACTCAACTCCAGCTGATTTGTGAGTTCAATGACTGTATTCTTGAGACTGTAGACGGTCTTCTTGAGTTCTCGAACCTCTTTCTCAAGCACCTCAAAATCGTGATTATTCGACATTCCACACCCTCCTCACTTGATTTTCGCATGGTCCGCTTTAAACTCGATGTAGTTTCTCCGCTTCTTCTTCTTCTCGAAGATCTCTTTGACTTTCATGACCTCAAAGTCAATCTCTTGACATGGTCGGTAGTTCCCCATCTCATCGAGGTCTGTACATTCTCTGGTGTCATCGCTCTCTAAAATATTCGACCCATTCTCGATATGACCCGCATCTCTTCGCTTTAGAGAGTAACCCTTGCGCGATGAATCTGTCAGGTCGTAATCACCATTGCGCGCGCGCAGGAGGTCTTCAATGATGTCCTTGGTGTTCTTCATACACGGATCCCGCTTATGGCGATACGTCATTACTATCCACAGCCGTCGACAATAATCGACAACAAGCTCTGATGGAATGACTGAATTTAAGGCTTTGTTTCCTGCCGAAGTAACTCTGAAGACTTGTACTCTTCTTGCTCTATCATACTACGTGCAAATGTCATATACCCTGTATGTCCGACCATCCAAGTGGTTGGTCGGGTCTTGTTCTCTCTCACCATGATCTCCCGTTCGAAGATTTCTAGTGTCTTGATCATGCCCCACTTTCCATCATGAGCCAAGGCAGTGCATGTCTTCATGACCTGTTCAATCGTAGGACTGTAGCTTGCTAAGTGATGGCTCGGCTTAAGCACCCTGTGTGCCTCATTGACGACTTCCCATGGTGTTGCTAAGTCCAGCACGACGGCATCGACGTCCTCCTCCTTGATGCCCTGAAGGATATCCTGATTGTACTGGGTGACATTCTCAGTCAGTCCGAACTTCTCCAGATTCTTCTTTGCTCCCTGGAACATGTCTTCTCGAATCTCATAGGTGTAGACATGACCTGTCGGACCCACAGCTCGTGCCAGCATACCGGTGAGTGCACCTGAGCCTGTGCCAGACTCGACCACGCGGGATCCTGCACCAATGCCAGCCTCAACAAAGATGATGCCTGCATCCTTTGGGTAGATGATCTGCGTGTTTCGGCCCATAGATATCTGAATATCAGTTGGGCTTGGTCTGTGGACCTGAAAGACGACTCCCGAGTGGCTCACAGTCCTAATGCCGTACGGCTTGCCAATGATGTCGTCGTACTTGATGATCCCCTTATTTGAGTGGAAACTCTCTCCAGCTTGGACTTTGCGAATCCAATTCCGCTTAGCATCAAGGAATATGTAGACAAAACTTCCGCCTTGAATCAGGTCTTGCATGATAGGTTCTCTATTCGGATTGCGTTTTGAGTCTTGCTGAAACTGCGAATTCCTGCTAGAGACCACAGGCATTCAAGATTGCGCATTCGAGTTGAGTTGGTCATTCATGACTAGGACTCAAAGGGCGAATGGTTTTACTAGACAATTGTAGAAACCAGTGCGCTGCTGCAAACACATTCTCATAGGAATCCGGATTCTTGGATTCCGGCCGCGAATCGCGCGTCAAGGCACTATCAAGCTAAGCTTTATCCGAGGTCAAGACAGAGTCGTCAGGAGGTGCACAGTTGAACGAACCGGGAAATCAAGACACGCCAGAAGATGAGGATCCCGAGAGTCCGCGAGATTCAGATAGACCAATAGAGTTGCTCCCAAAGTCCCTATTGCCATACCATCCCCGCGTAGGTGACCCTCTCGACCTGCACGTCGACCTCAGCGTTGGAGTAGTCCTTGGGCGTTCGGAGTCATTCCATCGGAAGTACCACTCTGTAGGTCTGGGCATGGTGGGAGGTGTTACAGAGACCTCTGATGATGTTCTGACCTCACTCATGGGGATGCCCGTGAAACTTGACCTCATGAGCCCTCATGTCATGTTTGTTGCAGGAAAGAGGGGATCGGGAAAGAGCTATACGCTTGGAATCATTGCTGAGGAAATTGCCCTAGCCATGGAGCGCCGAGAGATTGAGGTTGCTGCAGTCGTAGTGGACACTGTGGATGTCTTTCGACAGATGGTTGATGCAAATGACGAGCAGGCAGATATTCTCAGGAAGTGGGGCTATGAGGCAAGGGGATTCCCGGTGAATGTCTACATACCCCGAAGGACATACGTAGGACTCCCTGAAGAGATAAAGAAGAAGGCTCGTCTCTTTCCATTGTCCATTGGGCCACGAGAGCTCTCCGTTTCAGACTGGGGATACGTACTGGAGAAGGGTGGTACACTCAGTACTGCTATGGAGAACTTGATAGCTGAAACCTTGGACGCTGTACGAAAGGGATACACCCTCGAGTCCGGAGAGCATATGCAGCTCAAGCGAGATTTCAGCATCACAGATTTGATCAACTGTATCGAGTCCAATCCGACCATTGTCGAGTTCTACAAACCTGCTTCAAGGACTGCCATTATCCAGAGGCTACGGCGTGCTGATAGACTAGGAGTCTTCATTCCTGGCGGCACAAGCGCTCAGGACTTAGCTGTCGCAGGGCAAATCACAGTCATTGATGTAGCGCCTCTCGGTTCGGATGCCGAGGCCGTGCTCGCAATTCTGACAAACATGCTGTGCCGTCAAGTCCTGACCTATCGTATGGCTTGGACCGATGAGGGTACGAGTGCGCGGGAAGAACTGCCACCCACCTGGTTAATCATTGATGAGGCCCACACCCTTGTACCACGGTCAGGAGCTACCCCTGCCAAGGATGCGATTGTGAGCTATGCAAAGCTTGGACGAAGGTTTGGCTGTAGTCTTGTTCTTTGCACACAGCAACCATCAGCAGTGTCCGATGAAGCAATCTCACAAGCAGATATCATCATCTCTCACTCACTGTCCCATGATGATGACATTAGAGCTCTCCAACATCGGGCTCCAGCTGTGATGCCAGATCAATTCCGCGATAAGGCGTTCATCAGCGGTCTTCCGCGAGGCGTTGCCCTGGTCTTCGACCAGACCACTGAGAACAGGAGGGGTTTCATCATGCAGGTCCGTCCGCGTCTCTCACAGCATGGAGGTACTGATCGACTATCAGGCCTCTTTGAAGCGGTCAAGCTCCTAATGCCAGAGGAGGCTTCTGAGGAAACAGCGCCAGCCGAAGAGCCCAAGGCGACTGAGCCAATTGAGGGATCAGCGGATGAGTACGAGGGTTCGGAAGAAGCATTTGCTGAGGAGTTGCCAGAAGTACCACGACCTCCGCTGAAGTTGAGCAAAGAGGACTGGCTGCTTCTCGATGAGTGGATGCGAGACTATGTCAAGACTCTCTTTGACCACCAGAAGCAGGGCTTCTCCATTACCGATGAACCGTCGCCTCGCCTTGAGGAACCTGTCGTCGCAGAGGAAGTCATGCCTTTCGAAGTTGAAGTTGAAAGAATCAGGACTTCGGACTTTGACTCTTCAAGGGTACTCGTGAAAGCATTCGGTCCGGTTTCGAAGGAACTTCTCTCGAAGGCAATAACAAGGAAGGTTCTGTATAGTCCGGCATCGCATGGTTTTCTCTTCACTTCAGAACATGACATTCGGGATACTATTGTCGTGAACCGCGAAGACAGTGATGCGTCAGATCTCATCAGCTTTGCTGCAAATGCAATAGATACAGCTGGCGCAGAGCTTGAGCAGATGATTCATGAAGATGGTTTCACTTTCGTCTGCTACCGACGAGAGGGCGTTCGCATAGTATTCTCTATTGCTAGCAGCCAGTCGTTATTGAGCTTACCAATTGTTGTCGTTGGTGTCAACCGAAAGTCAGTCATCTCCATTGCCGACAAGATACGAGCTGTCCTTCGTGCTCCTAGCTGAATGAGCGGTGTTGCATATCACAATGCTTGCTCTTATAAGGAAAGGAACGAAATGCGATTTGGTGCGCGAGAGAATGAGCAATGACGATATTCGACCCCCAGTAAACATGAAGATAGCTTCTATGATTGACCTGGTAAGAATGCTTGTTTCTTGGTCGCAGAGAGAACGACCTGCGAGTATGCTGTATTTTGAGCACAAGGGAAAGCACATCTATGGGACCCTGATCTCCAATCATGGATACTATGAGATGTATGGACTGCCTCTCTGGGTTCATGCAGAGGGTGACGGACCTCCGAAGGGCAACTTCATTGCCTATAAGGGCAGACCAAAAGAAACCATCGAGTTTGTTGACACGTTTGCCGAGTCCGAGCCGATGACTGTCTTTCTCCCCATCATTAGGCTCACGAAGAAACTCGATATAATTGATATGTAGTCGGTATTCAGGCACTTCAGCGGAAGTACTCTATGATCTTAGTAGAGCTCCCTTGAGGAGGCTCTGAGGTAGCTTACGATTGCAAGCGCCGCATAGACAATGAATGCCAACAGGATTATCGAGGTCTTTAGGAAGAAGTCAGTTCTATTGAAGAGTTCAACTGCGAGAAACAGCCCTATAACAATAATGTTAGTCGCTCCGCCCATCGTGCTGTCTCTCTTGACCCTGAGAACTACTTTAACTAGGACCATAATGGATACTATTCCAAGAGAAATCCAGTTGATATAGTTCTGAAAGAGGACTGAGAGGTCCAGAAAAGGGATGACTCCAAGAGGTGTTGGGATCGGGGGCAGATAAATCACTAGGAATATGGAGAAGAGGATGAGTTCTCCCAGTCTTATCCAAATTGTCGGCGTTTTCGTGTACACTTCCCCATAGAGCCCTTTATCATACTCCTGAGCACCATAGTAGATGAAATATACAGGGGCACCAAAGCTGAGGGCATTGACAAGGCACTGCGCAACGCCATATGTGACATCTAACCAGAAATCAGTCCATGTCTGGAGAATCGTGTTCCATACTACCATATAACCAGGAATGAACACAAACATCACGAATGCTGGAAATATGATGAGCGCCAGTGCCACGATGATGCCGAGAAAGGCAGCCGGCTTGCCCCCTCCTAGCTTACCAAGGCCAACAAGACGAAACACATGCACGGCAACAGCGAGTCCTTCTACAATCGCGATAACAGGTGTTGCCATGGGCAGTACGAACAGCATCAGGACAAAGAGAGCATTTGCTCCATAGAACATTCTCCATCTGAGAGGAACTGCGGTGATGGTCTCATCCATGATATGGGCAGTATTCGCTAGTCTGTACCGCTGGTAATAGATGGTGCCCACCCAGGGTAAAGAGAAGACGATAGGTGCTGCAAGATAGTGAAAAAGCAGATTAAAGAACGGATCAGCAAAGGGCATCATCTGCGGGATGAACAGCATCAGCAAGAAGAAATAGATAGGCCCGGCTATAGCCAATAATACAACGGTCAGTCTTGACATCAACCAATCCGGACTCAATCTTCCTTCTCCGTTCTTTCAAATGGCAGAGTCTGATATAAGTTTGCGTTGCTGGTACATGCAGAATCCAGCGAACGAGAATTTATTTGGATGCACCTCATAGGAATTGGCAACACCCTGAAGTAATGAGCATTCATTGGGATATAGGAGTGAACCATGTGTACAAGCGAAAGCTCACAGCCACAAGTTTCGTGAAGAAGAGCAAATTGATTATCGGTCTGGATCTGGTCGCGAACATGACAGGCAAAGATGCTGCTGGCATAAAGGCTGAGAAGGACCGATTAGAAAAGGAGGCACTGCGTCTTGTCTCACAGACTGCAGAACATGCAGCTGCATTCAAGATAAACAGGCAGCTAGTCCTACCTCTTGGAGTCTATGAAGGTATTCCACGATTGGTCGATAAGATTCATGCTGAGGGCTTGACAGCGATCATAGACTGCAAACTAAATGATGTCGAGAACACAAACAGGGTGATTACGAAGTACTATTTTGATGCTGGGTTCGATGCGATTATTGTCAGTCCTTTCATAGGGATGGAGGGCGGTCTCGACAGCGTGTTTGAGGCGGCGACCAATCGAAAACGAGGCGTCATCACTCTCTGCTACATGTCACATCCAGGTGCGAAAGATGGTTTTGGTCTGACCGTGGCTGCTGATGAGAAATCACGAAAACCTGAACCCCTCTATCTGCGCTTTGCACGTCAAGCCCGGCTCTGGGATGTAGACGGTGTCATTGTGGGCGCCACTTTTCCTGAGAAGATTCAGGAAATCAAGGCAGTGCTCGGTGACGAGATACCTATCATGTGCCCGGGAGTCGGTGCTCAAGGCGGCAGTGCCCGTGATGCAATTGAAGCAGGTGCGAACTTTGTCATTGCAGCACGATCCATCGTCGAGGCTCCTGACCCGGCAGCTGCTGCAGCTGCTCTAGCCGCCGAAACTCGTTAGTCCGTCTCATGATTCAGGTCTAGCGTAAATGTATAGATTGGACGACCACTTCCGTACATCACGGTTCGGAAGAGAGCGTTTCGAAAGCTGCTACCTTAGAAACTGTTAAAGGATGACACTCTCTATTCGTGTACAGAAGTGTTCATGCTTCTCTGCAGTATCGTGGTAAATTTTCTTGGTGAGAACCAATGGCAAATGACAATAGCTACGGTTTTGCTACTTGGACTTCTTTTATTGAGGAGTCTCAAATACGTGCACTTCTCAAATACAAGGTCAAGTACTATTTTGCAGGCGGAAAGCCCGGCATAATCCCTACTGATACTTTCGCTGACATCATGGCTGAACTGAGTGTTAGGTATAAGAAAGACCCGATGATGGCTCTGGATGACCTGAACTACGGTCCAACGGGCGGCGCACCATGGTTCCTCAAGACGCTGGCCAAGCGAATGTGCAAGGTCCGTAAGATACCTATTGATTGCGAAACCCAATGGGAAGATGTATCCATTACGAACGGGTCGCAGCAGGCGCTCTACGCCCTGTTGGACACATTGATTGATCCTGGCGATGTCATTATCACGCCCGCTCCCGCATACCTCGGATTTCTCGTTCCTGCTGTGAAACTTGGTGCAAGAGTGATCACTGTGCCCACCGACAACAAGGGGATTATTCCGGAGTTTGTCGAACGAGCTATTCACCTCTCGAAGATCAAATTTGGCAAGAATCCTGACTTGCTCTATGTTGTTGCTGACAGCGACAATCCAAAGGGAACTACCCTGCCCATGAATAGACGTAGAGCTCTGTTCGATATCTGTGAGAACCATAACATCCTCCTTCTTGAGGACGCAGCGTATGCTGAGATTCAGTTCAAAGACACTCCCAAGGCCATCAAGACCCTCGACAAGGATAACTCTCGAGTCGCTTACCTTGGCACCAGTAGTAAGGAGGCAGCTGTCTTGAGAGTTGGATATTCAATACTACCCGATAATGTCAGAGAGCAGGTTCTCAAGGATAAAGGATACCTTGACCTATGTACTACAACACTTGTCCAACGCATCCTTGACGAGTACTATAACAAACACATCGATGATGCCATGAGAGTTGCCATTCCATTGTATAAGAAGAGGTGTGAGGCAATGGCAAAGGCAATTGACGAGTCATTTCCAGCCGGGACGCGTAGTGACCCGACCGGAGGTTTCTTCATCTGGTGGCAGAGTGATAAATCTGATTTCGATTCAAGTAAGTTCATGGAAGATGTGGCGATTCCCAATGACCTGCTCTATGTGCCTGGAGGCCCCTTCTATCCTATCACCGGACATAAACTTACAGCTGACAGTAATGACTTGGAGCCAAGCGTACCAGAAGGCAATACTATGCGCCTGGGCTTCTCATATGCTCCTCCTGACGTCATCTATGAGGGGATTTCCCGACTCGGAAAGCTATTGTCAAAGGAGCTGGGCTAGAACCATATCAGACGCTCATCTGTCTGTGTCCAATCATAATGAGAAGTTGACGAAGATAGTGCCGCCATTCTTCATCTGACCAGTGTATGCGCGATTGTAGGGACCGAATAGATCACTGAAGCCTGAATTGATTGCCCACTCGATCCATGACCATGAAGACTCTTGTCCTAGCTTGCCCTCGGCAAACTGACCAAAGGCCCAACTGAGATATCGTTCTAGGTCCATCCTGAGGCCTAGATGAGTTGCTGCTTCCTCTTTTGATGCGGCAGCGATTCTTGGCTCTATAGTTCTGAGTTCGCTATTGAGTTTGGCGTGACATTCCAGTATCAGATTCTCAAGGTTCTCAAGTTCCTGATTCATCTCATCGAACTGGTTCTTCTTTCTGTACTTCGAAACTCTCCCCATGATATTGAACAAGTTCCTTCCCTGAAGAACCGGCATCTCTTTCCCTTCAAGTGATTTTGCCAATTGCTCATTCCAGGGAGTGTTGAAGTAGACCCGTGGATACTTGACGAACATAGGGAACGGGGCTGAGATTGCTCTCGCACTGGGTATCACTTGTGCATAGTATGCTGTCTCGCCGGCACCTCCAACATGCGTGACGATTGGTATTATTGAGTCGATTGCTAATTGTCTGGAGTCTACGCGGAGCGAGATACTCCGAGCAATATCACCGAGATATGGTGTATCTGCGGATGTTTCAATCTCAATCTTCTCAGAGCAGGATGGGCAGGTTCCAGTGAGAAGGGCAGTAGTCCCTCTTTCCTCATAGTGAAACTCTGTTCTTGCTTTGTTGCAGGTCTCTCCGGGGCATTCGTAGAAGAATGGCACGTAGTCAGTTCCTCTGAGACCAATTCCAGGATTGTATCCTTTCTCCTCGATCAGTGTGGTCACTTCATTGAACATGGCCAGGAATCTCTCCCGGTTCTCACGAGCCAGAAGGAACTCTAGACCCTCGACAAGAAGGTCTCTGATACCCTCAGAAGATGCTGAGAGCAATGGGATGCCCAAATCGCCTTCTATATTGAACAGCCTGCCCAGTGTTCGTGCTGCCCATTCTGCCAGAGTTGTGGAGTTGGTGTAACTCCACCGAAGAATCGACAAGGCCTGCTCAAGCCGCTCATCTAGAAGCGTTCTAGAAGATCCCTCTAGTGCTTTGAACATCGGCCTGTAGGTTGTCCTGATATCGTCCTCAACCTGATTGTACCAGTCTCTCGCTGGTAGGGGGAGCACACTCACTGGTGAGTTCTCATAGCCCTCAGGCACTGGAATGCTCACGAGTGAGCACTCTGAGCCCAGTACAGGTAGGCGGATATTCGTGAGTTCTGGCTGAACAATGTCATAGTCCGCAAGACAGAAGAAGGGTGCAAGGTCAAGTCCTCTCTCAGCGCATAGACTGGCAAGTCGTCTTGCTGTTGCCGCCTTGTTCAGGACATACACAGGACCCCCCAGAACCACAGTCTGGTGCGCCGACTCAATGGCTCCGTTCTTCAGAGAGCTGATACTGGATTTGGTGTCTTCTGTGAGGCATCCAAGGTCCCGATTCGAGGAGATGAGGGCTCTCTCAAGAAGCTTCATCCGTTCGTCAATATGCCAGAGAGTCTTCTCATACTTCTTCATGAGCTCTGGCACTCGATCACAGATCCCATTCATTGTGAGCGGCGGACTATCATACAGTGTCTGAGCGAGCTTGGTGTCTTTCCCTTTCCAGACGAAGTCGTGATACACATCATAGACGCTCGGCTTCACGATAATACGTCCTCCTCACCGTTTGACGACTTCGTTGAACACATTCTCGTACATAGGAACAATCTTGTTGGCGTCAAAAACATTGACACGTTGTCGACCTGCCTTCGCCAGTCTCTTTCTCTCGCCCTCATTCTCAAGGAGGTGAAGAATTGCCTGCGCAAATTCCTCCTTCTCGAAGCCCTTCGTGACAATTCCATCCTTGTCTGCACGAACAAGCTCAGGAATTCCGCCTGCAGGTGTTGTAATCACAGGAAGACTACAGGCCATCGCCTCCAAGAGCGTCAGAGGCATTCCCTCAAGTGTCGAATTGAGCAAGAAGATGTCAGAGGAACACATGATTTCCTGCATGTTGCTTTTCACACCCAAGAGATGTACATTATCACACAGTTTCAGGTCCTCTATTCGCCGCTCGACGTCAATACGTGTGGGTCCATCGCCTGCAATCACGAGTCTTGCATTTGGGTTATGGTCTACGACAGTGCGCATGATCTCGACAAGTTCAACGACACGTTTGACCTTTCGAAAATTGGAGGCGTGAAGCAATATCCTATCCTCTGGTTCTATCTCAAAGGCATCCTTCTCACTCCGCACTGATACACACCCCCTCTCAACAAGAAGTCTGATCCCTGAAACCTTGGAGAACTGCGTTGTATCAATGAAGTTCGGGATGACATGAATATCCCTCTTGATTCCGAGCTCTTTGTGAGCTTTGTCTGCTAGGAATTGGGAGACCGCAGTCACAGCATCAGCATTCTCCACGGTGTGCTGGACAACTGGCTTGTATGCAGGATCCTGACCTAGTGTATGCACATCAGAGCCATGAAGTGTGACCACATAGGGAATCCCATTGATCTCACGAGCCATATATGCCGCCATCGCATGAGGAATCGCATAGTGCGCATGGATGAGGTCCAACCCCGCATCCTTTGCAACCTTGACGATTTTTGATGTGAGCGCCATAGTATAGGGGGGTCCAATCGTGTCAAACAGAGGATAATCAAAGCTGTCCACAAGGTCGACATGGACGCCCTCTGTCTGCTGCCACATCAATGAGAAGGGTCTCTGATAGGTGATGAAGTGGATTATGTGTCCTTTGTTCGCCAAGTGTTGGCCGAGTCGGGTTGCAACATGACCGCTACCGCCAAATGAAGGGTAGAGATTCACACCAATTCGCATAGCCATACCTTCTGACTGGTCTATTCCTGTTCCCCTTTAAGGCACTTGGTCTGCACAGTCGAACATGCCAAACCTTGATTAGATACTGAAAGAACACTCACATATGAGCTCTATCCTTGTTGTGGTTGCACACCCCGATGACGAGAGTCTGGGTGCCGGCGGTACGATACGAAAACATGCTGACATGGGGATTCCTGTCGACGTGCACTGTATGACGGGCAATGGAATAAGGAACGACGAAATGAAGTCTGCATGCGCCCAGCTTGGTGTGCGGAACCTCTATCTAAGCGAGCGCGATGACTTTGCCATTGACATGAGCCTTCGAAATGAAGTCGTCGGAGCGATTCTCAAATCGCGTCCGAAGATAGTGATAACTCACTTCTCTGGAGACTACAATGTGAATCATCAACACTGCGCACAGATAGTCTTCGATGCTGTTGAATGGGCATCCCACACAACACTCTTTGATGATGCACACCGCGTTGAAAGAATCTACAACATGGAGATCAACACCTTGATTTCCCGACCCCACGTGTATGTTGATATTTCGGACTCGTTTGAGTATGCTTTCAACGCGATCAAAGAACACAAGTCACAGATTGAGAAAGCCGATCTCTTCTATGAGAAGCTCTACGATGCGAGGACACGTCTTCGCGGAGTCCAAGCGAAATGCGAGCGTGCTGAGGCCTTTTCGATTACCCTTCCTGAACATGCTGGACCGTTCTATAGAGAAAACAGCGTTGAAAGTCTTGTGTGAGGCATCTGGCTACTACGGTTAGTCTGCCTTTCTCTTTCTGGCAGCTAGAAGTTGCTTGAGTTCGCCCATCATGCTCATGCCTCCCCCTGGCGAGGGCGGTGGAGCTGTTGGGGCTCTTGCCATGCCAGCAATTGGCTGTCCTCCGGCTGCTGAGGGTCCTGCTGATATGGTTGCGCCACCAGAGGCGCGGCTCGAGAGAGAATCAATCCTTGATTCCAAAGCGCTGACTTGCGATTGGAGCTGAGCTGTTGTTGCCTGTAGATTGCTAATGGCTTCTGTGAGCTTAGTAGTGATGATACTCACAACTTCCCCGAGCTGGCGAATCTTCTGTGTATTTGGATCCTGAAGTGCCCACTCGAACTCCCCCATCACAGCATCTTCAAGTTCCTTCTTCTCTTTGCTCATTGGTCTAGCTCCATCAACTGTCTGAAGAGGTCGCGGAATCCGCTATAAATCTTGTCTGCATTATCGAAACAAATCATGTCATATCGATTTGATTGTCTTCTCAACAGCAAGCTTCGCTGTATTCGATACTTTCTTGACCAGCGCCTCTGTGGGACCCTCACACGTGATTCTTATCACCGGTTCTGTACCTGACGGTCGTACTAGGACCCATCCCTCTTTTAGAGTAATCCCAATGCCGTCCACTGTTAGAACCTGCACGACATTCTCCAGTGCCTTAGGGAGCACCTCTGCAAGAGCTTCCATTACCTGTGCCTTCTTCTCATTTGGACATTTCAGTTTGGTCTTCACTAGAGGATATGCTGGAATGCCTGAGATCAGCTCTCCAAGACTCTTTCCTGTTCTTGCCATTTTTTCAAGAATCCTGCAGGCTGTGAGGAATGGCTCCGGCGCAAGGTGGAACTCTGGGAGAATGAACACACCACAGGCCTCGCCACCCATGACTGCATCAGTTTCCTTTACTTTGACTGCAACTTGGATATCCCCCACAGGTGTTCGAATTATCTTGCCGCCTCTTTTCTTGACGGTTTCGTCAAGCACCAATGAGCTATCCACAGTGGTGACCAAAGTCCCCCCCTTCGTAGTGCCAAGATAGTCTTGAGCGAGAAGCGCAATCGTTCTATCTCCTCTGACTACCTCGCCCTTCTCAGTCACAAACACCACCCTATCAGCATCACCATCATGAGCGATACCAAGGTCTGCACCAATCTCCTTCACCATCTGAATGAGATCACCAAGGGAGCTCTCATCTGGTTCAGAAACTCTTCCTGGAAAGTGTCCGTCCGGCTGACTGTTTATCGTGACGATCTTGCTAGCAAGTCTCTGCATGAGATATGGAGTGAGAACAGATGCTGCGCCGTTACCCGGGTCAACTACTATTGTGAATGACTTCGACCTTATCAGCTCTGCATCGCACCTTGCTAGGATTGCCTCGATGTGTTCGTCAGCAGCGCTTTCTGTTGTGGACTCCTTTCCCAGCTGATTCCAGGGTGCAACCTTGAATTTCCTTGATACATAGATCCGCTCAATCTTCTCTTCCTCTTCGGGTGTAAAGCCCATACTATTCTTAGACCAGAATTTTACTCCCGTATACTCTGGTGGGTTGTGCGATGCAGTAACCATGACGCCCGCATCGAGTCTTCTGTTCATCACTGTGAAGGCCAGCGTAGGTGTCGGGATGATGCCTGTTCTGACTACGTTCACCCCTGTGGATAGCAAACCAGCAGAGAGCGCATCGGCGACCATGAGCCCTGTGGTTCTCGTGTCTCGTGCTAGGAGGACCGTTCCTCCACCCAGCAGTGTTCCGAGTGCTTTTCCTAAGTCCAATGCCATCTCAAGGTCGAACTCTTTTCCGTAGACCTTTCGCACGCCCGTTGTTCCGAAGAGTCTGTCCGCCATGGAGCTCACAGGTACCATGTCTGTATGCTCTAGAGAAAAAGATACCTGAACAATACATTACAGTGAAATTGGGTCGTTATGCGATTGTCACTCGTCCTCAAACCAATGATCGAGCACCCCAAGGAGTTCAATAGGTTACTGCGCGAATTCGTTTCTTGGGTTGAGGAAGAGGGTTAGCTCACCGTCTCTCACCTTTGTTCTGTTCTGGTCTCGTTGCTCAATATATCGCGAAACCTTATTAGTGCCATCAGTAACTTAGGCTTCGAATGCGCAACCACTGTTCAGGCCGATAGACTGCATGGGGATCTTTCATGAATACACACAGAGACTCTTCATATGTCAATGGCGTAGCCACGTATGCATTCCACATCGATTCTACAGCTGGAGGACTGCGCTATGAGTAGCACCTATGACTTCTTGTTCAAAATCGTGGTCTTAGGAGAGGGCGCAGTGGGAAAGACAGCCATAGTCACCCGCTTTTCTCACGGATTCTTCAGGACTGATTACAAGACTACTATTGGCTCCCAGTTTGCTGTCAAGAATGTTGAAATTGTAAAGTCGGAGCGCGAAAAGGTGACCGTGAAACTGCAAATCTGGGATGTTGCAGGGCAGTCTCGGTTTCAGATTCTCAGACCCATGTACTATAGGGGTTCGAGCGGTGGGATACTCGTCTATGATGTGACGAGACGAAGAACCTTCATCGTGCTCCAGGAGTGGCTAGAGGAACTCCACAAGGCGCTTGGAAAGGATATACCACTGATTCTAGTAGCGAACAAGACCGATCTTCCCGACCGCGTGGTTGAACCATCAGAGGGACGCGAATTCGCGGACAGCCGTAGCATGCCATATGTCGAGTCGAGCGCAAAGACTGGAGAAGGAATCATCGATATCTTTGAGCAGCTTGCTAGGGTCCTCGTCGCTGATCGTGAGCAGAAGGAAATGTAGCTCCACCATTTCTGGCAAGGAGTGTGTCATCACTTCTACCAGAGAGCTAATTCATAACAGTAAGAATGATTGATGTGACGTGCAACAATGACAGACCCCGATGAATCCTATCCCGTAAACACCATCCCTGCACTCGCCTGGGCACTGGACCTGTACTTCAAAGCTGGAGGTGCTTTCAAGGAAGGCGGTGTAGTCGAGCTTGTGTTTCCTGCTGGCAATCACAAGGAAGTCATGAGAAAGAAGGGAGAGCATGAGAATATCCTCTGGATGTCAAAGAAGAATCTCTATGTGAGAGCTCGGTGCAACTACGATAAGGGATGCAGCTTCAACTCTGAGAGAATCGACGGCGGAAACAGAGAGGCTCTGAAAGGTCTGTCATGGGACCAATCAAATGACCGTGCCTTCTTCATCGCCGTGCGAAAATGGTTGATTCGATTGAAGTTCGACTTTGTCACTCTCATCCGTGCTCTGAATACAATGTGCGACAAACGGGTTGAGTTACCGCTGACCACCAAGTATGGCCGCTCGTTCAAGAAGTTCGATGAATATCGCAAGAACAAGTGGCCCGAAGACGCAACACCCGACAACAGGGATAGATTTCTCGAAGAGGTTCTCGTTCGGGTGTCTTTCTGGATACAATCTGCAGCCCAAGTCAACGCTCTCAAGGACTGAATACAACTACTTTAGAGGTGGGTTGTCTTACTAGCGATGCAGGAGTCTTGTAGCTGTGTTATACCTTGGTCTTCTTGTCAATCCGATTGCGGGGATGGGTGGTCGTGTCGGCCTCAAAGGGACTGATGGTGTTGTTGAAGAGGCAATTAGCCTTGGAGCGACTCCTGTGGCACCAGTTCGAGCAATGGAGTTCTTACAGGCTCTGGCTCCCCTTGTCCAAGGCAACCCACGACTGGATCTGATTGTCTGTCCTCTCCAGATGGGAGAGGATGTCAGCCAAGAGATGGGTTTGGAGCACAAAGTAGTCGATCTCAAGATAAGTGACACGACCAGCTCTGAGGACACGCGTCAGTGTACTCTTGCGCTCTACAAGGCGGGAGTTCGTCTCTTGGTCTTTGTTGGAGGCGATGGCACAGCACGCGACATCCTAGATGCGATTATGGCGGAAGGTCTCGATGACCTTCTCGTGCTGGGTGTTCCGTCTGGAGTGAAGATGTACAGCGGCATCTTCGTTGTGAATCCTACGGATGCAGCAGAGGTCGTCAATCTTGTTCTTGATGGAGGGGCAGGGACCGCAGACTTTGAAATCATGGACGCTGATGAGGAGGCATATCGCGAGGACCGTTTCGTCATCCGTCTCTATGGCTACATGAAGGGGCCATCAGTTCCAGCCCGATTCCAGGGAGCCAAACAAGCCAGTCCTGAAACCATCGATGAGCACGAGGCACAGGTGGCCATTGCCAACTACATCATTGACCAGATGGTTCCTCAAGGAACCTATATCCTGGGACCCGGCACCACAGTGAAGACAGTGACCGATCTCTTGGGTGTCAAGAAGACAATCCTTGGAGTAGATGTCTATCAAAGACGTATCATGCACAATGATGTGAGCGAGACCCAGATTATCGAGTTAGTCGATGACTTCAGCATGACATGGATCATTGTATCTCCCATCGGGCATCAGGGAATGCTCTTTGGTCGTGGCAATCAGCAGATCAGTCCTGGCATCATCGAGCGTGTTGGTCGTGAGCATATCATTGTGATCTCAACGCTCTCAAAGCTCAAGGGAATTGAGAGTGAGACTCTCAAGGTGGACACTGGCGACTCACTGGTAGATGAAGTGCTGAGAGGATACATCAGAGTCGTTACAGACTACAACGAAGTGCGACTAGTTCGCGTGGAGTAAGGGATGACTGAATGATTGTTTTACTTACTGATTTCGGTGAGTCTGAGTATGTGGGTGTGATGAAGGGCGTCATTCTCAGCATCGACAGTGATGCCCGCATAGTTGACCTTACACACTCCATCTCTCCTCAGTCCGTGCGTGAGGCAGCTTGGGTCCTGCTGAAGTCCTACAAGTACTTCCCCAG
>PRDH01000030.1 GCA_003345545.1 Candidatus Thorarchaeota archaeon
ATTCCGTACTTGCGCCCAGTGAGTTTTTCGAACTCAGCTTCGACCTGCTTATACACCCTAGGCGCATTCTGTATCGCTTTGTCCTGTTGTTCCTTAAACTCGAAATAGTAGTCTGTCAGTGCCAATGGTCCCATGGTAATCGGGTTATCAGGATCGAGTATCTGGACTGGATCCCTCACACCGACGAACTTCGTCACTTCATCATCAGGTAGCATTTCTACCCGTTCGACGTTATGGCTAACGATGAAGCCATCAATTCCCACCATCACTGGTAGGAGTACATCATGATGCTCTGCCAGTCTGAATGCCATCAGGGTGGTATCATAGGCCTCCTGGCAGCTCTGGCAGTAGAGCTGAATGAATCCGCTATCACGCATTCCCATACCGTCGCTGTGGTCATTGTGGATATTGATGGGAGCAGATAGGGCTCGGTTTGCAACAGCGAAGACGATTGGCATCCTCATGGAGGCTGCACAGTAGAGTATTTCCCACATCAGTGCAAGTCCGGCTGAAGCTGAGGCTGTTGCGACTCGCGCTCCAACAGCAGAGGCTCCGACGCAGGCGCTCATAGCTGAGTGTTCAGACTCAACAGGAATGACCTTTGCCTTCACCACACCATCTGCCGCGAACTTCTGATAGTCTTCCACAATGATGGTCTGAGGAGTGATTGGGTATGCTGAAAGAACATCAATATCCGCTTGTCTGAGCGCCTGAGCAATTGCAGCGTCACCAGTCAGGCCTTCAACAATGATCTTTTCTCTCGGTACTGTCACTTGCTCTCACTCTCCATATGGATGCTATTTGTGGGGCATTCATTCGAGCAGATCGCGCATCCTTTGCAATAATCGTAGTTATAGGCATAGGCATACTTGCCATCTTTTTCAATGAGCACGACTGCATTGTCGGGGCAGAAGATCCAGCAACGACCGCACGTACCATTCTTAATCCAGAGGCAAGTTTCGTCGCTATGAATGGGCCTTTCTGCGCGCCAGCCTCCTGTTTTGTATTTCATGGCATTGCCGGGTTCAACGATGTTACCAGCCATCGGAATCTCATTGTACTTTTCACTCATCCGATTATTGCCTCCTTGACAGCTCTCTCTATTGCTACTTTGTTCAGGTCTCCAACCTTTCCGGGGTAGCGAGCAAGGACTTCCCTAATGACGGTGTCTATTGACACGATACCTGTACCAGCAACTGCTGCAGCCATAGTCGGCATGTTGTAGAATGGACGCCCCAAGACCTCCATTGCGATCCTGCTCGCATCAACAGTCACCACTTTTCCTTCCTTGAAGCCAAACTTCTTGCGGATATCCTTTGGCTCACTACTTGTATTGAGCACGAGGGTACCGTCGGTTCTTAGTCCCTCGGTTGGATTCACGACGTCAAGTAAGGAGGGGTCGATACACACCACAACATCAGGCGCATACACTTGGGCATACACCTGAATGGGTTTCTTACTGATTCTCAAAAACGCCCTCACTGGTGCACCTGTTCTCTCAGGTCCAAACTCTGGAAAAGCCTGTATATAGTTGCCTTCCGAGAGGGCGGCTTTGCCAAGCATCTGGTTACTCGTGACCACACCTTGGCCACCGCGACCATGCCAGCGAAATTCAGTTATTCCACGTGCGAAATCCATCGCCATTGTCAGTCTCACCTACGTTGGGAGAAGATACAGGGCAGGCTCTCAGTGGACTGCTTATCTATTTAGTGGCATGACTGTCAAAACATCAGTTAATCGTCATACTCACAGTTTCACCGTTTTCGCGTTCTTCTTACTGAATCTTCTTGATGATTGCAATGACCAGAATAAGGACAACGACCGTCAGGACGGAGCCCCACAGAACCCATTCAGTCCCCAAGCCTCCAAGCATGAACGAGACTGCTGTAACAGTCACTTCGTCGCTCGCAGTATTACCCGCCGCATCTGTCACACTCATGACTAGGACATGCGCTCCAGCGGACAAATTATCGAGGGAAACAGTGATTTCCCGTCCATCCCACGTTTCAGCACCGGAAGGGATGTTATCGATGGAGAGAAGATAAGAATATGGAAACTCGTCAGTGGCTATCCATGTCAGGGTCTCTCCGATGCTCTCCATGTCAAAGACTCTATCAAGTGGTACATTCACATTTGGTCTATTCATATCTGTGAGTGTCGTGGCGATTGTATCGACGGACAAGGCTGTGCCTGGGATGTTGTAGTGTCCAGAGCCGATATGGTCTGACCAAGCGTTTCCACTATCAATTCCGTTGGTGAATTGGGTTTCGGCGCCGTCATCGAACGCATTCAAATACCCCGAACCGTTCCACCCGTTCCAACCAATGCTGTTCTGGTAGACAGTAGTTTCCTTAGAGGCGGCTTCTACGAGCACACCTACCTGTGAGTTCCTGTAGATGGAATTGCCGACAATTAGTGATCTATTCGAATCTGCTACCAAGACTCCTACAATATTGGTGTGTGCAATACAGCCACGAACTGTGCAGTTGTAGGAGTCTGTCACAGAAATCGCATTGGAACTAGCAACGCAGGTACTCTCTCTTATTGTGCAGTCCACACAGAATGCGAATTGCGCGCCGCTTAATCCTCCTCTTAGATAGCACCCCTCAATGATTCCGTTTTCAACTCCGTGGAACGATATGACTGGTGACAGCGTGCCAGTGCACTCTAGGTCAGAGTCCTTGATAACAAAGAATGCCGTTGTATCACGCACGTAGATACAGCTCCCCGACGTGACTTTGGTCAATCCCGAGAGTATGTACGGATCAGACCTCGTTCCAACCCCTCCTCTACTCTGTTGTGAGAGCTCAGCATTTCCGACAATCAATATTGGCTCGGTGGCCTGACTTGGAATAGCAACACTGCGAAGAGGGTCGACCTGCAATACTTGCTGGATAGGTGCACAAGAAACCATGCCAACCAGCATGATACCCAATAGGAAGACTGCGATGGCTCTTACTCTCACGTTATTGCTCTCCCATTTGCTCCAGCATTGTCCAGGTATGCACATCACAATGCTTCTTGAAGATTACCAATCCATCATTTCATTGCCACCGACTTTACGGTTTTCTCTTGTCTTTCATACTCTCAACGAACATCTCGTTCAACTCAACGAATCTGCTTCTGTAATCATTATTTGTCATGATCACTTCCACTGTATCTTTTGCCCTGTCTATATTCTCGAACTTCAACGCCCGTTCAAGTGCCCTAGGAAATAGGCCGTAGAGAAACGCGGCGGTAAGTGCCGCGGCGAAGACGGCCAGACCCAGAACAGGTTCTGTCACCGACCTTGAGTGAATTAAGGCAGTATTGATTTGGAGAAGAAAGAAGAGAATCGGATAGAAGAAGATGAAGAAGCCCGCTGCGGCAACGAGCTTGGTTCGGACACTCCTCACACTCTTGCTGCCATGCGCTAGGCAGGTGGGAACGGGAAAGGTGGTGGCTCCCCTTGCTGTTTCCAGTGCTACAGACGCCTTGTCTTCTCCCTTAATCATGGATGTTGATTCATAGCTGTCAGGGTGCAGTTGCTCCATGACGGTAACAAACACGAGATCTTCAGCCTTGTCAGAACAGACCGGACAGACTTCAGGGAATTGGATTCTTGACAGATTGGTTCTTACACGATGCCCAGTCCTCTTGTCCGTAGAAGGCTCGGTCACATGGTCACGCTCTTATCATGATGGCCATCTGCTTGATGGTGACTATTTTGGTGGAAGGACGATTATCTGTACACTTGTGATTGGGCTATTATCCTCTGGGTCCGTGGCGTCGAATGTATCAAAGGTCATCTCATAGGTGAACTTCTTCTCTCCCATCTTGAGTTCGTGAGCGACACGCACGGCGAGACCTATTCCCTTGAAGCCAAATCCCCTGATTGCAACCATTCTTCGGTCATCCCTTACTAGACCCTGAAGGGTGTTGACAATCCTTGGAATATTCACTCTTCCGGCCTTATGGGAGATCTCAAGAAGCACGTATTCACTCGTCGGAAACACAGCCAAGTCCTCCTCCATGGTGATTCCAATCATTGCATCACCAATTCTCAACTGATCTGGTATCCGGTCTCTGAGTGACATGCTCAAACCCTAATGTCCTTGTACTAATCAACTTGATGGCACCGGAAGCCTTATTCTCAACCCTCATATGCCAATTGACGATTCGTGACTTTAGAGGCTTTGAAAGTTGGAGAAGGACAAAGCGATTGCAGTCGGTGTGGTTGTCATTGTCGTTGTGGCAATCGGAATCATCGCTCTCTGGAATCCAGCACCGACCCCGGACGTACGAATTGGCTACCTATCCAAGGACCTCCATCAGCTTGCTCTACGGGTAGCTCTGGAGAACGGCCTATTTGAGCGAGAGAATCTTACCGTGGAGCTTGTCCAGTTTGGTAATGGAGGTCTCGAAATGGATGGGTTCCTTGCAGGGCAGATAGATATGGGTTACTTGGGAGCTGCTCCTGCGATTGTGAAACGTATCAACCAGGACATTCCAATCACAGTCCTGGCTGCGGCGAATCTTGAGGGCTCTGCCATAATGGTATCAAAAGAAGAATATGATGCTGGGCACGTCACAACCATTACTGATCTTGTTGGCAAGGGTGTCTATCAACCTGGTCCTTCAACTGTTCAAAACTTTCTGCTTCGCTTGGCCCTAAATCAATCTGGTCTCAGCTATTCGAACATCACGGCACTTACGATACAGCCTTCCCTCATGGCTGATTCTCTTACTGCTGAGAATCCTGCCTTTATTGCATGGGAACCATTCAATGCAAAGGCTGAGTATGATAACAAATCAGTACCGCTTGTTCTCTCAAGTGACATCTGGCCGCGTCATCCCTGCTGTCTAGTAGCTTCGGATAATACGTTTCTCACTTCTCATCCAGATATTGTACAGAAGGTTCTAGATATTCATGTCGAAGCTGAAGGGTGGATTCTGAACAACACAGAGGATGCAATATCAATCGCTCAGGACTGGCTTGAGATGGAAGAGAGCCCCGTAACGACAGCTTTCAATCGAATCATCTTTGACTATAATGTGAATAGAACTGGCCTGGAGATCTACCTCAATTTCCTTATCGATGAAGAACAACTCCTTCCGGATAAGATACCTGCTGACACCTCGGCGTTCTTGGATGCTTTCATAGACACGACCTATGTTGATGGTCTTCATTTGTGACACTGTAAAACGGTAGACAAAAAAGCGTAGCATCTCCTAGGAGCCCCGAGAAGAATGTCATTATCAGAAACGGAGCAGAATACTAGGCTTAATAGTACCAAGAGCGGTCGCAAGAACCTTCGTGGTTCTTTTCAATGGATTATTCTTAGAATCATCATACCCGCAATCATCCTCATCGTGCTCTGGCAGCTCATAGCATACCTGACACAGACATCGTTATTTGATGTAATCAATGCTCTAGTACGCCTAGCGCTCGTGGGCGATAGTGACGGTCATCTTCTCTCAGAGCACATACAGATGAGCTTGACACGAGTGATTATTGGCTTCACGTTTGCTGCCGCCACAGGCATTCCCTTAGGTATTCTGATAGGACGCTATCATTTGTTCAATTCTGTGCTCGGCCCTGTTGTGGAGGCAATGCGTCCCATTCCTCCAATTGCGTGGATTCCTCTAGCAATACTTCTCTTCCGCTCAAACATGCTGGGTGCCCAAGTCTTCATCATATGGGTCGGAGCTTTCTTCCCCATTCTCATCAATACAACAACAGGAGTCAAACGAACAGAGCCTGTGCATATTGATGTTGCCAAGACCTTTGGCGCAACCGAATGGCACATTCTGTCAAGAGTGGTGGTTCCCTCAGCAGGACCAGAGGTGTTCGCCGGTCTCAGAATTGGCTTCGGTATCGGTTGGATGTGTCTTGTCGCAGCTGAGATGATTGGGGGCGGGCTCGGGCTTGGTTACCTTGTCCTTATCATGCAGCAAGTAGGTCAGACGGGTGCCGTCATTGCGAGCATGCTCCTTATTGGTCTGGTTGGCTTTCTCATCAGTTACCTCTTCTTGTACATTGAGAAATACTTGCTTAGGTGGAGACAGACTGTTTCGGTTTGAATGATCTCTTCATTGCTTTCTGTTGCTCAATACTTAGGATGTCAAGGATCTTGCTACGGTAGGAGAGACACTCTTGTGAGGTTCTTATCCGAGGTCTCGGAATCTCCACCTTGTATTCAGCGATGATTCTTGCAGGCAGGTTGCTCAGCACTAGAATCCTATCTGACATGAAGACTGCCTCATCAACATTATGTGAAACAAATGCAATCGTGGATCCGGTCAAGTCTTGGATTCTGAGGAACTCCTCTTGAAGATAGTTTCTGGTTTGCGCATCGAGATTGGAGAAGGCTTCATCAGCAACTAGTATATCAGGCGACACCACAAGACTACGCGCCATCTCTGTCTTCCTTGCCTGGCCTCCGGATATCTCGTGCGGGTAATTCTTCTCAAGACCTTCCATTCCCACGATTTTAATGATCTCCTCAGACTTCTCTCTTCGCTCCTTTTCTGGAACTCCCTTTACCTCCAGGCCGAACTCGATATTCTGCCTGACTGTCCTCCAAGGAAACAATGATTCCTGTTGGAATATGTAGCCTACACGATTATGACCTGCTTCCACTTCTTGTCCATCGATGAGTATCTGACCTTCATCAGGCTCGAGTAGTCCTGCAATGATTTTGAGGAGCGTTGTCTTGCCGCACCCACTTGGTCCGACGATACCCAAGAATTCACCCTTAGATACTTCAAAGGATATGTGATCTAAGACTTGGGTTTCTCCTGAGTCGTCATTTGGATATGCCTTTGTCAGATTTCGGACCGAGAGCTTGAACATTTTTGCATCCATTATGGTCATGTATCAGTTATCTGTTAAATACTGCGCTCTAAACCTGTATTCTGAGTGAGGAGGTTAAGCGCACAAAGTAGAAAAAGCACTCTGAATAGGGGTGTAGGTACACATATTGAGGTCACTTCATAGTCCTCGATACACACCGTGTGCTAAGTACATCACGAGAAGGTAAACTACTTGGGTTCGCCAAAGATACTCTTCGAAATAGAAGACGATGAGAGCACTAGTGCGATTGCAGTCGGCGATGTCACCGGTTCCGGAACAATGGAGCTGTGTACTGGTGGACGTGACGGTGTCCTCCGGCTTTATAGTGCCAGTCATGCAGAGTTCTTGTTCCTTACTCAATACGATGTTGGTGGCAGCATCCTTTCCATCGAGATTGCTGACGCCAACAACGACGGGCTGATGGAGATCATAGTTGGTCGTGCTATTGGCCCAAAGGAAACACCCGGTATTGCTGGTACAGTTCAAGTATTCAGGTATGCTCTCAAGGGTCAGTTCGAAATACTTGGCGAGTACGCCGTGGACAGATTCGTTACAACGGTCCGTGTGACTGACGTTACCGGCGACGAGAAGAATGAAATCATGGTCGGTGGCAGTGACTCTACATTGCGGATTCTCAATATGGACACTCAAAACAACATCACGCAGTTTTCTATGCACCGACTCCATGATATGCCCCTCGCTATCGGGATCTGCGATGTCGATGGTGATGAGATTGATGAGATTGTCACAGGCAACAGGGATAACACTCTGAGAGTCTTCAAAGTGCGGGACCATTCCTTGGACCAGATTGATGTTCTTGAGCTTCCCAGTCCGATTGTATCCTTGGCGTCTGGAGACATGCTTGGCGATCGCAAGATGGAGCTAGCTGTTGTCACACGTGATGGTTCAATCCGCGTATATCGCAATGAAGAGAGTAAACTCGATCTGTTCTCCAAACTGGAAAACGTGAAGGCCATGTCTGTGAGGGTTCAAGAAATCAACGCAGACCACTTGGACGAGGTTATTGTGGCCACCCAAGATCATAAGGTACGATTCTACAGTCTTTACATGGCTGACCTGTTACTGCTTTCAGAGATTGACATCGGAAGCAAGATTCTTGCAATCAATGTCGGTGACGCGGGAGGCGACGGTCGGAAAGAGGTACAGGTCGGTGTTTCCAATGGGCCTCTCAAGGTGATTGAGGGTCTCTACAAGATTATTCCTGTCTTTGAAGTCAATCCCGAGGCAAAGACTGGGACTGCTCTCCGAGGAAAGCTTACAGTCTATAACGTCAGTGATGAATCGGTGAATGGCATCGCTGGCAAGATCTATCACTTCCCGAAAGATGACATGGATGTTGAGCCACAGCAGCTTCGATTTGACCTAGCTCCTGGAGAGAACAAGAGCATCGAGATTCAGCTCAATCCAAAGAAAGAGGGGACTATAATCATTCGTCCCATTGTATTGATGTGGACCGACGTGTCTGGTCAGGTGAGGCAGGTCACCACACCAGAAACGGCTATTCTTGTCAAGATGGGCGCAGCTGTTGCAGCTCATGCAGCTACGCCCCCGGTACCAATCGAGCCCACCGCCACTGTTTCCGCGAAAGAGACCCTAGTAGAAGAAGAGTCTCCCTTCGGGCCGGTCGTTGGTACAGGGTTCAAAGACCTTGCGCAGAAAGTGGCTGCCGCCAGGATTCTTGAGGAAACCATGCCAGAGGGCGGTGCCGACTCGCTCAAGGCTGCAGAGGAGCTCTTGGACCAATTGTTCGGAGCAGATGAGTCCAGTAAGGCGATGACCGAGTTTGATGATGTGGAGAAGCTCATGACTGAGCCTGCTCCCGTTGTGACTCCAGCTATTGTTGAAACGACTGATACTGAGAGCGCCATCGTGACTGAGATTCGGAACAGACGACCCAAAGCTCCACGACCCGGTTCTGCTCCTGATTCATATCAGTACCTGTTCAAACTAATGGTCGTTGGAGAAGGTGCAGTTGGAAAGACAACCCTCGTCAATCGATATGTCACAGGTACCTTTGAGCGTGACTACAAGACCACTATCGGCTCCCAGTTCGCCGTGAAACTTACTCACATATCACCCCCTGATGCTGAGTACGCCACTGGTATCAAAATCCAAGCATGGGATGTTGCTGGACAGGCTCGATTCAAGGCTGTACGCAAAATGTACTATTCCGGAGCAGCTGGTGTCATCATTGTCTTCGATGTCACACGAAGACGTTCATTCACAGAGTTGTCTAAGTGGGTGCAAGAGGCAGATGAGTCCATTGGGGCTCGCGTACCCACGGTCTGTGTCGGTAACAAGACGGACCTACCTGATCGTGCAGTACCCTCTGACGAGGCCAAGCGTTGGGCGGAAGATCAGGGCTTCGTCTATATGGAGAGCTCTGCTAAGACGGGTGATGGTGTCGCAGACATGTTCACTGTCCTTGCTGAGATAATGTGGCGCGAGGCTCGAAAAGCCCAAGAGGGCAGGAAGACAGAAATCTAGGTGCATGCCTAGAGTCTTCATGTGTCCTGGTGATGCGAATCAGTCCAGAGTCTTGTTACGGACTGCTACTACTTCAAGATGTGAGTGGTGTAGCTTACTGCTGCTTTGTCTTCCAACAGGGTAGATTGAGTCTACTCTTTATCCATCGCTTTTCAGGGCTCTCTTCAGTTGACCTGCCAGGATTTGTGCAGTTACACCAGCTTGAACCACCGATAGTACGGACTGTCACGCAGTAGTAACAGTTTTGGCATCTCCGCATAGGAAACAGTCTTTCAGACAATACAGGGGGTTCATATTTCTCCTTTTTCTTGATGGGTGTGCTCTTCTCTGCGTGTCTGTCGTTGCTGGAAGTTTCTGGCTCCTTCCTGTACTTGGCTAGTGTCTTCCTTGCATCTTTCTTGAGCATGGATGTCACATAATCCTCGTCAGTCACATCTGCTGATCGGGAACGATTGTCGGGTATGTCCAGGCTCACAAAATCATCGAGTAGTTCTGAAACTGTAACATCCTCAGCTGACTTGTCCTTCTTTTCTTTCCTCATGGTTCAGTCCTGTTCTTTTCCGACTAGCGGTTTTGCAGAGGATTCTAAACACTCCACCACTTTGGACTCCGTGTAACCGTCCTAAAAGTGCTTCTGGTCATGCTCTAGTTCGCTTGAATCGCATTGACTCCCTCATCAAAGGCAGTCAAATTGGCTGTATCAGAGCCCAGAAGTGCTTGCAGGGACTTTCGAATGTTTGCTCGACTCAAAGGGCTTTGTGGAAGACTTGACATAGAACCCAACATGAATGAATTCAGCACACGAGGAGAACCGATTCGGGAAAGTGCTGCATCTGTATCAAGCATGTATATCTGCCTACAGAGTTTTGAAAGTGCTGCCGAGATTCTCTCTAATGCTGGATACTCAATCTCTCCAGAGTCAATGTCTGCTGTTGGGACTTTCGTAAGACTGGTTATGGCTATGGTGCGTCCTCCTGCGTACTCCGCTGCTGCTCTGAACGCCTCCAATGGCTCAAGCCCAAGCAAGATATCGACTTCTCCCTTGGGGATGAGTGGTGCCCAGTCCCTTGTTCCAATGCGGAGGTGCGTCAAGACGCTGCCTCCTCGTCGTGATGCCCCAAAGGTATCACCAACTACTGGTTGTAGGCCTTGTCGTATTGCAGCATCTGCCAGTACCCTTCCACAGACAAGGTTCCCCTGTCCTCCTACACCGGCCACAAGAATATTGAAGGGCTCTCTCACTGTAGTTTCTCTCCCTTGATTGCATCATGAGGGCAGACATCAATACAGGCTCCACATCTGACACACATCGAATCCAAAATGACCGGTTGCTCATTTGCGCTGTCCCAACTGATAGCGGGACAACCGAAATCCGCAAAGCATATTCTACATTTCTCGCCTCTACAGATTTTTGGATCTATCAGGAAAACATCATTCTTTGATTCTTGCTTACTTGTGTCCTGATCAAGCCTACAGATGCTATTCAGAAGAAGAACCTTCAATCCGCTTCTGCTGATAGTCGAGTGAAGGAGGTCAATAAGACCTTTGATGTCATTTGCATCTCCCCTGGCATAACTGTCTGGCTGTAGAGCCTTCACGATATCCTCTATCTCCACTCGCCTGAAGCCTTGCGCTTGGTGGCGGGATCCTGGATGTGTCTGGAATCCTGTCATTGCTGTCGTTGCATTGTCCAGAATGACGAAGGTGAGATTGGCGTTCTTATGTCTTGCATTGACTAGTCCTGGTAAGCAGGCATGAAAGAATGTTGAATCGCCAGCAACAGCAACAACCTTGGAATCAAACCCGAATCTCTCAAGTTTGCTGAGACCACAGGCCACTCCAATCCCAGAACCCATTGCCTGCATGGTGTTCATAGCCTCATCATAGAATACACCAAGGGAGTAGCATCCAATGTCGCCTGCAACGACAAGTTTTCCACCCACCCTCTTCTTGACTTTTCGGATAGCCCAATAGAAATTACGATGGGTACATCCGGCACAAAAGGTCAAGGGTCTCTTGATGAGGAGGTCTGCTCCTGCTGCCTGTCCCAGTTGTTTCTCATCCACACGAGTTCCATCTATCCTTCCAATGGCTGTCCTGACAGTATCCGTGTCCATCTCTCCGTAACTCGGAATGTGTCCTGTCCGCTTGCCATAAAACGCCGGTAATTCCTCAAGGTCTGCTGAGAGAGTCCTGACTTCATCTTCCACGAAGGGGTCGGTTTCTTCAACGAAGAGAACTCGATTGGCGTTTTCAAGCAGACTAGTTAGAGTCTTCTTAGGCAATGGATGTGTTGTCACTATGTTTAGATGGCCAATCTTCGTAGACTCAATAAGGTGTAGAGCCTCACGTACATACATTGAACAGATGCCACTCGAGATTACCAGTAGTTCCATATCTTTGATGTTAGTATGCATGTTAAGGTCTGACGTTTCAAACTCCCTGACGATTCTTTCCATTTTTTCCAGCAAGTCTCTATGCCTGAGGTGCGGCATAGGCACATTATACAGTTTCTCAGGTAGCACCCCAGCTGCCTTCTTCCTCTTTGAAAGCATCCCTTTTCCTACCAATCCTCGGGAGTGAGAGAGCCTTGTGGTGCTCCTCACCATGACAGGTACTTCGAACTGCTGAGAGAGTTTGAATGCAAATCGTGTGACATCCTTTGCCTCTTGATAGGTTGAAGGTTCTAACAACGGGATTTGGGCTGCCTTTGCATAGAATCTAGAGTCTTGCTCGTTGCTGGAACTATGCCCTCTCGGATCATCGCATACCACAATGACAAGACCCCCCTTTCCTGTGCCTGAGAGATTCACATTGAGAAGAAAATCGGAAGCCACATTGAGGCCGAGGGATTTCATCGAGCATAAAGCGGGAATCCCTGCCCAGCTGGCTCCAGCGGCGGCTTCAAGTGCTACCTTCTCATTTGTGCTCCACTCTACATAGATATCGTGCTTATCTGCAAGATCGAACAATTCGGTTGCAATCTCGGTTGCTGGAGTCCCTGGGTAGGATGTACAGAATCCAATCCCTGCCTCTATTGCTCCGCGAGCAATTGCCTCATTGCCGCTCATCATAGTTCTATGCTGAGAGTCGTTCATCCCGTCTGTCATTCTTACTCGGCATCAAAAAACACTTTCGTATCTACCCTGTGTTTTCCAGAAGAGAAAATAAGGCATTTGTTCAACCACATGACGAGCGCAAAATGGCTGAAGGACAAGAAAGCGAATCTGCAGGGGCCAAGAGAATTACTTCTCTCCTCTCATTCTCCCACGATAAAGATGTTGACGGATTAGCTTCAGCTGCTATTGTATGGCGGTATGCCAACTCAAAAGCGCTTGAGTTCGGTGTGAATCTCACTGACTATGGTGCCTTCGAACAAGTGTTCACGGGAGTTGCATCACGTCGTGATACACTGATTGTTGTCACCGATCTCGGAATGGATGAAACAACGCAAGACATCATTATCAGGGGTCTCTCACGTGCATTGACTCAGGGATGCCGCCTTGTCTGGTTGGACCATCACCAATGGTCTGATCAGTCAATCAAGGCAATACTTTCACTTCCCAACAGACCCGTGTTGAAGCTAAACCATGACTACTGTTCAGCCGAGATAGCACAGAAGGTGCTAATGCCCCGTGATGAAGTCTGTGCTGAGCTTGCAAAAATCGCTCACGACACTGATTTCAATCTCAGGGAGATACCTGTTGCCAACGCACTGACGGATGCTGTGTCAGTCCTCCGATTCGGGGCAATTGACAGACGTGAAGAGGTTCTAGACGCACTCTATCCAGTCCTTTCAAAGCTTGCAGAGAGTGGCGTGGTCGGAGTCTGGGATGATGCGAACAAGAAGTTCAGGGATCAACTACTAGAGAAACGTGTTGACAATTATCGGAAAGAGAAAGCCAAGAAGATGCGAAAGGCGCTTGCAGGACATAGTGACCATGTTCTCTATAATCGACTCGTCCGGATAGTTGAGATTCCCAATGGTCTGACCTCCACGGATATGGGCACTTTTGCCTCTGATCCAGAGAATCTGATTTTTGATGGTGAGTCATTGGACGTCGCAGATCTACTTCTCATGTTGAGCCAGGGTGGAATGCTTGGAATACGGAGAGGGCGAGAAACCGTATTGTGTAACATGGCTGCAAAGCTCTTCAATGGTGGTGGTCACCCATATGCTGCTGGCGGCGAGTACGGGCTGTATGAGAATTTTCAGGCCGCCTGTGATGACATATTTGTGACACTCTCAAAGGACAAGACTTGGGTAGTAGAGTAGGCGTCGACTACTGCGAGCTCACCTTCTGAGTTATGGGGGCGATGATATCAAAACCTGTATTCCAGAGTCTATCGAATGTTTCGATGGCGTCATCCACGAGAACTGGGTTGTCTTTCCGATGTATGAGTGCTGCGATGTCTGATGCTTTTGCTTGCGTGAGATACAATAGAATCTTCTCGCTGTTGAGACTGACCATTCTATATGTCTGTAGTCGTTCTCCTGCGAGCCTCAACTCTATGTTCCCAGTACTGACACCTTGCACGAAATCCCCCGAGAGTGTCCTGAGATGGCCTGCAATAAGACTCATAGTCAGTTCAGTCTGTTCGACAGGTATCAGCAGAGCGCGGACCTTTACACCTCTGAAACCACTCTGAATAATCCGTAACTCAGTAATTCCACCAGGCCCTAATCCCTCTGCAAGAGTGCCTGCGGAAGCCAGAACTCTGATACTGTCTCCTGGCTTGGCACTATCTGCAAACTCTCTAATCACCATACTTCTGACATTTTCGATTCCTTCTATCATGATTGATCCGCCTTGAGATGAAATCCCAACGAGGTCATTGTACGCAGTGATTGCAATATCCTGAGGTGCCGCTTTTTCAAGCAAGTCTAGTTTCGCTGTTATTCTTTCTCGTTTGCAAATGAGCTCTGATATGGCCCTCTGGCTCCTACGTTTCAGTGCATCAGCGACTGAGGATTCGACAATCATGTATTGCTTTGGATGCTGTACTGTGTCAATCGAAATGAATCCTTCCTCTTCGAGGCTATTCAATTGGCTGTAGACATATGCTTTGGTGTACTTCTTGTGCACGGATTTCTTCAGAGCTTCCGAGATTGCAGCATAGGTCACTGGTTTTGAAGTGCCCCCTGCTGCCATCAGAACCGCCCTAAAGATCATCATACTGCTTGAACTCATATCGACTTGGAGTCTTTGAAGGATTTCACCTGATTCTCCCACTGTCATTTCCAGTCACCCCCGAAGGATGGAAATGTCCAGTCCTTCTGCATAGTCCCTATCAAAGCTCTGAATTGCGTCATCCACTAGTTCTCGATTTGCGCTTCTGGGGAACCAAGTGGCAGACAATGGACTCTCTGATACTATTAGCACAATTCCCTCTGAATTACGAGCCACGAACTGATATGTTGAGTCTTCCCTCAGGCGCATACGAAGTCCCACTTTGTACCCCATTTGACGATAATATTTGTAGTATTCAGCTAACCTGTGGAATCTCTTCTTGTCCCCCTTTCCATGTTCTAGACCTCGTAACTCAATGCCTCTCTTTAGCAATGACTCCAATTTGGCTGCTCTAGGCTCCTCCGCCTCTTCAGGTTGGTCATACCACTCTAGCGTGTATCTAATCACATCATTCTTCTCAAGATTCTGATAGATTCTGGTATCTAGGATCTTCTGGATGCTTTGCCATCCCTGGGCGAATACGGGCTTTTCTAATGGTTGAGCACCTGTGGCACGTGCAACCATATGCGCGGCAATCACTTCTGAGTCCATGTCCGATATCAACTGAATCTCTTTATCCAAAAGCAGAAGGTCTTTAGCGAGCGCTGATATTCTTTCTTTTATTATCCGCTTCATGACTCTACTCATCAACGCGACTCCAGAATTGTAGCCATGTTTGTGCTCACTTCTATCCACTTTGATCAGACCGGTCTGCTCAAGCCATGAGAGACTGCGATAGATGAGAGAGTCTTTCCCCTTTCTTCCACCCTCATCCAATTCTAGTTGTTCTCTCAGTGTCTTGAAATCCACATACGTATCTGGATTATTCTGCGCTTTCAGGAGTGCTCCTAGAACAATCATGTCTTTCCGATTCAGCTCTAGGTGAACGGCCTTCAGCACTTCCTGACTCTTCTCCATAGTCATTACCCTCCGGCCTACCTCTGTATCTTCTCCTCATCCTCCCTGGTCTTGGGATTCACCAATTTACTGATCATCCCACCCGGGGCCATTCCTAGAGCTGCTGCGTTCTCTGGTGTCAACCCAAAAAACGATTTTGCTCTCTTCCAGTCTCTATCAAATGATTTCACCGCATTATCTATGAGGTCTGGGTTGAACTGCCGAGTAATCCAAGTAGCAGTCAACGGATTCTCAGATATCACCAGAGCCATGCTATCATTATTGAAGCTGACCTGGTTGTATGTCTTTGGGCCTTGATAGAATCGCACGTCGAATTCTATGCCCTTCTTCCTAAGCTCTAAAATAAAGTGAATCAATGCCAGACGACTTTTCGTGTCAGGCATGAGTCCAACTCCCTCCTCAAGCTTTAATGCATCAGCTGTGACCAAGTACCTTACATCAGCCCCTCTCTCTGCAGCCTTGACGAAGCTCATGGTTCTGTTTCCAGCGTTCTCGTCTATGAAGGGTCCCAGCCATAGCATGGATGCTCGAACGATATCCCCCTTCTTTGCCACATCAAGCATGTTATACCTCAGTACCCTGTGCAGTTCCTCGACGCCTCTGACAACTCTTGAACTGATCTCCTGCTGTTTACCTGTTTCGTTCTTCACGAACTCCTGAGCAAGAGTACCGCAATCAAGTGCACTCACCCTCGCCAGGTGTTCTTGTATCCGCTTCATTTCGTCCTCAAGCTGTTTTACCCTCTGGCTCTTCAATTGCTCCAGACCCGCCATGATTGTATTGACATCCGCGATGTACCCCTTCCGATGAGTTGTCGGATTATCAATACGAATCATTCGGACTTCGATGAGTGCCTTCAGCACCTTGTGGATCCACGCCTTTGTGAGGTGGGTATTTGGATTATCCTTCTCAATCTGCCTATGAATCTCCGAGAAGGTAGGCGGTCTTGGAGTGTCTATCTGAATTCTCAGTGTCGCATTGAGGATATTCAACAATCGTGATTCCTGTCTGTCTCTGGACACAAGTCCACACAGTTCAAGGGCTTCTCTGAGTTCGTCATTGTCTGACATAGGAACACATCCCTACTCATTGATGAGTAGAATACGAAATCATCATGTTACTAACTTGATGTCTGTATACAATCAAGCGATATTTAAGTCGAATTGATGCTATTGAAGCTTGCAACTAGGCGTTGCTACTCCGGGCGGATGCCTTCAGAGGTAGCCCAAAACGGGCATAGTACGAGGCATACTGCTAGAACACCCGTATGCCGAGCTGGAAGGGGGGGGTCCCTTGCTTTTTCATTCTATTGATCTACAGGCCAGTCATAGCGATTGCTTTCAGGTATCCAACACCGATTTTTGCCACCATTGGTAAGAAGTCCGTCATGAGTGTCATGTACGTAGCAATGCTTGCATGACCCTGAATGAGCTCATTGAGCGTTCTTGCATCAAGCTGTCCAAGCACGATCTCAGCTGCCGCAATTGGATCATTGAGCATAGAGTACTTGGATACTGCCCACATTCCCTTTCCAGTGTTATTGATGTTCGAGGCAAGTTTCGACCTCCTGTACTCCTTCTCATAGAGGTACACACTCTTCTTGGAGAAGTCATTGCTGTCTACCATTCTCTTTGCATGTTTCGCCAGAACTTGTCCTGCATGAAGACATGTCGTGACTCCACCCCCTACTATCGACGAGACCTGACCTGCTGCGTTCCCGCAGAGTGCCACGCCTGCATCGGTGAATCTTGGTATGATTCCTGCGCAGGGAACAACTCCTCCATTGACAGAGACGATCTTGGCGTTCGCCGTTTCAGGATGTGTCTTCATGTATTTCCGGAGTACATCCTGCATTGGAGGTAGCCTGCGCCAGTTCTGTTTTGATGATGGCACTCTCCCAATTCCGAGATTCACTTCGGTCTCAGATCTTGGGTATAGCCAGAGGTATCCGAGTCCGATGTCCTTGCCGACATAGAAGTATGCAACATTCGGGTCAACATTCTTGCAGTTTGCAAGCTTGAATCTGTGCCCATAGCTGAGAAGCCACTTTGGGTGGGTAAAGCCTGCAGTTTCTGAAACCCTGCTGAATGACCCATCTGCGCCCACCGCTAGGCTCGCTCTGGCTTCATTGCTGCTGTCGTATTTGACACCGACCACCGAGGCTCCTTCTTTGACGACTGACTTGACACTGCTATTGTATCTGAACTCCCCACCATCCGACAGAGCTCTATCTCGCATGAGCTCTTTGCAGTTGTGCTCGTCGAGGAGGAAGGAATTACCAAGAAGGGTCCTATCGACCACGATGTTTGATCCTGTATCAAGGCTCTCTCCGACAATCGAAGTAAACTTATTCCCGACATATTCGGAGTCTGGTTTAACTCTGAGAAGATTCAGCGCTCTGTCTGTCACGAGCTCGCCCATCAACGAGTCTGTTGCAGAAGCATGTTTCTCCAATACTAGCGTCTTCAGTCCTTGCATGGATGCATGCTCAGCGGCCATCAGTCCCGCAGGACCTGTGCCAACCACGATTATGTCGTAACCCATGGTCATGTCTCCTGGTCAGATAGTTGTGCGATTTCAAAGAACTCTCTATATCTCTTTCTAAAAGGTCTGCTGAGGAGAGCTTTTACTTTGCCCTTTAACAAAACATAATACTAAATCAAATAACTGAGGACTTCCCGAAGTGTAGACTATGAGAACCAGGTCCCTTGCATATACCGCCTACATGGTTTTCTCTATCATGGCGAGCCTGACTATTGCAGCAATTCCCGCAATTCTGCTGTTCGGTTACTTCCTGCGGCATTTCACCAATTTCCTGATCAGTCTTGGTTTTCCCTTTGCAACACTCTACGATTTGGCAAGGCCACTGCTCGAGGGAACTTTCGACCCACTTGTCATCCAATACTTCTGGGTCTTCGTGCTTTTTGTCCCTGTAGGTCTGATCTGCTATGCAGTGTTCCTCGGGTTCTTACTTGGCATGTTCAAGCTTTCTCGACGGGTCATTCCATTCTTGCAAGATGGCTATTATGAAGCTGAAACTGAGGCCTGGCTGCTCTACGAATACTACGAAGTGTACTACGTCCTCTTCCCATACTTTGCTGGATTCTTCTCTGTATTCCTAGACACAAGACCTCGACATCAGGCCTTTGGCACCAAGGTTGGCAGAAGTACAATTGTTGGTAATGGCCGTCTATTCAACCCTGAGCGGACTATAATAGGGGACAATTGCTTCTTTGGCTACAATGCAATCCTGAGTGGCCATGTATATGAAGGCAGACGACTCTACCTCAAGACAGTCAGATTGGGCAACAATGTCACTGTCGGAGCTAATGCCGTTATCCTCCCTGGTGCAAACATCGGCGACAATGTGATTATCGGCGCTAATACCGTTGTTCCAAAAGACACGACAATTCCATCAAATACAATCTGGGTCCACGGAAAGGCAATCCCACGGGGGCCTGAAAGCAAGGAGGAAATTCTCCACCAGCCTATAGGCGGGCCACCGTCACTCACTTCTGAGGATCATGTAGACACTCCTGAGAATGGCGAACGATTGTAGATCAGTGATGCATGTTTGGTTCATTGATGTGGTGATCTGAGTCTGAGACGCATTTGGAAGAGTATTTGTTTGCATGAATATGCGAGCCATTCTCAGTTTCGATTGTCCAGCTGGCAATGGTGATTTAGATGGATTCATAACTCAACACACGGATGAATGTATAATGTCCGGGCCCAAGAAGAAGTACACTCCACGAGGGTATCAAACCTATATCCTTGATAGGGTCAGTGAACTGAAGGGCACACCAGTCCTTTTGGAGCTGGACTGCGGGCTTGGAAAGCGATTCATCACTCATCAAATTGTGGCGCAACGATTCCCTGCCACGGGGATTCTCATTGTTGTGCATTCGTCCTCTTCCCTAGCCGAAACTATTGACTATCTAAAGGGCGAGTATGGTGGAATTGAAGATGACCTCGGCGAACTCTCCTCCCGAGTACAATCAGGTCGTCGCATTCGCGAGCTTCGCGAGAAACGGGTAATTGTAACAACACCTCAGGTTCTAGCCTCCATGTTTCAGAAGGAACCTTCTTTGTTTGATAGATTCCAAATTGTACTAATCAATGAGGTGGACACACTTGTAAGGCGCACCAGTGGAAAATCGGCTCTTGTCTTTCCCTGGGCACCTCTTCTTTCATTTCTGAAGGGAAAATGGATCATTGGCATGAGTGGAACCCTTAGGGATGATCATGCAGTATTCACGAGAGAGCAAATCGTGATACGTGATGAGCTCGCTACTCTACGGGAGTATATTCCGGGTGCAGAACTCATCACAATGGAAGACCTCTACGATACGGATGTCGAAGACTTTCTTGAACCGACTTTTCTCACAGTAAGCAGGGTCACAGATTATGAAATACGCTCGATCTCAAAGGTCATAGACGAGCTGATTCGCGACACCCGAAATGAGATAATGAAGGAACTGGCAGCAGAGGACAATCTTGAGATGGTCGCTGGCGATGCTCGGAGAGTACATCTGCTCTTAGAACGGCTCCCGGTGACAGAGGAGCTAAAGGGCAGATACTCAGGGCTCCTGATGTTGCGAAAGTACATATACGCCATGCCCCCGAAGCAGTTTCTACGCATGTTCTATGGCGACTATCTGAAACACTATTTCAACATCAGTGACTTGAAGCGTGCTCTTCCATCTGTTTCAGCCAAGACAACTCGAGTACTGAAGATTGCTATCGAACATAACAAAACGCTTGTGCTGACTTCGTACCTTGAAATGGTTTCACAGGTCAAGGATGTCCTTAAGAAAGCAGGCCTATCTGTGCTTGCAATCACAGGGCAGACTCGTGATAAGGGAGAGATACTACGCTCATTCAGAGAAGATGCGGGCAAAAGTGTGCTTGTTATGTCGCCCGTAGGTGAGCGTGACTTGGACATCCCTCATGCTGAAGTAATGATTGTCTGCGACTCGATCAACACAACGAAGACAATGTATCAGAAGTTCAAGAGAACCAGAGGTGGTCTTGTTGTACTGCTTGCGTACTCAGGCACCTCTGAGGAGAGGAAGGTCCAGAAGCTGATGGAACGGATCCTGACTCGTTACCCTTGGTCTACATCTATTATCGAGTCTTCTGGGAGCGAGCTGGAATAGTCAAGAGCAGTATGCACGCAGATGGTTCCTGTTGTTTCAAGCGGGAATACCTGTTGTCCCTTGACCAACAGTCATCATGTGATTGGATCAGTCGAAGATGAGCACCGAAGGTCTGCTATGTCTAGCCTTCAGTCACGAATGCCGTGGCAAAGAGGTCAAACAGTTTCTCCAGATATCTCGTATCCAGTTTGCTGTAGACATACTTGCACATATCAATGAAGCGTGTGGCCCTTTCGTCTGCGTACTCCCCAATTCCGATTATGCTTCTGGTTCTCTTCGAGAGCTCCCTGACGACGCCCTTGTGAGTGCTATCCTCTCCGAAGACTTTCGCGGTTTCCTGCTCAATCCTCTGTAGAACACTCTTGGTGCGGATGTCAGATATGTCATCACTACCGAAGCTCTTCACGAGGTCCATAATCACATCTAGGATGCCATTGTGCAATCCTGCTACCAAGGCTTCAATCTCAAAGGCGGTGAATTTAACTGTGCCTTCATCGCTCTGGAGTTGCCACTTCAGATCGCTTGTTCTGGTGATGCTAATCCTCTTTTGTCCTACTATGATTACCTCATCGTAGTATCGTGAATCGATGCTGCTTTGAACTGAGGTCTTGAGGATTGCAGTTTCAGGAAGTCTCAGTTTTATTGTGTTTCCCCCATTTGTAACTACAAGACAGACGCCTTGTGATGGAGGGATTTTCTTAACGTAGTCTGATGGTGGAGCAACTTGCACTGGCGGCAGATGCCTCAGTTTCCCAGCGAGTTCCCGTATCTCGGGTTCTGTGCAGATGTATGACTGCCTATCTCCAGAGATGGTGATCATCCCATCATCTGCACGCACAAAATCAATCTTGTTGCCTCCGCCCACATTCGTGGTCTTGATATAGGTCTGCTTGTGATTTCGTGCAGTCTGCGCTAGTTTCTCTAATGCAGCAGCAATCATGTGAGCCTCGCCAAATCCCATTGTGATTTCAGTGTCACCTTCAGTACCGCGGCCGATACCAAGTGACCCATCCGTGCGAATTTTCACGTACATTTTTTCAACCCATGAAATGGATGTGCACAATGCAGAAAACTGTTGTCATTACAGTCCGGTCTTGATTCTTGCTAACTATACACACAACAAGAGTGCAATGTTGAGCATGGACAATGCAGAATGACTATCGACAGTCTGTCTGACAGTGAACAGGAACTCATCGTCTAATCCTTTGTAGAGCCAGAGAAGAAGAGAATAGTCATTGTCCCTATATCCATCAGCCACATTGTTTTGCTCGTGATGAATCTGCCTATCTTCTTCCAACTTGATAGGGCATCCTAAATAGAGTGGATTGCAGAGGCTTCTTTGTCCCCTGCAATTATGTCCTAAATTGAGTCCGTGACATCAAAGGCGAGCTTTCCAACTTCCTTCGTTGTAAGTGATATGTCTATCTTGTGGTCTCCAGCCGGAAGTGTGGCTCCCTTGACATGAATCGAAATATCCAGTCCGACCTTGATTGGGAATGATTTCTTCTCAGAGATCTCGCTTCCGGTCACCTTGCCATCAGATGAACTGATGATTGTTGCATCAAGGGGGTACTCTGTTCCATTGACTTTGATGGGTTCAATGTGGATAGCCGTGCCTGACGATATTGTGTTCTTCAGTTTGAACGTGAAACCATCACCGTCATTCTTGAGGCTTCCTTTTATGTAGAGTTTCCTTAGGAGAAATGTAGGTATCTGCATTTTTATTGCCTCCAACTGACTCTGATGTCTAATCTGTGTATCTTTTATAAGTTCCGCAACTCGATATTGAGGCGTGCAGTTACAGTGCGATGATGTGCTGCTCACCCTTTTTATGTTAAGTCATCAGTTCTGAATGATTTCAAGCAAGGAGGATTCGATGGTAGAATGCATGTACAAAAGATATAAAGTGTCAGTCATCGACAGAATACAAGGCTCTTCAATCTGAGGTGAAGCAAAAGTGCAGTTTTATCCTTGGGACATTTTCCCGAGCATCTTTGGGACGATCGGTGTGTTTTTCGTAATCATCCCAATCATATTCGTAGTGATTTTCATCATCATTGCCGCGACGGTCTGTCGAAGTGGTGCTCGCGTGGCAGGAAACGTTGCACGCGGTTTCACCATGGATGCGCCTGCCTTTGTCATTCCAGAGAATCAGCGCGGGCAGACGAGATCTGATGGCACTGAGATGACTACTGTCCGGCTTCCAGAGAGATGCCCATCTTGCGGTGCCACCATCTCCCAAGGAACAATTGACTGGGTTGGCCCCTTGGAGGCAAAATGCAACTACTGTGGTGGCACGCTCAGAGCAAGATTCGAGCGTGTCTAGGCCTTAGAAGAAGACTAGCTGTGTAATATCCGCGCTCTTAGTCAGCCGTTTTCTTCATACGCCCCTTGCAGATGTGACGCACCCACATAGGCAAAGTATTTGACCGAATGAATCTGACAATGGTGCAGCGCTGTTGCCCATACGGTGCCCACAACAGGGCTGCACATCTCGAGGAACATCAGATGGCCAATGCTCTCGAAATGCATGATGACGGAACATCAGAGTCAGTGTGCATCACGCGAAACGGTCTAACATCCGAGCGTGTACTCTGTGTCATTGATGATGAGGGCAAGAACGTCTATTTGTGGCTGGGAAAAGAGGCACCGGTTCGAAAGCGGTTTGTGGGAGCACACACTGCAAGTAAACTTCGTGATGAACAGGGCACAGGGTTCCGAGTGCGCTCCCTCGATGAGGGAAGCGAACCCCTCCAGTTTTTCAACTCCCTAGAACGCAAGGGCTGCTAGTATTCGAACATATCCATAAGATTCTATAACCGACTGTGCACAGCTCAATTGAGGTCGTAGACTGTGAGAGCATTGATGAAGACCGCTAGAGGTCCTGGAAATCTCGAACTGAGGGAAATCGAAGAACCTCGCCCCGGAAAGGATGAGGTTTTGATAGAGGTTGCAGCTGCAGGAATCTGCGGTACCGATGTTCACATCAAACATGACCAGACATTCTATACTCCTCCGATTGTGCTTGGGCATGAGTACTCCGGCAGAGTCGTGGAAGTCGGAGATGATGTCACAGGGATTGAGGTTGGCGATCTTGTTGTATCTCCTGCAACCGCCTATTGTGGGAAATGCTATCAGTGCAAGACTGGACATATGAACAGATGCACCTCGGAGAAGAAACGGATTCTCGGCACATCACTTGCCAATGGGGCTTTCGCGAGGTATCTCACTGTACCTGAGTACATCATTCACAAGATCCCCAAGGGCGTCGCCCTGAAGGAGGCGGCAATGGCTGAGCCTACAGCTTGCGTCGTACATTCAGTCATCGAAAAGTCTCCAATCACTCCCGGAGATGTAGTTGTGGTGCAGGGGCCCGGAACTATGGGTCTACTTGCAGTTCAAGTTGCCAAGGCTATGGGCGCTGGAAAAGTCATAGTGACGGGGGTTTCTGCTGACCAGTGGCGCTTCGATATTGCAAAGAAGATTGGTGTTGACTTGACGCTCAATGTCCAGCTTGATCCTGACCCCGTCAAGACAATCAAGGAAGAAACCGATGGCCGTGGTGCTGATGTTGTCATCGAAGCGTCAGGAGCATGTATTGCATGCAATCAGGCCCTTGACTTTGTCAAAGTCGCCGGTCATGTCACTCTTCTCGGAATCCGTGGACAGCCACTCGATATTGACCTTGATGCTATTGCATTGAAAGAACTTACGATGTCTGGTACCTGGGGAACACTTCCATCAACATGGGTCACGACGCTCCGTCTGATGGCATCCAAGAAGGTCAAGGTGGCTCCACTAATCACACACAGGATCTCCCTTGATCTCTGGGAAGAGGGTTTCGATCTGATGGAGAAACAGAAAGCTATCAAAGTCCTCTTCACTAAATTCGACTAAGCCTACTGTCTTGGAGCCCATGTATCAAGGCAATCTTGAACCACCGAAACGTATGAAGCCGCTGGTCCTCCGCCCATGACAACGGCAACTGAGCAAGCCTCCATTACTTCCTCCCGCGTTGCTCCAAGGGTGAGCGCCTGCTTGGTATGGTAGACGATGCACTCCTCACAGGGAGATAGAACCGATGCCACGATGCATATGATCTCCTTGAATTTGGCAGAGAGTTTTCCGTCCGTATGTACTATCTTCTCAAGGTCTGTGAAAGCATTCCTGGTATCAGGGATATCTCTGTTCAGGGCGCCAAAATGCTTCATGAAGCTCTTCAATGTCTTCTCAACATCATCTGTCATTGTTTTATTCCTCGACTACGGCGCAAATGTGGCTGGCGTTCCCAAGTTCCATGAGGGCTGCGTGTATTGTGAATGATATAAAGCCTGTGCAGTATCGATTTCGCTCTCTGTGGCATGTCCCTCTTTGATTGTGGCTCCTGCCGTTTCTTCCAGCGTTTCGATAATCGCTGCCTGTATCTCATCTGATGATGGACCGTTCTCAACTTCGAAACTGATTTTCGTGACCGTGTCATGCTTGCTGTCCATACATCGGATTCTTGTCTTGTCTCTGAGATAGGATTGTTGCCGCTCTGGCGGAGTAAGACATCTCTGAAGCATATCCAGATCTGAATCGATGAGCAGCGTGCCGTGAATAAACGAGACACCTCGCTTTATCCATCCTGCAGTGCCTGAGATCTTCCTCCCATCGATTCTGATGCATGAACCCACGGTATCAAACTTGGCTGGAATGTTGAGTGAAACCAGACTCTGTGTCACTATTCCTATGAATGCACGATAGAGTTCCTTCAAGCCCCTAGGGACATATGGGTGCGATTGATGAAGTCGAAGCGCGAAGTTGAGATTGCCCATATCATGGAATACCGCTCCACCACCTGTGAATCTTCTGGCAATGGATATGTTGTTATCTCTGCAATACGCTAGGTCAACCTCTCTGTGCACACATTGAAATCTCCCAATCACGACTGCCAGCTGGGATCTCCAGAATCGAATCGTGTTGAGGGTGTTGTTCTCTCTGAGTTCGGTCTTGGCTATGGCTTCATCCATAGCAAGATTGGAGTAGATATCAAGACCATGGTCATTTAGTAGTCGCCAAGACATACCGGACCAATGGCTACTATCTCTCATTAATCTGTTGTAGAATAGTGGTATAGCAGGCAGAAAGTAGAGCCGATGGCCGAAGGAAGTTGCTCGCCATCGGCGAAGCGCCTCAGAGCAACAGGTGAGGCAGAGCAGATGTCGTATTCGAGGCTTGGCACGATTGATTCGTGCAATGATGAAGTGTCGCTTCCTTAATTTAAGGTCCACTTGACTCAGAAGCAGTCTTCTGCCATTGAATCTCAATTGGCGCAGAGGGTGGGAATCAATAGCGATGTTCCAGTGAGCATCAGAAAGAGTAGTGAGGTTGATTCTGAAAAGAGCATCCAAAGAACGAAACCATTTAGAAGCCAGATGTTTCGTTTTGGGAAACGAACTTCTCCACTCTCAGTGTGAGGACTTCGTTGACTGTGCAAACTATGACATGGTGTGTCCAAGAGATGCAATTCGATGAAAACATCCGTGTGGACTTTCGGGACATCCCAAAGAACGGATTGAATTAGATGTTATTGCCGCACTCTGGACAAGAACGGGCTCCTGGTCTTACAGAAGTCCCGCAGTAGGGACATGATCTTATTTCTTCTATTGGGGCGTTCAGGACAAATCTTCCAGATTTCCTGATGTTATAGAGACCCCCCTCATCTGCATACATCTCGGTGTACCCACAGTCCGCGCATGTGAAGGCTTCAACGGTTGCAGTTGGTAATCCCGGAAGATCTATTGCCAAGTGATATCCATCACCGCTATGCATCTTGTGTGGACCCGCGATTCTTCTGCTGCCGCATTTCGGACACTGTTTTGAGTGAATCATAACTCATCGTACTAGACTGAGTCATGAGGGCAAATAATTCTTCGCAGCAGTCAATCTATTGTGAAGGCTACATCTTCATCATGAATGGGCTCTCGAGGGTGTCTTTCAGGGCTGCTAGGAACAGGCCTGCTGGAGCTCCATCCAACACCCGATGGTCAACTGCACAACTGGCCATCATCATTGACCTGATTGCTATCGTGTCATCAACCACAACTGGCTTTTTCTTAATCTGTCCGAGTGCCAGAATGGCGGTTTCTGGTGGATTAATGACTGGAATGAACAAGTCCACCTGAAACGGTCCCAGGTTTGACACTGTGAAGGTGCTGCCAGTAAGTTCCTCTGGAGTGAGTTCGTTGCTCTTCGCCTTCTTTCCCTTTTCCTTCGTTTCAATGGCTATCTCAGTGATTGACTTCTTATTTGCATGTCTGACCGTGACCACGATGAGGCCCTGGTCGGTTGCCATAGCCACGCCAATATTGATATCATCGAATATGATGACGTCATTGCCAGAGAGAGTGGCATTGAATCTTGGAAACTTCTCTAGGGTGTCTGCGACAGCCTTGACGATAATGTCGTTGAAAGAAACCTTGATTCCATGACTTTTCTCGACTCTCTTATTGAGGTCTTCCCTTAGAGCTGCAGCTTCAGTCATATCAATCTCAGTGATCATGGTGATGTGAGGATTCTGAGAACTCTGCGTCATTCTTCTAGCGATGGTCCTTCGAAGAGGGGTGAGTGTTTCAACCATGCGAATCTTCCGTTCATCTAGCACTGTGACCTGAGTGGTCGCACGCTTCCTTGCAGTCAGATCCTCTTCCACGATTCTCCCATCTGGACCCGTGCCCATCACAATTGATAGATCGATGCCCAGTTCCTCAGCCTTCTTCTTGGCTCTGGGTGACGCCCTGATTTTCCCTCCTGGAAGACGAGAGAGAGCATACTGTGGCTTTGTCTGAGTGGCTAGAGCTTGTTTGGCAGCTATACTGCTTGGCACTAGTATCTTTGCTGGAGTGGCAGCAGTTGTTGCAGCGTTTAGCTTCTTCGGTCGAGTATCAGGGATTGCTTCTCCTTCTTTACCGATGAATGCGATTGGCTCACTTATCGGGATTTCATCATTGACATCACAGAGAATCTTAAGGAGGATTCCGTCATCCGGCGCTTCAAGTTCGAACTCGTTCTTCTCTCCGAAAATTTCGACAACCGCGTCGCCTTTCCTGACCTCGTCGCCTTCCTTCTTGAGCCACTTGAGTATCACACCATATTCCATGGCAACACTCATTCGCTGCATGATCATGGTCGTGACCATCGTATTCACCTACATGATATCTCTGATTGCTTGTGCGATTCTCTTGTTATCAGGAATGAAGTAGTTCTCAAGAGGCGGACTAAAGGGTACTGGTGTATCTGGTGCATTGACTCTCTTTATGGGCGCATCGAGCCAGTCAAAGGCCTCCTCTTGAACAATGGCTGCGATCTCAGCAGTGGTTGCTCCTGTCTTTGTTTCCTCTGTGACAAGCACTAGCCTGCCTGTCTTCTTGACGGACTCGATGAGCGTCTTGGTATCAAGGGGAACGAGTGTGCGCGGGTCAATCACTTCTACGCTTATTCCTTCCTTCGCTAACTCGTCAGCGACTTCCAGTGCCTTGTGGAGCATGAAGAATGTACCCCAGAGTGTGACGTCCGCTCCCTCTCTTCTAATCTTTGCCTGCCCGAATGGAATGAGGTACTCCCCGTCAGGCACTTCTTCTTTCTTGTCATATACGAGCTTGTGTTCAGCGAAGAGCACAGGATTGGGGTCTCGTATCGCGGTCTTGATGAGCCCCTTTACATCTGAAGCAAAGGCTGGCACTGCCACCTTGAGTCCTGGTGTGTGCATGAACCATGCCTCTAGACTCTGAGAGTGATGGGACGCGATGTTCTTGCCTCCGCCAAAAGGTGTTCTTAGGACCAGTGGGACTGATGTCTGTCCTCCGAACATATAGCGCATCTTTGCAGCTTGGTTGCATACTTGATCCATGGCCAGGGCAATCAGGTCTCCGAACATGATTTCTGCAATTGGTATCAGCCCAGTGATAGCAGCACCAATTGCTGCGCCTACGATTGTGTTCTCTGAGATTGGGGTGTCTCGTACTCTGACCTCACCGAACTCCTCTGCGAGTCCCTTCGTCACTTTGAAGGCCCCGCCCCAGTTTAGAGCGATGTCCTCCCCAAGGAGAAACACACGCTCGTCACGAAGCATCTCTTCTCTGATTCCCGCCTTGAGAGCATCCCTATAGGTCATCTCTGTCATTCAGGGCACCTCCGCGTAGACGTCTTCTAGGGCCTCTTCAGGGCTCGGATATTCCGAGTTCTTGGCGAATTCTGCAGCCTTGTCAACTTCCTTCTGAAGAGCAGCACGGATCTTCTCGGCTTCCTTTTCAGTGATAGCGCCCTGTTCGATGGCAATCTTCTTGATGATTTGAACAGCATCCCTTTCAGGGCTGAGCCAGCGATCCGCCTCCTCCTGAGGTCGGTACTTGGCTGGATCGAATCTTGAATGGCCTTTCATTCTATATGTCTGGCACTCAATCAGAGTGGGGCCGCCACCCTCCCGTGCTCTCTTCACAGCTACTTGGGTGGCCTCATAGACCTCTAGCGCATTGTTACCATCCACTACGCCACTCGGAATGCAGTACCCCTCTGCTCTTTGGGCTATTGTTGCACTCGGGCATGTCATCTTGATTGGTGTGCCCATTGCATAGAAATTGTTCTCCACAATCCAGACAAGGGGAAGCTTCCAGATTGCTGACATATTCAGCGACTCGCCGAATGTACCATTGTTTGAGGCGCCGTCACCGAAGAAACATACAACGACATCGTCTGTCTTCCTAATCTGACAGGAGAGAGCTGCACCCACTGCAATTGGCAGACCTGATGCAACCACACCTGTCGCGCCAAGTACACCAACGTTGAACTGTGTAATGTGCATGGAACCTCCCTTGCCCTTGCACGAGCCTGTCTTCTTTCCGAGTAGCTCTGCGAGGGCTAAATTCATGTCCGCACCTTTTCCGACGACATGTCCATGTCCTCTGTGCGAGCTCTGAATCCAGTCCGTATCTTTCAATGCAGTAGTCACTCCAGCAGCAACACCCTCTTCTCCAAGATACAGATGAAGTGTGCCAGGCACAATATTCTCTCCAAAAAGGTTCCAAACTTTTTCCTCAAAGAGTCTGACTTTCAGAGTCCTCGTGTATAGCTCCTTGAGCGTCTTCTTGTCAATCGCCATCGTCTGCTCACAACCTAATGATGACCAAGCGCTTAGTGCCGGCCTCCTCGAATCTGAGTGATAAAGCCTTCGAATTGGCATAATGCCATTTCCTGATTTTGGCAGATGTATGAGCAAATATGTGTGCTCACATACACAATGATGGTAATATTCGAGTTGTGCAGGAGAAGCGATAGGGATGTGGAATCTCTGACGTTGCGATAGAAGCGATATGTCGGAAAAGGATTGGATTGGATGTCCGCATCCCTCAATTCTTTCTCATTTCATTCATTTCACTCCAAGACTTCTTAACCCGATCTGAGCTTCTCTGATTCGTGAGTGATTCACCAGCATGCTCGACGCTGAGTGTATCTAGGAGCGTTTCCCGGTGCCTGAAGAAAAGATAGACCTCTTCTCGGGATTGAGTCCTGGCTATGATGGTGTCGGAGAGTTCTACGACCTATTCACAGACGATTCTGACATTCCCTTCTACATTCAGCACGCGGAAAAGATGGGCTCGCCCATCCTTGATGTTGCGGCAGGCACTGGAAGGGTCAGTCTTGCCCTAGCTCGTGAGGGATTTGAAGTAGTTGCATTGGATTGTTCAGCCTCTATGCTTGCTGACTTTAGCCGCAAATTGCAGCAAGTCCCACTCCCAGTTTCTGGGCGCATTACGCTCATCCAGGCGAACATGGAGCAATTCAAGCTGAAGCAGAGATTCTCACTCATCATCATCCCCCACTCGTTTAGTCACGCTATGACGACAGAGGCGCAACTTGCATGTCTCCATTGCGTTCGACAACATATGAGCGAGAATGGTCTGTTTATCCTTGATCTGTACAATCCGGAAGCGCAGTATGCGCATGCAAGATTCGAAGATCTGCCTGTAAGCATTGCGAATGGTAGAACGGTCGAGCGACATGGTGAGATATCTTCAGATAGCGACCGCAGAATACTGCGGGTGGATCTCCAGTACATCGTCAGAAGTGCCGATGGTTCAATAGTTGAGACCGTCAAAGATACATCCGGAGCGGCCCTTATCTCCGATGTGGAGGCTGATTTGCTCATACGAAAGTCTGGCTTCGAGGTTATTTCAGAAGCGGGCGGGTTTGACAACTCGCCATACGATACAGACAGCAGTAGAAGGATACTATTTCTAAGAAAGAAAAGGCGAAAGTAGTGTCAAGGGCTGAGCTATCCCGCCCACGACCAGGAAGAGGTGAAGGCCTTCCCTGTCGACTACTTGAGCTGTTGCGGGGGCGGGAGTGCATCTACTTTTCTGGGCTCTTCCTTGAATTGAACACCACTTTCTGACTCAATACTCTCTGTGTAGAGGGTTTCGCCTTCTACAACAGCATCTCGTTCGATGTAGATTATGCGTCCGTAGATACTGCCTACTCGGGCACGTTCCTCAATTCTGATGTCATCACCGTATAATGAGTCGGTTCTCGCACGCTCCCGTATAAGAATCTCTCTTGACTCGACGAATCCGCTCACCTCTGCACGTTTGCCAATTCTAAAACCATCTGTTGCCTTGATGTAGGAAGCAGAGATCTCTCCGCCGACTACTATTCGGAAGGTGTCTATTCTACCTTCGACTTTGACTGTTCCGCCGACCTTGATCTTGTCGTCGCATTTCAGGTTTCCATCGACTGCGACAGTTCCGCCGACATCGAGTCCCTGAGCCAGTGTGAGGTTTCCCTCTGCTTTCACGGCGCCTCCAACATCTATTGAGTCGCCGTGAGCGTTGCCTTCTATTTTCACTGTGCCGCCTACATCGATAGCACCGAACTCGAGGTCGCCCTCTGCTCTGAAAGTTCCACCGATATCGACATTCCTTACCTTGGAGCCAGGACCAACGCTTGCAGAGCCTCCGACATCAAGATCATCTATCACAATGGCTCCTTCTGCCTTGAAACTACCACCTACTGATACTTTCTTGATGGCGCCGTCCACTGCTTTTCCTGAGCCGCCCGCATCTAGCTCCTCTGTTTCAATCCTGCCTCCGACTGACACAGAACCTCCGCCAGACATTCTTTCGACCTTGCAGCGACCTCCAACTTTGACTGAGCCGCCTCCAGTCAACCTCTGCGCTTCGGCATCTCCTTCAACTGCGACAGATGCACCTGCTTTTGCAGCGATGCATTTTAGGTTGCCACCAACCCTCAATGTGGCACCGGCATCAATATCTCGGGCCTCGAGGTTGTCTTCTACCTCGATAGAGCCCTTTCTGGCATCAATGGATTTGGCAACGTAGAGACTCCCATTGACGACCACGCGGTCTCTCGTCTTCAACTCGAGTCTATCACATCGAAGGTCTCCTTCGACGGATAGTTCCTCATAGACAATAAGCGCTCCGCCAATTGCGATTTCCTTGCTCTTCTTTGGCCTCAGTGTTCCGCAGTCCCGAATAACGACATCGCCCTCAGCTGTGTCTAGTTCGACTGCATCTTCGTTATGATATTCTAAGTTGTTGCTCATCCAGCCTTCACCTAATGATACAATCTAGTCAAACACTACCAAATTGCATATATAAGCCAAAGTCACAAAATGAAGTCACAAGTTGTGACTAGCTCTTTTTGTGTACAGAGTGCGATTACATCCCGATTATGGGCTCTGGAATAGGAATGCCGACAAGTCCAGCGAGTCTCTTATAGAGCTCAAGATACTGGTGTCCTCTGACTGTCACCTTGTAGACCCTCATCCCTTCATCATCGTCCTCTTCAAGCAATCCTCGCTCGCACAGTTCGCCGATTGACTCCTTCGCTCTGTCAACAGGCATATTTGTGGACCTTGCAGCCCTTGTGAGCGGGCAGTATCCCCAAATGTAGACTACACGAAGTAACTCTGCGTAGATATCATATCGTGTTCGTTTCTGGAGGTCCTTCCTACTGCGTTTCGTTGGCTCCTTGAACGGGAAGTCTTCATCTGACATCTGATACCGACCACTAACCCTAGTGACTTCATCCAGATTAAAGTCTGCTGACTTGCGACAAACGAGGGCGTGTCATTATCCACCAACAACTCTTATGACGCGCGTAGGATAATGGTGCAGTAGGCTAGGTCTACATTGATAAGCTGTCTGTATATTGTCACAAGTGATGGCGACCCGCTCTATGGCAGGTCGTTTGAGGAAGACAGTCGTATCGATCTGAAGACTCTCCCTGTGTTCATCAGGAACACTGTTGTCCTGTTTCGTTCGAGTCCTAGTACCTCTTCAGACCGTGTCTACATCTTGGAACATGAGGATAGTGTGTGGGCCTATGCATTCTTCCGGTCTTTTACGTTGGTGGCTCGTACACAACACGGACAGTATCTCGCACCAATGAAGGACATGATGATTGCACTAGGTCGTACCTTGATGAATCACTACGGTGACATGATTCGGCCGTGGAGCGGTAGTATGTCCGACGTGGTCAATCTCGATAGTATCATTGATGAGTACACCTCACTGAATCTGACATCCCCTTCTGAACACCTCCTGAACTCCATCGACCGGCTTATTGACTTGAAAATGGAACTGCATGAGATCTCCTTTGTCGGTGTTTTTGACTCAAGAGGAAAGATGCTACGGGGAAATGTCCCTGAAGGCCACCTCTTCAGGCTCGAGGTGGAGATTTCCCAGGGCACAATCAAACCGGTCATGGATATTGTTCCGACAAGCGTCATATCGGGTGATCACAAGGTGCAGCTGCTTCGAGTCAAGTCGCTTACTGTCGCTGTTGCAGCAGACCCCTCGGAGAGCACCTTGCACGCTGTGTCGGTGGTAGGAGAGCTGGCTCATTCTCTGAATGAACTGCTGTCGAGCGGGTACGACGAAAGACAAAAGTAGCTTGTCGAGGTTCTACCTTATGTCCTCGGAGAGGTTACCTGATGTTCATAGCTGGTCTGTCTGGACTCCCCATGTACATGAAGTCGAAGATGTCCGTCCTCTCGAATGTTATTGAGGCCACAAGGCGAATCAAGTCTGCTGAGGGAAGTGTATGAAGAACAGAACCAAAGGGCTTGTTCAGGTCTATACTGGAAATGGCAAAGGAAAGACCACTTGTGCGCTCGGGGCTGGCCTCAGAGCTGCTGGACACGGTCTTGAGGTGTTGGTCATCTCGTTCATGAAGGCAAAGGTTGCTCAGAGAGGCGACGGAACCGATATCAACTATGGTGAGTTTCGTGCAGTTGATCTGATTCCCAATTTCACGATTATCCCGATGGGTAGGGATACCTTTGTGGATAGAGAAAATCCTGACCCAATCGATATCTCGATGGCTCAGGATGCTCTGAAGCTGGCTGAAGCGGCACTCAGGGGGCACAAGTGCGATGTGCTCATACTAGATGAAATCAATGTCGCCGTTGAATGGAACCTCATCTCACTTGAGAAGCAACTGAATCTTATCGCTCTCAAACCGCCTGACGTTGAATTGATAATGACGGGGAGATATGCAAAGCAAGAGGTACTTGACGCTGCAGATCTTGTGACCGAGATGCGAGAGATAAAACACTATTTTGCCACCCAGAAGATGAAGGCACGAAAGGGCTTTGAATTCTGATTAAGCCGGTATGCCCTCATATCGAACAGTTAATATTAGATACCACGTTCGGGGGCGTGCTTCACTACAGAGGAAAACGCCATGGGTACGGATAGGAAATCGGACGATATTGAGAAGGCATATGACAGGTGGGAGAAGGAGACCCTACATCCGCATCAGCAGAAATGTGCCGATCGTCGAAAGGAGTTTGTCACAACCTCCAGCAGGCCTGTCAAAGTGCTCTATACGCCCCTTGATGTGCCCAAGTTCGACTACATGAAGGACTTGGGATTTCCGAGTGAATATCCCTTCACGCGGGGTGTTCAGCCAACTATGTATCGTGGCCAGCTCTGGACCATGCGACAGTTTGCTGGCATGGGCACCGCTGAGGAATCAAATGAGCGGTTCAAATTCCTATTGGCAAATGGGCAGACTGGTCTTAGTGTCGCCTTTCACCTTCCCACTATCTTTGCCCGTGAGTCAGACCATCCCTACGCTCTTGGGGAGGTGGGAAAACTCGGTGTTGCTATTGACACGCTTAAGGACATGGAGATTCTCTTTTCCGGGATTCCCCTTGACAAGGTCACGACATCTATGACGATCAATGCGCCAGCGTCGATATTGCTGGCAATGTACATGGTCGCAGCAGGAAAACAGGGTGTTTCCTCTGACAAAATTGGTGGCACGATTCAGAATGATATCCTCAAGGAATATATGGCTCAGAAGTCTTGGATTCTTGCTCCAACGCCGTCACTGCGAATCATTGGTGACATCATGGAGTACTCAACAAAGCACATCCCGCGTTGGAACACCATCTCAATCTCTGGGTACCACATCCGAGAGGCAGGGTCCACAGCGGCCCAGGAGCTTGCGTTCACACTTCTCAACGGTATGGAGTATGTGAAGGTCGGCATGAAGCATGGCCTTGACATCGATACCTTTGCGCCCCGTCTGTCCTTCTTCTTCAATGCTCACAATGACATCTTCGAAGAAGTCGCGAAGTATCGTGCTGCGCGTAGGATCTGGGCTCGTGAGATGAAGGAAACCTTCGGAGCCAAGAATGAGCGCTCGCTGTGGATGCGGTTTCACACTCAGACTGCTGGATGCTCACTCACTGCTCAACAGCCAATGCTCAATGTTGTGAGAACCGCCTATCAGGCTTTAGCGGCAGTCCTTGGTGGTACACAGTCGCTCCACACAAACAGCATGGATGAGGCGCTCTGTCTTCCCACAGAGGATGCGGTGCGTGTAGCCCTCAGGACACAGCAAGTCCTCGCCCATGAGAGTGGTGCTGCCAATACGATAGACCCCCTAGCCGGCTCATATTATGTGGAGTCTCTGACCAATACGATGGAAGAGGAGGCCTACCACTACTTTGAAAGAGTTGAAGCACTAGGAGGCGTCGTAGATGCCATCGAGAAAGGATTCTTCCAGAGGGAAATTGCCGAGGCGTCATATCGCTACCAAAAGGAAGTTGAGAGTGGAGACCGCATAATCGTCGGTGTCAACGAGTATGTTCTCGAGGGCGAAGACCTGACTATTCCTGTGCTCAGGATAGATCCCAAAGTGGAACGAAAACAGATTGCACGTCTGCACAAGACGAAGCGCGACCGTGATAATATGAAGGTTCAGAAGGCTTTGGACGGTCTTCGGAAGGCTTCCGAGGGCACTGAGAATGTTATGCCTCACATCGTGAACTGCGTCAAGGAGTATGCCTCTGTTGGTGAAATCTTTGATGTCTGGCGCGAGTTGTGGGGTGAATGGGAAGAGCCGAAGATTTTCTAGAGTATTGGCACAATATGGATGTAATCTACAAATCATCCGGACTAACATCCAGAAAGTGTTATCTGGGGGATTGAGATGGGTATTACGGGAGTCTCATGTTTGGCGCTATGGCTGACCATTATTCCCCACCTTCTAGGGATGAGCTGTATTTCACAAGTCATGTGCCCACTCAGATAATGACTGGATTTGCTATTCCTGGCCTGTTCTTCATGGCATTCCTGCTATATGTGTCAGCACCAATGTTCTACTATGTTTTCCTGCTTCTCTATTTTCTATTCATACCTCTCCCATGGTACATATATTCCTATAGAAAAAGCAACACACCCCTCTACGACACAGACATCCAGTCAATTGTTTCTGGTGCCGAATCGAAACTTGGCGTATCTAGAAGAATAAAGCTCTATCGCACTGAGAAGAAGTCCAATCTTCTTACTAGTGCTCGAACTCCTTTTGTGTGTGGGATTCTGTTGTCTGACAGGGCTGTTGAACTGATCAAAGAACGACCAGGCGAAGGTGAAATAGTCTTAGCTCACGAACTTGCGCTTCTCAAACGTGATCATCTCTGGTTGGCTTCTGTCAGGAACCTTGCAGTGGTTTTCTATGCCATTCTAACTGAGGGATTGATTCTTGTCATTGAACCTCTGCTCCCGTTATTGAGTCAACCTACACCGTGGATTTTCTTCTCGGTCTTATGCTATCCTTTTGGTGTCGGCATCTTCATCCGGTACTGCCGAAAATCTGCGGCAGAACTTGAAATTGAATTAGTCTATGGCATGAATCCTCAATTGGCTATGTTTCACGTCTTCTCAAGAAAAGGAATGAGCGATGCTGGAAGAAGATTCTACGTTGATGAAATCCGGTCTAGCATAGAGTCACGTAAATCGAGAACAGCCTTCGTTTCTCTTGGTGTTACCCTGATTGCCTCTCTCTGCGTATCAGCTCTGGTCTATCTCATTTTCATCACGATTCTGATGCCTCTCGAATTTGCGATATTAGCATCACTGCTACTTGGAGGTCTGTCCTTTTCCTTTGGTGTTTATCACTTTGAATCCAAGGGGACTAAAGGATTGAAGCGGCCAAACTATTCCGTGGCTGATTTGCCAAGGTCGACAGATGCTGTATCAGTTGAGGTCGAGAGGATCTTATCCATGAAAGTGAGTATCCCTGATTGTAGAGTTTTTCGTTACTCATTTGATGATTATTCAGTGGAAGATGAAGAATCTGGGTACATGGAAGCCCAAATTGGGGATGATAGAATACTGATAGAGCAAGAGGAATGGGATGGACTTCGTGAACCCGAGTTAATTGCATCATATCTAGTCGGAGGGTACACCGAGAGAAAAGCTGGAATCAGCTCAAATCTATACTCCTTTGTCCTCCTAGCCACCTTGGTATTACTTCTTTCAGGTACTGTCTATCTGGCACTAGTACGTGTGCCACACTTTACGACATTTATCTTTTGGATATTGTTCTGCGGGGTTTCGGCTGCGTTGTTCCTGTTCGCCCTTAATACTAGGTCAACTCATAGGAGAACGATAGCTCTGAGAGGCCTCGCAAGACGAGATGAGAATTACAGAAGAGCGTTGGAGAAACTTGCTGAGAGTAAGAATATACCCAAGTATGTACAACGAAGCGCGAAACGGGCACTAGTCAGAATAACATCAGTACAAAGGTAGTTGTGCTGGCCCGGTAAGGTCAAAATGACTAGTTGCGTCGCGAGCATTGTATCGCATAAATTAATACGGCATGGCCGCTCACGTGTGCTTAGGAGTGGATACACCTGGCTGGTCACAATATTCAGGCTCTTCTCATTAAGGAGCGCGGAGGAATGCCTCTGTTCTTCATGAAGTTGGACCCCAAAGCGCAGGACTTGGATCCCATGCTTGTTTCAGGATTCTTCACAGCAATCCAGAGTTTTTCCAAAGAAGTCATCGAACGCGACAGTTCCATGTTCCAGGTCGATTATGGCGCACGCCTTTTTACGGTGATATCAGGCGAGGTCACGGATTTCGTTATTGTCAGCCTTGGCGAGTGGGACGATGATGTGACTCCTATCTTGAAGTCCCTTCTTGAGGAGTTTGAGGGCATCTGGATTAAGGACCTCTCCAGAAAAGAAAAAGATGCCTTGAAAATCGATGTGGAGTTCCCTGATTTTCGGGAAGGAATTGTTCAGAATCTGTCCTTCAGAAAGTTGTCTGGGAGTTGGGTTCCATTCCTCGTCGAGTCTGATGGAAAAGGCAAAATCAAGTCGGATAGTGTAGTTCTGTCATACATCAATGGTCTCAGCACGGTTGACGATATCTCGATGAACAGCGGACTCGGAGCCGACGAGGTAGTGGCCGAGATTACGCGGCTCTGGGCTCTTGGGAAGGTGAGATTCGGCAGTATACTCAGTCGAGCTGATATTCTTGCATCGACGTCGAAGATTGATCGTCTGCTTCAACTCTCATCACCCCAAAGAGCAGAACTGTCGCGAAGGAATCCCGAGGTCATTGCTCTGCTGCCTCGCCTGTCAATGATGTTTGATGGGCGACGATCCGTGGGGGCAATAATCGATGGTCTTGCCAAAGAATACAAGGAGAACCAAGTAATGGAGGTCATAGATACACTACTCGAAACGGGTGCGATTGTTGCTCTGTCCCCGGAGAAGAGAAGGCTTCTTCTTGTGCAAGAGGCTCTTGAACTTGCAATTCGTGTTGCCGAGCGAATCTACACCCCCGTAGCTGCTAGGCAGTTCTTGAACATTGCTATGAACAAGGTTCCAGCTACTGAGGTTGCCGGAGTCTTCAGGATGACAGATACCTCATGGAGCATTGACTATAACTCTCGACTGTATGAACACCTCGATCCGCGGAGGCTCATGAACCTCTATGCTGAATGGATGAAGCTTCTGGCGCAATACATAGGCGCCCTAGACAAGAACAGGATATTGAAGTTTGCAGAGGCACTGACTGAGATCTATCGAAGCTATCTGTTCGAGCGCTATACTAGTAGTGACTTGCGTGGCTTTGAGGAGTTCACGTTTTGGCTTGAGATGAATTGCTTAGGAGTCTGATTCAGAAGGAGGTATTGTGATGTCTGATATTGCACGACCAATTCACGAGGTTGCTGACATATTGAGCCGTCGGGGGCAGACAATCTATGGCAAAGGAAAGATGATCGAGTTATGTTCAGAGGCCGGGGTTTCTCTCATGGATGACATTGCTGCTGAGCTTGGAGAGTCGGACACGGAGGCCTCTCTCCTACGCTTTGTCGTCAGCTATGCAAAACTGAACCCCGCCGCAAAGCTCACTGTCCTGACGGTCTCGAAGCTTCATGACCTGTCCATACCGAAGGAGCTCCTCGAGAAGCGCAAAGTCTTCACGGATATTCTTGACTCATTGTCTGACTTTAGACACGATATGACTGAACGTCTTCGTGGCTGAAAAAACCACTGAACATAATTCGTGCTTAGTTGGTGTGAGTTATATTTGGGAGGCATGTCAGGACCCTTGATAGACAATGCGATTTCAATGTGGCTGCTACGGCATAGGCATTCAGCAGCGACTTGCTATCATGTCTGTTCTATTTCTGCTCTCGACTTCTCTCCATGCACCATCAGCGTCCTTTGCAGGAGCTTTTCAGGCGGTGGAAGTCCCATCACGTGACTATTGGCCTACAACTGGTTGGAGGAATTCAACCCCAGAAGAGCAAGAGATGAGTTCGGTTCGATTGCAGGAGATGGTTGACCATATCGTTGAAGTGGATTTGGATGTACATTCCGTGATTGTGATTCGCCACGGATATGTGGTTCTCGAGGAATATCCCAATCCATCTCAAGGTCAGAGTCGTACACAATCAGTCAGCGGCACGCACTACCTCTACTCTGCCACGAAAAGCTTCTCATCCTGCCTTATTGGAATGTCAATCTATCAAGGATTCATTCACAACACAAGTCAGACAGTCTTGTCCTTCTTTCCTGATATGACCATTGCAAACGTGGATGAACGTAAGGAACGAATGACAGTATGGGACCTCCTAACAATGAGAAGTGGTCTTCCTTGGGATGAGCTAAGCGCTCCCTTCTCCTCTCCTGATAACGACGTATGGCAGGTCAATAACAACGCAAGTGGAGGAGTTCAATATGTTCTTGACCAGGCCATGGAATATGATCCTGGAACGGTATTCCACTACAATACTGGTGCATCACACCTTCTCTCCGGGATTCTTCAGGAAACAACTGGCATGACAACACTTGAGTTTGCGACCGAATCCATATTCACGCCACTCAACATTTCGCCCGTCTATTGGCCGTCTGACAGAAAGGGTGTGAACTTTGGCGGCTATGACCTTCAAATGAGACCTTTGGACATGGCGAAGTTTGGTTACCTCTACCTCAATAATGGTACTTGGGAGAACACGCAACTCCTACCTGAGGAATGGGTCAGAAACACAACTACCACGGTCACAGTATTGTCCTCTACACATGGATATGCTGCGCAATGGCATACTATGCCCGATCTTGATGTCTATTACGCTGCAGGGTTGTATGGTCAATACATCTTTGTTTCGCCTGAGTACGATGTCGTGGCTGTTTTCACATCAGGCTATGGGCTCAACGATTTAGACGAAAATCCACAGATGTTTCGCGACTACATCATTG
>PRDH01000031.1 GCA_003345545.1 Candidatus Thorarchaeota archaeon
CAATAGTCCTTCCTCTGAACGTAGTAGTTCTCAGTAGTCACGCCCATAGAGATGGATTTCGATGAATGTTGCTTATCGGTCTTGTTTTCGAAGCAATAATCCATCATCTGGAGACCGAGAAGAATAACGAGCATTCACCTATTGTCGATAGAGCCTCTTGCGAATGAACTACTACCTGTGCTCCTGTCTTTCATAATCCGGACTGAACCGAAACTGTACCTTCACGTAGATTATCGATTGTGGCCTTGAGGCCCTCTTGATAAGAGGGGTACCCCAGCTCCCAGCCCAGCTCTCTTTTGGCCTTCTCGTTAGTCACAACGCACTCCATCTGCATAACGCTAAGAAGAAGACCACCAAGGATGATTCGAGCCATGAACATTGGAACAGTCCGTGGCTGTGGCAGTCCCATGCACTCGGCCATGCGCTCCGTGAATTCTCGTGTGGTACACGGCGTGTCGTCAGCTATGATGAATGATTCACCCACAGGCTGTTTCTCCACGGCCAGAACGAAGGCCTGAGCACAGTCATCGACATGTACCCTCGGAATGTGGTTGTCACCTCTCCCGAAGACGCCCGAGCGCCCGCTCTTCATCATCTCGTACATCTTGAGGAACTGGCCACCCGGTCCATAGATCTGACCCGGGAGCATTATGATGAGCGGTTGCCCCTCCTTCTTTGCCTCAGCAATAAGCACGTCTGCCTCTTCGCCAGCCCTCGTGAGACCCGTCCTAACAAGTGGCCAAGACTCGTCAGCTACCTGCCCCGGTCTAGTGCTGTAGGCAGTGCCAAGAGTCAGTATGGTCGAGCAGTCGAGTTTCTTCCCGATGGTAAGAGCGGTCGACACGAACTTGGTCGCCCTCTCTTTAATCTGAGTGAACTTGCTCTTCGATATTCTTCCGAACTCGAGAGGCATGGCCACAGAGACCACGCAGTCCTGTGGACTAATGCTGTCTATGAACGCCTTGGGCTCCACAAGGTCCCCTACAATCGTCTTAATGCCCTTACTACCGAAGTACTCCGCTGCCTCAGTCCGACGGGTCAGTATTGTGACCTCATGACCACGCGACGTGAGTCTGGTGACGATTCTTGAACCCAGAAAACCAGTACCACCAAGCACGAGTACTCTCAGCATGACTCACCGATTGGCAGACATATCTGAGAGCTATATAACTTGTTCAGTGCACTGTCTTTGAAACGCTGTGAGGAATGTTACTCATTTGTCAAGAAGGAAGAAGACGCCTCATACGAAGGTATGAAGTGACGTGATTTGTGACTTAGGCATATACAAAAGAGATGACAGACTCTAACCGCTCATCTTTTATAATTGGAACGGGACAGATGGATTCGGAATGGAGCCGGAGTGAAACACACATTGCAGAAATCAGGCTCGAATAACCCGAACAATAACAGTGCTGCAATCATTATTTTCCTAATGGTACTGTGGACTTTTGGGCCATCAATCGTTTCTCTTTCGAACGACCGTGTCATAGTTGCATCATTGACTTGGATAATGCACTACATCTTCGAAGATTCGTCATTCTCTTTTGGGTTCATTACTAATATCAGTCCGGCAATCATTCTGCATTCACTTAGATTATTCTTCATTCTGTACCTAATTGCATCACTGGGGGGAAGCACTAGATTCAAAGTGACAGTCGTTTTTGGATTCCTTGTAGAGATACCATTCTTCTTTTTTACAGTATATTATGCACTCATTCCTCCAGGCGGCTATTCGTATTATCTGACACTTCCAATTCCAATCGTAGTGCTTACGGGAATCTTCCTGCTGATGAGAAAACGATATATCAGAAACATTCAAGCACCAGAGTCGGAAGCACATCGAACAGGAATTGACATCAATGGCAATCTCAATCACACCAGATAGACAGGCAGAGCCTCATACGAAGGAACGGTAGTTAAGACGCATCCCAGACCCATGAGATTGAGAGAATAGATACTGAATCTCAGACATGAGAGATATTCCAGAGTTCGCATTATTCATAAAAAGGACCCTCCGATACTTCCTCTTGAGCGATAAGTCTTAAGAGTCCCCCAAGCATCACGACTTGATCGGTGCTCCGGAATGCGAAAACAGATTATCGCTCTACTTCTGATTGTTCACGGCTGGATTCACATCATTTTCCAATTCGAGTTTGTCAATCCGGTTACAAGTGAACATGTTGGCTGGAATGGGACTTCTTGGATATTGACAGGCGTCCTTGACAATCAGAGCGTCCTATTGATCGGAAGAATACTCTGGGGAGCTGCCCTAGTCCTGTTCATCCTTGCAGGGATTGGTGTGCTGAGAGAACACAAGAAATGGCGTGAGATTGATGTCTTAGCGGCAATAGTCTCACTGTTGGCGTTCATCCTCTTCTGGAATGGATTGGTCCCGTTCCCACTGCAATACATCGTCGGTCCAAGTGTGGCCATAGTCACGCTAGTTTCACTGCTAGTCCTACGCCGGCCTCCAGATTCTTGGATCTTTGAAGGTATAGGAAAAGAGATTGCATATCCGCAAAATCATGAATCATGAGAATGATTTCAAAAAGCCGGTCTGTCTACTAGCATGACCTCGTGGCAGGCAGAGCCTCATACGAAGGAACAACAAGGCGTCTGAATCTCTGGAGACAGAAACACCGAAATCTAAATCTTCAAGAATGTTGAGGGTACATTGGACATCTAGTATGAGGTCATTCGGGGCAGTCCCTTTTCTTGTATGTGTCATGGTCCTTCTGTCATGTACTTACTCAGCAACATCATTGGCTAATCCAGTAGAACCCTCTGCCTTGGTTCATCATGTTCCTAGTGACTCTTCAAGCGCACCGATAATTGACTGGTTCGGACCTCCTGAGAATAGCACCGAGGGAATGACTATTTGCTGGGACGGCTTATACAACGGTCAGACAGAAGAGGTGTGGGATTTCGAGGTCTGGGTGAACGATACAGACGGGGTGGACTCTGTCATCTTCAGGTTCCTGTGTGGCTCGAGTTCAGAATGGGAGAACAAGACTACAACGCTCATCGAAGGCAACTCAACATCAGGTCTGTATGCTGGTAACCTCACCTATCCGGTAGAATGGAATTGGGAGAAGGAATATCCAGTCGTTCCATACAGTGTGTTCTCGTTCAAGGTGTTTGCTAACGATTCACTTGGCAACTGGGCGGAAACAACGACAAGAACCTACATGGGGGGCTACGTGGTTGTCTATCCGCCTTCCACGAGCACCACCCTCGGTATTCCTTATGGCTGGTTGTTCCTTGGTGCGATTGGAGGAGCATTCGGCATCGTAGCAGTCATCTTTGTTCTGTACTCGATTCGAATACGTAGGAGTCTGCGGGCCTCACATGAGGAAGTATAGCCGGACTAGTGACCTCGATGGCTCTGTTCGCATGCCTCTGGTGATGATATCTATTTGTTGCACCTCTTGGCCAGCCTAATGCTATGACTAACGGAGAGCGCAGCCATTAAGTCTATACTTAGAGACGAATCTAAACAAAGTCTTCAAGTGTTGACCTCCTTTCATCATTGGCAATACTATTTAATGTGTCAGTCTATATGGTATCATTCTGCGGTACAATAGCCAGTACATTGAGGCACACAATATGGGTGTATCAGTAAAAGGAATAGCACTTGTTTTTGTCTTATTGTCTATGCTGCTGTCTGTGTCTAATAGTACTCACCAGAACATTGCAGTACAACTAGTAGATATGACACTCTCCAGTCATATAAGCCACGTACCTATTACTATCGATGATGATGCGGACTTCCTGAGCCAGGCAACAGCTGAGTCGTGGCTAGGGGATGGGTCTCAATCTTTCCCCTACAGGATTGAGAACTACACCATCGAGGTTCCGTCAGGATATGTAGGAATTTGTATCAATGAGAACGTGACTGCTCATTACATCATTGATAACTGCATCATCTATAGCACAACAATGTTTGGTACTGGTGTCTATATGCAGGGCGGCAATGGTACGGTCTTGAACTGTGAGATTCATCATGTATATCATGGCGTGTTGATATATAATACCAATAAGACCGTTAGGGGAAACCTAATCCATGAATTTCAAAGAAAAGGAATAGTTCTTGACGGTACCACTGACGCAGAGGTCATTGACAACACTATCATTGGTTATACTGACACATTGAATGAGTCATATGCTCCTACCGGTATTAGTGCGATAGGCGAGTATCCCTATAGCTTAGGTGCTCGTGTTGAGAACAATACAATTACAAACTGCATTGTCGGTATCTTATCTGAAGTGATGTCATCAACATACACTCAGAACAATCTGAGTCTGTGTGAGTGGGGAATTATTGAACAGGGGGACAACAATCACATCATCAACAATACAGTTACTTTCAACACTGAGATTGGTATCCAAATGGATAGCATGACTCAGAACAACTACATCTACTATAACCACATCCTGAACAACACCCTGAACGCAGAGGATGATGGTGTATCAAATCGATGGGACGATGGCGAGGCACTTGGTAACTTTTGGAGCGAGGGATTTGGTGCTGTCTATGAGATAGCTGGTGATGCGAACGCAACGGACAGGTATCCCTTCTATGTCGAGTCGATTCCCCCACTCCTCGAGGACCTCACTGAGATTACACTCATATTCGGTTCTGGTCTAACCAGAGTGGAATGGGATGCTGTTGACCTTACACCAGACCTGTTCTGGACCTACGTCAATGGCTCATTGTTCCACAGTGGCGACTGGAACAACGACACGATCTCTGTAGATTTCTACTCCCTGTTAGTAGGTGACTATAGCATTACGTTGCTTGTCCAGGATAGGAACGGTTTCTCGGCTTCGGACCAGATGATTCTTCATGTGGTACCAGCGGACACAACACCCCTGATACTTGCTGTGGGCATTACAGTACTCACGCTTGGTGTAATTGCAGTCGTCTTCCTGAAGAAGAGATAGTCTAAATCTCATATGCTCTGGAGCGAAAACAATGCCTGCCAGAGTCTGTGGAGAGTAGTGCATGAACCTGCGATGGAAAATTTCACTGTAAATCCTATGAACCAAAGAATTCACCTCCAATCACCGATTTGCCGTTACGTCAGTGGCCATAGGCAGATAGAGCCTCATACGAAGGAACCGTAGGCAGGGCTATGCCACTAGCTCTATACTTAACCATTCATCCAACTGAATACTCCTCCTTACCTACTCCTTCTATCTAAATGACAAGTTCCAGACTAACAACAAATCAGTGGACATCTGAGTCTATAGCAGACTTGAGTCCGGTTCTGCTTGGGATTGATTCTGCTCAGCCTTGGAAAGCTCTGGACAGAGACCTAATGTTACTAGAAGCATGACCAAGAAAACCACAGAAGCAGTGGATAGCGTATATTGTAAAGCTCCCCCTTGGTCTACTCCTGACGCAACAAACACTCCCAAAGTTGATAGGATGACTCCCAAACCAGATACAATCATACACGCTATGCCCACCCTCTTTCGATCCATTATCTCTCACCTTTGGTCAACTATTGACGTGACCACTCTTAATCTTGTCCTCTGATATTTACGAAACTATGAATCTTGAGAAAGACCTCCAAAAAGAAATCTGCCCGTTAGCATGGACCCAGAAACAAACAGAGCCTTATACGAAGGAACTGTGAGCAGGGCACTTCCCAAGAAGCCAACAAAGATTCGCATGACAACGGGACTCCGTGGCAAAATCCAAATCTATTTCAAGACATTCTCTTAGGATTTCTATTTGCGTATCATCATCACCCTTAACGCTACCAAGCTTTTAGGAATCATTTTTTCTTCGGGAAGAAGTTTCGCTGCTTTCTCGAGCGCAACATCCGCTTCGTCAAGTCTACCAAACAGCCATAGGAGTGCACCATACATGTGCCAACCCATACCATAATCCGGATTATTGGAAGTCAGATTCTTTACTTCCTTTTCTGCGTCTTTGAATTTTCCTTGAAGGGCTAAACAAGAAATCAGTGTTGAGTGGCTTTCAAGATCCTTTGAACCCTTTTTCAATTGTTTTTCTATGTTCTTCTTGATCTCTTCTGCAGCTCGTTTATCAAAATTCAAAGATCTAGTGTCCTGCTGTTTTGATATTACCTTACAAAATGGCAGGAGCATCATCATATAAGAATCAATTATCTGCCTTTGAGCTGCCATTGCAGCCGTACGCCCTATTCCATTTTCTGGTAGTTCTTTGAGCTTCACTTCAGACCTTACTCTCTTTTCAAGCTCTGGTACTAGCTCTCGATCTTCATAATCATCAAAAGCGCTTTTTTGTAAATCTCCTAGTATGCCTTTGAGCACTCTTGTTATTGGTCCATCATCTGACATTATATCTCCCTCTTGTCTTCAGTGTAGAGTCCGATATTTCAGTCTTTTCAAACTCTGGTCTTTCACCTAGAGTCTGAAGTTGCTGAATTCTCTTTGTTGCAGGCTTAGCAATGCTCTCCCAGCTCAGGTTGCAGCAAGAGCCTCATACGAAGGAACTACAAGTAAGACACATCCCTCTCGCCTGCAGGCAAGACTCACACAGGCAAAGATAGCTCGCGGTGCACTCTGGAGAAGAATGAAAGAAACGCTAATAAGACTGAAGGCTAATTCGCTCAAGTGAGGGTACTGAAATGGGACTGAGGCATTTAGCAATTATGACTGCGATACTGCTAGTTATGGCGACAAGTGGTATGACAGATGGCACAGCCCCGCAGTGGGAAGTCAATGTGGGCGACAGGTTCTTCTTCCGCTTGCAGATTGGCTCCTCTCCCCGAGCATTGGGCATTACAGAGAGAACAATGACAGAAGATGAGATTGTCTACATCGAAATCACTAGTATTCAGGAGATCACCGAGTCCTCTCAATGGGTCCCAATCCTTGACTATTCATTATGCAGGTCTCAAATGTATCTCCAGAACGGATCTGACTTGCCCAGCACGGGATTACTAGGCGACATAGAGAGTGGGCTCTGGAATTTTCTCCATCTGTGGGTTATGCCAGTCGGTAATTGGTCGATGGCAAGTGAGCTTGTGTTAGAGAAGAATGAAGGGCTTCCACTAAATGCCAGCTATGAGATTGTTGAGCATGCAGCGTCCTGGGGCTATATCTTCCGCCATCCCGCCTTGAACTTGACAAGTACAGAGCTGTGGTCAAAGACCGATGGCACATTACTTAGTCTGATTCTTGTGAATGGCATAAGTGAACGAATGACAATCAATGAGTCTCTTGATGTCACCCTTGAGAGGTATACTCCAAGCGCGATTCCTGAAATCGCTATTGTTGGTGTGATTGGGGCCGTGGTTGTCATAGCTGTCATTGTTTTCCTCAAGAGACGTAGTACTTGATGCTAGTTCCATCTCTCAACAATCTAGTATCCCAGACAGCGCAGGACAATCCTCATACGAAGGAATAATAAGGCAGACCCCTCCCTCCCGCCCGCAGGCAAGACTCACGCAAGAGGTTGTCAACTATGCATTTTGAAGAGTCAGATGAAGAAAAAATGTTCCGCGAGGCTGTGCACGACTTCGCCCAGAAGTACGTCGCTCCAGTCTGGAAAGAATACGATGAGAAGACGCACGAGATCCCTCGTAGCCTCATCAAAAAGATGGCCGAGCAGATGCTCTGGGCCCCAACAGTCTCTGAGGAGTACGGTGGCGCAGGTATGTCAATGACTATGGCGTGTATTGCAGCAGAGGAGCTCGCCAAAGCCGATCTCTCTATCGCACTGCCAGTCATGTACCTTGTTGAGGCGTCATGGGCACTGGGCTTTGACATGTATGGTACTCCTGAAGCGAAGAGAGAGATTCTGCCCAGAGTCACCAAGGGCGACTTGTTCTTCGGTATCGCGACCACTGAGCCCACCGGAGGCTCGGACCTCGTCAATACGACCAAGACAATCATCAAGCCCAAGGGCGACAAATTCGTCGTCAATGGCGAGAAGGTCTACATATCAGGCGTTAAAGAGAGTGAGAAGTATGGTGGTGTCTACTGGACCCTTGGAAAGGAAGATCCAAAGGGTGACCACAAAACTATGACTGCCTTTATTCTACCTCTCAATATGGGCAAGGGACTCCATCCCGGCATCACTACAACACTCTTTGATGACATGGGAAGGATGGGTGTTTCCACTGGTGGATTCAATATTGAGAATGTTGAGATTCCGAAACATTACATCATCGGCCAGCGAGGACGTGGATTCTATCAGGCAATGGAGTCTTTTTCAGCTGCTAGAGTTCTAATTGGAGCCACATGCCTTGGAGCTGCCCAGACCTGTCTGGACATAGACATCGACTATGTGAAGCAGAGAAAGCAGTTCGGCAGACCATTGGGAGCATTTGAAGGAGTCCAGTTTGAAATCGTAGACTCTCACATGGCCATCGAAGCAGACAGATTGCTTGTCTACAAGGCGGCTTGGATGTGGGATCAACACTACAGAAATGGTCGAAAAGACATATCAAAGCTTGACATCGCGAAGGCGACA
>PRDH01000032.1 GCA_003345545.1 Candidatus Thorarchaeota archaeon
GCCTTCGCCCTTCTTCTTCTCTTTCCTCAAGAGTGACTCTACGTCCCTTACAAAGGCCTCCATAGAATCAGTTTCCTCTTCGGGCTCTGGCGTTTTCACTGGTTCTTCTGCAACGGGTGTCGATTCCTTCTTCTGCTCTTTCGCAGGGACTGGTTTAGCCTCTTCCTCAATCTCCCAACTTATCTCTTCTTCAGGAGGCGGCGTCGGTGGTGTTGCTTCTTCCCCTTCATGCCCGTCCGATAGACCCATCCCCTGACGCTGAAGGACCGTCTGCACGCCAACTGGTACAATCGCACCCTTGTCCTGAAGGGCGAGAAGCCGGTCAAGAACCTGTGCCTCCGACAACTGTAACATCTCGGATAGTGGAGATAGGAGCTTCCTGAGATAAAACTCCGCTTTGTTATCTCGTACTGCTGCGATGTAATCCAGAATTCTTGCATCTGTCTTTGATACTTTTTGAGTTGGTCCGAATCTATGAGGGAGCAACCAAGAGTAGTTGAATGCTGCATTCAGGGTCGATACAATCCATTCAGAGTCAAAACAATCAATCAGCCCTGACCAGCTTTCAAGGTCTCTCTCGTATTGATTTTCAAACAGCTCAACAAAGAACTGGAGCCTGTCCTTCAAGAGAGGCGTCATCTCTCCCTCAAGGATGAGGATACCAATGATCTTCTCCCCGCTATAGCTGTTCAGTCTGAGCCCGTGGTACTGAATCTCTTCAAGTGTGCCTCGCACGCCGTCACCCTTGATCTCGCCATATACACTCGTGATTGCTGCAATGAATCCACTGATGAGGTCCGGCTGAATCCGCTCCTCTGTGAAGGGATGATAGAAGACGCATGTACCTCGGTCGAGATAGACTGCCATGAAGTGTCGAAGAGACTCTAGGTCGACAAACATCTGCAGCTGGTTTTCAAGCGATAGCTTGGCCTCTCTCTTCTTGGGTTTGACAACCCGATTGTAGGCAGCTACCACAATTCCAAGCAGAACAAAGGAACCAATAAGGATGCGACCGACAGGTGACATGATGAAGAAGAGGAAAAGCGCCAGAATCGGATTCGTACCGGCACCAACTGTGATGGTTCTCGAGGCGGTCCAGAGCAGTCGACTGCCGCCAAAGTGAGCTTCCGCCTCTATTGACTCGATGGTTCCGCCTGGAACATAGAAACTCCAAGTTGCAACTCCATAGGAGTTGGTAATGTCAGACTGAGCAGAACTATCAAGGACTTGGACTGTTCCGTTCTCAAATGTGATTGTCACTACGAAGTGGACAGTCGCTCCAACGACCGCCTCACTTGTGTCATTATAGCGCAGGGTGGCACTGAGCGATACAAGTTGTCCTTCTATGCTCGGATTCCCTTCAGACACCAATTCGAGATTGACTCCCCGTTTGCTATCTACTGTCAACTCCACGGTATCTGTCGCTGCATTTGCGAGCGGAGCTGTAGCACTCACACTGAGAGTATATACTCCTGGAGCGATGTCCAGCACTATTTCAATGACATAGAAACCTGCGGAGTAGACTAGAGTATAGTCAACACCATCTAGGGTCATAGTCACAGTGGCTCCAGTTATTGGTGTATGATGAAGCGTATCATTATAGGTAACGGTGACTGTAAGGTTCCATTGTTCATATTCACTGCTCGGCGTATTGATTGAGATTACAGTTGTTGCCCGGACTGTCAGAGTAAGGAATATTGTGGTTGTCGTGTATCCATATCTGACCATGGTGACATTGACTGGGTAGACGTCCGCAGTCTGCGGCGGTGTGATAGCAATTGCATATTCGCCAGATAAGTATTCAATCTCAGTACCGTTGATCGTGATGTATATGACGGCATCATCAATTGGCATGCCATTAGAGTCCTCGACAGTAATGGTCAGAGGAACATTCGTATCGTAGTCCGTGCTAGCCGAAGAACTTGCCCACGAGTTGCCAACTGATGGAATGTCTTCCATGACTATCAATGTCTGTGTCTCTTGCCCGGGACCAAATCCTAGACTGCTTGCTCGTATGGTGACTGAGGTCGTGCCAAGGTAGTCGCTACCATTCAGGGTGATTTCCCAACGTTCTGACAATGGATTATAGGTCATGTTCACGGTTGGATGACCCACGAAGGTTACCCTGACCCATGTTTCATCGAATATTGGCTCAGAGTTGTAGTTGTAGGTGACGGAGATAGTGATATTCTCAATGAATGTGATATTATAATCTGCAGGACTCCATGCCACAGAGAACTCAACACCCGGTTGGCTCGCAATACTGATCGTGAGTGTATCGTCATGTTGGGGGGCGTATCCTACCTTCCACGCACTTATGTTCAGCGAAATGATGCCTGGAATCTCAGTGAAATTCTCTCCATGAAGCTCTATCCAATACACCTGTCTGATTGCATCCCAGGCGAGATCATACGTGTTGGACTCATATGTCACATTCACCGAAGCATCTGTGATATTGATCCCGCTCAGGTCTCGATAGGAAACAGTAAGATTCGTGCTCTCAAGGTAGGTGATGCTACTGCTTGGAGACCAGCTCGAATTCAGCGGGAGAGTTTCGTAGGTAAGATCTACAGTTATCTCAATACTTCTGTTCTCAAGGGCGTATCCCACTCCGTATACGGTCAGATTATAGATACCACTAGTCATCGAAGATGTATTCACAATAGCTGTCCATCTGCCTCCTCCTACATTCACCATTGACTTATTGATTGTACTCCCAAAGGTGTAGTTGAGGCGTGCTATTGGAGGATCCAGACCTCTTACAGGATAGATTTGGTCGAAGTCAATCCCAATGCTGAAATTGTTGTCTGTAAATGCCTCGATGTAGTATTCATCTGCATCAAGTGATGTTGGATAGTAGACGAATACCTGTCTGACAAGATAGCCTGCTTCCAACCCATTGGTCCAGTAGACTTCTATTGTGTGAGTTCCATTGTAGTCTGCAATCGAATCAATATCCCAAAGGTAGTTCGTGGCACCGTCAGATACTGATGCATTGGGGGGCGCATGGATGACGGATCCGCCATACCAAATTGTGAGGTTCGTCGTACCTGAGTTCATATGAGTGCCCATTCCATCCTCTACGCTGATATCGATATCAACATCAACAAGAATACTGACCTTGTCTTGAATAGGTTTTGCGTCTGCATGGTTTGATAACTCAATTGAAGTCACGTAGTTGTCTGCAGTATTCGATAATGTCCACGCACCATTTGTCATATCGGTACAATGAATCGTAGTAGCAATCTCAGTATAATGTCCGTAATCTACTTGTGTGGCATTATACAGTCCCGTAGGGGTCCAATCATCCGGTACAGTTACATTCACATAACGATTGAGTGACCCTGAAAGCACTGGATATGTGAGCGGCATTGTCACATTCCATTGTATGTCCTCTCCGGAACTAGCAACGCGCCAAGATGCCGCTACTGATACACTCTTTGTGTATTTGAGCATGAGATCATAGCCTATCTCAACAGATTGATTTGATTGGAAATCAATGACTATGATGTTGTCACTATTCGTGAATGTCCATGCAGTATCAGTCAACGTCGTGGCGTTACCTGAGAGATTAATCTGTTCAGCTGAGCTGTAGTCAATTGCCGCGTTTGCGGTTTTATTCCATGGTGTATAGGTGTAATTGAGCATTGCCTCAGCCTGTTCGAGACCTGTATAGGCGTACCACGTACTCATTGGATCACCAAATAAATGGTATCCGGTAGCCAGTCCAGTTACTGATTTTGAAGCGCTCCACCAAACCATATTGAAGAGCGACGTTCCAGGTACACCTACCATAGTGCTTCCATCAATAACGACATAATAGTAGGTGCTGGCATTTAGAATTGCATTGTCACCGGAGCAGTCATGTGTAGCGATTTGTTTTGAAAGGGGGTTCTGAATCCAAGGCGTTATCCATCCTGTGACATTCTTTGCTTTGTCATTATAGACACTTCTCACGCCCAGGTAAGCTTGCCCATTAGACACATCATAGTAATTCGATTTGTAAACGAGAGAGTAGTTCTCAAGTTTGCCATCGTGAGACCGTCCATAGAATGCTTGATAGAGAGCATTTGTGGTCAGCCCCTTCACAGTATCATTCCATATCTGTATGTAGTCATTGGCGCCAGGAGTAATCCCCAGCGTTGCTCTCTCAGCTATCGCAGTCATGGAACTAGCTTTCACTTCTACAGCAACGAGAGTCCATCCAGATACCTGATATGCTGAAAGATTCAATTGGGCTCGATGGCTGAGGTCGTTATAGGAATTAGAAATTCCAAGATTGAGTCCGGTTATCTCTCTGGTAAAGTAACTGAGAATTGTTGTTGTATCATACCCACCTGCAGATGACTGTTCTCCTCTCCTGACAGCATAGACATCAGTGTTCTGGGCAGCCAGAGGAGTATCTGCTGAATTCGAGCTGATGATCGGGAATAGGAATATCACTAATGTAATCAGAGTCAAAATCTGTTTCCTTCTCATATCATAACCTCGCTCGTGACTGCTACGTACACATTTGCCAGCCTGCAGCATTAACGATTTGATACTGCACCAATCATTATTACATTTTGATGGTATAAACAAGCCAGTACTTTGTTATTTGCTGGTTTGGCAGAAGTTGATTTGCTTCTAATCATATATAGCTATCTTGGTCTTGTTCATGCTGAAGCTTGACGATAATTACCAAGTAATGATTTATTTTAGACAGCTATCTCGAACCCCTGTGCTAGCGCTTCTTGATTATTCGACGAGTCCCCTCCCGCACCTCATAGAAACCTGAATCCGAATCAAGCAAATCCTTCACAATTGCGCTTGTCTTGCTTGATGATATCCCTAGACGCTTTGAAAGCTCTGATCTGGTCAGCCCAGATTCACTTACTGTGATTGCATCCTTCATTCTGTCGATTGGGTCAGCTATTGATATTGTTTCAACTGAACTCACCATGCTCGATGTTTCTGTTGATGCTATGACATTCCTTGATAGACTTCTTCTCCGTTTCATGATGACAAGGCCTAGAACTGGCAATGAGACTCCTCCTACGACCATTGAGAGCAATATAGGGTCTCTGAAAATCACATCTAACAGACCCAATCCCCCAACCTTGATCTGCACAGTTCTTGTTTCTGACTCTGCCGGCCAGACAGATATTGACCCTGCATACAAGGCTGTAATCTCCAATCTCGTCGCATCTAGAGGAACACTAAGAACGACTGATGCAACTCCTGCGTCATCTGTTTCGATGACTTGAGTATGATTCCGCGAATCGCTCTGAGTAAATATCACGACGATGAGTGTTAGTGGAACATAGCCCGCAGGCTGCTCATCGTGCTGCACTATCACCGAGATGAGCAATTCACTGCCAGTCAGTATCTCGCCAACGACATTGAGAGTTAGTGCATAGGTTGATTTTGGCAACACGTGTAGTTCGACCACGCCCACCTTCGCGTCGCAATCAACGGCGTTGGCAGAGATTGAGACAGTGTACGTACCCGGACTGATGTCACTCGGTAGCTGGATCGACATGGTGTAGTTCTGCGTAGGTGCATCATACAGCAAGAAATACTGCACTCCCTCAAGTGTGGCCGTGATGACTGCCCAGTCGATTGAAACATAATGCACAAGGTCCACGAGTTTTGCTTGAATGATGATTACTTCGTTTTCATACTGGGAGATCTGTGAAATCAATAAGAGTTCAGTAGGTATAGGTCTGGCTTCGATTTCCACTATCCCGCTGCCGTTCAAATAGCCGGCAAGTTGGAGAGCAATATCAAAAGTATAGTTGCCCACATGGAGTGAGCTTCCACTGATCTGCACCAAGTATGTGCCATTGCCCAGGTCCATGACGCTGTAGGGACCAATCCAATCTACAGAGTAAACCGATCCTGGTATCCCTGTACCTGTTCTATTGTCGATGTATGCAAATCGTAGTACAATGTCCTCCTGTGCATAAGCGATGTGGCTTGGACTGTATGCCACCTCCGTCGGAATGGGTAGAACACTGATGGTAATGGCTTCGTATTGGCTTACAAACCCGAGGGCAGAAACTGTAATGGTCAAGTTGTGTATTCCAATACCGAGCTCCGTTCCTTGGAAGACTGCTGTCCAACGATCAGTGTCCCATGTGGTTGCTTGCTCAATCCCCCCAAGAGCCAGAATGAGCGTTGCATCTGGAACGAAGCTTGAATTGCTCATCTCGTAATAGATGTACACAATCGTTCCTTCATCATGATAGATTGAAGAGCTGAGTACTGACACGTCTAGGGTTGTCGCTGCAGGGAATACGATGAGTGTATTAGAATACCATCCATCCACATAACCTGTTTTGTTTGCGGTCACGGTGACATTCCATGCACCTAGACCGATTGCTGTTGCTCTGATACTAAAGTGCCACATTTCATCGAATGAGCTATACGTCAGTTCATGTATCGTGCCATTGATTGAGAGGCGAACCGAAGCTCCTAGAATCGCCTTGTAGTCCTGGATGTACACCACGGATACGTTGATGATATCAACATAGGTCGGCGCTAGACTAGAGGGCTGCCATGTAACAAGGTACATGTTTGCAGCAGGGCTAATGTTTAGCCCCATGGTAATATGTGTCTGCAGTGCATATCCGTACAACCAAGCACTGATAGACGCGTCATATGTGCCAATCCCTGTCTGATTTCCAAAAATCGACACTCGCCATGCACCAGAAGAGTATGCAAGATTGTAAACTCGACTATTAATCGTTACATTTACGGTTGCGTTTTCTGGCACATCGCCATCATAGAATGTGTAATCTACGGTGACATTGAGAGAGTCAGTGAATTCGATGGTGAGGTTGAATGGGCTCCAAGTTACCAATAAGGTATTGGTCGTGACTTCGTTGACCGTAAGGGTTTCTGCAGACTCCGCAAAGCTATATCCATACGCCTGTGCTCGGACTACGATGGAGTGAGGACCTAAATCGAGATAGACTCCAGTCAGACTGACTACCCAGAAGCTGCCCGATTCTAACAAGGAAAGCGTTACACTGCCATCAATCGTGATATTAGCAATGACACCGCCTTGTGGTACAATGCTACCAGTGCCTGCATATGAGTAATTTGCTGAGAGGTCCATCTGTCCAAGGTAGTCAATAGTAATAGCATTCCAAAGCAACTCGAGACTGGTTGATGCCTCAATGATATCAAAGCTGATGTTCGAGTTGGTGGCGAAGTCATATCCATACTTGCTAATGTTCACCACAACTAGATGATGTCCTAGATCGAATGTGTTGTTGAACTCGAACCAGTAAACGCCGTTCGTGCCTTTGAGAGCATACAGCACCCCATCAATAGTAATCGTCTTCAGTATTGCTCCTTCTATCAGCCTTCCGTAATTGTCTCTGTATTCGACCTCCAACACAATACTCTGAGTCCAGTCAAGAGTTTCGGATATCCATGACGCAATTGCTGAGGTTGGCTCTTCATGAATCGCCAAGGAAGTGGAAGCGGACTGGTCAACATAGACGCTTCCTGATGCTTCAATATCCATGATGAAAGAGCCCATACCTGGTGGGTCCATATTGCCATAGAAAGCAAGGCAATAAGCTTGTGCAGATGCATTCCATGCCAATGACCAAGAGTCACTACCAATTGACACATCTATTATCGCAGAAGGCACTGGTGATCCGTTGCTCATACGATAGTAGACCATGAGAGTAGTGTGTTCTACGAAACTGATGTCATTGTCACTCGACCAGCTCACTTGAATGGTAGTTGGGTCCCTCCCGACCTCAAGCGTTTCACTGAGGTCCTGTGCAAATACAAATCCATACTTTGATGCTACTATGGCAAGACCGTGTATCCCAAATCCAGGTACAATGTCTGAGCCATTGAATCTTATGCCATAGGCTTCCTCCGTGGCATTCCAATAGAGCTTCAACGTCAACAGCTCAATGGTAACATTTACTGGTGCATCAAGTATTGGCGTTCCGTTACTCATCGAATACTCTACGAATAGGTAGGTGTATTCAAAGTAGGTGATGGTGTTTTGGTATGGATTACTCCATCGTGGTGTGAGCATTGTTGGTTCCTGGACAATCTCTAGGCTCAATGTATTATCATTCAGTGAATCGAATCCATCTCTTCCTGCACGGATTTCGAGTTCATGATATCCCAGACCTGGAAGTGAATCAGAGCCGTTGAACATCAGACGATAGGTCTTACTTACTTCGTCCCAGGCGAGGTCCCAATGATTCGAGCCAATTGTGATATTCACAGATGCAGAGGCAATCGCGGAACCATTTGACATTGTGTAGTTTACTACAAGGATGGTTGAGTGCACATAGGTGATTATACCACCTCCTATCCAGTAACTCTGAATGTTCACTGATTCCGAGAGGATGACAAGCGTACGGGAGTTGTCCGTTGCATCCTTGAATCCCTCGTGGAGGAGGTATGTCGCTGAGATATAGAGAACAAAACTGCCCAGTCCGGGCGGGTCCATGTTGCCAGTAAAAGTGTACACGTAGAGTTTCGATGTTTCATTATACACAGCTTCCCATGTGTGTGTACCTATTCTAATAGTAACGAAAGCATCGATTACAGGCAATCCACTTTCTGTAATTGAAAAGTTGATGAATAGAGATGCACTCTCGACGTATGTTATTGTGTTGTTACCGTCAAGCCACCGCGCCTGGATGGAAGTGTCTTCCTGTACAATTGTAAGCGTCTGTGTAATATCCGAGTGCGCAAGATGGTTCGCCTTCCAGGCAAGCACAAAGAACGTGTGAGGTCCAAGCGCCGGACTTGGTATATCTGCGCCAGTGAATGCAATCTCATAGGCTCCCGAACTGCTGTTATACTGAGTCGGGTAGGGTAACACATAGGAGGCATTCACTGTTGCAGTCAGAACTGGAGAACCGTTCAAGTAGCGATAGTAGATTCGGAAAACAGTCACATCGAGATAGGATATTGTGCTGCTTGGAATCCATTCAAACGTGATATAGGTGTCCTCAAGTCGTATCGTGAGTTCTTCCGTGGAGTCCATTGCTGAAATGTATCCAAAGCCTGACGCATATATTGTAACATCAAAAGTCGAATAGTACAATCGAGAGTCATTCCCGTGAATTAGGGTTTCATATGCGGAGCTTGAGCTGTTCCATACGAGATTCCAAAGATATCCGTTTATGGTCGCATTGAGCACTCCTGTTGCTATGAGCGAGCTATTGCTCATGACGAACTGTACAGAAAGCCTTGTTTCACTGAAGTATGTGATGTTGTTGCCGCCAATCCATAAGATAATCAGATCCGTGGATTCCAACTGCTTGGTCAAGCTCTCAGCAGAGTTAGTCTGGCTCTGAAAATCCGCCAGATGAGCCACGACCAGAACCGGATACGTCGTGAAGTCAAGCGAGCCATCCATTCCAGTGAACGTTCTTTCGTACGCGTGAGTCACTGAGTTCCAAACAAGAGCAAGCGTGACTCCATTTATTGTGACATTGACAGTTGCGTCCGTAATCCAGGTGTCGTTATACATCCTGTAGAAGGCCTGAAGAGTTGTCTTCTCAACATAAGTTATGGTATCTCCATTCGTCCAGGCAAGATTAAGCAAGGTCGGTATGACTGGAAGTATGACTTCTTCATCACTGTTCGTCTGTTCAACAAAGCCGTATTCCCATGCCCTGACCGTCAGTGAATGAGTTCCAACGCCTGGAACCGGATCTGATCCGTTGAATCTTAGCTGGTAATACCCTTCGGTTTGATTCCAGGTGAGTTTCCATGTATCATCATCAATTGTTACATTCACTTCAGCATCCAACACTGGTACGTAACTCCCATATGTGTATTCGACAATTAGGTATGAATAGCTGAAGAAGTCAGGGTTGTTGATTTCATTCGCCCAATGCACTGACAGATATGTGGGTTCTCTTCTCAGAACTATCTCTTGGGATGAGTTTGATGCTGAATCGAATCCATATCTTGATGCCTCCACTGTCACAGGAAAAGCGCCTAGGATGGGCAGATCGACATCACCATCAATAAGAAGATAGTATCTCTGGGCTGTCGAGTTCCATAGCAATGCCCATGGAGCTCCCGCGAACGTGGCGATGACTGTTGCGCCAGTGATTGCGCTATTATTGCTGTTCATTAGGTATCTTATTGAGAGTATGCAGCTGTTAGTGTATGTTATGTTATTGGTTGGAATCCACTCTACAGTCAACGTTGTCGGTTCGTTTACTATGACAAGAGTCTTGCTGCCATAGGCTGTGATGAAGCCAAATCTTGATGCATTGATGATGAGAACATGGCTTCCAAGACCTGGAGGATTATCACTGCCTGAGAACTCCAGTCGATAGGTTCCCGTGCCTTCGTCCCATGTCAGATTCCAAGTCATAGAATCGATAGTGACTTGGACGAATGCTCCAGCGACTGGTGCTCCATTGGACATTGTATAGTTGACTGAGAGCAGTGTTGAGCCAACATATGTAATGGTGGATAAGCCCACCCATACTGTGTCGATTGAGGTTGGTTCCTGTCTCAGAATCAGATCTTGCGTCACATCTATTCGATTGACGAAACCGTACCTGCCAGCTCGCATTGACAGATCATGCCTGCCAAAACCAGGAGGAATATCTGAGCCATTGTACATGATGACATAGGAGGATGAGCCATCCCATGCCAGTGTCCAAGCATTCCCATCAATTGTGACATTTACATTGGCTCCCATGATGGGCGTTTCATCGCTCATCTTGTATGTAACAGTCAGAGTTGTCTGTTGCACGTACGTTATGTTGTTGCCCATTGACCAAGTTATTACGAGTGAAGTGGGCTCCAGAATCAACGCCAGAACCTCGGAGTCATCAAATCCGTTTCCAAAGCCTGCTTTTGCTGCCACCACTGTTACAGAATGAGCACCGAAGCCGGGATTCACATCGCTACCATTCAGAGTAAGGTCATACGTCTTGGCCCCTGGATTATAGTGAAGTGTCCAGAATCCCGATCCAATTGATACATTCACTATGGCTCCGACTACGGTGGAGCCATCTGACATCGTGTAGTTCACAATAAGCACTGTAGACTGTATGTAGGTAATTGTGGTTCCATCAGACCATGTGAGTGTTAGCGACGTCGGTTCCTCTCTCAGCGTTAGTGAATAGCTTGCATCTTCCTGGCTCTCGTAGCCTAGTCTGCTTGCCAGTATCATGAGTAAGTGAGTCCCAAATCCAGGATTGGTGTCTGTCCCATTGAACTGAATCCAATATGTACGACTAGTGCCATTCCACTGTAGATGCCAAGTGCTTATTCCATCCGTCACATCGACAGTGGCAAGTGGAATAGCAGTGCTGTTAGACATTCGATATTCAACGGATAATATAGAGCACTCAACGAATGTGATGTTTGTCCCGTGCGACCAATTCACAGAGAGCTCCGTGTACTCCTCGTGTATGGTGATGTCCTCTGTATCGTTTGATTGGGCCTTGTAGCCAGCCTTCCATGCTCGAATTACTAAATCATAGGTGTCAAATCCCGAAAATGTGTCTGTGCCATTGACTGTAATTCTGTAGAGACTTAGGTCTCCGTCCCATGTGAGGGAGAGGACGTTTCCATCAATCGTTACATTTACTGTAGCATCCGTAATCGCTGTGCCGCCGGCTCTGCGGTATTCGACCAATAGGTCTGTGGCCTGAACATATGAGATGTTATTGGTAGCTGACCACTCGACAGTTAGTGGCTCCGTGTCATGAATAAGAGTGACGAAGATGGTGAGGCTTTGGTTCTGGATTGCATAACCTTCCGCATAAACAATGATTGAGAATGTGCCATTTGTTCTTTCGGCTGTTGATACTGAGGCTGTCCATGTTCCATTATTATGGTCAAATAGGCTCGTGTTTGATCCACTAGCAAACGAATAAGCGACAGTAGCTACATCTCCATCTAATCCTTGAGGTGTGAAGGTATCCTCAAGATAAACACTGATGGAGAAGGCACTTTCTGTGAATGCATTAATCTGATAGTTCAATGCATTAAAGGAAGTCGGATAGTATAGAGTCAGGCTCTTGCTTCGATAACCTGCTTCGGTTCCGTTACTCCAGTGCTCTTCTATAGTGTAGAGTCCATTGAATGTTGATGTTTCGCTTATATTCCACAGATAATGTGTTTTCCCATTTACTACTGACGCGTTGCTCGGAGCCCATATCCTGGTGCCTAGATGCCAGATTGTGAGATTGGTAAAGCCTGTTGCGACTGGGTCTAGATCCAAATCTGAGAGGGTAGAATTGATATCAATGTTGACAGTCATGTTTGTTTTGGTAGTGATTTCAGTATTGTCCAGCTGATTAAATGTGCGAATTGACTGAAGAAAATTGTGTGAAGACGAAGTCAATGTCCATGTATCGTTCGCCATGTTCGAACAACGAATTGTTCCATTAAGGCTCTCATAATCTCCATGGTTGTAACTTGGCGTCGAAGTATTATAGAGCCCCGTAGCAGTCCATGATGTAGGGACGGAAACATTGAGATATCTCTGCTCAGAGAGAGCTGGATATTCAAGTTCTGTGGTGACATTCCAATTGACCGCATCTCCAAATCCCACAACGTTCCAGCTTGAAAGAGATTGGATTGATTTACGATATAAAAGTTCCATGCTGAATGAAATATCAACCGACTGATTTGAATTGAAATCAATTGCCACTATATTGGAATCATCATTGAACACCCACTCCAATCCATCAACAGGCGAGCTATTCCCTTTGATGTCAATCTGTAATGGATCAAAAAACGTGAGAGCTGCGTTTGTTGTTTTATTCCACGGCGTATACGTGTACTGTAGTTCCGCTTCTCTGCGGCCTAACCCTACATATTGGTACCATGTGTTATCATTACGATAGTGATATCCTGTGTCTGTTCCAGTTACATCCTGAGCACGCCAGTAAATCCAGTTAAACAGCCAAATCCCTGAGCCGATATCTACTCCTATCATTGTTGTTCCATCTATGACAACAAAGTAAGGCATGCTCGCATCAAGTATTGCCGCATCAGAAGCACAGTCATGTGTCATAGTCGTGTATGAACTGATCTGGTTGAAAGGCGTAATCCAACTGGTAACGTTTGTTTCTGGATCATCATAAGCGCTCCTCACAACCAAGTATGCTTTTCCCAGTGCTGTCGAATAGTATGGAGCCTTATAGGCAAAAGAATAGTTCTCGAGTCTACCATCATGAGGCATATTGTAAAACTCTTGATACAGTGCATCAGTGACTGCGCCAAGAGTACTATTCTGAATCTGTATGTCACTATTGGGTGTAATTCCCGTTGTTTCACGCTCTGCAGCTGCTGTTATCGTCATAACATCCATTTCAACACCGTAAAGATCCCAACCCGAAATATGGAAATCTGTAAAATCAATGAGCCCTGTATGTTGGCTCGTGCTTGAATATGAGTTGAGAATTCTCAGGGATTGATTATTCACGATTCGGGTCATAAAGGCAGTAGTATTTCTAGTAAGTCCTAGACCGCCCGCAGATGCTAACGTAGAAGAATCAAGTAATTCAAGGTCTTGTCGGCCTTGTTCAGATGATCTATTCTTCTCTGTGGTAGTTGCTGTAGGTGTGATGAACAGAATGACGAGAATGACGGCTACAAGTGCAAATCGTTTCATCACGCACCACCTAGTCCAGCAGACGGTCTATGGTCTGAGCATCTGATATACATATTCTCTGTTTTTCCTTTGAAAAGGAGAGCTGTCATGTATGGTCTTTCATTAATAGTCAGGTCTGACGAATTACGTATAGTAGGACGGACCTGCGTCTGTGGCGTCTGCCGGTTTTGGTCCTGTTTGCCCGGTGATGTCATTCAGGACTGCAATGACCATGTCGATTGCACTATGAAGGCGCCTCGTCGTGTCCCAGAGTTTCTGTTCTGAGAACGCATCATCATAGATTCTGTCTGAAACAACAAAGCCCGGTCCTGGCGGTTGAGGCCCTGGTTGCCCCGGCTTTGGTTGAATAAATCCCAGGTTCACATTCTGTGTGAAGCTGAACTTTAGCGCCTGCATCTGGAACTCTCGGAGTTTCTCAACATTCAGGAGCTTCTGGTGTTGCGGTGAGATCATAATCTGTGCTTCTATCTGAATGTACTTCTGGTCATTCGGACGGACCACGGTGAAGAAGAACCGCATGAACTTGACCTTATACAGAAACTCCGCTCTCGGATCTGAGATGCTCTCGACCTTAGTGCCCTCTCTCGAGAACCAGTCTCGCACGGTTTTCTTGATGTGCTCCAACTCTTCCACTTGTTACTCCTCTGATACCTTAGGCAGCGATGGGTTCTCACTTAACGCTTGTGCTATTCTCGGAACCACTCGACCCTCTCATAACCCGTAGGAGACCTGTCTGCATAGCAAGTTATCTGCTCCCTGACAGACTTGATCATCTGAGTATCTCCTGTCACCTGAATGATTCGGCACTCGGAGTTGCGCCTAGTCATGACCAAGCCAGAGGGGTCGACGACCTGGCTGTGACCAAAGTATGTCTTCTTATCGAATCCGAAACCGACCCTGTTTGCTGCTGCGACATAGAGCTGGTTCTCGATTGCCCTTGCCTGAATCAGAGTGTTCCAATGAGCGCTCCGGGGGTCTGGAAATGCTCCTGGGACAATCAGAATCTCCGCCCCCTCCAGGGCAAGTCGGCGCGACACCTCTGGAAATCTGATGTCGTAGCAGATCTGAACGCCTACCTTGATGCCCCCGCACTCCATCAGGGCTATTGAGTTACCTCCATCAAAGACACTGCGCTCATTCTGAAATGGGTGAATCTTTCGGTATGTTGCAAAGACTTTGCCGGACGGGTTAGCCGCGATGAGGGTGTTGTAGTATCTTGTCTCTCCTCTCTCAATGTCAGTCCCAAAGACGTATGAGTTGTGTTTCATGGCCAGTCTACTGATGAACTCACTTGTCGGCCCTGGAATTCCCGGACCTTGCTGTTCATAGTCCTCGTATCTGAAACCAATGGCGAAGAGCTCGGGGAAGACAATGAACTGTGTCCCCCCAAGTTCTTTGTAGTCCTTCAATAGCTCTTCGGCATGTTCGAAATTGAGCTTCCTGTTTCCCTCCTTGCATATCATCTGAACAAGAGTCACTGTGAACTCCATGATTCTCAACTCTCTGTGGTGTCATGTTGGTTGATTCTCTTCAATCAGATAAGCAAAGCGCATGCAGCAGTTCGCCCTCAATTTACAACCCACATCATAACGCTTAATTGCGCTTCTCGGGCTTGCGAGCTAGATGGCTCGCTGCGGACGTGTTTCTGGTTGGTAAACGAAGTAAATACTGAGCCCAAGAGCAGGAAAGAGATGCCAAAGACCTCTTACTCAAGGCCCACGATTGGGGCTACGGGTGAGACAGGCAGCTGGCGCACTTTCGATCCAGTTGTCAATTATAACGAGTGCAGCAAGTGCCGAACCTGTTGGCTATACTGCCCAGAGGCTGTCATAAGTGTTGATGAGGATGGAACTCCTCACACGGACTACAACTATTGCAAAGGCTGTGGCATCTGCGCACAGGTATGTCCTAAACAGTGTATTGAGATGGTGCGCACAGATGAGCGGAAGAGGAGGACTGGTGGCGTATGAAGACAGAACTCATGAGTGCGAACTATGCAGCAGCACGGTCAATCGTTTCTGCACGTGTTGAGGTCGTGGCAGCGTATCCGATTACACCCGCAACGACCGTACCCGAGCAGGTCGCATTCCTAAATGAGGAGGGTATCTACAAAGGGCAGTTCATCCGGGTAGAGTCAGAGCATTCTGCAATCTTCGCGTGTATTGGAGCCAGCTCAACAGGTGCCCGCGCGTTCACTGCGACCTCATCAAATGGGCTTCTCCTGATGGATGAAGGTCTCCACTGGGCTGCAGCGGCAAGACTGCCCATCGTGATCAACAACGTCAATAGGTCAGTTTCTCCTAGCTGGAATATCCATGTGACCCATGACGACTCAATCTCAAAGCGAGACACAGGTTGGATTCAGTTCTATGTGTCCAGTGTCGACGAAGTCTACCACACGATTATCCAGTCCTTCAGACTTGCTGAAGATGAGCGAGTACTGATGCCAGTGATGGTGAACTCAGACGGTTTTGTATTGAGTCATACGCTATCGACATTCGACTACCTAGAACCTGAGGAGGTCGACAAGTTTCTGCCTCCTTATTCGCCCCCTCACTGGGTCATGGATCCCGCAGATCCCGTGTCCCATGGTAATATAGTATTCCCGGAGTACTATCAGGAATTCAGATACATGATGCATGAGGGAACAAAAAATGCTCTCAAGGTCTACGAAGAGGTCGAGAAGGACTACAAGAAGCTCTTTGGCAAATACTTCGGAGGTCCGATAGACTGCTTCAAATGTGATGATGCGAAGGTTGTGTTCACTTCCCAAGGCTCTATGGCTGCAGAGGCGATCGACGCAGTCAAAGAACTTCGTGAAGAGGGCTACAAGGTGGGCAATGCAAGAGTCCGAATGATACGGCCATTCCCTGTTGAGCGCATACGAGATCTCGGCAGTCATGTGAAAGCTTTTGCCAGCTTTGACCGTGGTGTTTCATATGGCTTTGGAGGTCCTGTGGCAAACGACATTCGTTCGTCAATGTACAATACCAAGCATCGCCCGATGGTCAAGAGCTATATTGGTGGTCTTGGTGGTCGTGACGTGACGGTTGCAGATATCAAAGAAATGATTCTGGATACCTACAACGCTGTAGAAACCGGAGAACTGGGCCCCGAGGAGACCTGGCATGATTTGATGGAGTGAGAGATATGGTAGCTACGCGAGATATGCCACTCAGAGAATATGTACTGAAGGGAAATGCTGCATGTGCAGGATGCCAGGATATGGTTGCTCTCAGACACGCGTACAAGGCTTTGGAAGGCGACCTAATACAAGTCGTCCCTGCCTGTTGCACAAGTGTCGTGCAATCCCTCTGGCCGAAGAGCGGCCTTGACGTACCAGTCCTGAACACCGCCTTCATGGCGGCAGCTGCTACAGCATCAGGCGTCAAGGCTGCACTAAAGGTGAAGGGTAACGATCATACAATGGTCATGGTTTGGGCCGGTGATGGTGGAACCTTCGACATCGGTATACAGGCCCTAAGTGGTGCGTTTGAACGAAGAACAGATATTCTGTATATTTGCTACAATAATCAAGTGTATAGTAACACAGGCACTCAACGGTCCAGTGCAACACCGCTGCATGCCCAGACTACAACGACATGGCGTGGAAAGACCGAACCTGAGAAGTTGTTGGACCTCATTGTTGCCGCCCACGAACCTGTCTATCAGTTCACAGCTAGTACAGCGTATCCGCGTGACCTGTATGAGAAGGTTCAGAAGTCTCGTCAATATCCAGGTCCGAAATTTGGACACATCTTCCTACCTTGCCCACAGGCTTGGAACTACCCGGTCGAGCAGGGTGCTGAAATTGGCAAGCTCGCTGTCGAAACAGGCTATTGGATTCTGTGGGAGCGCATCGGGGATGAATTCATACTTGGGAAAGAGAGTAAGAGGTTTCAGGACCCAGCAAAGCGAAAGCCAATTGATGAGTTCTTGAAAATGCAGGGGCGATTCTCTCACCTATACAAACCGACTCGCGATGACAAGAAGATCAAGGAGATTGAAGACTTCATTCAGCATCGATGGGATATCACTATGAAGACCTTCACTTAGGTCTCTAATTGCGGCAGTGGTCCCACGCATCCTTTCTGCGGGGCATTTCTGGTTCATACTCACATTGAGAGTATTCACTTCTGCGCCTGAAGAGCAAGGTAGACTACGCCCCCTGTGAACGCGGACACAATGCGTTTCACTCTATGCCTTTCATCAAGGCTATCCAAGTCTCCGCGAGAGATGCTGATTCTTGTTGCTTCCTCAGCGAAGTATCGAGAGACCCATGGCAGATCGCCGAGTGCTGGTCCAAGATTCAATATCTGAAGGATATGAAACGAGGTTTCAAAGCATAGTTGCTCGGTGAACTTGTCCAGCTGCGCACCGAGCGAGTCGGTATGTTTTTCGATCAGTTCCATTATTGCATCAAACGAATTGACTATCTCTTCCTCAAGATCATCTGCAGCTAGGGAACTTGACTGCGTTTTTTCAAGTCGTCGTCTCAAGTTGGCGAGGACAACTCGAAAACGCCTCTCGGGCGAGATCCGAGCCTTCTCGCCAAATCCAGCTCTTCTCTTGCAGTCCGATAGCTCCTCGTAGAGCTGCAGTGGTCTATCTTCGGATTCCATCACTCTGGCAGCGATCTCAATGTTCTCGCCAGCCAGAATATCGATGAACGCTTCAAGTGCTTTGTTCTTTCCACTGCCTAGACTCATCCTAAGTAGTCCGCTGTAGTAATCAGCTATTTCTCTCACCAGAAATGACGTGAATTCTCTCTCGGTCCATACCTGCTCTTTCCCTTGAATCGTTGAGAAGAATAGAGAACAAGTGGTCATTTTGGATGCGGCTCTACGCAGCACATCAATTGTTGATATTAGCCTTCCAAAGACTCTCGCGGTTCCCACTAGAGGCCAGTCGAATGGACTACTTGAGCCGCCTCCTGAGATCTGGTACGCAAGAGATGCTCTTGTCTGCATTGTGATGATATAGAGTGTGGTTTCCTCAATGAGTCTGTGTTCTGGGAGGTTGAAGACCTTATCAAGATCGAAGGGGCAATTGGATGCCTTCATCACCATTAGTGCAATCAATGCTCGGATTCTGTTTTTCCTCATCGAATCGTCGATTACATACCCGCTGTCAAGACCTGAGATTTCGAAGTACTCCTCGACAAATCCTCTATTGATTAGTTCTAGCGACATGATCCTGTTGAGCACAGCACGCGACTCGTCTGAGGTCAACAAATTCTCCACTAGTGTTTCTAATCCTTGGTTTTCAATTTCACTGGGAAGAATAGTGGGACGTGCGCAGATTTTCGGAAGTATCATAATCCAGAGCATGGCGAGTGCACTACGTTTCCCAGCGAGAATCGCCTGCTCTTCTGTTTCCAGATAATCAATATTCGGTTTGAATCCTGCCCAGACTGGCACTGACATTAGAAACTTGACCTCGTCATCGTCCTGCAAAGCCCGTACGAGGATGTGCCTTTTCACAGATTCGAGGAGGTTAAACGGTTTGGCCCTCGTTTCAGAGGAGCTGGCAATGCCCAATTCATCACGAATTTCAATAGCATCCTTCTTCTGGAACTCAGAGATTACTCCGAAGGCATAGCTCTGATGAAGATTATTGACAGCAAACTTGACAATCTCTGTCAGTTCTTTCATCAGTCGCCCTCCTGTGATAGCCTATCTAAGACCTCTTCCTTGGATGTCCGCTTCTTGAGACCGGTTTTGATGAAGTGAAGCATCTCGATAATCGCTTCTTCCACGGTCGTTTCAGTTCCTGCTCCCATGAGTTTCGTGAATACAAGGCAATTCAGTTGACTCTCTAGCTCAGTTTCATCAGGACATGAAACTCCAGATTCACCTCTAAGATAGAGTGCCCGATTGAGCACGCGGTAGTCGACTTCGACTACCCTGCCGTAGGGGTGTTTCTCATTTCTTACGTAGATACGCCGGCGTGGTGCCAATCCAAAGAAGTCTATATCTTCCAAGAGCTTCATGAGCCTGGCCTGAAGAAAGGAACTGGATGCGTAGGCTCTCCTGAGTTCTGAGAGAGGCATATGTCCCGATAGACGCCGTGCCAGCTCAATCTCCTTGGAGTAGCTCATTTCTTCAACGGTTAGACCAGAGTCCTTCAGAAAATCCTCAGAGTGAAAACTTCCAAGTGTGTCAACTGTGATCTGGACCGACTTTCCCTTACCCGTTTCATCGAGCATGAATCCCTTACTGATGTCAAGAGACCGAACATCCTCTGGACGGAAGCTGGATAAGGTCATTCCAAACCTCTCGTTCTGAGTCACCTCAATCAGGATTGCATCTACCGATGTTTCTTGACCTGAGCAGTAGAAGATCCCTGGAATGAAGGCATACAGGTTCATAGAATCTTGGCCGTCTAGCAAGCTGTCAAGAGGAATCGAGCCATGAGGTTTGTCATTTGAGGCCTCATTCTCTTTGCTTTCACTGGATGCCAAAAGGGCATCATCAACTTCACCCTCACCTTGTCCAGTCTCTAGTTGATCTTCCAGTTTCGAGT
>PRDH01000033.1 GCA_003345545.1 Candidatus Thorarchaeota archaeon
CATACATGAGGAGAACTGGTAGGTTCCTGCCAAGACTCAGGCACAGTTCGGAAGAATCTATGAAATGAATGACCTTGGACCGGTAATGGAAAATGTGCCAGATTGGTTATGATCTGGATGCGATATCATCCACAATCGTATAACACGGGTTTCTCTCTTGGAGAGCAACTATTCCGCCAAATCTGATTGAACTTGCGTTGAGGGTGCTCCTTTTAGCATGACAATATGCATCCTGACTCAGAGCTCTGTGGATAGTGCAATCATGAAGACTTTCAAACCAAGTCTGCGACTACTTCTTGTCACCGTACTGATAATGATTATCCTTGGATCTTCCGTACTGGTCGTGACGTTTCTCTCCCCACGTCCTCTGGCAGGAGTGAAGGTCGCAGTATATGACGATAATGGAACGACTCCTGCAAGCCAGATAGCTCTTGAGAGCATGTTCAGATGGATGGGCGCTGATGTTACTGTAATCGGTGATGAAGATGTAGAAACTGGAGCCCTGAGCTCGTATGATGTTTTCGTCGCGCCTGGAGGTTGCTGGTGTGACGAGCGTTGCGATATATTAGATGATTATGAGATTGTTCGACAATTCATTCTTGATGGCGGGTCCTATTTTGGAGTCGATGGCGGTGCTTCATATGCCACCAGCTACCGACTTGGCCTTTTCCAAGGGACGCTCTGGCCGGATACGAATGGGACTGGCGACTGGCTTCTTGAAATGAATGTGAATAGAGAGTCTACGGGTCCTGATTTGAGTGACGAACCAGAGTCATACACCATTTTCTATGAATCATCTGGTCATTTTGATGCTGGTAACATGACAGGAACCATCCCAATCTGCACCTACACTGATACAGGCTTGCCCTCAATGATTGCCTTCAAGTATGGAAATGGCACTGTGTTTCTCTCTAGTCCACATCCTGAATATGAAGAAGGGAATATGAACGATGGAACTGACTTGTGGGATACGTACTCTGATCCAGACTCAGAATGGGGACTCATGTTGAAAATCTGTGAATGGCTTCTTGAAGAGTCTCATCCATGAGCGCAGCTCCCCTACATCTGATTGGCCTTCATCGAGTATTGTGGTTCAAGCGTCATAGTCACTGAGATTCGAATGCACTGTCTGCAGTGCGATATGTTCGAGCCTGCATGTCGATATGAATAGGGTGACCATATCGCATATTAGCCACTTCTTGCATTAGTTCTTTAATGAGGAGGTTGACATTGTGAGTAAGATACTCCGAATAAACATGAGTGACTTAAGCCACAAATGGGAATCAGTTCCTAAGGATTACGAGACCCTAGCTGGCAGAGCTTTTACCTCCGCTGTGGTTAACAGAGAGGTCGATCCGACATGTCATCCACTGCGTGAGTACAACAAGTTCGTGATTTCACCCGGTCTTCTGGCCGGGACGCAGGCTCCTTCTTCTGGTCGTATGAGTGTGGGCGGCAAATCCCCCCTGACAGGAGGTATCAAGGAGGCAAATGCAGGCGGGCTCACTGGAGAACGACTGGCAAGAATCGGGGTCCGAGGTATTATTATCGAGGGTGCACCTCCGAAGGACTCCAAGGACTGGTACAGCGTTGTGGTTCGGAAGGATGCATGTGAGATTGTCAAGACGAATGACTACGCAGGCAAAGGTCTCTATGAACTCATAGGAAAAATCTGGAAGGACTATCCAGTCAAGCCTGGCATCATTGGATGTGGCATGGCTGGTCAACGTCTGCTGAAAGGCGCGGGCGTCTTTGGGAATAATCCTGAGAACGCGGACCCTGGTCGCTACGCGGGCAGGGGTGGCCTTGGGGCCGTACTGGGTTCCAAGCGAGTCGTTGCTGTCATAAGCGATGCTACAGGCGGCAAAGCACCAGAACCGAAGGAAAAAGAACGGTTCGACAAGGGGCAAAAGGCACTCCGCGAGGCTCTTGATAAGCATGCAGTGACTGGAAAATTGACCAATGCTGAGGGCAAGCCCTTTGGCGGACTGAAGAACTACGGGACCAATGTCCTTCAGAACATTCTAAACGAGGCTGGTGGACTGCCAGCGAGGGGCTTCAGTTCGGGCCGTTCTGATACTGCTGCAAAGATCTCAGGCGAAGCCGTGCACGAGCTTGTCGACAAGACAAAGAAGAAGTTTGGTGATGCTGCTGAAGGCAAGTATGCTCATGCATGTCATACTGGGTGCGTGATAAGATGCTCGAATGTGGTGCCCTACGAGAATACCGGCAAGCTCCACGTTTCACCACTTGAGTATGAGTCAGCATGGGCGCTAGGCACAAACCTTGGGATTGGAGTCCTTCATGATGTTGCAGAACTGAACAGACTCTGCAACGACATTGGACTTGATACAATAGAGACTGGTAACACCTTGGCGATGCTGATGGAAGGTGGTCTTCTCAAGTATGGAGATGGACCCGGTGCCATCAAGGCACTGAAGGAGGCTTATGAGCCAGCCTCACCACTTGGCAGACTCGTTTCCTCCGGCGCAAAGACTGCTGGTGAAGTCCTTGGCGTGACAAGGATACCTGTTGTGAAGGGGCAGGCTCTTCCTGCCTACGACCCACGCCCGATTCGCGGAATCGGTGTCACATATGCCACCACGCCCATGGGCGCCGACCATACCGCAGGATATACAATAGCAGCCGAGATACTCGGAATCAAGGGAACTGTCACAGACCCGAGAGCTCTGAACAAGGCAGAGCTGTCAAAAGCCTTCCAGGCCTCGACAGCATACATTGACTCGACGGGCTACTGCTTGTTCATAGCTTTCTGCGTCCTCGACAACGATGCCGGTTTCAAAGGTATGACAGACTCTGTGAGTGCATTCCTTGGCAAGGAAATCGACGTCACGCAATATGGTTTGGCAATCCTGAAGAATGAGCGTGATTTCAACAAGAAGGCTGGCTTCACTGAGAAAGACGACAGGCTTCCAGAGTTCTTCAGAACAGAAAAACTTCCACCGCATAACGTGACTTTCGATGTCACAGATGCAGAGCTTGATGCTGTGCTCAAGGGAGTCTAGAGAGTATGATATGAGGAGAAGACAGGTTCTTCTCCTCTCATCCTTGTTTTGACCATAGAGAAACACCTTTCAAAGCAGAAACACTGAGGAGTATCGATGATTGAGATTCATCTCTATGGCAACCTTCGCGCCCTCGTGTCAGGCAGTCATGCTAGCGAAGATACTGTGTTGACAATCGAGTACATTGAGAAGGAGACCTTTGCTCAGTTGGCAGCTCGTCTTGACCTGAAGCCCGGCGACCTTGGAGACTGCTTCATAAATGGCAATCTGGCGAAGGCTGACCACATGATGGAGGACGGAGACCGTGTTGGCATCTTTCCGTTCAACATGGTCCTTCTCTGTGGTGGTCAACATCTCAAAGGCCATGGCTATACGAGAGAAGATGTTGATGTGGATCATTACTGAGTGATGTGCCCATGAGAGTT
>PRDH01000034.1 GCA_003345545.1 Candidatus Thorarchaeota archaeon
CGATTACCATGTCTAGTATCCACTAGAATGGGCACGGATCTTCGCACGGTGGCTGAACAACGGTTGAGATACCGCGCACGACACCAATTGATAGTAACTCCAATGCGGCACGATTCTTGGTCATGTTCTCATAGAGAGTTCGTATCCGGTCTGTGCTGATCGCTTTTCACCTCCGTTCATTGCTGGGCATAGTCTGGTATGGTGGACACACTGACTTTGCTCTAGCCGATGCGACGTGATTGACCTTATGTTTCGTAGTTAGTCGCCTGCCTCTGACTAGATAGGCAAGATGGTCTGATCTGTATCGGTCAGTATCACCTAACCTATGAGCTCAGTCTGCAGTGTGAATCCAAGCACATACAACCGAATCCGACATAATAAGCACGTGGTGTGCGGAGGAATTTACTAGAATGGCTTCTAGACGCCTTTGGAGGGCACATGTTTTTCGAGGTTATTGAACGTCTTATGCAGGTATTACAGCAGTATCACAAAGCGGTCTTGCAACACGTTCAAATCTTAACAAGTGGCCATATTACCTAGGTATTCGGTGGACCATCATGCGTACAATGAGTCCTAGTGAGCTTCGATTGATCAGTAGGTTAGCAATCGATTCATCACTACGACAGGCTGGGCTAGCAAGAGACTTGCATGTGACCCGTTCTGCAGTGAATCAAATCTGGCAAAATCTAGAACGTGAGAATGGGCTCAAGATAAGAGGAAACCTTGATTATGGCAAAGTCGGTCTTCAGATGGTCTTCGGTTGGGCTATTGCCAGTGAAGAATCCAATATCCTTGAGAAGTTTCACCGGTGGCTGAAGTCTAGCAAGTTGGTCACTTTAGCACTACAATCGCTGATTTCTTCGACATTCAACTCTCTTGTCTATTTCGAAGCCTTGTTACCTCTAGACAGTCAGTATGGCTGGTTCCAGAATCAAATCGACCGATTCAGAAAAAAACCATACTCTCTGACATTATACACCTGTGACTGCTCGAAAATATCCTATCATCTGAATCTGGGGTTGTTCGATGGAACCAACTGGAACTTCCCTGAGAGCTTCCGACTTGAGGCATCGATTGGCGCAGCGAGAGGATATGTGGATATCCTCCCTGTAGTCGGAACCGTTGAACAGAGTTCTCCCAGCGCTCCCATCATCGACGGCCTCATTGTTGCAGCAGCAATTGAAAGTGACTACAACACGGATGCTCCAAGCTTGGCATCTGCCTATAGTGGACTAGGACTGAAACCGTCTTCGGACCGTACACTACGGAGAAGAATCGCTCGGGCAAGGAAGAAACTTGCAGCACCATATGTTGAGATTAGCAATATCGGTCTCGATCAACATATCATGGTTTCTTTTCGTGACGATGTCCTGAAAGAGTCTGTATTCTCTCGCGTTCTCCACGCTCAAGCTAGCACCTTTCCGAAGGCACGAGTTCTATCGGGTCCTGGTCTTACACTTCTCGACTTAGAAGTACCGAGCAACATCAACTGGCTTCCCCTCTCACAAGTGATGTCAGGTCTTGCTGGGAATTCCTCGGAGATATGTACATTTATAGCCAACCAACGCGAGAAATCAAATCGACTTGAGAGTGTGGTGTCCTATCTGGCATCTCGCGCTTCCTCTGGATGAAATCATCCGGCGTTGAAAACATTGAATAAAACTCGTTCGGGAACGGAAGAGGCAAATCGCGATTCCAGTTCATATCAGATTTTCATAGAAACGCCATATGATGATTTGATACCACACGTTGATGATCCATCGGTGCAATTCTATCTGGATGTAATGAGAATATACCTTGGCCTCTGTGCAGGCTCGATTACCATGGAAGCCGCCCTGAAGGCTGTCGATGTATTGAAGGAGAATCCAGAGTACACTGTTTCTCCAACTAATCCAACACTGGTCCCGATAAACGAGCGGTACAAGAAGAAGATGCTTGAGAATCTCAAGACTCTCAGCAAATTCAACCTATTCACCGCGAGTGCAATAAGGTCTGCGTACAACTTCGTGTTCTTGGTTGAGGATGCTCCGGTTAGCGAAAATGATTTGACGGTGCTCTCTGCGATATGCAAGAATCCAGTGATCTCCCTCGTAGATGTTTCCAATCTGCTCAACTTGGCTCCCCGGACTGTTGCACGTTCTCTGGAGCGACTTCGAGAGAGAAACAATCTTCGAGTGTCTTTTCTGATTGATTACACAGCATTTAACCTTCAATCAGTGATAATCTTTTTCACCCTTCAGAAGGGCGTCGAATGGGAACAACTCGAGCAAGACCTATCTCGGTATCCATTTACAAAGAGTATTCTTAGGACTGCCATGACTGATGTGGGATACGCGACATTCCTTATTCCCAACTTCGAAGAAAACATGCCGTTGTTCAATAAATCAATCCGAGGGATTGGAAAATCTGTCTTCGATTACTCTAGCATACATATCCAGACTCAATCGGGGGCAAAATCAGATATCACACTGTATAGTAATGATTCATGGGATTTGCCGGGGGATTTAGAGAACCTACTGAAGAGAGATCAACCAGTCAGTCCGGAGGACTATCCTCCCCTTCTTTATTCCACTGGTGCAAAGCTCGGTTTTACTAAAGAAGACTTCATAGTAGCTGCACAGATGCAGTTGGACGCCAGAGCGCCTCCAAGCAAACTCAGTGAAAGACTACGGCTGCGAGGGATAGACATCGACCCGAAAAAAGTGTCTACCATCACGCGAAAACTCCATAGTCATGGGCTTACTCTTCCTTACTTGATATTCAGTCTTCCAAGACTCTCTTCTAACTTCTGTTTTGAAATCGTTTGCACTGATGACTGGAAATCCCATGTCTTGGCGACAATCAAGAAGTTCCCATGGGTGATGTATTATCTGTCCTCAAGAGGAATCATTGTATGGACCATGACTCCCGGACAGCATCAGGTAGAGTACTATCAACTCTTTCGTGCATTGGAACAGAAACCAGGTGTGGATTCAGTTCAACCAATCATGACGATCTCTCCTCGTGGATCCAAATCAATGCTGGACCTGACAAGAGGATTGGCCTATATCGATGGAAGATGGTCAGTTGACTCAAAATCAATCGATATTGCTAACTATATGGACTTCTAGGAGCCCAATCCGGTTTCTTGCATGTGTTCTTGGCCTGGACTAGTTGGTTGACGCCTTCGTGATTAGATCCTTGAGGCGGCCCGAAGACGATCATTGTCACTCCTAGCTTTTCGAACTGCAGCAGGCGGTTACAGACTCCTTCTAAGTTCTCGCAGACACAGAACCTATCAATGATGCTTTGGTCAAGCAGTTGAATCACGTTCTCATCGACTTTGCCTCTCTCTCGAAAGAGTGAGAGCGCAGGGAGGAGGGCCTCGTAAAGATTGAACTGTTTCATCATAGCTGGACTCAGCCCAAGCGCAACAACTGCTGCAGAGCCTCGTACTCCTAGACGTTCATGACAGGAAACAGAATCTCCAACTAATGTGGGTGGGAACACCCCGACCCCAAATCCGGCAGGAACTCTTCCAAGTGCAGTAATGGCCCATTGAATCATTTCAGGGTCCGAGTAATTCAGAAGCACTCCATCTGAAGCCCTTGAAATCTCTATCATCTTGAATCCCTGTGCGCCGAAGAACACACGACAATCCTTGAAGTCAGCTAGTCCCTCGCGCACCGCGCTTAGCGACTCTGCCATCTCTTTCACAAGCGCAGTCCCCTTTCCATATTGAACACCAATGTTTGCTAGACGAGTCTTATCTCCGGGCCCAAGCAAGAGATCGAATCGATTGCCATGTGCTCTTATTAGACTAGACATGAACCTGACTATCTGCGTCGGCGGATAGATGAGTGGGCTCAGGAGGCCCACACCAATTCTGCACTTCACAGTCTTTTGAGCGACAACTGAAGCCAAGACTGGTGACAACTTTGTTGCAGGATAGTCGGTGATCCAGACAGAATCCAAGCCTCCGGTATCCGCGACCATTGCCTTCTCAACAATCTCGGAAACCGGCTCTCTGAGATTGATGGCTATTCCCCACTCCATCAGGAGCCTCTCCTCTGATGTATCTCATGGAAGATCTCGGTCATCGCTCCCCTCCAATCCCCACTGAATGGAGGCCCAAGAACTACTTCTGTCACCCCCAGTTTCTGTATCTCCTCGAATCTGTCAATCATATGCTCCTTTGTTCCAGAAACTGCAAAGGTGTCGATGAAGTCTTGATTAATCAGATCCGCCCCGACCTTCGGTCCCGATGCTGCAACGACTTCGCGTATTCTGTCCGCTCGGTTTCTGTCAATGTCCAAAAGGTCCAGCACTTGCTTAGGAGTATCTGCAACAACCAAGGCGACGACTTGCTTTGCGAGTCTGTCACTACCTCCCTTGAACGTTGGAATTGTTGGTAGCCACACTACTCTCTCAATCTCTCTCAGAGTCTTCTCTCTCTCATGTGCAACCTTGTCTATCGTATCCATTGCATATCGTAGATACTCCATAGGTCCTGAGAGAATGACTCCATCTGCCATCTCTCCTGCAAGCCTAAGCATCTGGGGACCGCGAACTCCAAAGAAGATTGGAATGTCAATTGGTTGACTGATTCGCAGGCTGAACTCTGTGAGATTGAAGAGCTCGGACTTCATGGTCACAGAATCGGCATTGAAGAGCTGTCTAAGAGCTAGAGTCACATCGCGCAACGCGCTCACGGGTCTGTCTACCTTCAGTCCTGCCCTCTGCAGGGCCTGAATACCCCCAAGACCCAATCCAAGAACGAATCTTCCATTGCCGACCTCCTGCAGTGTATAGGCCATCCTGGCTACTGTTGAAACATTATGTACAGCAAGTGGTGTGATGCCGGTACCGACTCTGGCCCGGGTTGTGCCCTCTAGCAGCAATGATGAGAGAATAGAGGGTTCTTGTCCCACACCTATGTCCTCGCCAATCCAAATTCCTTCTACTCCTAATGAGTCCGCATTCTGGCCTATCCATTTTGTAGCACTCGTATTCATACTTGTCGTAATGCCGATGCTTGCTCTGTACATGTCTGGCAGCCTGTCTGGTTGTGTTCCTTGTCCAAGTAGCAGTGCCGCTCTTTGAAGTATTCGCCTATCGCTTGAGAGGCGTATGTATTTCTATATATGCATCATCGGAGTGCTGATTACAGTGATTCGCATTATTTGGGGGATAACTGGCTCGGGTGATAGAATAGACGAGATTCTGGAAACCATGATTCATCTGAAAGAGATGGATGGGCTGAAGATCTCAGTGGTCGTTTCAAAAGCTGGAGAGCAAGTACTGCGATGGTATAATCTCTTAGAGCGATTGAGAGCATCCTTTGACAGAGTGCAAATAGAAACCAATGCCAATGTGCCATTCATCGCTGGTCCTCTGCAGATTGGCAAGTATGACCTATTGATTGTGGCACCACTTACTGGGAATTCGACAGCAAAGATTGTTTATGGTATTGCTGACACACTAATCACTAATGCGGTTGCTCAGGCACTCAAGGGACATACTCCTGTGTATGTCTATCCGGTTGATCAGTTTGAAGAGCCCATTGAAACAGAGAGTCCAGATGGGATAAAGTTCACTGTCCATCCTCGTACCATTGACTTGGAGAATGTCAATCGGCTGCGCAACATGGAGTCCGTCACAGTGCTGACGAAACCCTCTGAGATTGTTGACATTGTAAGGAGAAATGTGCATGAGGAGTCATGAATGAATCTCCTTCCCACCGAATCAACGAAGAGCATGATACAGGAGTCCATCATCAGGTGGTTCGATGCAAATGGCAGAGACCTTCCTTGGAGGACTACTTCAGATCCCTATGAAGTACTGATTGCAGAAATGCTTCTGAGACGCACGACTGCGACTGCAGTGGCGCGGATCTATTCCGCGTTCATAAGGCGATTCGAGCGACCAGAGCGACTTGCACGGGCAAGAGTCCGAACGATCGCATCTATGGTCGGCACACTAGGACTCCAGAATCTTAGAGCTCGGCATCTGCAACAGACCGCAGCCCACATAGTGAAGGAATTCAAAGGGTCCATCCCTGACACAATGGAAGGACTGGTCAATCTACCCGGTGTCGGAGTATATGTCGCCTCTGCGGTCTTGAACTTTGCATTTTGTAGACCTTCGCCGCTTGTCGACGGTAACACTATTCACCTGCTGTCACGGCTGTTCGAGTTGGAATTTGCTGGTCCTGCTGATCGAAACGCTTGGGATTTCATAGCGTCCTTTGAACTCGGAGGACAAAACAAGGCCTTCTACTGGGGTATTATTGATCTCGTCGCTATGGTCTGCTTGAGGCGAGTTCCTCGGTGTGAGATATGCCCTCTTCATGAACCGTGTATATGGAGGCACAAGAACAAACCTGCATTCAAGACTGGTTGATAGTCCGAACATGCTTCAATGGATTCTCCAATCCTAGTCTAAATCGGGTATTGGAATCTCTATTGTGATTTTCCCACCGCATGGACAGTTGGCTGAGATTGGATACTTATCATGTGTGTCAATCTCTAGGGTTGCGCCCTGTAGGGCAGCCTGGTCAATCATTGTCTGCATATTATGGACCATGTATCTTGCAAACCCTGTCACAAGCTCTGGTATAGACATATCATCAATCCAGTAAATGAATCTCGAGCAACTAGGGCAATGACTTAGAATTACTCGTGTGCCGTCACCACAGCTTCTGCACTGTAAGTCTGAATGGTGAAATTCCGGGGCATTTGGACACGGTAGTATGATTTGATTCTTTGCGCCACAACGGTAGCAATAGTATTCAAAGTTGACATCTTCAGTCATGAGGGTCGACCCCGCTGGAAGTTCCTACGCAATAAACCTCTTTGTTGCACTTGTGTCGGTTTCCTTTGTTTTCTAAAGATGACGACCTAATAAGGGGCTTGTAGGACTACACTAGCGAAGTGTCCACAGATGTTGATTGAACAGCCTGCTATCAAACTGCTGTCTCTCCTACTCGTTTTTCTCAGTGAGAACTATTCGGCTAGCAAGAACCGATGCGATTTCTGTGGCACTGCTCCACCGAGCTTCAGCAAGTCTTTTCTCATAAGTAACAAATGGGTCTGTGTCAACTGCATTGTCCGTAGAATCCAAACAGAGCCGTGTTAGTGACCAACAATCAAAACCGAAAAGTGAAAAGAGAGTTCGGATTGTTCAGAAGTACTAGGTGAATCCTTTGAAGAAGAGAGTTCAACCGCATCTGAGAGTAGGAGAAGGTGATGTAGAGAAGGCAGTCATCATCACCGGCAATCCTGATCGTGTACCCATAATTGCATCGAAGATGAAGGATGCCGAAGAGCGTGCCCGACACAGGGGTCTGGTGACATATCATGCCTATACACCAAAAGGAAATCCTGTCACGATTTCCGGTACGGGAATGGGCGTTGCATCGACTCACATCTGCATTGAAGAGCTAGCAAAACTGGGTGCAAAGGTGATAATTCGGCTTGGAAGTTGTGGAGGAATCGATCCATTGGTCATAACTGGCAATGTGGTTGTTCCGACAGGTTGTGTTCGAGATGAACGAGCGAGTCTGAACTATGCGCCGATAGAATACCCTGCAGTTGCCTCGCCTGTCTGGTTCAATGCTCTCTATGAAGAGATCTCCAGGACCCTTCCCCCAGAACGTGTACACGCTGGTATATGCCTGACAACGGACATCTATTATACGAATCCAGACTACGACAGATTAGATTTGTGGACCCGAGCGAGGGTCAAATGTGTGGAGATGGAGAGTTCGCTCGTTTTCACGTTTGCACAGACCCGGGGGTTAGATGCAGCTTCGATTCTTTCCTGTGATGGCAATCTCCATGGTGCTCAAAAAGGCGAGCAGAAGGATGAATCTGAGAAGACCGGAGAACAAGACCCGCTCATCATCGAAGCGATTGAAAAGACAGTGCAGGCAACCATCGCATCCATTGATAGAGTCTTCAAGAAACAGCATGTGTGACAGAACAACACATTGTTAACAGGGTGATGACGCGTACCTTTTTGGTGGCTATCAATGACACCTGAAGGCACAGAGCCTCATCGAATGGCAAACTCAAGATCCTATTTGATCATGAGAGCTGAGACAGAAGAAGCTCTGAAGCTCACTGATGCGTGGTGGGAAGAGAAGAGGGCCCCAGGCTACGTAAGGATTCAGCCACTGGACCTTAAGGAAATTGAGGACTTTGTAGACCTCTACAACAGATGCTTTCTCGCTTCTCCAGATCCCTTCTGCCCTCTCACATCAGAAGAGGCACGAAGACTCGATTCAGAGGGGATCTTTGTGGCCAGATTCGCAGGGAAGCTCTCCGGATTCATTGCATGTTTTGTTGAGAAACAGACAGAGCCTATCTATGGTGAGATAACCGGCATAGGGGTCACTCCAAACCGAAGAAGAAAAGGCATAGCTACTGCGCTCATCAAGAGAGCGACGCAATACTTCCTTGACGCTGGTGTTGATGATGTATACTGTGAAGTCTATGGGGAGAACATTCCCTCCCAGATGCTCATCATGGCCTATGGATTCAAGGAGGTAGGGCGAAGAGAGATGCCCCTGTCCGTTCCAGTTGGGCCCGAGGCTGTCGGAGAACTACCAAGCGGCAAGATAATGCGTCGTCTAGGTCTGAGGCCAAGGGCTGGATATGAAACTTGTCGGGATATCTAGCAGCAGAGTGGACAGCTTATTAGCCAGATGCGCCCACTCCATGAGTGTCATGAATGAACCTGCGGCTGAGGACTCTCACTTTCTTATCTCCCCAGGAAAAATCACCCTCAGGCATCTCGAAAAAGTGAGTAATCCCCAATCTATCCATGGTATCTACCCCTACAGAGGGAAGATGTCTCCCATCGATGCTGCCCAGATCATCTCTCAATTCGCTCCTCATTCGCGATTGCTGGATCCATTCTGTGGTACAGGAACAATAGTCTATGAAGCGCAACAATATGGACTGCTTGGTACTGGAGTTGATAACAACCCTCTCGCTTGCATGATTGCTCGTGGAAAGACTGAGCCTCTGGACAAGGAAGCAGTTCTCATTCATCTTGAAAATGCAATTGCAGATGCTCAAGCTCTCACAGATTTCCCCAGAATGCCCGCAGGCCCTGCCAGGTACTTTCACTCAACAACAGCTGATCAGATAATGAGGATACTATCCGTGTCAAGAGATTTCTCCCCGTTCCTTCTGGCATGTTTCTATGGAGCGATATGCCTTGCAGCAAGAGCATGCAATGGATGGCTGTGGACTTCAACATCTATCGGGAAGATAAACTCGCCTCTGAGATGTATCGATTTCTACTCGGCACTTCAGCGTAAGGTACGAAAGCATGTTGATTTTGTGCGGGGTGCGCCGCCAGCCAAAATTCACATCCATGATGCGCGCCTCATACATGAAATCATTCCCTCACATTCTATTGATATTGTATACACCAGTCCTCCTTACTTTGATGCACTGGACTATACAGGTTACTACACGAAACTGGTACTAGAGATACTGGATGTTGATAGAGCTCGAATTCGTGGTGGATTGATACAGAGATTCGCTACCTATAGAAAAGACATGCGTGACGCATTGCTTGCCATCGACACAGTGGTCCATGACAAGTCGATAATCATCTTCGTTGTTGGAAATAGGATGGTTCACAAGAAGCTCGTACGCGGCGCTGACTTTTTTTCGGATATTGCCCCTTGGGCTAATCCATATGTCATAGAGCGCGAGTACACGAATACTGCAAGCGAGCTCTGGGACAGCATAAACGCCACCCGGCGAAAGGAACAGGTGATTGTATGGAACCTGGCCACTGGAGGACGCAAGTAGAATGACGACCCATCTTGTCGTGATTGGAGATAGTCGCTGTATGAAGGAAGTCCCGGATGAGTCTGTTCATCTTGTCGTTACATCCCCACCATATTGGCGACTGAAAGACTATGGCAGTGAGGATGCCATTGGCCAGTCCTCTTCGACCTATGACGAATACATCGAATCACTCTGTGAAGTATTCAAGGAATGTGTAAGGACGCTGGTACCTGACGGAAAACTCATTGTGAATATCATGCCAATCCTACTTCCAAGAGCCAGCTCGAAGTTCAATCGCAGGGTCACTAAGACCGTACTTCCGGACCTTGAGGAGTTCATGAGTTCTCTCGGCAACATGTACTTTCACTCGTTGTATATCTGGGACAAACGAAAGGCCGTACGATTCAGTTCTTGGGGGTCGTATCCATACCCTGGCAATCTACTTGCGACGTATCCATACGAATGGATTATTGTGTTTTCCAAGAGCGGCAAGCGGCCTCCAGTAGGCAAAGCTAGGAAAGAGGAGTCCGCAATCACACATGATGAATTCACAAGGTGGGTACAGAACTCTATTTGGGACTTCCAACCTGTTTCAGCCAAACAGGAACGACATCCTGCACCATTTCCCGAGGAACTTCCACGCAGATGTATCCGGCTCTACTCGTTTGTGGGTGATACTGTCCTCGATCCATTCGCTGGCAGTGGAACGACTCTTCGAGTTGCTCGGGAGTTAGGTCGAAACTCCATAGGCTATGAGCTCAATCCGGCCTATGAAGAACTGATACGCGAGAAATTGGGCGTCTGTGACAAGGAGCCTGCAGATACCTTCAAGGTCATAAGAAGTTGAAGCTAAGACTAATTAGCGTTCATAATTCATTAGTCACAATCGTGTGACGCTGAGCCTGTGCCTGCATATGTAGGAGTTGGCTCTAAGGGAGGCATTTGAGAGAGTTGCCCTACGATGTAGTAGTTGTCGGAGCCGGACCTGCTGGGTCTATCGCTGCCTATGAGTGCGCAAAGCAAGGCCTCTCTACTCTGTTACTGGAAAAAAGCCCTCTTCCGAGGGAAAAGCCATGTGGCGGTGCTGTGATGTACCACGGGATTCGTGTTATTGGAGGACACCTGCCCCGTAGGCTCGTAGAACAGAGGATTTTCGGTCTGAGATTTAGTCTACCTAACGGTGCAAAAGCAGAATTTGTCTCTGATAAGATGATAGGAATCACGGTCTTCCGAAACAGGTTCGACGAGTATCTTACAAAGAGAGCGGTTGATGCTGGTTCCGAACTCATGGAAGACACACCTGTGATACATGCTGCTACTTCAGATGGAACCGCAATAGTGCGAGTGAAGGACGGTAGTGAATTTCATTCTCGATTTCTGATTGGTGCCGATGGTGTAAACTCCGTAGTTAGTCGGTCCCTAGGACTGCGCCCAGAACGAAAGGATCTAACAAAGGTGGGTCTTGGAATGGAGTCCGATTTCTACGTGGGGGAGGACGGAGTGGACAGGGCCACCAACGGCAATCCCTCTGTTCTTGAGATAATTCCTGCTCGAAACCGTATCAGTTATGGCTGGATCTTTCCCAAACGCGAACACTTGGCCATTGGGGTTGCCGGGTCTGGAGTACACATGCGTGCCCTTCGGTCGGTCTTTGATCAGTTTCATAGGGATGTGGAGGAGAGACTGCACATGCATCTCCCCTTAGAGAAGAGGCGAACATGCTTCCTTGGCGGAGATGGGCTAGGTAGTCGAAATGTTACTGATCGCGCTATTCTTGTTGGTGATGCCGCAGGATTTGTGGACCCGATGATGGGGGAGGGTATTGCTTATGCAATGAAATCCGGCGTTTTCGCCGCTGCAGTGATTGACAGCGCAATTGAAGAGGGCAAGTATGATGCAGCCAGTCTCTCAGAGTATCAGATCCTGTGCAAGAAAGAGTTCTCTGCAAATTTCCGGATGGCTGCATGGGCGGGATCCAGAGGAACTGCCTTTGCCGAGCGAATCCTCCCTCATGTCAGCGGTTACAAACTTGCTTCGGATGTTATGTCGATGGTTGCTCGAGGGGAGATAGGATATGCTGATATCCCCTATCTTATCCTGAAGAGCCTGCCAAGGCAGCTACCTGGAGTACTCATGCAAGTGGTCAAGTCCAAAATGTCCGTATCGTACTGAAAACCTTCTTAGGTAGTTTCGACTGTCTGCAATCTCGATGAGAGTTCTAGGGTCAGTTGCAGTCTTCATCATCCTGCTATCAACGCTAACGGCTCAAACAAATGCACAGATCATGCATATTCCCGCATTTGATGGAGATAATGCGTATGACTGTATTTTGAATCAATGCTCCTTCGGCCCCAGACCTCCAGGGTCTGAGAACTTGACTCTTTGCAGACTCTATATCTCCGAGAATCTCGAATCTTTCGGTTGGAACGTCACACTCCAGAACTTCACATATAGAGAAACCATATGTACGAATATCATTGCGACGTGGAATTCCTCAATCAATGCCTCCATCGTTCTTGGAGCGCACTATGACACTCGTCCAGAGGCTTCGCAGGAGCCTGACCTACTAAACCGAACCAAGCCAATTCTCGGTGCAAATGATGGTGGGAGTGGAACAGCCATTCTCATGGAACTGGCTCGTGTGCTTCCTGAGTCTGTTCGTTCAGAAATCGAAATCGTCCTCTTTGATGCTGAAGATTCAGGAGGAATCAATGGCTGGGAGTGGATACGGGGCTCCACATATTATGTGGCTGAGCTCAATAGCACCAGGAGAGAATCGATTAGTGCAATGGTGCTTGTAGACATGGTGGGTGATAATGACCTGAATCTTCCGCGGGAGGGCAGCTCAACCTCATCACTGCAGAACGCGATATGGTCTATTGCAGGCCAGATGGCGCATGGGGATATCTTTGTCGACTCGGTCGGTGGCAGCATCATTGACGATCATAGACCGTTCCTAGATGCAGGTATTCCTGCTGTGGACCTAATCCAGTATCCTTTCCCAGAGTATTGGCACACACTCCAGGACACTCCTGACAAATGTAGTGCTGAGAGTCTCGAGATTGTTGGCAGTGTTCTAGAGGTGTTCATTGTTGAACATGTTGCCGGCAATGGTACATATCCACCAGATGTGCCGTACTTGGTCTATGCAGCAATAATTATTGTACCTGGTTTCATCATCCTAGTTGTCTATCTTTACAGAAAGCAGTAAGGTCATGTTACAAGCTTTTAAACATCCGCTACCAATATCTCATGAAATGGCTCTCTTCCGGTGATCCAGATTGGAAAAGACAGTGCTATTCCGGCAAGACAATGGTCAGCTATCTACACTCACCTGCCTGTCCATTGATTCCAAGGGCCGATATCTTGTGTGTGGAACTGCTGACTCTCGCCTATTTGTCGTTGATGTCAGGTCTGGAAAAATCAAGTGCACAATAACTGGCCATGAAGGAGCGATAACTGCAACGGCCTTTGCCGGTGACAAGAACAGGGTATTGTCTTGCAGCTGGGACAATACCACTCGCTTGTGGGACACCAAGAACAGCGAAGACTCCATCATATTGAAACACGGCTCCGAGGTCAAAGCGCTTGCTGTTGCTCTGGGCCAAGGAAAGGGAGCGGCAGGATCCCGTGACGGTGAGGTCAAGGTGTTCTCGTTGAACACTCTGAAATCAATGAGAAATCTTCAAGCCCATGGCACCGACATCACTGGTCTGGCATTTATCAACGAAGGTTCCAAGCTTGTTACCTCTTCTCTGGATGGTGAATGCAAGATATGGGATCTCAGTTCTTACGAAGTTGAATCGAAACTGAATAAGGTTCGAGAAAGCATTCGTGCAATCACAGCGAATGTTGATAGTTCAAAGCTTGTCTTAGGCCTACGAAGCGGGAAGATACTGTCAGTAGATCTCGAGAATCCTAAGAAGACTGTGGAGTTGGTTGGCCATTCGGACATTGTTGGTGCGCTCTCTATTGATTCCACAGGTGAGCGACTAGCTTCAGGTAGTTGGGACCGTACATTACGTATTTGGTCTCTCAACACTCTCAAGGAGATATCAACCGGGTCGCTACTATCCGGAATTACAGCGGTCGAGTGGGCTCCCAACGATGAAGTTGTATTCTCCACAGATTTCGCAGGCACCGTCACGTCATGGAGTATCTGATCTTCACTCTATGCTCCTGCGTCGTCCTCAGGAAGGGTCGCTCTGATATCAATGTCCACAAAGCCCTCGTTGTGCCAAGTAAGCCGAATGCGTTCGTATCTCTTGTTGTGAGGCATAATGCCAGATGTGTTGAGTCTTATTGGCTCTCCTCTGAGAATAACATCAATCTTAGGTGAGAGTCTGTTTCTGCTTCGCTTATCAAAGGGTATGGGAAGCTCAGTTCTATCTGGTAGTCTGAGCGTTACAGCCTTGTCTCCCACTGTTATGATGGGCTGTGAGAGAATCAGTCTTCCAGGTTTGAAGAACGGCATCTTATCTCTCATACTGACAACAGCCATTGCAAGCTTGGTATGTCGCGCCACTTCTGCTCGTGCAGATGTCACAACATTGTCCAGATATACTGGTCTCTCGTCGAATTCTCTCAAGAATTCATCCTCAATCCTGCTCCGCGTTCTTGCCTGTCCTCTAAGATGGTTCTTCAGAATGTTTTTGATGACCCAGTTCGTCGCTGTCGCATACCTCTTGAATTCCTCTTGAAGAAGGAGTTGTTTCTCTCTTGTGAGTGTGACACTAAGAAGTCTTAGAATTTCGGCTCTTTTCACATCCATGAAGACCACATGTAGCCAACTACCATTTCGGTTCTAATCAAATTAACCATTGACCAGCATGACTAATGGCGGTGAGCAAGAAACTGGACCTCATTGATGATACGGCCAATCTCAGTAGGCTGTATGTCGTATGCTCCATGTTCAACGAGAATCTGATTGAAGAACTCCGGTTCCGAATCCCTAAGGGTTGCCATGAACCCAGTTTCCTCGGAACTCTCTCTTCCTTTTATGATGACCATCACTTTTCCAAGCGCGCAGATTGCCTCTCGCATCTCAAGTGCAGCAAGTTCATAATCTCCTCCGTAGGTCAGACTGAGCGATCCATGATACTGCCTCTGAGCCTGTGCAAGGAGTTTCGTACCTCGGGCAATGACTCCACTGTCTTCGAGTTCTTCAAGAGGCTTCTCTACTCTGTCCAGCCATTTTCTTAGCTCTTCAAGAATCACTAGGAGTCTGGGCTCGTCTAATCCTCTAAGTTTGTAAGTTCGCAGGAAGAGCTGATAGATTAAGGGATCAAGCATTCGTACTTCAGTCAGCACCTCAGCAGGTCTAAGCACTGTGAAGATGTTATTGGACATCACAATTGCACGTCCGAGCTGAAAGAGCCCTTCGCGCAGATCATAGATTGCACTGACGTAGTCACTCTCATCGGTATACCTTTTTGATCGTGAGAGTTCCTCAAGGGCTGCCTTCTTCATCCCGTCGATGGTACTACTCGGCCATGTGTATTCCATGGCTCGCTTCTGCCACTTTCTGATCATTCCATCGGGGTCGTACTGAACTTGTGAGGTCCGAAGCCTGTTTACGACCTCTGATATCTTGAAGACGTCACTGATTGTGCCATCAAGAACCCCTTCGACATCTCGGATTGTCATGAATACAGTATCAATAAGTACCTCTTTGTGCGTGGACAAGAGCCGTACTGGTGCCTCCTCAGCATTCCATATGATACAGATGTCAAGGTCCGATTCTGCAGTTGCAGTTCCCTTGGCATAGGAACCGTATACGAAGACACCTCGCACAGTCTTTTGGTTCTTCCATTCCTTCACTGTATCTTCGAGTGCTGTCTTGAAGCGTTTGCGGACATCTATCATATTTGTATGGCCCTTCCAGTTCTCGGCAGTTCACTTGCCTAGCGTTCCTAGAGAGGATTTACTCAATAAAAGTATCTAATATGTTGCCCGACAGTGATTAATAGTCGGAATCCAACGCACACCAAGAGGTTGCGCAATGCCCCGAGCTGATGGAAGAGCAAATGATGCACTCCGCCCCCTTGAGATCAAGCGAAACTACTTGAAACACCCCGAGGGCTCCGTGTTGATTACAACAGGAGAAACGAAGGTAATCTGTACAGCTACCTTAGAATTGGGTGTTCCTGGTTGGCTGAACGGTTGTGATCAAGGCTGGGTCACTGCGGAGTATGGAATGCTTCCGCGCTCTACGACTGAGCGAATGAATCGGTACAAGGTGAGCGGAAGAACACAAGAAATACAGAGGCTCATAGGACGGTCTTTGCGAGCAGCAGTTGACATGAAGGGCCTAGGTGAGAACACGCTAAAAATTGACTGTGATGTCATCCAAGCAGATGGCGGCACGAGAACTGCATCGATTACTGGCGCATTCGTTGCTCTCTGTGATGCGCTTGACCACATGGTGAACTTAGGTCTAATCACAAAACCACCGATCCTAGGGAATGTCGCAGCTGTCAGTGTAGGAATAGTGAAGAACGAAACGTTACTCGATCTCTGTTATGCCGAAGACTCACAGGCCGACGTAGACATGAACATTGTAATGCGCGGCGACGAGTTTGTTGAAGTTCAAGGGACCGGGGAGGGTACAACCTTCAAGCGAGAAGCGCTGGACGAGATGCTAGGTCTGGCCTCAAGAGGCATATCTGAACTAATCGACATGCAAATCAAGGCCTTGTCAACCCCATAACCCGGTAAGTGCTCTCAAAGTCACACAATCGGCAGACCTCGCTTGTGCAGATGGCGTAAGCTTTATACGGAAATTTCGCCTTCTTATCTTGCTTCTGTCGAGCAAAGATGGTATTGTCCGGCGGCTATGAAAGGGTTGCCGGAAACTGATTCAGGTAGACTGGCAACAGAACTGCCCTCGACGCATAGCAAGCTTTAAATCGCCGGCCAAAGAGGCTGGCGGAGCGCTCACTGAAATATCAGTGTAGAGCTAAAGTTAGGTCCGGAGTTCAGCTGGTGTTAATCACTGAATGAAGGCACATCGGGACCCGGCTGTAAATTTGGTGCCATTCCTGATGGAGGACCGTCAATGCACTAGCTCTGGTGCCGTGCACCGATAGAGCTGATGCAATGATTGCAGAGGATGGAAGTACACTGACCGAATACGTAGGATATACCTAACGTAAGTACGAAGTTATTACAAAACTACGAAGTTATTACAAAACTCCTTGGCATGATTGGTCAATAATCAATCATGTTCACAATATTGTGGACAACAGGTAATACTGTGTCAACACATGACTAGGTCCGCAATTTCGCTATACGGCCAGTGGTGAATGACTAGGTTGGCTAGCTGATGAAGGGCGTGACAAGCTGCGATATGCCGCGGGTAGACGCATGAAGTCTTTGATCCGCGGATACCTGAATGGGACTTCCTCATATGGGTTAATACCCCATATGGATCCGGGGTCATTCCTGGATTGGGAACGCTCGGAATTGAAGCATCTTAGTACGGGCAGGAAAAGAAAACAATTGTGATTCCCCTAGTAACAGCGAGCGAACGGGGAATAGGCCAAACCGAATCCCTGTGCGATGAGTACAGGGGGATGTGGTGTGGGGACCACGAACAATTACCTAAGCATACGAAGCCGAGGTTGTCTGGAACGACATGGCGAAGAGGGTGACACCCCCGTAGGCGTAAGATGCCGGTATGTTTGTGGAACCAGAGTAGCGCGGGTTGGATGTCTCGCGTGAAAACCGCAGGTACAATCTGCGAAGCCTAAATACTCAGCCAAACCGATAGAAAACTATGTAGCGCGAGCGAAAGTTGAAAAGCGCCGCGGGAGCGGGGTGAAAAGCACCTGAAACCACTGGTTTACTCAAAGGATGCTGATTACAAGATTAGATACTCGAGGAACGAAGCATGAGTGATTGTGTTGTAGGACTTGAGTGGATCGAGTCAGCATCATCCGTCTTGAAACACGGGCCAGGGAGTTCATGGGCGTGGCAAGGATAAGGCGAAGAGCCGTAAACGAAGGGAAACCGATATGCCCGCAGCCTTCGGGCGAGGGGCGGCGTGTGAAAGTGCGCGAAGTCACTCTCATGATACGAGAAGCCAGTCGATCTAGGCTTGGCCAGGGTGAAGCCGGGCGAAAGCTCGGTGGAGGTCCGATAGGGTTATGACGTGCAACTCTTTCCGTTGAGCTGAGCGTAGGGGTAAAAGGCTTATCTAGACTGGTGATTGCTCGTTCTCTGCGAAGTTGCTCGCAGGCAAGCCCCGCTTGAGGTATCACGTGGTGTAGAGCACTTTCGGATGTGCCCGGGGGGCGTCAAGCCCTTCACCATCCTGAAAACTCCGAAGCTGCGTGAACCGTAGACAGCGGGAGACGGGTGCCCGGGGTAAGCTCGGCAGGCCGAGATGGGGAGAACCGAGAGTACGGTTAAGGTCCCTAAGTACCAGATAAGTGCGGTGAAGAAGGGCGTCGAGAGCCCAAGACAGTCTGGGGGTGAGCTTAGAAGCAGCTATCCCCGAACGAAAGCGTAACAGCTCACAGACCGAGGCTCTCGGCCTTGAAAATGGACGGGGCTAAATCTGGTCACCGAGACCGTACGGCACACGGGTGATTCTGTGTGATCCGTTAGCAGAGCGATCCGGCTGGGTAGAAGTGGGGCTGTGAAGTCCCGTGGACCGACCGGATTTGATGATCCTGGCAGTAGTAACAGCGAAGCATGGTGAGAATCCATGTCACCGAAAGGGAAAGGGTTCTTCGGCGATGCGTCATCAGCCGAAGTTTAGTCGATCCTAAGTGCCGCCGTAACTCGAGCGTCACGAAAGGGAATCAGGTCAAGAATCCTGAACCTCGGAAGTACGATTCGCGGCAACGCAAAGCCGCACTTGTGACTCATCTGGACGAGCCTTACACAGTTGTCGCTGTGTTTAACACCATAAGCCTACTGAGTACTGTAATAGTGAGAAGCAGGCGAAAGGTGGAATAGCAGATGGTCGGACATCTGTTTGGCCCATTTCTGGTGACCTTGAAAAACGAGTGCGGAAGAATCTTCCGAGTCCGTACCAAGATCCGACACAGGTTCCCTGGCTGAGTAGGCCAAGGTGTATCCAGGTTAACCCTCCTGAGGGAAATCGGCCAATTAGCAGCGTAACTTCGGGATATGCTGTGCCTGGATTAGTGCAAGCTTTTCCAGGTCTTAGTGACTAGAGGGTCCCAACTGTTTAATACAAACATAGCTGACTGCGAGCGCGAAAGCGTTAGTACAGTCAGTGAATCCTGGTCTGTGCCCGTATGTTAAAGCTCGGGAACGGGTCGAAGCACGGGTTAACGCCGGGACTAACTATGAGTCTCTTAAGGTAGCCAAATGCCTTGTCGGTTAAATGCCGACGTGCATGAAGGGAGCAACGAGGTCCCTACTGTCCCCAGGAGGAACCGGGTGAACTTACACCGTACCGAACAGTGTACGTAGCGCCAATGGGAAAAGAAGTCCCCGCGGAGGTTTACTACGCAGTCTGTCGTTGCTCGGCTGGTGCCGATGCAGAGCGTAGTCAGGAGCGTTGAAGCACATTCTCCGGGATGTGTGAATGCAAAGTTGTAACACTGACCATTTGTGCTGACCGAGCTAACCTAGGCCAAGCGTGTCTAGGGACACCGGCAGATAGGCAGTTGGGCTGGGGCGGCACAGGGCTGACAAGAGATCAGCCCTGACCAATGCTGAGCTCAGAGGCGACGGAAACGTCTCGTTGAGATTAAGGGCATAAGCTCGGCTGACAGGATCCCGAAACGCAACGGATCCTGGGTAGAAATACTGGCCTAACGAACCTCAATAACGCCAATTGTAAGTGATTGAGATGACAGAAAACTTACCCCAGGGGTAACAGAGTTGTCGCGTGCAAGAGTTCATATCGACCACGCGGCTTGCTTCCTCGATGTCGGCTCTTGGTATCCTCGGGTTGCATAAGGCCCGAAGGGTGCGGGTGCTCACCGATTAAAACCGAACGTGAGCTGGGTTTAGACCGTTGCGAGACAGGTTGGTTTTTATCTATTGGCGCTGTTGGATATCTGAGGCCAAGATGATACCGGTACGAGAGGAACGTATTGTCGCGACCTATGGTGTATCCGTTGTCCGACAGGGCACTGCGGAGTAGCTAAGTCGTAATGGATAAACGCTGAATGCATCTAAGCGTGAAGTCAAAGCCGAAAATAGATATCCACTTGCTAGACGATCTTAATGACGATGGGACTGGTGACAGTAACGTCGAGTCTAGGAACGAGGACTCTCGTAGAAGACGAGGTAAATAGGCAGGGGGTGTAAGCACCAAGCTCCGGCGAGGTGTTCAGCTCACCTGTACTAATGTCCGAGGCGTGCAGACTGAAAGTGTGTTCATACAGTACCTAGAGTTGTCTCAGGAGTTCGTAATGTGCTTCCATCCTCTGATGTCTATTTTTTGCAATTGCGCTGAAAATGAAACGATTTCTGAATGGTCTGTTTACCTATCAACCAGATTTTCAAGAAGCGTTTTGAGCGGGGGAATATCTTCAGTAACAGTCTGCCAGACAATATCTAGATCTACGTCAAAGTAGCCATGGATCAATCTATTACGCATTCCAATCATTTCCTTCCAAGGAATATCAGGATGTTTATTCATTATGTTTTCAGACATACCTACTGCTGCTTCTCCAATAATCTCCAGTAGTCTCACAAGAGCATGTTTGAGTTTTCTGTCGTTATCTAGATCTGACCGAACTTTGTTGTGAGTGAACTCTATTACCTCAAGTACTGCATCTAACATATGTTGTATTCTTACTTTATCATCCTTCAACATATTGAACCACTGCCTTGCTAATGACATCTTCCCGAAAATACCTGCTTAAATCATTGGGAGTTCTCAGATCAACATTTCTTCCAAGCATTTTGCTAAGTTCATCTTGCATACTCATCAATCTAAAGAAGCCTGGTTTTGCGTCATCGTCGAATTCTACAAGAATATCAACATCACTTTCTGAGTTGAAATCCTTGCGCAATACAGAACCAAATACTGAGAGTTTTTTAATTCCATTGCGCTTACAGAATTCCCTAATCATATTTTTTGGGATTTCAATAGCAAGAGTCATTTTACCAACCTCTACTATTATGGACACTCTTCCTTCAATCTCACATTATATTCTCATGCTCTTAAAATACTAGTATTTCGGTCAAGTGACATATTTGTACTAATGTCCGAGGCGTGCAGACTGAAAGTGTGTTCATGCAGTACCTAGGGTTGTCAAGAAGAGTTCATTGTAGTAGCGAAGTAGTATCTCCATCCTCTAGTCTTACCTATCATTTTCATCCATTCCACAATTTCAAACCCAGTGGAAGTTTTACTTGGCTTTTAGGCATAGGTTCTACGAAAGGGGTGGCTTTGCGGGGTCAGAAAAAGGAAACAATAAGTAAATATGAATCTAAGTAAAGTGGTGTATCCATTATGAGAGGGGAATCACATCTGATAGCTTCATTCATGATTAGTCTGCCCACTATCTGGGCTCTGTATAGTATGGCACCAGACATAATGATTGACGTGATAGGTTATGTCATTGGAGGCGTATTACTGGGTTGCTTACTGCCCGATGTAGATGCTTCAGATGCCAAGGTGATGCATGGATACTGGAGGCCAATTGGTCTTTTTGGAAAATACTTATTCTATAAACCAATGACGTGGATTTTGAAAACTCGTTCTGATGCATATCGGGAGCAACACCGCGGATATCTACACTCATTTATTGGTTGTTTTCTCGCAACGATTTTCTTTACGATCCCGATAGCTATCATATTTCTACATTCAACATATGTACTGCTTCTTCCCTTAGAAACGACTATTTGGGTTTGGATTGTATGGATTGGATTACCCTTTGGTTTTCTAATGCATTTGGTTGAAGATAGCTTCACAAAGTCAGGAGTACGATGGATGTTTCCTAACGGCAAAACCTATTCAAGTCAGACGAGCACTGGAAAAAAGAGCGAGTACACTCTTCTCTCAGCATTCATCGTCACATATGGCATTCTCACAGTTATTGTATACATGGCGCCTCCCTCGTTTATTGTTCTATTTGGGGCTATTCTTGGATCCTTGGTTTTGTTGGGTGCGCTTTATGCGGCTAATCCGATAATTAGTAGACTTTGAAAGTAGACTGGTGCCAAGCAAAAATGACCGGAAATAGAACTGTAGAAAGTGCTACTTTTCCGGGTCAGTGAGGGTACCAAGCTCCGGCGAGGTATTCAGCTCACCTGTACTAATGTCCGAGGCGTGCAGACTGAAAGTGTGTTCATACAGTACCTAGAGTTGTTTCAGGAGTTCGTAATGTGCTTCCATCCTCTGATGTCTGTTTTCTAATTATCCAACTCTGATTCAGTTTCTACTCATTATCCTTTACTCGCTACTATTATGTCTGTGCCAACGATACACTAGGTTTGGAAACGCAATCAGGAGTCTATGATAGCCTTCTCATATGAATTACCTGTGCAATCCCTTGTCCGCCGACAATAGTTGTCTTCTTCCCAGCAGTTGTCGGGTTTTTGATGGTTGTTCTGTTCATAAGATTTCGAAGAAGGTACAAATGAGTCAGATGCTTCTTCTGTCGAGTATGAACTAGAGATTGAAATCGTATGTATGTCGATTTAGCACCTATGGCCAACGTTATCAACAGGCGCTATCTCACTCACCCCCTTGTCCCCCAGGGTTGCGTTTCTTGACTAACGGGTGTATATCCAATGAGCAACGGGCTTCTCACAGTCTTCTCAGAGATTGCGAATCAGTATGAGCTAGTGAATCACGTTCTTACGTTTGGCTTGGATATTCCTTGGCGGAAGAAAGCCTCGCAGATTGCTGCTGCTGACGGTGGCACATTGTGGTTGGAGGTCTGTAGCGGAACTGGAGAAATGGCAGTCAATCTCCAGAGGCTCGCCGGTCCCGAAGCAAGAATAGTTCTTACTGATTTTTCTTTTCCCATGATTTCAAGGGCCAGAAGCAAGTCAGAACTTCGGAAGGCGTCTGTTTCTCTTGCTGACTCCTCCGGACTTCCTTTTTCCGAAAACACATTTGATCTTGTAGTAATCTCATTTGCCACAAGAAACATCACTGGAAATCGTGTGCGGTTGATGAAGTTTCTGAGAGAATTCTATCGTGTTCTGAAGCCAGGGGGTCGGTTCATCAATCTTGAAACTAGTCAGCCCAAATCAACTCCAATCCGCTTGGCATCCCACCTATACACGACAAAAGTTGTCAAGACGCTTGGGCGGCTTATCTCGGGATCGAGGACCGGATATGCCTATCTCTCATATTCGGTCACCAGATTCTTTGATGCAGATGAGCTGTCCAAGATTCTTCATGAGGTCGGATTCTCGAAAGTCGACTACAAAACGATGACCTTTGGCGTCGTAGCCGTTCACAAAGCAGTGAAGTAGCTTCACATGTCTTCCTGAGAGAACATGCAGATGACCAAGAACAGAAGTAGTTGATTCGGGAGTTTTACGCAAAGACAAATCAACGAGAACAGCACAGTGTACTGGCAGGTCTTTCCGACTCCGAGGTGAAAGAGGCGTGGATGAGGAGCTACTTTCTCGAATACTGTTTCTTGCAATCTATACTGCTTTTGGTGCGATTCGTCTTGCATACCGAATACCAGCTGCAAGGAGAGAGGGTGGGGAAAAGCATGAACTCCCACGAGCTGCGGCTCTGACACTAACCTTTGGCATCCTCGCATACTTTGGGTGCATCATTCTCTATCTGCTCTATCTGCCATGGATTCTCTGGTTCCAGATCTCATTCCTCTCATGGATACGATGGCTTGCAGTGCCTATCGCAATCCTATGTGTGCCAGCACTGTATTGGACCCATCACATTCTCGGTAAGCAGTATTCTGCTAATCTAGAGATACAGTCAGATCATAAGGTCGTTACCAACGGACCATATAGTAGGGTTCGTCACCCGATGTACGCAATCTTCATCGTATTCTCTATCGCAATGGCACTACTAACATTGAATCTTCTCATCATATTCTTCTCAATTCTCATATCCATCTCGTTCCCCTCTCTCGCCAAACAAGAAGAGCTGATGTTGATTGACACATTTGGTGACGACTATCGTGCATACATGAGGAGAACTGGTAGGTTCCTGCCAAAACTCAGGCACATTTCGGAAGAATCTATGAAATGAATGACCTTGGACCGGTAATGGAAAATGTGCCAGATTGGTTATGATCTGGATGCGATA
>PRDH01000035.1 GCA_003345545.1 Candidatus Thorarchaeota archaeon
CACACGTGACCCCGATTTCAGCTTTTCGGCGTTTGCCGACAAAGTGAACACGGAGTTAGTTGGCACACTGGGGAACTTCGTCTACCGAACTCTCTACTTCACCAAGGAACACTATGATTCTGTTCCAGAGGGAAAGTTCGAGAAATCGTTGAAGACGGAAGTAGAGAAGTCCATTGCGACAATCATTGATGCAGTCAATGAATACGAACTCAAGAAGGCATCAGATGAGATACTCCGCTTAGCGTCCATAGGCAATGAGTATTTCCAGTCGAATCGACCTTGGGTACTTGTTAAGGAAGACAAGGTGAAATGCGGAGAAGTCCTGTATAACTCGGTCGCTCTTGTCAAGGCCATTGCTGTGCTTGTTGAGCCCATTATGCCAAGTGCTGCAGAGAAAATCTGGAAGCAGTTAGGCTTCAAAGGTCCTGACGTCCACACTGTGCGTATTGAAGCGGCACTCGAGCCTCCAAAGGTAGGGACCAGGATTGTCAATCCTCAGCCTGTGATATCAAAGATAGACGATGCCCTTCTGGCGTCATTGACGACCATAATCGATAATCGAATAAAGGCGGCCGAGGCAGCTCAACGAGGTGAACCAATAGTGGAAGAGAAAGTAACCATTACATTTGATGAGTTCAAGAAGCTTGACTTGCGAGCAGGTAAGATATTGAAGTGCTCGCGGATACCCCAAAAAGACAAGCTCTTGCTTCTTGAAGTAGATATTGGAACAGAAAAGAGGACGATTGTCACTGGACTTGCTGATCAGTATAAACCCGAAGAGCTAGTGGGAATGACTGCTCTGTTTCTGGCTAATCTCGAACCCAAGAAAATAGGCGGCGTCGAAAGCAAGGGAATGATCATCGCAGTGGAGAAGGGCGACCAACCCGGTCGTTGGCTCCCAGTGAGACTTGATGGCGTGCCTCCTGGAAGTAAGGCTGCATAATCGAATCAATGTAGGGGCGGAGTTCTTCTGCCCCGCATCCTGTTTCCAATGGTTTGTCACGTGGCAGGGTTTCTTGGTTATTGCTGATGACCCTCTGTTAGGAATCATGTTCCAGATCTGTTCTTGACTCCTCCCGATTCGTATCTAGTTTCTTCAGCAACTCCTCAGTCGATTCGAGGTGGAATGAATGACCGCAATTAAGACATCTAACAGTACCCTCAGAAGAAATATCATGGGTTGGATATCTGTATGACTCTCCGCAGGCTGTGCATCTGCCTCGTGTACCCACAAATGATGGAGATCTTGGTCTTGCACGTGTTTGGCGGTAAGAGTCCTTTTCAATGTCGCCAGGTAACTCTGTGTTTCTCTTTTCTCGTACTGTCACTACCTGATAGAGGACTCCAAGAACCAAGATACCAATTGGCAAACTGAGCAAGAACATTCCTACCCAGCCGGGCAGATAACCTATTGGCATGCCACCCCAAAAGATAAGACCCACAAGAGGCACAAGAACGAAGAGAAGAAGCAGAACTTGAACTTGAAAGAGTCGCCAGACTGCTATCTTGTACTTCAATCCGGAACTACGAATTCCTATGAATGACTTTCCGCTTGCGTGTAGTTTCTCGAGTTCGCTCATGAGAGCTGGAACAATGATATTGAAGAGCGGAAAGAAACTCAGTAAAAGCATTCGATAGTCAGGCGAGAAGGGAGTCTGTCGAAACCCAAAGACAATGAAGAAATCGTTCTCATACAAGGACAAAGCGCTTGTGTGACCAGCAACGATCATTCTATGTTCAGAATCAAATTCAATTCCGCAAGGTTGTGACATTTCTCCAAGGAGTAGAAAATCGTACCACTCTAGTCCGCCGGAAGAATTGCAGCTCAATATGAGCGTTTGAGTGGCTTGGGGAGCCTCAAACCTAGCAGAAAAGATTCTAGTTACTGAAGAGCCAGATATCCGGCTTTCCACTCTGCCAAAGCCAAGTATATGCTCGCTTCCATTCAGACAGAATCCTTGAATTGTAATTCGGTAGTATTCGCCAACATCTAGTTCAAAACTGCTAATCCCTTCACTGTCATACTTGTAGTGAGAGACCTGATTGTATCCTTTCCATGATGCTGTTGCAGTCACATACTCATCTACATTAGTTTCGAGACCTGTCCAGATGAGCGAGGACGTGCGATTCCATCGCGAAGTGCCATTGAAATCGAAAGCAGCAATGAAAAAATCGCTGTAGTAATCATCAAATCCGTTCGCTTCATAGATACCTCCTGAGACGATAATTCCTTCTTCGGAACTCAGCCACATTGTTGTTACGTCAGTGCCGTTTGAATTAGAAGGACCATCCCAAGTAGTTCGCCACAGCTCAGCTCCCGAGGAGTTTAGTGCCGCTATGAGGCTTTGATGACCTGCTACACTGAGACTTCCCGCCAAGTATATGTTGTCAGTTTCCCTGTCAATCTCGAGTCCAAAGTAGTCAGAGTAATCGGGCCACCAGTACCAGCTGTACTTTATTCCAGGAAACTCCACTTGCCAAATGAGTTCTCCTTCAGAATCGAGTTTTATGATAAGTCCTGTCGTTTCATCCTGATTTGCCCCTGTGATGCCTGCGAGAACTATGTTGTCCAAAGAATCAACTTCGACTCCGACAAGCATATCATGGTAGGAGATATTCCATGTCTTTGTCCATACTTCCTGCCCAGAAGAGGAGGCCTTCACAATATGGAATTTCGATGATTCAAAGAGACCTTCCCATCGACCTCCCACGATAATGATGTTCTCCTGACTATCCATTGCCATATCTCTGGAGATATCATTATCCTCAGATCTGAAGACTACTTCATTTTCACTCCGAGGAGGTGCAAATAGCAGTGGGAAGTCTGCTATAAGAAGAACACTAACGACAAGAAGAGCTGTAAGGAGTGACGTGTAGACAGCAGCCCGACCCATATGAATCCAATAGATAATGCGGTTCCTTCCATATGAATCATTGCTCTCGAACCGAAGAAGATCGGCGGCATCGAGAGTCACGGCATGATCATCGCAGGGGAGAAGGGCGACCGATCCGGTTGTTGGCTCCCAGTGAGACTCGATGGTGTGCCTCCCGGAGGCAAGCCTGCATAGTCGAATCAATGTAGGGGCGGAGCTCTTCTGCCCCACATCCTGTTTTCAATGATTCGCCAGGCGACAGAGCTTCTTGCCGATTCCTAGTTACTCTCTGCTAGGAGACAAGTCCTAGACCCCTCTCTGACTCCTCTCGATTCACATTGAGTTTCTTTTGTAGCTCTTCAGTCGGTTCGAGGTAGAATGTATGACCACAGTTGAAGCATTTGACTGTGCTCTCAGAAGAGAAATCATGGGTTGAATATCTGTATGACTCTCCGCAAGATGGGCATCTGCCTCGTGTTTCCCTAATCATTGGAGAGCCTGGTTTCCTATGTGTTTGCTGGTAGGAATCCTTCTCGGTGTACACTTTCGCTACTGCACGCCCAATGTACCCGAAGACAACCATATAACCAAGAACGCCAATCGCCGCAAGAAATACGAGCGGACCTGGGAGAGAATAGGATGATATTATGATGTCAGTGAACGGCATCAACAGGATTTGCGTTGGTATGAAAACAAGAAAGCCCTGAACAATCCAATTCTCTATATTGCTCTTGCAGTTGAGCGACCAAAGATACTCCGAGCTTGCCACGTTGATAATACCTATGACAATAAGCAGCAATAGAGAAAATGTGACGTTCAATATGAGGAGACTAGAGGAGGTCCAATATAATAGGCTCCCCTGAACCCAAAACAGTGTGCATGAGATGATGAGTAGCGTAGCTCCGTGCAGGATGTAACTTGCTAGATCCGATGAGAAATCTCTGTTTTCTCCTTGACATATTGTCACCACTGATTCCCCTCTCGTTTAGGACAAAAGCACGATGGACCGTGCAGACTTAACGATTTTGGTGTCTGTTACTGCCCCATCAACATAGATGCGAATCCTTTAGTGCAAGAAAACACACAGAAAAACGGGCGTTGGTAAGATATCATGGTGACTGACTACCATCGGTTACCACACCCAACTGATATCTTATTCTCGCCCGCCTCTTTTGAAGTCATATATTCTTGATGACCAGATTCGCATACGGTGCGAATAGGACGTGAGGTGAAGGAGTCATTGTCAAACTCTGTCATTCTACTGAGGCATGCGGAAACTAGTATCAATCCTTCTCTTCCTGCTCATGAGTGGTCCATTACGGCGGACGGAATCAGAAAGACGCGCGAGCTTGCGAAATCGGATATATTCACGAAGATTGATGGCATTGTCCACTCAAGCGAAAGGAAGGCGAGGCAGACCGCAGATACATTTGCAGAGGCGCTTCGAGTAGACCTGTATGAGCTACCCGAATTCGATGAGTTGCGCCGTCCGGCTGGAATGCCTCTATCGAATCGCGAGTATCGCCTCCTTGTCAGGGAGGCCCTTACCAACTTGGGGCGTGGTCCTTCTGGGTGGGAGTCTGGAGCGCAGGCTTTGAAGAGATTCTCAGAGGCTATGAAACGAATCAACATCATGTTCTACGACAAGAACATACTTGTCGTTTCACATGGCATTATACTCACTCTGTACTTCTCTCAGTTGCGTAATCTTCAGTCAATCGCGTTTGAACGATGGACGCAGATGCCTTTCTTAGCATGGGGTCTTGTCCGAGATGGACGCGTGCTGATTGATATCATCTAGGTTTCTTCGCAGCTGAAGCTGGCCCTTTCATGCTCCGGAGCGGCTCTGCTTTTGGGAAATCCTAAAAGCGCACAGGTCTAGTATATGCCAGTGACACGTTTCCCGGGGGCATCAACACGTCTGAACCAGAGGATGATGATTCGGCAAGCGCTACTGATTCGGGCGACTCTATCAGGCACACAGAGAATGGGCATGAACTGGTCAGATACAGCTGGGAGGGCCTTGCAACATGGACCTCTCCCCGCTGGGCTCTAGGATCCCTGGGAGCGCTTGTTCTTCTGTTCGTGGTCCGTTCGTGGTTTTCTGCATTCGCGGCAGGGAGCGGCTCTCTCGAGTACGTGATATACGAACTTACAGACTGGCTCATGATATGCCTGGAGTTTCTATTGTTTGCCTATGTGGTGCAACATATACGCGGTTCGTTACAAGAAGCGGAGCTTAGCCAAGAGAAACCTGTTCCTGGCAGAGTGAAGTGTCCTCATTGTTGTGCTCTCTACTTGTACCCGGATTCAAGTATTGATGTAGATGATACAGTGGAATGTCAGAATTGCGCAACGAGGTTTGCTATGCCTAGGACGGCTCCCAGCGACTGGTAATGAGTGAGGCTTGGTTCCGGAGCAATGCGAATCCTCCCCAGGGGAGGCTCAATCCTAATGTGAGTAGAAGAACGTTCCTTCTGAGGGACACAGGCGAGAACATGCTTATTCAGTCGACTGCACTCTTATCCGACATGCAGACAATAATGATGGACGGTGCACACTGGCTAACCACAGCTCAATCCTCACAGGTGTGAGTGGGCCCCTCAGAAGCGAAGTGTCTACCTTATTGCCTGAAGGGTCTCTAGGAGGCGAGTCAAGTCAGGACAAGCTCCATGTTCTCCTGACAGGATCTCTATATGACGAATCGTCCCCTTCTTATCGATAACGAAGAGTGCCCGCTTGCCGTATCCTTCATTTGGCATAAAGCAGTCATACTTGAGGGTTACTCTTCCCAGTGGAGAATGGTCCGAGAGCAGCGGGAAGCCGAGCCCCCCGAGTTTCTGAGTCCATTGTTCGTTCATAGACACAGAGTCCATGTTCATCCCTAAGACCTGAGCATGCAGTGCACTGAAGTCCATCAGGTGCTCCTTGTAGAACAGGAGGTAGTTCTTACAGGAATCGTTGAGTTTCCCAGGATTCAATACAAGGACAACATTGGAGCCTCCTCGGTAGTCTGAGAGGCGGATATTCTTTCCATCTTGATCAGGCAAGTCAAAGTCTGGAGCCTTTTCCCCAGCATTGAGACAGACGTTTTGTTCGACTAGTATCATTTTCTGCACCCACCGATAATTAGTTCACTATAGTTAAATATCTTTGGGAATGGCCTCGTGACAGTTACATCCAATATGTAACGGAAATGCTTATATTATGTAATGTATAATACCATTACATGCAATCTGCAATACATGGCGAAGGGTCTCAATGGTCCAAGAGGAGATGTTGGGGAATCACTGATGACGCAAAGAAGTCAGGGTCCTCGGAAGATCGCGGAATGGAGATTCGGGACTCAGAACGCTTGATCCCGCATAGTTCCGTTATGCAGTAAGAAACGAGGTAGTGCGGAGGTGAAGTGAAATGGAATCTATCCGGAATTCAAAGAGAGGCAATCAATGGCCTAAGAAGGCACCATGCTGCGACGCAATAGCTTATGCTTATCAATACCGGCATTAGAGGTCGTAGCATCAGCCACTCAGGTGACAAGAGAATACGCTGGTGGTTGCCACCAGTTTATTCTCAACTCTATTCTTCTTCCAGTATTGTTCAACGAACTCACGAAGCTCCCTGTGGCTTTTCTCGGGGATCTTATACTATCTCCATCCTACTAAGGACAATGGTGGCTCAAGTAAACATTCAGATGATGAACTATATTGTTCATGACACCCGAGGCCTACACGAGAATGATGTGGTTTACTATACTGCCGTTGAGATTGCAGATGAGATAATGAAAGGAATAGATCGATTGACATACTCAAATACAATAGACTTCGCAACACTATTCATCGCAAGCTCACGCGCCCAGCTCATCATTCTCGCAAGATCATTTGATGAAGAGCTGATAGCACCGGCATTTCGGAGCACGTTACGAGGCGTCAGTTTCGACACTGAATCTGGCTATCTTCAGAAGTGTGTGATACCCATGCTCGAAAACGAATCAGAGGCATGAATCGCCAATTCTTGGGTCTATGCTTCTCTGTGGAAGACACTAGGACTTCAGTCAATTGGTGGGCTGTTAAGTTAGCGTCATCTGGCTTTTCACCGTCCAGCAACATACTAAAATGCAGCTCGCAAAAAAGCAAAAATCAAAGAAATGCTAGAATTCAAAGTCCAAATCTAGACCCTTAGCAAGCCACGGAACGCCCTTACGCCATAGTAAGATGGCGCACTGTTGTGGTACACGAAGACATTGTCGTAGCGGCGATCAGCAAAGAGGGCGCCGCCGAGTTTTCTAATATCAGAAGGTGTTTTCACCCAGCTTGACGTCTTCGTATCGAAATCTCCAAGTTTCTGCAACTCTCGATATTGTTCTTCCGTTAAGAGCTCAATGCCCATGGCAGCTGCCATATCAATAGCGCTATTTTCTGGCCTGTGTGATTTCCTTGCCTCCAGCCCTTCACGGTCGTAACAGACATTTCTGCGGCCTTTAGGACTTTCCGCTGAACAATCACAATAAATGTATTCGCCCGTCTTTTTATCATGACCAACAACATCCGGTTCACCGCCAGTTCTTTCCATTTCATTGAGCGACCACAGTTTTTCAGTACTAGCTTCCAGCTTTGCCTGTACTTTAGCCCATTCAAGACCCATATGGCGGTTCATGTTTTTCTCAAAACGGGTTTTCAATGCCCTGAGGAGTGCTTCAAGTTGTTCTGGTGACAACTCCTTTCTTGTTTCGTCCTTCTTTGCCGGCATTTTTTTCACGCCTTCCTGTGTAGAACTCTTTGGCTTTCGGCATGTCGCTGACAGCCATATTGAAACATCATAAGTTTGTTGACTACTTGCATATATGACTCCTTTTTAATGCAATTATCAGTGTTGTTACATAATCTAGATACCATGACAGAGATGAATCCTAAGGTTGATGTACATTTAAGTAAAGCCAAAAAGTGGCAGGAGGAGTTGGGGAAATTTAGAACGATTATTCTTGACTGTCAGCTGACCGAAGAATTGAAGTGAGGTGTTCCTTGTTACACGTTTCAGAAAAGTAGTGGGCTGTTAAGTTAGCGTCGCTGACTTTACAGCTCATCAATTGGGTGAGTTCATAAGTTGGTGTTTAGCCCTTTTTTAATGAATAGCTTGAGGAGACAATCTCAGTGAACCTTGAACCCTTCAATCTTGAGCGTATACAGTCCGAATGGGAGCATTTTGTGGACTTCAATCTGAGCGAGAGCGGTGTTGAACCACTCAGGATAATAGACCTCCTTGAGACGACTGAGCTCAAGGATCAGTTCCTCAATATGCAGCTGGGATACTCCCAGACTAATGGCACTGTGCCATTGCGCGAAGCAATCGCCCAGTACTATCCTGGCTCCGGAGCTGAGAACATACTTGCTACGAATGGAGGGGCGGAGGCTAACTTTCTTGTCACTTGGTGGCTCTTCCATGAGAATCCCCTTCGTCGCGAACTTGTCTTCATGGTTCCGAACTACATGCAAATGAGCGGCATCTGGAAGGCCTTTGGAGGTAAGGTCAGGACATGCAAGCTTCAGATGGCAAAGAGAGGCTGGATTCCCGATATTGAATCACTGAAGGACGTCGTGACGGACGGGACTGCGGCTATCATGATCTGCAATCCAAACAATCCAACGGGCTCGATAATTGACACGAGCAGTCTGAAAGCAATTGTGGAGATTGCTGATGAGAAGGGGGTCTGGGTTGTTTCTGATGAGGTCTATAGGGGCGCAGAGATGAAGGAGGAGAAATCACCGTCGATGTTTGGTCGATATGACAAGACTATCGTCACTTCTAGCCTATCAAAGGTCTGTGCACTTCCAGGACTTCGGCTGGGATGGGCGGCCTGTCCTTCTCAAGAGGTGGCTACGCAACTCTGGAACTATTCTGACTACACGACCATTTGTCCCTCAAAGATGAGTGATTGGCTGGCAGTCCATGCGTTGAGGCCCGAATTCAGAGCCAAGATTGAGCAACGCACAAGGAAACTCATTCGAGAGAACTGGTCCATCACAAAGAAATGGCTGGACTCTTACTCCGCCCTGTTCGAGTATGTGCCCCCTTCTGCTTCCGCGATTTGTTTCATCAAGCAGAAGACAGGACTCTCATCCCTGGAACTAGTGATGCGGCTGCTGAAGGAGAAGAGTGTCCTTATCGCTCCAGGTGAATACTTCGAGGTGCCAGGATTCATTCGTATTGGATTTGGCGCAGATAGAGAGTATCTTGAGCGGGCTTTTGAGAGATTCTCTGAGTTCCTAGATGCGCTCTAGCCTACTTCTCTGATGTTGACATCGGGATTCATCCGAGAAGTGCTTCACAGAGAGTTAGAGTGAAACTGAGCTGTGATTGCAGAACGGACACCTTCCAGCGGAGAAAAGGGATTATGAATCCTCGAAAATGCACGATGTGTGCATTGCGAGCCTCCTTGCCTGCACAAAATTGTCATATTCGCTCAAAGTGATTTTGTGATTGCAGTGGTCCATTTCTATCGGTTTCGAAAGAACCATTTTCCTATGAGCTTTCCCATATCATGCAGTTGTTTCCAAGTGAACCTGCTGCAGGATGCAAGATGAAGAATGATGATGCCTGGAAAAATGAAGAGCCGCATCTCATCGGCCAGAGACAAGAAGCCTCACAAATCTCCGACAGACACGATGTCAATATGCGAGTTCTCTCGTATATACTACAACGGTCCATGACAGCATGGGAAAATCATAGGAGGAAGAAGCGATGTCCGGTTCTGATATCGAAGAACAGTATATACTGGGCCACCTTCAGGCCATGATGCAGATGGTCTCAATCTCTCTGCATAGACAGAATGGTCTGCCAGATAATCTTCAAGGACTTGATCCTGAGTACGCCTGCTTGCGGTCAATGATGCTCGAACCACAGAATCCCACGATGTGGAATGCACTGGCGCTTGTGTACATGATGACCAATAGGTATGATGATGCAGCCGATGCAATAGAGCGGTCTCTCGAATTCGATACCAGCATCGCGTGGACCTGGTCTATCTGGGGGGACCTACTCGGCCTTATTGGCGATGAGGATGAATCAGAGCGCGCATACCGCATGGCTGTGGAACTGGGATCTGACGAGCCGCATGTTCTTTGGTATCTGATACGTTGTTACGTGATGCGTGGATATCATCCCGAAGCACTCGTGCTACTTGAGCAGCTTATACCGCAGTATCCCGAGAAGCAGTCACTGTGGGACATCTACACTGAGTGTTTCCATCGATTGAATCAATCTATCCATGAATCAGATACTGCCAAGGAATTGAAGTGCGTTTACCGTCAATGGGATTGAGTTTGGCTGCACGCGGTCACCTGACAACTGCTATAGAGTAATAGAGTCTGGCAACGCACAAGCATCAAACGGGAGCACACCCAGTTGTATGAACAGTCTATTCGTTGTTTCGACAAATCTTGTTTCATCAAATCCTGCCAGTCGGTTCTCTAGAGCGTCATCCAGACTCTGAGCAATGTACATGAAGTCTTCAAGACTCACTGAGTCATCAAAGACTCCAGAGCGCTTGAGAATCTTGAAGAGAGCTAGATCGTCGGAAGGGTCTTCACCCTCAGCGATCTTCAGGATTCGGCCAGACGTATTCGGAATTGAGAATATCTGCATTGAAGATGAGAGCGCATCATATATGGCAGCTATGGCGTCCCTAGTCCTTCCTTCTGAAAATCGAATCCAGCCTCCTCTGACATGAAGCCTCGCTCTCATCAGGAGTGCTTGCTCTTCCTCTAGTGACTCATCAATGGCTCCAAAGTGCGGCATATTCTCGATATTGTTAACCATAGTGAATATTACTGGGTTGTGAAAGCGGCAAAAAGGAGTGTTCACTCACCATATACTAGAACACGCATGTTTCTGACCATGCCTAATAAAGTCACCAGACTATCGGGATGCCGGGCTGCGATTCATAGTAGTGAATTCTCTCTGGGTGCCGAAAATAGTCGCGCTCTTGTTTACGAACACTCTAGTTGTTCAGTGGGTCCTGAATTCATGAGGACTATAGAGTGCACCATGATGTGAGCTTTCAGACTGCAGACGCACTAGTGCATGCACGTGTAGGAAGCGGCGTTCCAGCTATTGATAGACTGCTTGAGGGCGGATACGAATGCGGACTTGTACATCTCTTCTACGGACACGCCTCGTTCTGTGAGGACTTGCTGCGTGCAGCGGTGTGGGCTCAGGTGCCAGAGGCACGAGATGGATTTGCTGGTCCAGTGATTATCATCGATAGTTCGAATATGATTGACACTCTCAAACTTGCGGACTATGCTTCGGAATACGAATTGAACGCTGAAGACGTGATGGACAACATCTTCATCTCGAGGGCATTCAACTCCTCTCAGACCTACGATCTTCTGGTCAATCATCTTGACGAATACATGGAACGCATCGCTGCGAAGATGCTCATAGTCCCTGGTCTGCCTGATCTCTTCACGAGTGAAGGTTTCGATGCTGAGAGGTCTCAGCAGATCGCCCATGCCTCTGCCCGGCTTATGGCGAAGACTTTTGAGTATGGACTTGTCACTCTTGTTTCCACGGGCAACCATCAGTTCCCCAAAGGAATTCCGCCCGTTGGCAGGGCACTGGCAAGCAACGCTCAAGTCCATATTCTTGTGGAGCGGACTCCGATGAGAACGCTCTACACACTGACCAAACATCCGTCACTTCCTGACCGTACTGAACACCGAACAAGATTCTCTGACCACTATGCTGTGACCCTACCATTAGACTATTTCTTTGACGATGGATTGTCTGCTTGAGAGGTTCTCCGCACCTAGGATGAGACATCGGGCAACAAATCAAGAGCAATCTGTCTGGTCGTGGAATGACATCTATTGCCTTCTTGATGCTCCTTTGGTTTAATAGACCTAATCTTCTGTCGTCATTCTACTTCTCCAAAAAGGATTGCTTATTAGAATCGCCAGAGGTCGCGCTCAATCTCATCCAATACATTCCCAACTGGGACATCTTTTGAGAACTCGAGCGGAATCACTACATCCGGATCTCGTCCGAGTGATACATCTAGGCTGACCTTCAGAATGTAAGAAACGGAAATAAGCTCTCCGCGGAATGGTAATTGGCAATCCAACGTTTTTCCGACCTGTACATCCTTCCAACTCTCGAAATCAGCAGGAGAAATAGGATAGAACTCAAAGGCCACCGTTTCATGGTTATTCACTACATGATGCTGACAGAGTGCTTCTTCTCTCTTGAGTATTTCAAACCTGACTCCTTTCACTCGACTCCTCTCACTCACCATGAACCTTACACGTATTCCTCTGTTCATCCATATAGCATTCGAATCGAGCTTGACATGCAGATGTCCTGATGTCTGATTCAGGCGACGAACATCAAAGATTTCGTGAGGACTAGGAGGTCCTTCCTGTAGGACATAGAATGATTCTTCCGACAGAGGGTCCGGAGCCCAATTGACCTCAACCACACTCCGGACTGAATACTCAATTGTCCCGTTTCTCCCATGATAGCTTGGCGGTAGACTGCTCGGCAGTCTGAAGGAAAATGGGAACTGAGATACACCTTCCGGGACGACACCTCCCTCGCTGATTGTGAACACCGTATTGATATGGTGCTTTTCCTCAACTACATTAGTTTCTCCAGCAGCACGTTCCGTTCTCTCTTTCCCTATTATCTTCAGAACAACCCGGTTGCATTCGTATGACTTGCTAGTTCGTATGGTGACTTGACCTGAAAGTGTTTCTCCTGGTTGTAGCCTGTTCTTATCTAGATAGATGCCAGTGGCTCTCAATCCATCTTCCCTGTGCTATAGTAGAACTGGAATCAAATAGGTTTTCGCAGCCCACTGGAATAGTCCAGTTACTAGACTTCATCTTAAGAGCAGCATTGAGGAAGATCCTGGCAGTCTCACAGGAAAAGTAATAAGCTGCATCTCAAATCGTCTGTGAAGTCTAGAATTCGCGAGGAGTCCCAGCAAAAGGAGTGGAACGACTCTACTCCTTGGAAATAGTCCTTCCACACTATTAGTTTTACAGGCCAAAGCACCTCGTCAACAAAGGAGCTGAGGAATGAAGTATGAGGGGGCCGTCCCTAGTCACCATGACCATCTTGTTCTTACTACCGGCCATTTCTGGCATGCCAATGCTTGCACTAGTAGATGTTGATGATTCAGTTCGCAGTTCTGGGTCAGCTGGATTTGCAGATGGTTCCTTAGAGAACATAAGTGTACTAGAAGACACTAGTGTTCTCAATGGGTCATATGCTGATTACAACTTTGTTTCTGAACCGTATATGTACCTTGGAACAGGCTGGGATGGTTTTGAGTGGTTCATCGGCCGTTCTTGGTTCAAATTCAATCTCAGTGAGGTGAATACGCCATTCTTTCGGGCGACTATGTATGTGTACAATGACCTCGAGTGGGCCGAATCCTATGCTGATGAACCCATCGGGGTCTACTACTGTGGGAATGATTCTTGGAATGAGTCAACTTTGACATGGAACCTTCAGCCAGCGATTTCTTCAGGACCTTCAGATGTCATCAGTTCCCCGGCAAGCCCTGACATGTTTATCGAGAATAACTGGTATGGTTGGGAAGTCACGGATGATGTTCGCATGGCATTGGCTGGTGATGAGATACTTACTGAGGTCCTCAGACAGACTGTAGAAATAGGGACAGAGAATGCGCTCGATCTTGTCGCTGAATCAAGCCACCAACCTCAGTATGCTGCATACATTGAAGTATCATTTACAAATCCGACTGTAGTTAATCTGACGACTAGTGGACGTTCAGGTCCGCCCTTGATCAATTACATTCAGGATTCGACGCCAGCTTTTGGCTGGGAAATCACTGATCCTGACCTTGGCGATTACCAGAGTGGATACAATGTCGAGGTCTGGGATAATGAATACTATAATGAAACACTGCTATGGATCGCCACGAGCGAGGAGGGATCCGGAACCTCAATCGATTATGCTGGTCCTCCACTGGTCAACAACACCACATACTACTGGCGGGTCAAATCCTGTGACAGCTACGGTCTCTGGTCGGACTGGGCTGCACAGAGCTTCACTTACAGACCTCTCACTAGTGTTCCGAGCTATGAAGAGCCGATTGTCCGTCCGGAGATTGTGTATGTTGGAGATGAGGTGACAGCCTTCATAAACGTGACCTACTTCCTGGGAGTGAACGCTGTTGATATCCAGTTCGGGGGGAGCAATCATTCAATGACTGCCAGCGGGGATACATACTCATACAGCTGGACTCCTACCGAAGCAGGCACACTGAACTATACTATCTACATGGTGAGTGCCATTGATACATTCACTTCGGTAGAAGGTAGTATAGAAGTGCTTGCCGTTGGTTTTGGCGGCGATACTGCAACCTTCTTAATAATCATCGGAGCGGCAGCTCTGGTCGGGGTCGTAGTAGCAGCCATATTGCGGAAGAGAAGTGTACCTGCAAAATGATACAAATGGACAACACGGAATGTCGGGGGTGGCCTATGCGCACCATCGGTCCATCTACTTCTTTTCTATCTCAGGACTAGTCTTTCCTTGTTCTTGGTATTTGCTGAGTAGAATCACACCAATGATTCCGGATCCTAGACCAATCCCATAGAAGAGGGCGTTCGTTATTATCTGCCCGAAGATCATGATGCCGCCAAGAACCACAGCGAACATGCTGACGGTCCCAGTTATTGCATTGAATCTGGATGCTGGATTTCGTTGGAGACCTATCGATACTGTGTAAATGGCTGCGATTGCAGTGAAGATGCCCAGCAGGACAAGAGGCAAGAAGGCGTTGATAAAGCCCTGAACAATATCGGCAGTTCCGAACAGCTCCAACGTGAACCATTGGGTGAACTGCGCCGCCAAGGCCTGAAAGAATGAGGTAATCGGTGCCCATAGGATAGCGATTCGGCTTGTCCCACCCGCCATGAGCCCAATCCCCACGAGCATGGTCCCGGAATACAGGAGGATGCCAGTGAATTCTGTGAACATTGTCGGTTCGGTCACACCACCAAACGCAATGAAGACAGGTGTGAGGATCATCAGCACAATCCCAATTGCCGCAGGCATGTCGAGCCTCTCCCCAAGGCGGCGAATCGAGAAGAACACAAGGGCAATGAGTCCCACATTCATAAGGGGTTGGATTACCACGATTCCTGCAAGATTCGTTGCAAGCATGTAGGTGAGTCCACCGATGAGTGCCAATCCGAATCCGAGGACCCACCGAGGTTTTGAGAAGAGCTTTCGTGTGTGTTTCAGTGGGTTCTTGGCATCGATTTCCTCCATCTCTGCAAGGGCTTCCTTCTGCACTATGGGTGCTATGTTCCAGAGTAGTGATGTTGTCAGTGCAAGGATGATGCCAAGGATATCGTTCGGAATGCCGAATAGCTGCATTTTGATTCGCCTGCGCACGGTGAGTTTGCCTAATAAGGAATATCATGGATTTCTTCTGATATCGAGTCATGCAACAAGTTCAGACTGAATTAAGCAGACCTTCCTGATTCGATTAGTGATGCTCTCAGCTGCTCTCTCTCCTCCCATGAAGACACGCAGTTTCGAGTCTTCGTACGCGATGGCAACACCGCCCAAGAAGGGCTCTCTATCATCCCTCGTGAGAGCTCTTCCGCTGAGTGCTCTCTTGGCAGACATCAGCGAGAGGTCGTGAGTCACATGGATATGCAGTTGATTCTCCTTGAGCGATACGAAACGCCTGAGGGTATCGTCCAACAACCTTGCCTGAAATCTATCGAAGGATTCTATACGACCTTCGAACTCCCCATCTGCCCATCGATTGACGAACTCAGTCACGTTGTTTCCATTTGGGTTCAGGTTCTTCCATACCTTGTCATCAGTGTATTCGGGTCTGGCCAATGTTGGAAGTGAATCCATATCGATGACCTCGCCGCCCGCCTGAATGAACCCCTGCGAAATTCCCTCTGCGGTCTCATAGCATCTGGGGACAATGCTGAAGAAGATGTGTGCTTTTCTCTGGACTGGAACCCGCCGTCCCATCTCTACTGACATGGCCTTTCCCAGAGGAGTCAATCCAACACTCAGCATGTCACTATGGTGTCGCATAATCTCTCTGTGCGAGTGTCTGATTAGAATCATGACAGGCTTCTCAGGATCAGCTTTGGCTATCCAGTGAATCAACTGCCTTGCTCTGGCCGTCCATTTCTTGTTCTTCCAGTCTTCTGCGCTAGTCACGACTCTTTCTCCTCGCTTGCATTATTCGCGGTAGCACCTCTATTTGAGTCTGTTCAAATAACGTACCTGCAACAGTGCAGGGTAATCCAGGGGCATGCACTCAAACGAATCCGGAATGTGAACGGGGCCTTCAGAGCTTGTTGTTTCTCGTCGTATCCTGACGGAACTGCACCCTGTAGCCTTCAGAAGTCACGCTGACCCTTGCCTCTAACCTGAAGGCTTCACAGAACTTGAGCGCTTGAAACACATCTTCATACTTGCTTGTGTCATAGAGAAGGATTGCCCATTCGTTCTTGGTGTGTCCTATTGCATTATCGATTGCCTGTATCTTCTGTTTACAGTAGCCATCGGGGCAGTCAGAGGTCATCAGTATTGTACTCCATCCTTCAGGTATGTCCAGGAGAGTCGGGGGCGCAGATTTCAATTCCAATATAGCGGTTCCGGTCTGTGGTGCAATACTATAACGCAGAATGCCGCATCATGAATCAAGGAGATAGAACTAATCGGATGTTTCGCTCTCAGCAATCCTCTTTCTGAGGTAATGTTCACAAAGCCAAGGGAATTTCGACTCTGAGAGTCTCACGAGGGGTGTGGCTGTCTTGATGAACTGATGCTTCTTCATGCTCCTCAGGATTTGTTCGATGTCTCTTAAATCATCGACAACGAATTCCACAAAGACTTCTGGAGATGTCGCGACAAAATAGGTGTCCCAGTACTCTCTAGGAAACGATTCTCTGAGCCATTTCGCTAGTTTATCGGCTGTTGTGGCTCTCTCATCATAGATCGTTCTCATGAAAAATTGAATGCAGCCGCCCGCGACAAGATTCCACCGCGCAGCAGTCCATATGCAATCAGTCTCTGAGAAACGATCCAGAATTCTCTTGACACGTCGGGCAGTGAGTCCTGTCTTCTCTGAAATCTCTCTAATTGGCATCCGAGCATCATCGACTAGAACTTTGAGCACTCTGAGGTCCGCCTTCTTTAGCTCAGCCTTTCCCCCTCTCCGGTACAGAATCGGGTAAATCTCAAGACGGATTACTTCCTTGTTGCTCCGAATGAAGGATCCTATCTGATTAAGTCCTTCAGACTTGATGTACTGAGCAGCGAGATGATACACACCACCCTCTGTGCATGCGATCAGTCCCACAAAAATAGTCATTGGACTCTGACCAAGTTTCGTGATGAATTCCTCGGGGTCCTCTGTTCCATCAGTGTACACGAGCGCAAACATGATGTCAGCGTCAATCATCTCTGCGCTCAGGCTGACCATGAATCTATCAATAATACCGGCCTCCATCATCTTGAGAATTCTGCCTCGGATACCGTTTGCAGTGAGTCCGAACTTCCTTGCGAGCGCTTGGTATGAAATCCTGCAGTTCTCATGAAGCTCCCATATGATTCCTCTGTCAATCGTGTCCACTTGATATCAACCAATCCACTTTGTTTCCACTTTCCATCTCTCGCAATTGGTATTGTTACAAATCAAACTGCCTTTTTTCGATTTCCATTCTTTTTCAGAAAGCGATTTAGTATTGGCATGATTCTTCTCGGAAGAACCGAGCTTCAAGGATTAGTAGCGGCTAAAACGCCGCACTATCGTCACAAATGCTACTCGACTTAGTTTCGACCATCTCTCACGGTTGTCTGAGTTCTTTGAGGTGAACTATCTCGGGTCAGAAAACCCTAGTAGCGATGCCTGCCACGAAGCTGTGTCGAGGCTTGGTAGGTACCGCAAAGGTTACTTATGGTCAGGCGTGTGCCATCCAGACTGAGCGAGGTTTGAGCAGATGAGCGAGTTCAAACTGGTTGCCCCTTTCAAGCCAACAGGCGACCAACCACAGGCAATTGCCAAGCTAGTGGAGGGTCTCGAGAGTGGACTTGAACATCAGACGCTTCTGGGAGTCACAGGTTCAGGCAAGACGTTCACCATGGCCAATGTCATAGAGGCTGTGCAGAAGCCCACTCTGGTCATCTCTCACAATAAAACTCTGGCAGCACAGCTCGCTTCTGAATACAAGCAGTTCTTTCCATCGAATGCAGTGGAGTACTTCGTCAGCTACTATGATTACTACCAGCCTGAGGCGTATGTTCCCTCAAAGGACATGTACATCGAGAAAGAGACCGACATCAATGAAGAGATCGAACGACTCCGCCACTCAACGACTCACTCACTCCGTTCTCGAAAGGATGTCGTTGTGGTAGCATCAGTGTCCTGCATCTATGGTGTGGGGGACCCCAGCGAGTACGATTACTTCAGGATGTACATCGAGCGCGGAAAGAAGGTCGACAGGAGAGAGATTCTGGAACGCCTTGTTGCCATGCAATACGAACGCAACGATATGGATGTCAAGCCGGGAGTCTTCAGGGTCAGAGGCGATGTCATCGATGTGTACCCGTCAGGGTCCGAAAATAGCATCCGGATAGAGCTTGACGGCGATGTTGTTGACAGGCTCACTCTTCTTGAACGCCTCACTGCCAGAAAGATTGGAAGTCCTGACTGGTTTGAACTCTACCCCGCCCGTCATCATATCGCACGATATGAGAAAGTTGTTGAGGTCCTCGATGAGATCGAGCAGGAGATGGAAGAGCGCGTTGAGTGGTTCAAGAAAGAGGGCAAATTAGTCGAGGCGGACCGCCTGAAGCGCAGAACCCTGTTCGATCTTGAGATGCTGAGAGAGACTGGCATGTGTCAGGGGATTGAGAACTACTCACGATTCATTGATGGCCGTGCAAAGGGTGTGAAACCCTATACCCTGCTGGATTACTTCCCTGATGACTTCCTGATGATTCTTGATGAGAGTCATATGACCATCCCCCAGTTACATGGGATGTACAATGGCGACCTTGCTCGGAAGCAGAACCTTGTTGATTATGGTTTCAGGTTGCCTTCCGCGATTGACAACAGACCCCTGAAGTTCCACGAGTTTGAGAAGTACATGAGGCGCGTCATCTACACAACCGCGACACCTGGCCCGTTTGAAAAGAAGGTGAGTCAGCAGATAGTTGAGCAGCTGGTTCGACCAACCGGGCTCCTAGACCCTGAGGTCATCGTCAAGCCTGTAGTAGGTCAGGTGGACCATCTCCTTGGAGAGATCAAGAGGACAGTCACTCTGGGTGACCGAATCCTAGTCACGACACTCACAAAGAAGACTGCTGAGATGCTGAGTGAGTATCTCGTAGACGCCGGTGTCAAGGCGCGATATCTCCACTCCGATATAGGGACCGTCGAGCGAATTGAGATTGTTCGCGAACTTCGTCAGGGAAAGTTTGACGTCTTGGTCGGAATCAACCTCCTTCGAGAGGGACTTGACCTCCCAGAGGTCTCTTTGGTGGCAATTTTGGATGCTGATAAGGAAGGTTTCCTACGAACGGACTGGGCACTCATTCAGACGATGGGCCGAGCAGCAAGAAACGCTAATGGTCGTGTGGTTCTCTTTGGTGACCATGTTTCAGACGCGATGCAGAGTGCCATCGATGAAACCAACCGAAGACGTCGCTATCAGACGAAATACAACGAGGAACATGGCATTCGACCGACGTCAATTGTGAAGGGCATTCAGGACATTGCACAGGGTATTGTCAAGCCTGAGAAAGAAGCTCAGACAAAGCTAGAGGACTTTGACCCATTTGAGGTGGATGAACTTGCTGACTACATTATCGACTTGGAAGAACAAATGAAGGAGGCTGCCCGGAACCTTGAGTTCGAGAAGGCGGCGAAGCTCCGAGATCAGATTGCAGGATTACGGAAGAGGATAGAAGGAGTTCAAGAGTGACCACGGCGGACAAGAGGAAGAGCACTGGTGACCTAGAGTCTGAGGAAGATATTCCTAGGTCAATCGTGGTCATAGGCGCCGCTGAGCACAATCTGAAACACATCGATGTCACTATTCCAAAGAATACTCTTACAGTGGTGACAGGTCTCTCGGGGTCAGGGAAGAGCTCCTTGGTCTTTGATACTATCTACAGCGAAGGCCAGAGGCGATTCATAGAGTCACTCTCACCGTATGCTCGGCAGTTTCTGGGAATGCTTGAGAAACCAAAGGTCGACCTAATGACAGGTCTCTCGCCATCAATATCAATCGACCAGAAGAGTGTCAGCCGAAATCCAAGGTCGACGGTCGGGACCATTACAGAGATTTATGATTATCTGCGCCTTCTGTACGCTAGGGTTGGAGAGCCCCACTGCCCGAAATGCGGAAAGAAGGTCGAACCCCAGACATCTCAGCAGATTGTTGACCGCATCATGGATTTCAAAGAGGGCTCCCGAGTCATGATTCTGGCTCCTATTGTCCGGGGACGCAAGGGGGAGTATCGGAAGGAGTTCAAGGACCTGATGAAGAAGGGGTACGTGCGGGCGCGCGTTGACGGGAAACTCCTTGAGCTTGAGGAAAGTATGTCGCTTGATAGGTACTTTGGGCACACGATAGAAGTGGTCATCGACCGTCTCACTGTGAAGGCGTCAGAGCGAGGGCGAATCTCAGAGGCTGTGGAAACCGCACTAAAGATGGCTGAGAGAGTGGTCACTATCATTGGTCCTGATGGAGACCTGACCTTGTCAGAGCAGTTCGCCTGTGTTGACTGTGGTATCAGTCTTCCAGAAATGGAACCACGTATCTTCAGTTGGAACACACCTCAAGGGGCATGTCCTCGCTGCACAGGCATCGGTGTCATCAGGCAGTTCGATCCTGATATGTTCATCACAGATCCAAGCCGCTCTCTGAATGATGGCCTGTTCTCGACAGACGAGTGGAAAGTCAAACGTGACTTCACCAAGAAGATTATTGAGCACTACGGCTTTACCATGGACACGCCATGGAAGGACATGACGGAGAAGCAGCGAAACCTACTTCTCTATGGTTCAGGTGACGAGAAGTTCGAGGCCACATGGGAAGCCGATAATCCAGAGTACGAGGTCCAATTCAAGGGGACATTCCAGAGGCCCTTTGAGGGCTGGGTAGAACGGGCGAAGAGGCTCTACAAGACTACAACATCTGAGTATGGTCTGAGTATTCTCGAGAAGCTCATGTCATCTCAGACGTGCCCCCTCTGCAACGGCAGGAGGCTGAGACCCGAGTCTCTGGCCGTGACATTCAACGGCAAGTCAGTCACCGACCTGAACAACATGTCAATCAAGGCTCTGAGGGAGTTCTTCGAGAAGGCAGAAGTTGTGCCTAGACTTCGACCGGTCTCAGACCCAATTATCCGTGAGATAATGGGGCGTATCGGGTTCCTTGAGGATGTAGGACTAGACTATCTCACTCTCGATAGGTCCGCTCCGAGTCTTGCGGGAGGCGAGGCTCAGAGAATTCGCCTTGCAAGCCAGATTGGCTCAAATCTTGTTGGTGTGACATACGTGTGTGATGAGCCCAGTATCGGGCTTCACAGTCGAGACAACGACAGGCTCCTGAAGTCACTCACTCATCTGCGAGACCTGGGCAACAATGTTCTCGTTGTCGAACATGATGAGGAGACCATTCGGAGAGCTGACTACATCGTCGACCTCGGCCCCGGAGCTGGTACCGAAGGCGGAGAAGTCGTCGTAGCCGGTACTCTCGATGATGTTCTCAAATGTGATAAGTCCATCACTGGCAAGTTCCTTCGGGGCGAGGACAGTATACCTGTTCCGAAGCGTAGAAGACACCCAAACGGTCGGTTCCTCGAAATGAGGGGTTGCCGACATAACAATCTGAAGAATCTGAATCTCCGGATTCCCCTTGGTCTGTTCATCGCAGTCACCGGAGTCTCAGGATCTGGCAAATCCTCTCTGATTGTGGAGACTCTCCAACGAGAACTTGCACGAAGGTTCCACAATGCAGAGGCGAAACCAGGCAAGTTTGATGAGATACTCGGTGTGGAGCAGCTTGACAAGGTAATAGTCATTGACCAGGGTCCCATAGGGAGAACACCTAGGTCGAATCCTGCGACATACGTAGGTCTCTGGTCACCCTTGAGAGACCTCTTCTCAAGTCTTCCCGAGTCCCAGATAAGAGGATACAAACCCGGGCGTTTCAGCTTCAATGTCATGAGTGGCCGATGCGGGACCTGTAAGGGTGCTGGCGTTGAGATCATCGAAATGCAATTCCTTCCTCCAGTACAGGTTACCTGTAGTGAATGCAAGGGGCGGCGGTATAATAGAGAGACCCTACAGGTGCGGTTCAAGGGCAAGAACATCGCGGACATCTTGGACATGCGTATCGATGAGGCTGTCAAATTCCTCGAGGGCATTCCCACTGTCCACCGACGGCTTGAGACCCTCTGCGAAGTCGGTATGGGTTATGTGAAACTCGGGCAGCCTGCGACCACGCTCTCGGGAGGTGAAGCGCAACGTATTAAGCTGAGCAAGTACCTCTCACGCCCTGCCACTGGGCAGACGCTGATATTGTTAGACGAGCCAACGACTGGGTTGCACTTTGCCGACATCAAGAAACTACTCGAAGTTCTCCATCGTCTTGTCGACTTGGGAAACACAGTTCTCGTGATTGAGCATCAGTTGGACGTAGCCAAGACCGCTGACTGGGTGATTGACCTCGGTCCTGAGGGCGGAGACGAGGGCGGCTATCTGATTGCAGAGGGAACTCCTGAAGATGTAGCTGCATGTGAGAGTTCGTTCACCGGCCACTACCTTCGCGGGCTACTGAAACCGATGAAGCAAGGGCGAGCAGTCCCTCTGAGGCAGTCAGTGCCCAAGAGGACACTGAAGCGGAGGTCAGCAAAGTGACGGGCTACATCAAGGTACGCAAGGCTGAGGAACACAACCTCAAGTCAATTGATGTAGACATCCCCCGAGACAGTCTTGTTGTGGTCACGGGGCCAAGTGGTTCAGGCAAGTCAACCCTCGTACTTGACACGATCTTCGCGGAAGGCCAGAGGCGTTATGTGGAGAGCCTTAGCTCTTACGCTCGAAGATTTCTCGGAAGGCTCGATAGGCCGAAGGTCGAGAAGATTACGGGACTCCCACCTGCTATCTCCATTGAGCAGAAGGGTCGCACAAAGAATCCGCGATCGACAGTTTCTACGAGTACAGAGATTCATGACTACCTCCGACTACTCTATGCAAATGTCGGAGTCGCTCACTGTGTTAAATGCGGTCTTCCCATGGAGCAATTGACTGCTGAGTCAGCTGCACGACTACTTCTCGACGAGAACGGCGGACAGAGAATTCACGTCCTTGCCCCCATTGTCCGCGGCGAGACCGGAAAGCATCAGGATGCTCTTGATGGACTCCACAAGAATGGATTCGCTCGTGTCCGTGTGGATGGAGATGTCATAGACATAGACCAAGTAGACTTGGATGCACGAAAGAAGCATGATATTGATGTTGTCGTTGACAGGCTCGAACTGAACCAGAAGCACCGTGAGCGGCTGATTGGCTCCCTGGAGACTGCTCTTGAAACTGGCGACGGTAGGGCAATCGTTTCTCGAGAAGGCGTGGAGGATCTTACCTTCGCTCAACAGCTAATGTGCCCGAAATGTGGCATTCAGTACGAGAAACTGGGTCCAAAAGCATTCTCCTTCAACAGGCCTGATGGGGCATGTCCTGTTTGCAACGGTCTTGGTGTGACAATGTCAATTGATCCTGAGCTCCTAGTGCCCGACAAGAACATGACGGTTCATGAGATAAGTCGGCATATCAATGCAGGTGAACGAAACTGGTGGAATGACAGACTTGTCGCACTAGGCAAACTTCTCGGATTCACCTTGGAAACCCCGTTCAATGAGCTTAGCGAATCCCAGATAGAAGCCTTGGTCTGGGGTCGTCCTGAATATACTCTTCACTATACTCAGGAAGGTGAAACATCGACATGGGAGATAACCAGAAAGTGGTATGGTCTTGTGAGATGGCTCGAACGTATCTTTGACCGAGGAAAGGCCAGCGATAAGTTGTACTACCGCTGGTGGGCTCAACGCATTGCTAACGAGTTCTCCAGGAAGACTGCCTGTGAAGCATGCAATGGCAGAAAGCTCAAGCCGGAGAGTCTGGCTGTCACTGTTGCGGGTAAGCCTATTGATGAGATCACGTCAATGACCATCGAGAAGGCGGCTGAATTCTTCAAGAACATCACGCTTACTGAACGAGAGTTCAAGATAGCACAACTGGTACTCAAGGAGATTCGAGCACGTCTTAACTTTCTGCTGGCCGTAGGACTCGAGTATCTGAGTCTTGACAGGGCGTCCATGACTCTATCAGGAGGTGAAAGCCAGAGAATCCGTCTTGCTACACAGATAGGGTCTGCCCTCACCGGAGTATTGTATTGCCTTGATGAGCCATCAATCGGGCTCCATCCTCGCGATGTGGGAAAGCTCATCGAAACATTCTATCACCTGAGATCTCTCGGGAATACTGTGGTGGTGATTGAACATGACCGCGATACCATTACAGCTGCTGATCATCTCATTGATCTTGGCCCTCTTGCCGGTGTGAACGGAGGTTATCTTGTGGCCGAGGGACCACCCTCTGAAGTTCTTGCTAATCCGAAGTCTCTCACTGCTCAATACCTAGCTGGAGTCAAGAGGATACCCATCCCCAAGGAACGACGGCGTGGTAATGGAAAGCAGATAGTCATTCATGGTGCTCGGGCTAACAACCTCAAGAAAATCGACGTTGGGTTTCCTCTTGGCACGATCATATGTGTCACTGGCGTTTCCGGGGCAGGAAAGAGTTCTCTGACCCATGAAACTCTCTACAAGGCACTAGCTCAGCGACTCAACGGAACAAGTACTGTCCCAGGGAGCCATGACTCTATTGAGGGTGTCGAGAATATTGATAGAATGATTCTCGTTGACCAGTCTCCAATCGGTCGTACTCCAAGAAGTAATCCTGCAACGTATACACAGACCTTCGGAGAGATTCGGGACCTCTTTGCAATGATGCCTGAGGCGAAAGCGAGAGGGTACGGACCTGGCCGTTTCAGTTTCAACACGAGAGACGGTCGGTGTGAGAAATGCAAAGGCAGTGGCGTCATTCAGGTCGAGATGCACTTCATGTCGGATGTCTTCATGACATGCGATGTCTGCAAGGGCAACCGATTCGACAGAGAGACCTTGGAGGTCACTTACAAAGGAAAGAACATCACGCAAGTTCTCACATTGACCATAGAGGAGGCGCTGCAGCTGTTCGCCGACATACCGAAGATTGCAGAGAGATTGGGAACCCTGGTCGATGTTGGACTTGGCTATCTTCAGCTAGGCCAGCCCGCCACGACATTGAGCGGCGGTGAGGCTCAGCGTATGAAGCTGGCCGCTGAGCTATCCCGGAAGTCTACAGGGAACACACTCTACCTGATGGACGAACCCACGACTGGCCTCTCAGCCTCAGATGTGCACGTGCTTCTTGGAGTAGTGAACCGTCTCGTCGACGCAGGTAACACCGTGGTCATCGTTGAGCACAATCTCGAAGTTATAAAGACCGCAGATTGGGTGATAGATCTCGGCCCTGATGGCGGTGATGGTGGGGGGGAAGTCATCGCAGTCGGGACACCAGAAGATGTGATTAGAGTGAAGAAATCTTATACTGGAAAACATCTGAAACCAGTCCTCTCCGCATCCTGAAGCTCTTCTAGAGTGATGCATCGCATCTGTTTCGAGTTTCCCATCGGATTCGATTCACATAGGTCTCTTACATATAGTTCCAGCAAAGTGGGTCTACTGGTTGTCTAACATGAAGAAGCATTTGAGGTTGAAAAACGAAGAAGAAACAGAAGGGCGCCCTATGCTTTCGATTTGTCGTCTGGCTTTGCACATTATTCTCACGTGGAAGGACGTGAAGTCGTGCTATGATGTCTATAATACAAGATTGAAGCGATTAGGACTCATTTTATGAATATTCTGGCAATCATAATATTGAATGGGTATCAAAAAGGACTCATAACCATTATAAGACCTGTCGGGTGGTAATACCTCACACGTACACGTACCCTATATTAGCACTCCATGAGTATTCATTCCTGTTTGCATCGACAGAATCCTCATGATTCGTCCGCCGGGAGGACAACGCATGACACAGCGAGAGGATGCCTCGAAGACTATACAATCGATTTCCAGCGACAGGCCTTCCACTGTGATAGAATCTGACCTCAGGATGCGGCTCAGGACATTTCCTCGGGACGCACAGACCTGGTATGCTCTGGGTTCCTATCTCCATTCCTTCGGAAGACTTGATGAGGCAGAGGAGGCACTGCGGAAGGCCATCTCCCTAAACCCTGGTCCAGCACATTTTCTGGAAGAGCTAGCACGGATTCTCATGGATCTCGGGCGACTTGATGAGGCCTATCAGCTGTATGATAAGAGAGCCCCCTCCTCAATTGACGCCCTCAGAGGTGAGATTGACGTACTTCGTAGGATGGAGGCTGCTGCGGACGAAAACGCCGTTGCCATCTCCCCCTGCATAGATTGCTCTGACTATACATATTACGGGTGTTCTAAAGATGGTGCCTGCGACTCCATTAATCGTTGGCGCACGAGAGTCAGACAGGTCGCCACTCAGAGAAGCCCTGATGGACACTCCAAGTAGCTCGCTTGTACCCACCGAATCACTGATTTGGCACGGAGTTCAAAAGTGATTGGACTCACATTAAAGGATGATACGGAATGTCAAATCTTTCAGCCTTAGTCAGTGACTTGCCTGACCAGCCAGGAGTCTACATCTGGAAGAATGACAAGGGCGACATTCTGTACATTGGCAAGGCAAAGATGCTGAAGCGTCGCGTCGGATCGTATATGCGAAAGACAGGTCTCTACCGCAGGACATGGGAGATGATGCAGGAGGCAGTTGACCTGGAAACCATCATCACGAATACAGAGCGGGAGGCACTGATTCTGGAGCAGACTCTCATCAAGAAGCACCAACCTCGGTATAACATAGCTCTAAAGGATGATCGGCGGCACGCGTGGGTGCGCGTGAACAAGAATGACCCTATTCCCACCTTTGAGGTCACTAGAGATGCTCAGAAGGATGGTGCGACCTATTTTGGTCCCTATGGAAGTACAAAGCGCTTGGATCGTTTTTTGGACACCATACGGAAGATTATCCCTGTTGCCACATGCAAGGAACCATGGAAAGTCAAGCGTGCCTGCATGGACTATCATCTTGAGCGATGCACGGCTCCCTGTGAGAAACACATCTCGAAGGAAGAGTACATGTCACTTGTTGAGCAGATGTGCATGTATCTCGATGGCAGGTCAGAGGAGCTGACCGAATCTATCGAAGAGCAGATGTTGAAGGCATCAAGGGAGATGAGATTTGAAGCTGCAGCTGAACTGCGTGATCGGCTCTCCGATATTGAGATCATCATGAGCCGACAGAAAGTCGTCGAGTTCGATGGTATCAATCGGGACATTCTCGGCATCTCGCGTACTGAGCAGGCTGCCCTCATTGAGATGCTAATCATTCGGAACGGGCGACTGATTGGCCAGGACAACTTCTATTTTGAAATTGACCTAGAAGTAAAGGACTCAGATATACTCACTGCATATATCGAGCAGTTCTATTTTGGACTTCCAAGACTGCCGAACGAGATAGTCTTGCCCTGTAAGATCCCCGATATGCAACAGCTCAGTGAGTGGCTTAGCGAAAGCAACGGACATGAGGTCAAAGTCACTGAGGCTCTTGATGCAAAAAGCCGGGAGCTCGTTGAGATGGCCAACAAGAATGCCCACCGTGCACTCAGAAAGATGCTCATACTTGGTTCCAGTGAAGATGAGATAGTGCATGACGGCGTCAAGGAGCTCAAAGAGGCTCTTGGACTCAGTCAGGCACCAATGCATATCGAAGGCTTTGACATTGCTAACATACAGGGCACGGATCCCACAGGCTCATGTGTTGTATTTCAGAATGGTGAACCAGACAACAAAATGTACCGTATGTTCCGAGTTCGGACCAAGGACACTCCTGACGACTACGCTATGATGCGGGAAGTTGTCTTCAGGCGCTACACTGGCGTTCTCGAACGTGGTCATACCCTTCCTGACCTTATTCTGATTGATGGTGGGAAGGGGCAGCTGAAGGTAGCGCTTGATGCACTCAAGGAACTTGGGCTTGAGTACTTGCAGGTAGCTGCTGTCGCCAAGACGGAAGAGCGTATCTTCACTAGAGGCAATCTTGAGGGTGTCGTACTTGATTATGGTTCTGAAGGTCTGCACCTCATTCAGAATATCCGTGATGAAGCGCATCGATTCGCGCAGCGATATCATCACAAACTCCGCGAGAAACGCTTTACCGGCTCCATACTTGAGGAAGCCCCTGGAATTGGACCGAAGCGACGCAAGGCGCTCATTGATGCATTTGGAAGCTATGACGGTGTGAGGAAGGCAGCTGCTGATGAGCTAGCCAAAGTGGAAGGCATGTCTCAGTCTTCAGCTAAAGCACTATACGCATGGCTCCACACGGAAGAACAAGACTAGCCTATCCATAATGCCCAGGCGAGAGAACACTCGATTAATAGTGCCAATCTGAGATAGTATCCTTTCATTCTTGATACGCCATACACTTAGGTTTAAATGGGCAGGTGTGGCGTTTCCGACGCTGGACTGGTATACTAGTCTAAACGAAGTGGTCGAAATGATCTGGAAAGTAACTGACGCATGTACAGCGTGCGGAACTTGTGCTGATGTCTGTCCTGTTGACCCGTCTTTGTACGTGGTCAATGAGAAGTCTGTTTACCAAGTCGCCCGCGCAGATGAATGCACTGAATGCTTTGCCTGTGTTGATAGCTGCCCCGAGGCCGCTATTGAAGAGGCATAAGACTAGCAATACTACTGGTCCTCACGTATTAGTGAGGACGAGTACGACAGGAGCACTTTCTCAATCATTGAGAGTGTTCCTGTCATCGATCTCCTTACTCTAGTAGTCCATTCGGCGAGACTGTTTCACCAGGTACGGAACTCCGAGAACTGAATCAAAGAACTCTCTCAGCGAGTCATCGATGAGAATAACCCGAACATGCGCCATTTCATCGCTATTTGGATCGAAAGTACCTATGACTTTCTCAATCTGTGACTCATCTTCTAGCATCAGAATCGTACTTGCTTCGTCGATTTCCTCATGCATCGTAAACTTATCTCGTATCTGCTCCATGCAGCTCCTGTATTCACCAGGTCTGACTCTGTAGAATAGCTTCATCGTCTGTGACCTCGTTTTTGTCTTTCTCATAGACATGCAGGAAGGTATAAGTGATTTAGTCCTTCCACTCACAGCCACTGCATATCGGGAGTATTTGACATGACTAGTTACCGCCACAAGATGATAAGTGTTCTTCTGCTTTCATTAATGATCTCAGGTTTCATTCCTCTTGTTCTTTCTCCCATGGTTTCACTTGAAAGCTCTGAAAGAATCTATGCACCCTCGGCCTTCACGTGGCAGACCTTTAACAAGAACATGAATGTGACGACATTCGTATCACCTGATGGAAGTCGTAATGGTCTCTGGCATTTTCTCAATTCAGCTAAGGAGAGTATCTATGTTGAGATCTTTGGGATAAACAACCCCTACCTACTTGATCTCATTCACGATCTTCACGCTACAAAACCTTCCCTTGAGATGAAGTTCCTAATAGGATGGAACAGCTTAGGCTACTATAGTCCCAATGATTATGTCGCCAATGATCTGACAAATCTTGGCATTCCTGTGAAGTGGACCAGTGATACAGAATTCACCTATGCCCACCAGAAGTTCGTCATAATCGATAATATGACGACGATTGTGCATTCTGGTAATTGGGCAAAGACGAGTTTTCCCGAGGACGGCAAGATAGCTAACAGGGAGTGGAGTATTGCGATGACTGATACGGAGGTCACACAATACTATCGAAATGTCTTCGACTACGACTGGAGTAACGGTATCGACTATAATCCAGTTGCTCATGGAACCGGCACTCCACTTTCATATACTGAAACCGGTAGTAGCTATCCTCGACCTTTTGCGACTCCCGGAACATTCAGTGGTGCGATGAAGGTCACACCAATCTTCAGTCCGGATACAAGCCTCCAGGGGATTCTCTATTGCATAAACGCAGCTCAGGCGACGCTTGACATTCAAATTCCATATATCACAAACTTTGATGCTGGTAATGCAGTGACTCAAATCCTTAATGCAATCATCGCAGCGAAGAACCGTGGCGTGACAGTCCGGGTGATCACTGAGGAAGACTACGATTTCCTTGAGGTTGCTGCGCTCCTGCAGGGTCATAATATACCGGTAGTCTGGCAAGATGCAACTTGGTTCAGTACTGATCACAATAAGGGCATCATTGTTGATGGTCGAATAGTTCTCGTAAGCAGTATCAACTATAGCGATGGAAGTATTTCGGAGAACCGAGAGTCTGGAGTCATTATCGAGAACACACAGGTAGCACAGTGGTATCTAGATGTGTACGATTTTGACTGGGGAATTGGTGATTGCGATGTAATGGATGAGGTCAATCTCTATTGGGATCCCAATATACCGACAAGCTCTTCACCAATCAGTGTTACAGTGTATGCTCACATGCTGAACGAAACACCTGTTGACTCAGTTAGACTAGGTGTGCGGATTGGAACAGGCAGCTGGTCAAACTACACTATCACGAACAATATCTTCGAGTCAGCAGAAGGCGATTTAGAGAACTACTACCATGTCATCCCTGCTCAGGCTGATGGCACAGACATCACTGTACAGGCAACTGTGGTAGCTGATGGAACATCGTATGTCGGCGAAGAGATGGTGATTCCAGTGCGGAACTCGATTGGGTCCATCACTACAACAACAACTACTCCGGACTCCTTGACCCAGCTGATAATTGAGCTCTCTCCCTACATAGCTCTAGCCATCATTACGGGTATTGTCGCTCTCTGCGCAAAGAGCAGCAAGAAGAATCCGTAGGACTGCATCGATACTCCGGGAACCTATGATGAATCCCGTTGTGGGTTTCTCTCTCTAGCAGAACTAAGACTGTTCAGCCATCTGCGCAAATCTCAGACAACTCTCCGCATCCTGCATCTCTCCGCGTTTCTGGTGCAGGCTTGCAGCGATTCTATATGCACGTGCAACAGCTGACCAGTTTTCCTGTGCATCCAAACAGAGAGCGAGGGCTTTCCATATCACAGGATCTCCCGAGTTGTATTTCAGAGCCTCGTTGTAAGCATCCACTGCCTCTTGGATTCTGAGAAGACTCTCAAGAGCTCTTGCTTTCTTGACCCAGAGATCTGCGCTGTCCGGAATGATTCTGAGTCCTGCGTCGGCGACTGCATTTGCTTCTTCAAATGCCCCGATTGTTATCAACGCCTCAGCCTTGTTTGAGTGTCCTCTATAGTCCTTTGGATCGATGTCGATAGCAAGATCAAAAGCCACTCCCGCGTCGCTCTGCTCGCCTATGTTTATGTGTGTCAGTCCCAATTCATTCAGGACATCTATGTTGTCCGGGTCCAACTGGAGTGCTTGTCGATACATCTCAATAGCTTTCTTGTTCATTCCCTGTTGACGCAGGCTTCTTGCTTTGCTGATACATTGCTCTAGGGTCGTTCCATCGGGAGGCATGTGTTGTCTGTTCACCTTATTGTTTTAATCATTATTCCGGTAGACACTTCGAGCATCTACGGGAAGCATATGAATAGAGCAGTTCCATCCGACAACAAGGATTTTAACGGGACCTTTCTCCAACCAATCCACTCGATTTGTGAGGAAAACCGAATGAAGAGAGACGACGAAACATTCTTCGAAGATGACTCTAACGAAGATGAAGAAGACACTGCTTTCCCCGATGAAGACGAAGAGGATGCTGAAGTCGAGGAAGTCGATGAAGAGGAATACGGGGAAATCGAAAAGGTGTTCTCTGATCGTGGCAGGGAAGGACTCACTGGATTGATGATGGATCCATGGCCGCGGGTTGTCTTCATCCTCACGCTGATTGGGCTGGGTGTTGTCTTCTTAACGCCGCCTGCAATCTGGTCCGTCTGGAACTATTTCATCCTCGGCAATTACTTCCTCATTGTTTTTGTTGGTGTCGCGATAATTTTCTCCTTGGTGGTTTGGTCCAAAGCTGGAAGTCAGAGATTGCGATGGGCAGGGCCGACAAACGTGATTGTAGTCTTACTCTGTGGAGCCATAGGAACGCTGGATACTGCTAGTTGGATGGTCTATGGAGCTGGTCTACTTGCTGGCATTGAAACTCCTCTGCTATCCTTGCTGATCATGATTGTGATTTTCTCACTGTATTCGCTGTGGCTGGTCCAGCGAAGTTTCGGTAAAGAACAACGTTAGAAAGGAGTGAATCCGGTGGGAGAAACGCCGCACACCCTTACAGAGCTTTCAGAAATGATTCGCGAGTTCGTCATAGAAAGAGATTGGGAGCAGTACAATCATCCCCTTGACTTGGCAATCTCGACTTCAATAGAAGCTGGCGAGCTGCTAGAGCTGTTCCAGTGGAAGACTAGAGCTGATGTGGATAAGGCTCTGAAGGATGATGAGTTTCGCAGAGCCCTCGCCTCTGAAGTCGCCGACGTTCTAATCTATCTCCTGAGAGTTGCAGATACAGCCGGAATTGATCCCACACGAGCTATCATTGACAAGTTGAAAGTGAATCGAGAGAAATATCCAATTGGTTATTGGGAAGGTCGTGCACCAAGCAGATTCAATCGTCCGAAATGAGCCTTCTGTACAGACTTGGGCGTCTATCTTCTAGGAGATCGTTCCTCTCTGTGATTGCCTTGTCATCAGCCAAGCTCGGGTCTATGTCGACCCATGCTAGACCAGTTTCGTCGCGACCCATTTGAGTCAGTCTGCTGCCCTTGACGTCGGTGATCTGTGAGGCACCAGAGAATGTGAGCCCTCTCTCGATTCCAGTTCTGTTCGCCGTAGCTGTGTACACTCGATTCTCAATGGACCGTGTGACCATGGCATCCTGGCAGTATGGTAGAACAATATTCGCTGGATGCAGGATGACCTGAGCTCCCTGTAGCGTGAGGACTCGCGCCACCTCCGGAAACGCCCAGTCAAAGCATACCATGACGCCAAATCGATACCCTCTGTATTCAATGACTGGAGGTTCCTCATCCCCTGGCAGAAACCAATCCTTCTCATCAAGGAAGAGGTGAATCTTGTGGTATGTTGTGATGTGCTCACCACTACCTACTACTACAGCTGAGTTGAAGAATCCTTCAGAGGTCCTCTCGCAGATCCCTGCTACAACAAGTCTTCCTCCTCCTGACCAGGCGAGTAGCTCCTGCGACATAGGCCCCTCTGGGATTGGTTCTGCTGAAGCGCTCAGTTCACCTTTGTTCTTGAATGCGTATCCAGAGTTGCAGAGTTCGGGTAGTACGAGAACGTCGACGTCTACTTTCTCTGCTTTCTGAAGGATGTTACTTACTGTCATTAGGTTCTCATCAACATCTGCAATCAAGGGAGCCAACTGGCCAACAGCAATTCGCATAGCTGGATTCACCGTCATAGAGAGTGTGATTTCGTGCTTTGACTTCTTCGGTTTCCTAGAAGAGACCATGCTGCATTGCCGTCTGACAGTCACATCCGGCGTCCTTTGGGATACGGGCAATCATCTCGAAGGTCAGTTTCCTCACACGCTTCACATTCTTTGCCATAGTCTTGAGGACAAGCTCGTGTGTGACGACTTCATCACCATGGACATCATAGTCTGTTGGCATGGAGATGTTGACGAAGCAGATTCCTGCTTCGCGGGCAAGAGCCGCTTCAGGGAATGCAGTCATTCCGATGACATCCCAACCCTGATTGTGGAAGAACATTGACTCGGCTCTCGTTGAGAATCGCGGGCCATTGATGCAGACATAGGTTCCCCTGTCATGAACCTTATACCCTATTTCATTCGCAGTTTCAGCCGCAATCCTCCTCAACTCAGGACAGAATGGCTCCGCAAAGGGAAGATGTGCAATGGTCCCTCCGTCGAAGAATGTGTCTTTCCGGACTCCATAAGTCCTATCGAAGAGTTGGTCTGCAATGACGAACTCACCCAGTTTGATCTTCTGTGGCTGGAGGCTACCGGCTGCCGCAGGGCTCAATATCCTCTTCACACCCAGAGCCTTCATTGCCCAGATGTTCGCTCGGTAGTTGATTGCATGAGGTGGGATTGTGTGTGTGCGGCCATGTCTTGCCAAGAATGCGAAGGTGCGTTCTTTCACAGTACCAAGAACGAAGTTGTCTGACGGCGCCCCATAGGGTGTGAAGACTTTTACCTCTATTGGATTCTCTATGACCTTGGAATCGTAGTTACCACTCCCACCGAACATTCCTATCTCTATAGGAAGAAGGTCATGCAGTGCCCCTGCCATGTTTCTGTCCACTGGTACAGCGGATAGCTTAACTTCGAAAGCCATCGTCAATCCTCCTCACTTTTTCTTTCTCCACGCCTTGTCAAGTGGATACACGATTCTGTCGAGGTATCCCATATGTGCTTTGATTTTGGAGAGCTGGTCATCAGAGAGCACGATGTTGTTGTACTCTCTGAGATGCTTCTTCAGCTCCAGAGTGCTCATCTCGTTCACCTTCTCGCCCTCGAAGATCTTCATGATGAGTGAAGATAGGTCTTCATAGAAGTTCCATGGCCATATCTCCCATGCCCACGTAACCTCAACACCAAAATAATCTGGCACAAACTTGGAACCTGCAATATGCATGAGCGTTGCACTCTTCACCTCACGTGGTCCACAATCCTTCACGTGATTTACTGCCATCGTAAGGCTTTCTCCTGTATCTGTGATGTCATCAACGACTAGAACCCTTTTTCCAGCAACATCTACAGTCAGAGGGCAGGTCAGTTTCGCCCGGCCATCTTTTGTCGCGGTGACTCCCCAGTGATCAATCTTTACCGAGTAGAGTTCCTTGACCCCTAGGAGATCACACGCAATCCTTGCATGAACCCAACCACCTCTGGCAATTCCGACAATGACATCAGGTTTCCATCCTGACGCCTTCACCTTTGTAGCGGTTTGGTATGCGTAGTCATAGATATCATCAAAATCGAGCACATAACAGAGTGGACCTTTCAGCTCCATAGTGATTTGCCACCATATCCAGTCCTGATAGACTTCGATAAAAGTGTGACTCTTTCCGCGTACGACGCCTCAATAACAATAATAGGGCTCTTTTCCATACTAGGAAACGATTCAGATGGCACACAAAGAGAAGTGTATCGGAAAAGAACCGCGTAAGGTAACAGCACGTGTCATAAGTCAGCAGGGTCATTGCGCAATTGGCCACGAGGTCGGTGATATCATTGAGTTTGACCACTATGGCGTTAGGGGCGACATTTGCATCAATGCGCTCTTCACCATGCTTCCAGTTGTTTATGCAATGATGCATAATGCTTACTTTCCTTGGTCGCAAGACCACTGCAAGGAACTTCATGCATGTCCTGACCCCAAGAACCCTGTAGTCTTTGAACTGGACAGGTCTCAACCGATGGAACGCAAGGCGACAGGATAGACCTAGTGAGTCTGCAGCAAAAGTGAGTCGTATTCACCAGGTCTGAATTCAACTCTTAGACTGAGAGTCTGCCCAGCTTTCATGTCAACAGGTTTGGGCAGCGGCAGGAACAGCTCTCTCCACCCATCGTCCATGGTCAGAACAATCTCGCTGTGCAGTCTACACTCGAACATGCCAAGGAGTCCATGTACGATTCCAGTCTGTACAATCTTGAAATCGAGTGTCTTGTCTACTTTCGCATCGGGATTCGGTATCGTCAGATCAAAACACGCGAGCTCCATTAGGTCTGCAAGGTCCACACTCTGCCCCCGTTCTACTGTTTGGGGCACCCTTGGAAAGGACAAATCATCGATCTGAAACCTATTCCATTGAATCTCATTCTGAACTGGGACTGCGAATATGCGGACCTCCTCTGGAATAATATGCCCCGAGGGCTTCAGAAGGTTTTCAACTGCATAACTACTTGCAGATACTTGCTGCTCAATGAGCATCATTGAAGAGAGCATCTCACAAATGACAACGTCTGCTCGCCTGCCAATTGAGAAGTCTACAAAGTGGGAATGCACGAATTCAATCCTGTCTGCTACGCCATTCTGTCCTGCCGCCTCTCTAGCATATGCCAATGAGTCCTGGTTCACATCGACTGCGGTGACCCTTGCTCCTTGTTTTGCAGCTAGGATGGCAAGGATGCCACTTCCTGTACCAAGGTCAACAACATGATCGTTGGTCTTGACGACCCTCCGTATCGCCTCTCGGAATTTTCGTATACGTGATGTGTGACTTAGCAGACTCGCGGCATGGAGCATCGGGAATGGTGTGGCATATTCCTTTCCTTTCATAGTTTTTCCCCTATCAATGTCTACTTATAATAAAATGCCGGCACTCTTGCACGCCAAATGGCAATGAGGAAGCATCAAGTCGTGTCTGAAAAGGTTCTCGAATCTGCAAAACGGGCTCTGGAGGAGTGTCGACCGAAAGATGCCATTACTGCATTAGAGCCCCTGGTTGAATACGATGATGAAGATGTCGATGCACTTGTCTATCTTGGAATCGCATATGTGCAGGCTGAGATGCCTGAGAAAGCTGTAGAGGTACTCTATCGCGCTGATGAGCTCGTCGAACAACACTATGTTGTTGAACTGTTTCTTGGCAGAGCTCTCTGGGCTTTGGGCAAGGTGACATCGGCAGAAGAGCACATCCAGGAGGCCTTACGACTTGATTCGACTCAGCCAGAGCCATGGATAGACATTGGGCGAATCTATCTCCAGAAACGTGAGTATCGTCAGGCACTAGAGCATTTGGAAGTAGCTATTGCGAAGTTTCCTGATGATATCAGTGCCATTTTCCTGCATGCCTTAACACTGTATCGCCTTGGGGACTTCACAGCTGCGACGAAGGAGTGGGCTCGAGTCCACGCTCTTGAGCCGAAACTCATGACAGCAGTTTCAAATTACGCATACGTATTATTGCTTCAAGAACGTTCATTCGAAGCAGCTCCCTTCGTGGGCTATGCGAACACCATGAGTTCTGACGACTATAGGTCTCTGATTCTCTTGGGCGAACTCCGATTCCAATCAGGTGATCACGAAGGCGCGCTTGAATGCTTCAGAAAAGTGCTAGATAGAGATCCGAAGAACATTGAAGCTCTTTCTAGGATTGCTGTAATTGCTCACAGCTCACGTGATGACAAGGTGTGCAGGGAGCATCTCAGTCGTGCTGAAATGGAATTAGGCAATGATCCGGAGTCGTGGAGAGGGCTCTGCGGTGCATATCCCTACCTTGGGAAGTGGGATGAATACCTAGACTGTCTAATCCGTTGGACTAATGCTGACAAGAATGCTGCAGCTCCTTGGGTCACTCTAGCAAAAGAATACGACCGCAGAGGAGAGCTTGAGCACGCCCGGAATGCATGGAGGAGAGTCTTTGAACTGAGGGGTTACGTGAAAACTAGATGTCCAAGCTGCAAGACTGAGACACGACTGCCGTATAGTACTCCCTCAGGATTCGACATCTGTGCAGACAAGTTCTGCGAAACCTGCGGCTCGGTAGTCTATATGCCAGCTGGCCTGCCTTATGACTGATGAGATGAATGAGATATGAGTGACCGAAGGTACCCCTCTCATCCCATTCCCGGAGTAGGTGCAGTCGTTATTGGTTCTCAGGGCGTTCTCTTGGCTCGAAGAGACAAAGCCCCCGGGAAAGGGCTCTGGAGCATCCCTGGTGGTGGTGTGGAGCTTGGTGAGACACAGATTGAATCCATAAGAAGAGAGGTCGAAGAGGAGACTGGAGTCAAGTGCGAGGTTCTCGAGCTCATAGGTACTTTCGATCTCATAACCAAGGATGACAAGGGAACTATCGAGTTTCATTTCCTATTGAACCACTACGTCGCTCATGCTGTCACCGAAACAACGAGACCTGAGTATTCTGATGGTGAGGTTGGATGGTTTCATCCTGACAGATTGCCTCCAGATATGGCTAGCTCAGGGATTGAGGCACTCATCAAGTCTCAGCGATCGAGGATTTTGTCGCTCATGAAACATAACAAAACACCGAATGTCATCCCTTCAGATTGCCAAGGAATATAAGAATCCCCGTGCTGCTATTTGATACAGTATCTAATCTTCCGCAAAAGGACGTGTTGAATACAATGTTTCGAACCATTACTGCACTGTTGATTGCTCTAGTGACAGCGATCTTGATTGGAGCCTTTCAGATATTGAACCTAGATCTTGCAACCATCCAGGCTATCATTGGTAGTGGCGACATTACTGGCGACCTGAGGGTCATGGGCGGCACTCTGTTTGCCTCACTCCTATTCCCGTACACGACAGCTCAGGCTGGAGTCTATGCCCCGCTTGTTGCCCTAGGTGTAGCCGGGTTCATTGCAGGATTGATCTCAAAGAGCGGTGTAAGAATGCTCGTTGTATCGATCATTGCGATGGTGCTCTTCTTCTTGGGCTTCTACATCCTGACATATCTAGGCGATCCGGCCAACTTCGCCGAGATGTTCAATGTGGCGCGTAACAACATTATCGACCTTGGCGTCAGCTTCGGTCTGCTTTTCATACCCGGGATTATCGGCGCATCACTGACTGCAGAAGACTATTAGTCGCAGAATCACGACTTGGATTGGGGGTAATCCCCATTATCCATTTTTGTTGCTTCAGTTGTTCAGAACCTTAGCCATATGTTGAGAGGAGAGTTTCAGAAACTCGTCGACATGGTCTTTGTGAATGAATGCTCCTGCCGCCATCGGATGACCTCCCGCCTCTGCTACGAGGATTCCGTATTTCTTATTCATGTTCTCTGCGACTGACACGAAAGTTTCCTTGAGATTCAACCCTCGCTTGATCAGGCTCCTATGAGCACGTCCTGACAGCTTGACAAGAGGACTGTCATTTGACGAGTCTGAGCTGACGCCGATGACGGGTTTATCAATAGGGATTATTCGTGAGCTTTGCGCCATACCGATAACAACGCCAATGATAGTATCCGGAATCTCAGGATCATTCACCAGATAAAAGCCCGGCATGGTCACAAATCCTCCATCCTCCAGAAGCCTCAGAGACTGCGCCAGATTCTGTCTGTGCTGCTGCAGCAAGTATCTCCCGTTAGCGACTGCTTCAGAGTCCCCCAAACAAACTTTGACACCTACTTCCGGTTGCTTGTTCCGACCGCAGGCATTCAACAGCGTTGAGAATTCCTTTGCACTGCGCATCTCAGTTTTCTCAGGTCGTTGCGTAAGAATCACAACATCACCAACAAGTCCAGTAGCGACTATGGGGTCATTGTAGGAATCGATAACCACTTGGATTAGTCTTTGGATGATTCGCTGCTTCTCATCAGATTCCAGATCAACCCATGTCCGCCATTCATCATTTCCATCTTTCAACGGAATTCCAAGTTCCTCAAAGAACATGAAGCATGCCGTTTCGTCACCGGTGATTCCTGGAAGATACGGGTCGGTTGCATATTGCAGGAGATAGGGCAAAGGGCGCGTATTGACTCCGAAGAAAGTTAGGTCTTTCGTGACTCTTAGGTACCCTGCATCTTCCCCCAATTCAAGTATTTTCTTATTGATTCCCGAGAACCCTTTTCCATAATAATCCTGCAGGTCTCCTGTGGCTCCCACAATGGCCAGTTCAGCGAGGTCGACGTTCTCTGTTGATAAGGACAGAGCCAGAAGAAAGGCCACGCCTGCTCCAGATATATCGTAGCTGCCATTCATGCCATGATGAGATGGATTAATCTCTATCAGCCTATCACTTGTGAATGACTGTGTCTGCCGCGATTCCTCGTCTTGTGGCAGATGGTGATCGAGTACAATCGCGTGTTCAACGTAATCTAGGTCAGCAACTAGGTTTCTCACAAGCTCGATCTGCCCTGTTCCAAAATCACTGAATACGACTAAGTCAGGCTGGTAGTTCTCGACCTCATCACGAATTTCGACAATTGTTTCGGAGTTGATCTGATGGATATTCCTCCATTCTACTTGTAGCTTTTCACGGTTAAGGGCCATGACCACAATTGCTAGAGCTGATATGCCATCGGCATCGATGTGCGAGAAAGCCATTGTCTTCCGTGATTGCCTCACAGCCTGTACTGCCTTGTTGAGCATTTGAGTCATAGATTTCGGGATTGATTCAAGAAGTGTGTCCATTTTCTTCGGGTGTTAGTGGTTTTTCCATGATATAAGTTGACTTCTCTGATGAGCCGAGAGTCTATGTTTGTCAGCTAGTCAGTCACACGGAACACCCTGGATATTGCCAAGAAAACGATGAGAAAGACACTTGCGACTGCAGCAAGTCCTTTTGCCACCTTCTGCCACGTCTTCAGAGGAACTTCGAGTTCTCTGAGTTCATTCTTGACTCGCTTCAAGAAGACTCGCCTCTCCGTAAACAAGGCGATCTGGTCGTCAAATCTGGACGAGAACTCAGCCCAACTTACATAGAGCGGGCTTTCAGGATTAGTATTCACCCATTCGTCCCACATGTCCAGTACTTCACTTCGGTGTGGTTCAGGGAATTCCTCAATTTTCTTCTGTACGGATTCTATAATCTCGTCAACTGTCATTGGTCCGTGCACCCCTTGTATCCCGGCAGAGGTTAGACGTGCGTCGCATTGCATTCTAATAAATGTTGACTGAATTGATTCGAACGATTACTATATCGCGCGGAATCCAAGCTACCAATACATCTTGTGCTAATTGGCTATAAGCGGAGCGAATAGGGCAAGCGTTGTGCCATGCTCGATACAAAAGAGCTATCTCATTTTCGAGAGTTCGCGACCCCATTCCTTGATATCAACACGGAGTTTCTGGAGGTCCGCTGGACTAATGGTGTCGACTCTGCCATAGGTCCTCAGGATTCGTGTCCATCTCTGCATCTTTACGATGAGCGCCTCTGCTACTCCTTTGCTCTCCAGCATACCTGCAGCCTCGCTAATCTTCTGCGAGAGGTCGCTAGCAATAGCTCCTTCTCGAACTTGTGTTTCAAGGGTATCTAGGACTGCTTGATTGGTTGAAACTGCGCCTTTCTGAGCTACGCCTGCACTGCTTGCAGCCTGCGTTGCTGGTCCTCCACGCTTGATGCTTTTCACAGTTTCAAGGATCTCGTCAAGTTTCTCTGAGTTTGCAGTCACTGCAAGAGCGATTTCTGACTGAGTCTCCTGAATCTCAGTGACCTTCGAGATGACATCGATCATCCTATTCAACATCTGAGTGAGTCTCTCAATAGCTCCATTTATCTCAGTCAACTTTGCTCTCAGATATGTGTCTTCTTCACTCATGCTTATCCCACTCTTGAGGACCGTATCTGATATCCACAATCTCTCGGACGCAGTTAGTTCTCACGAAGATTAAGCTTTCTGTGGCATTCTCCTTAGTAGCGCAAGAATGACGTCCATAACCGAATATCTATATTACGCAACAGGAGTTTCCTCGAGCAGCATGTTGACGCAACTATAGATATCTGTGAGGAGAAGTCTACTCATGTACGTCGTAAACTATCATGAACGAGATGCTATCGAAGTTGATATGGCCGGGGCCAAGGGCGCAACCGTGCGCTGGCTTGTGGCCAAGCGAACAGGAGCTCTGAACTTTGCGATGCGTCTGTTCGAGATTGCACCTGGTGGCATCATTCCGTTGCATGCACATGAAGAGGAACACGAGATCTTCGTGCTCAATGGTAAAGTCAAATTGATTGGCGATGTTGAAGGCTATGCGAAGAAGGACGATATCGTGTTCGTCCCGCCGAACGTGCAGCATGGCTACGACAACACTGAAGGCAGCGAGATCTTCCGCTTCATCTGTGTAATTCCTCTTTTGGACAAAGAGTAGGTATATTTTTCTCTTCGAACTGAATGCTAATTGGGGGAGCTGGTCATATGGACCTTAGCAGAAAGAAACTCTGGGTCTTTGATGTCGATAACACACTAATTCTCGATGTGGAACATCCTACTCCCTTTAAAGATGCCCTGACGCTATGGAGTTCACTTGAAGAGAAAGGTTGCACACTTGCTATTCTAACGAATGTGGGACGGCTCTCAAGCAGACAAGTACATCAAGCGGTTGAGAGAGCCGGATTTCATCTTCCCGTCGAGAGAGTCTACACTGCTGGTGCAGCAGCGGCAGCCTATATTCACAATAGGTCTCCCGGGGCACGCTGTTTCGTAATCGGCGAAGGCGGAGCCCAGGAAGACTTCATTGCACGGGGGCTTGATGTGGCGAACAATCCGCCAATCGATTTTGTTGCAGTGGCTGCCGATAGGGGAATGACATTTGATGAACTCAATTTTGCCACCAAGATGGTCAAGCAGGGTGCGGGCCTGGTATGTGTCAGTGGCAGCCGTGACTACTCTGGGAAATATCTTGGACAGGATGATGTCTACATTGGTGAACGTTCAATAGTGGCGGCAATAGAGCATGCCACTGGCGTTGTCGCAGTCACAGTCGGCAAACCACTCCCTGAAATTGTCACGGAAACTGTGAAGACCATTGGATTCAAGTTGACTAATGCAGTCATTATTGGTGACAATCCCAATTCAGATATCGCCGGCGGCAATGCCGCTGGAGTCACAACAATCCTAGTGAAACGAGATCCCCACAATATAGTCGCCTTTGAATCAGGTGGCCTGGATACGAAACCGACACTCACTGTGAAATCGCTGGAAGATGTGATTGATCTTCTCTAGTGACATCTCTCAAAACCCTCAAAGCCCCCGATTGTATCATTTCAACTGTGTTGTCCTCGAAGTCTGTCGTGTTTGAAACTGGGCCTCCGGGTACCAGCGTGACCGTTGCAGTGCTAGATGATCTGAAATTGGGCAAGTCCAGCTCCGAATTCGAGGAATATGAATCTTCACTCTTCGAAACAATCAGGTCCAACAACGATCTTGAAAGTCTACGGCATGACCCGCTGATCCGGTCGTATCGCGCACTTCACTGGTCCTACTCAATGGATCCAACCAAGACTCGAGTTTCAAGCGAGGCTGTTCTGCGCCGGGTATTGCAGGGCGAGAATCTGTGGCGCATCTCTAATCTCGTTGATGTTGTGAATCTTGCCTCTGCATATCACAAGATACCAATAGGGCTAGTTGATGTCTCCAAGATTCAAGGTCAGTTGACGGTTCGAAAGGCTAGAAAGGGCGAGGTCTTCAGGAGAATAGGAGGCGAGGGAGTCGAGTGCAGGGGCAGAGAGCTTGTTCTCAGCGATGACAGTGGAATTGTCTGCTATGGTTTTGCGGTTCATGACTCTGAACGGACAAAAATCACGCGTAGCACCAGATGTGCTCTTCTATTACTCTATGGTGCCCCTTATGCGACAGAGGATATAATGAATGACGCCACTTTCTTCACTCTAGGTGCTATCAAACGGTGGGTTGACTGCATGATCTCGAAACCTGTCCGGTATGCGGCTCCGGCCTAGAATTCCAGAAAGGGCTCACCCAAGACAATGCGCTCAAGGAAGTTGTTTCTATTAGCTTTCATGACCAGCTGTTCGAATCTCTTTTTCAGTCGTTCCTCATCAACATATTCCGGTTCCTTCACGCCCATGCTTTCAATTACCTTCAGTAGCATGAAGTTGAAGTCGTAAGCCAGGAACTCCTCCTTCGCTGTTTTGCCCTTCTTTTGTATCTCCTTAATGATCCTCTTGGCAAGACCCTGTTTCTGCGCTTCGCGAGTTTCTGTCAAGTAATAGGACATGGACTTCTCATAATGGAGTTCTCCTCGTTGGACAAGTTCCCTCAGAAACTCAAGGCCGAAAGTTGTTCTTGCGATGGCCTCGATTCTCGCAATGAAGGCATTGATGAGGTCATCATAGGAGACCATGCCTGCCTGCCCATGAGTATCAAAGACCTTGGCTGTATCCGGAGCTGATTCGAACTTCTGTTTCTTATCCAGTAGCAATCGTTCCTGTTCCAGTCGAGCGGCCTCCTCTGCTTTCAGGCGTTCCTCTTCAAGTCTGAGTTTCTCTGTGGCCGCCATCTCGTCCGACTTTCGTTTCTCAAGAGCCAATCTCTCTTCTTCAAGCTTCTTGAGAACCTTGTCCTGCTCCGCAACAAGCTTCTGCATGTGCATCTGAACGTCTTTTTCAGTGAGTGTCACGTGGTTGGTGAGCAGCCAACGGACGCTGATATGATTGACCTTTGGTTTGAGGTCTACAGATGAGAAAATGAAGCTTGCAGGTTCCTGCCCTGGCAATTGGGTTATGATATCTTCAGACTCCTTCTCTCCAGCAATGGGTTCGAGAATCCTCTCAAGGACCTTCAGAGATTGTTCACTACTGATACGTCCAGTGGAGATGGTATTGAATTGCTCGAAAGCCTTGTAGTCTACATCCTTCGGGCTCTGAGTTGCTATAAGACACTCAACGCCATACTTCCTTGCTTGTCTGAACAGAAGCAAGTATGTTTCCTTTGGACCAGGTGAGAGCATTCCTGCAGGAATGAAGGGCGCAGCCTCGTCCTGGAATACCATCATTCGCGGCTTCTCCGTGAAGCCCTGTCTTAACATCCACGAATACAACTGGTTCAAGACGATAGCGATGAAGAAATGCTTCTCTTCCTCGCTTCTAAGCGTTTTGAGGAATATAACATTGATCGGAGTTTTTCCCTTGACTGGTCTTGTTAGCTCATCGAAGTCGATCTCGCCCTCTTCCTTGAACAGGAGCTGTGAGGAACCCACGGTCAGACTACGTATACGAGTCGCAAGGGTCAGTCGCTCTGAAAGCTTCATGAATGGTTCGAGGTCCACACCAACCGTCTTTGCATCTCCAGTGAGCATATCAGCCAGTTCTTTGAGCCCCTTAATCTCCGTTTTCTCGTTTTCCCAAATCGTTCTCAATAGCTCATAGATGGCAGCGAAGGCTTTGCCTTCCCACGACCTCGTCAATCCGGCAACTTTCACAAGGACTTTCACGAGAGTCCGCGCACAGTTGTCAAGGAGCCGGATGATATCATCTTGGTCTGCCATTCTATCTGGTAGTTTCAGCGGATTGATTGATATTGCGAGACCCTTGCTGCTGGCAGGCGTATACACGCGTACAATGACCCTATCCATGTACTCCTTCAATCTCTCTGGAGGAACACCCTTTTCGGCAAGTTGCTTTGGATCTCCTGGCAACATCAAGGATGCAATATCACCCTGAGGGTCGAGGGCGAGAATCGGAATTCCCTGCATTGCAGCCTCCTCTAGGATACATTTTGATAGAACAGTCTTTCCGGAACCTGTAGATCCGAAGACTCCTCCATGCTTTCGAAGAAGGTCCACACTTATCTCGAAATTCTCCCCAGTTCGATTTCCTTCTTTGTCGAGCTTGTATCCAATCCAGAGTTTTCCGTCTCCCATGTCTAACACCAGACAGCTGTCAGATTAACTATGAGTGTTAAGAGCCTTTCCACCATAAGTCATTCTACTATACCGATTTCTTGGATGGAAAATGATGGATGGAGATGACTCCATCCAAATCATCCTAGATTACTTGCCTACTGGTTCGTATTTTCTTCCCATATAGAGCACCATTAGTAGGACCAGCGCGACTGCGAAAACCATGAGCACCGCCGCTGCCCATCCGTACGAAAATGTGCCGTATATGATGTTGAGAAACAGGTGTGCACCTGCCATGGCCACACCTAGAATGAGCGAAACAAGCATGAACCTTGATGTCATTTCCTTTACTTGTCCCTCTTCTGCACCCTTTGCGATTTTTCCACCAAAGAATACAAAGACGAACAGGAAGATGTACGCGATCACAATCATTGTTCCCATATTGAAGAGGTACCCCTGAATGGTTATGTCCACTCCTTGCAGCAATCCACAGACAAGAAGAGTTCCCAATGCCATTACGTAAACCAACATGTTGGAATACATCTTATCATCAGGATGGACAAAGCCAGTCATCTCAGTGAAGGTGTTTATCACACCTATGACCACCACAATTGCGAGTATCCCCAACGCGATGAGCCAGACGTAAAATGGATACAGAAGCTGATCTGGCGTGGCAGAAAGTGAGTCAAGAATGAACTTAAGGAAGATAGTAACTGCGAGCAGAGTCAAACCAATGCCCGAAAAGACATTACCAGTTGTTGTAAGCCTGACCATAATTCTCTCTCCTTTGAGGTAGAGTAACTGAAAGGTTTCAAGCCGAGGTTTCTATTAACTCTTGCCATGATTCTCATATTAGTGCCCGTTTCAGCTGCGATGCGCTGTATTCCCAAGCTCATTTCTTCAGCTTCATCCCTCAAAGAAGGAGCTTTATATCTCTTCGAGCAGAACTTACTGTGAGGGTCGCTTCTACGTCTGAGCCAAGCTCTGATAGAATCCTCGTGAAGAAGGATAATCTTGCCAGATGCGCCTGGTGTGGTACTCCGGAGAGTGATGAGTGGATCACCAGAGGCCGGAATGAGATATTTTGTTCATCTGAATGCCAAGCCGCAAAGTATTCAACAGGAGCTGATCTCGCTGGATATATATTCACGTGCCTTGGCGGGGGAATACTGGTTCTGTTCTTCTTTGCTTCTCTCGCTCCTAACATCCTCGGTGATCCTAGGGCTGTTGCAGAGGTTGTAGTATATGGACTCTTCTTCCTCATCGTCGGCGTCGGAACAGTGATTGGTGCTAACAGGGGAAAAAAGTACCAGGATAGGAAAGACAAGTACCGGGATGTCACCCTCCTTGTGTGCGAGTATTGTACGCAGGCAAATCCTCCAAGCATCACACGATGCAGGCATTGTGGCGCATCCCTGACTAAAGCCGTGTTCTCATACGAAACGACTCCTCCTTGGATTCAAAAAAGGCGGCTCAATCGATTCAGATGCCCCCGCTGTAATGCTGTCTACTCCTATAATCTGCTAAATCTTCAAAGTGGCGGGACAGTCAAATGCCAGAACTGCGACAGGCCGTTTGTCCTCTCCCGTCCGCTCGTCCTTGTAGATGACTCGATTGCCGCACGTTCCCTGTATCCGGATGTTTGATTCCGCGTGCGACCCGATTGCACTCTATTCCCTAGCTCATTTCATTATTATCATTATTCAAAAAAGGAGCTTTATATCTCTTCGAGAAGAAGTCACTCGGACGGTCAAGTCTATGTCTGAGCCAGACTATGATAGAATTCTCGTGAAGAAGGACAATCTTGCCAGATGCGCTTGGTGTGGGACGCCAGAGAGTGACGAATGGATAACCACTGAGAGGAATGAAATCTTTTGCTCATCTGAATGTCAAGCCGCGATGTACTCTGTTGGAGCTGTGGGATCTACTGGGGCTGGATTTGCATGCTCCTGCCTTGGTGGCATAATGCTATTGGCTCTGGTTTTCTCTGCTTCTCTCAATCCTGGCATGTCCAGTATGCGTAATGTCGCCGCAGATCTTCTTGTAATTGGAATCCTGTTCCTGCTTACTGGTGGTCTGATAATGTTCGGAGGCAACGAGGGAAAGAACTATCAGGATAGGAAGGACAAGTACAGGAATGTCAGCCTCCTCGTGTGCGAGTACTGTACACAGACAAACCCTCCGAGTGTCACACGATGCACATATTGTGGTGCATCCCTGACAAGAGCCATGTTCTCATATGAGACAACTCCTCCTTGGATTCAGAAAAGGCGGGTCAATAGATTCAGATGTCCTCGCTGTAAAGCTGTCTATTCTTATGATCCGTCAAGCCTACAAAGGGACGGAACAGTCAAGTGCCAGAACTGTGATATGCCGTTTGTACCCTCTCGTCCACTTACCCCGACAGATGAATCCAATACCGCATATTCTCCATGTTCGGGTGTCTGACATATCATCCGCTTCAACATCTTTTCGATTCTCAATGCAGTCCTGAAAGCATGTTACTGGGTCAATGTGAATTCCTTCAGCAATCAGTCGAAGTTTCATTCGATTTCAGGGGTCTGCCTTGCAGCAGCGACCTCGTGACTCCCTTGAGGGGCGGCTTCCTTAAGGAAGTATGTTCCGATGCATGCCACTGAGATTAGGATTATGACCAGGATGGCCAGACCCGGGAAGAGACCTCCCAATGAATAGGCAAACTCAGCAGCGAGTGGACCGATGATCATTCCAGACCCGAAGAAGATGCTGTATACGCCCATTGTACTGCCTCGCGCTTCTGCACTAGATATGTCCGTGAGATATGCCATTGCTGCAGGTGGAAATGAGCCTGCAATAAAACCGAGCGCAGGCAACAGAGGCCATAGTCCCGAGGTCCAGAGAGTATCGAAAGACTCAGCATTGGCGACAAGCAGGTAGGCCAGGGCGCCAAAGCCTATGAGGCCAAACACGATGAACGGTCTTCTCTTCATAACTCGGTCTGATAGATGTCCCATGATGACTATGCCAAGAAACAATGACACTCCAAGCATCGCAAAGAGAAGAACCATATCAGCAGCAGTTATATCGAAGTAGACCTCGATGATTTGTTTCGTCTTCGATATCACCAGGCCATACAATGAGATAATGGGCACATAGACTGGAAGCATTAGTTGGACTCGCCTATCAGCGGCAACCTTTTTGAGGAGTGCTATGACGCTGACATCCCTGCGTGATACGACTCGTGTTTCCTTGATTAGAAACAACGTCACTAGTCCTGTCACAGCACATGCTCCAGCGGCAGCAAACAGAAGAAGTGTCGGAGTGATGACAATTTCAAGAATGAACGTCCCGATATTCAGACTGATGGTCCCGACCTCCAGCAGAATGATACCGAGACCGAAGCCGCCTGCAAGTCCAGCCAGAGTAGAGAGATCGAAGTAGCCCATCAGTCTAGCTCTGTTCTCCTCCGAAGAGCAGTCCGCAATAATGGAGAGTGTAGTGGTCACTTGAGAGGCAGCGCCAATCCCAAAGAAACCGGCTAGGATGAGTGCAAGGACTCCCATGGTGGCAACACCGAATAGGAATGAGGCTAGTCCTGTGATGAAGAGACTTGCGACAAGAATCGGTTTCCTCCCAATCTTATCGCTGTATGATCCAAAGAATGAAACCGTGCTCAGTTCTGTCAGGGGATAAATTGCCAGCACCGCTGCGACACCCCAACCCGTCAATGCTCCTCCCATGTACACACTACTGGAGATAACAGCAATTGTGACATAGAATGATGCGCGCATGATCAATGTCACAAGATAGAGCAGAATCAGAGTCATTGCATGACCGGATTTTCGTAGTCCCATCTAGATGCACTCCGTGTTTGTCGTGGCTCAACCTGTGTATCCTCTTTTATAAGCTATGCAGGTGCAAGGGACGTACTATGACATCTGGTAGAGTTCCCGAGGAAGTTGGTGCTTCCACGACTTGCTGTTTTCTAGTACAGATGTCAATATCACGAAGAGTTTAAATCGCACCTTCATCGGTTGCTCTGTGAGGTCAATAGGGTGAGCTGGGTCGCCAAGATAATCAAGGGAACTCCTGACGAGTTTGTTCATGCAAAATTAGTCAAGTATGGACTAGGGTCTCATCCAGGTCCAAGAGCACGGATAACCCTGAGCAAGCCGAGCATCAAGTTCAAGGCTGACCTCGACCAAGAGAAAGCGTTTTTGAAATGTTACGTGTTGGGTGCTCCTTCTGGTCAACATAAGATCAAAGGTACTATCATAACTTACTCGGATAGAAGACCCCAGTTTGGAAAAATGATGATGCCGATTTCTTGGGACAAATCGAAGGGCAAGGGCACACCTGTCTTTAGGGCAAAAGTCGATGAGTCTGCTCCTCTGGAGGACATCAAGGCTCTCTTCAGCATCGACGATCCGACGACTTTCTACCTTCTCTCGCTCAATCCCAAAGATGGCACGAAACCTTGGAAGATACAGACTAAGACATCATTCCCGAAGGGTGGCCCTGCAGAAGAAGATGAGGAATCCGTATCAAAAGATCCTGTATTCTCCACTGGGTCACTTGGAAACAGCCCCGTAACTCTTGACTTCATCATGGACAGCTACATACCAGATCTGCGTGGCAAGATTGGACCCAAGACCAAGGATATCTGGATTAGGAACAGCTTTGAAATCCGGGAAATCAAGATTCCCGATGACCCGAAACTGTCTTTTACTGAACAACGCAGGTTCGCCAAAAAGCGTGGGAAGTTGATTCGTGAAGTGACAATCGATGGAGAGGACTTTGTAACGGAGTATGAATTCCTTGCATGATAACTTGACCGAGCACTTTAAATTACTCATCAAAGCGACCCCTGTAGAAACAACGAGGCGATAGACATGCTCCAGAACTTTGAAAGCACGATTTTTCTCTTTTCGTTAGTATTCCTGTTCTTCGGGATATTCGCCTTTGGCTGGCTTGTCGTCCACATTGAGCGTGGTCGCCACTTCTCGCGGCTCAGGGTCCTCTCTGCCCTATGCCTCGGTGCAATCCTAGTTGGCTTCGGAATACATTTCCTGCTGCTGTCCATGGGAATATAGAAAGGCAACCCTTGCAGGAGAATTCGACCCGGAACCTATGCACAAACAATTGTTATTTAGACACTTGATATTTTGAGTGCTGTTAGTCGTAGTGGACAGCAGACACGATTTGTATGTGAGGAATTCCTACCATGTTGCCTGAGATCGACATTCAGAAGCTCGCAATGGAGAGTCGCCAAAGGCTAATAGAGGAATTCACAGATACCTATGCCAATCTAAGAGAGCGCGTAAAGCGTGTTCCTGAAGCAGAAGCACGAAAGATCTCTGAGGGGCTCTCTTGCCCTCTTGAGGTCGCCATGGTTGCCTACCTCATCAATATGGATGGAATCATAGGTCTCCGCTCTGCAGTGGATCTCTTCACCACAGAATTAGGACGTCGCGCCAGTGTTGCTGAAGATGTACCAAACTTGCCTGGTAACGTGATGGAGTTCGCACTTAGTGAGGGTAGATGGATTTCGCACCTCTATGGACGATTTTCTAGGCAGCTGGAGTTGCAGGGTCGAAGTCTAGCGAATCTTGAAGATGTGATTGATTCAAAGAACATGGAAGTTGAAAAAGCGCTCTCAATCATTGCTGAACGTACCAAACTTGCAGAAACTATCATTTCACCCATTCTCGAAGAGTGGATCAAAGAGCATCCAAAGTCTATCAGCGTCGATGCATTGACAGCATTCGGACAAGCAATTACGAAGTGGAATCGAGCCACTCTCAATGGGAAGTTCAAACAGGTCCTTCGACGGAATCAGGCTCACTTTCGATTGATACGAGAGTCATTGATAGGAGTCACGGACTCATTCACTATTGACGCATCATTGGCACGTCTCGACGCTCTTATTGATGAACTCGGACAACCGCTTGAGAGACTTCCACTCAGGGCAGTGGCACATTTCCTCATTCATCTCATACCCCGTCCCATAAGCGGACGGGGTGACCGGTCACCCTTTGTGGATGTCGGTGTCAGTTCGACCAGAGGCAATAAGGCTGAACCTGATTTGGTGTCTCCTTTTGATTTTCTGGAACGCGACGTGAAGCTCGCCAGAAGAAGAAAGGGCGACGAACGAGCAGAATACTTGTCGGAGCAAATTGGTCGTGTTATTAGAGTCCTGAAATATCAAGGTAATGACTTAACGGCTTGTGTTGAGAAATGCCTCAATGAGATCAAAGGACGATTCAAACTCGAAGATGTTCCTCTCGACAATGTGATCTCCTCTGCAAAAGTACAGATATCCGAAGCTCCACTATCCGAACGCGATACGCTCACCATCAAGATAGTGCATGATTTCGTCGACGCCCACATATATGAGGAGGATTCAATGCATTGAAGGAGAAGACTCCTCTCTATTGGCTAATCAATATCGAGACGTACGACTTCAGTGTAGATGCATTTCGTGGTGCTGACCTATCTGGTACTGCACTTATCCTCTCAACACAGTTATGGTCCATAATACGTGAAACGGAAGTCTACTCGGTCTTGATTGGACCTGGCATTTTCCTGGGCACCGCGAGAAAAGGAAACATCAATATTGCAGTACAGGAATTCATCTCTGCTCTCATGTTCGATCCAACACAACTTCGGCTTGATGAGCCTCTCCCTCAGGTAGACATAGTGACGCCTGAGGTCATCGACCCTTTAGGGACGGGAAGACAAGATGAGATTGTCACTCTGATTCGAAATCTCGTAATTGAGCGAGGAAATGTTCTTGCAGGAGATGCGCTTGCAAAAATCAGAGTCGAGGCAGGCATACCTCAAACTCTGTACTATCAGGAGATGTTCAAGCGCATTAAGGTCTCTCATGTATCCGGCGAACAACGTGCAAGATTCATTCTTGGTGGTACGAGCGGCCATATCTATCGCCCCTTCATTGAGAATTTTCCCCGACTCCGACAGCAGCGTACTGAACTCTCAAAGGTGTTTGCAGCTCCGTTTCATCGATTTGCAGGCTTCTCCGATATCGAGGTCATGACTGACTGGATGATTGTTGAGAAGGCCGGCGAGGACTCCAAGACTGGCATGGACGCCTTTGCGGATGAATACCGAGACACGCTTGACCTAGTTGAGAAGAATAAAGAGAAGTTCATTTTCGAATTGTGAGAACCACAAGTGTCTTCTAGGTTAGAGATTTCTCAATCCTGAGGTAGTTGATTGGAAGTAGCTGATGCTGACGTTCAAAAACGGCTCTTGAAACCCTATGTGCTTGTCTTTAGGGCCGCTAAGCAAGACATGGCGACCAGAGTCGATGTGTTCTCGGATGAGCTAAGGGACCGTCAGCGTTCAGTATTAGGTGGCATGATAGAATTCGGATACCGAGCTTCCGAGATGCTGGAGGTTAATCGATTCTGGTTTATCAAATACAACAAACCTCTCTACTATCAACCCAAAGAAGCCAATGAGATTCTGAGAAAGGCAAAGAGTATAATCATTCCAAAGGAGCTGACACCTGGATTCCTTGGAGACCTGAAGACTTTTCTTGAGCGGATTGGCGCATCGAATGCGAGAGTCGTTCCAACCTGCCAACATTGCCTGCGCGATGACAAGCTCACAATTCTGACTAGAAGAAATGTTGTGAAGCTGACTGCAGAACAGGTGACCTGTTTGTCGTGCGCTCAAGCTGATCTCAAGACTGAGTTGAAGACTCTTGGCATCAATATGTCTCGGGCAATGATGAATCAGTTGGAACGGCAAGTATCACGCGTAAAATCCATTCCTCGTCTTCTAGAGATGCTGACACCTGGATTCGATCCAACCGCAGAACCTGACCTCACACTCATTGACACAGTCGTTGCTCAGGATGTAGGCACAAAGAAAGACATCGAGGAACTCCCAATCCCGGACGAATTCAAGAAGGTACTCAGAGAAGCTGGATTGGAAGTACTTCTACCCATTCAGCGGAAGACTGTTGACTCAGGTCTCTTGAAAAACGCCTCACTCCTGATCGTGTCCTCCACGTCATCGGGAAAGACCCTCTTGGGTGAACTTGCAGGAATTCCCAAGGCCATGCAGGGCAAGAGGATGGTGTACATGTCGCCCCTTGTTGCATTGACAAACGAGAAGTATGAGCTATTCAGAAAGAGATATCGTACGCTTGGCCTGCGCACAGGTATCAAAGTTGGTATGTCACGTCTTGATGTGGGAAACGAGGGGAAACCAATTGTCGATACTGACATCAGCAAGGCCGATATCATCTGTGCTACATATGAAGCATTGGACTTGCTCTTTCGTTCTGGAAGTACGAGCGATCTTGGTAACGTGGGCACCGTAATCATTGATGAGATTCAGAACCTTGCAGATCCTGAGCGGGGCCCTGAACTCGATGGCCTTCTCACGCGGATGCGCTTGCACTACCCTAGGGCACAATACATCGCGCTCTCAGCTACAGTCGGCTCACCAGCAGCATTGGCAAAGGAACTTGGCTTCAAGCTTGTTAACTTTGAAGGACGCCCAGTTCCTTTGGAGAAGCATCTTATCTTCGCGAGAAGTGATGAAGACAAGTGGTCTATCATCCGTCGTCTTGTCAGCCATGAGTTCAAACACACAAGTACATTCGGAAACAAGGGACAGTCCATTATATTCACATACTCGCGACGGCGTGCTCAGAATCTGAATGATTGGCTCCGTGAACAACACGTATCGTCTACTGTCTATCACGGAGGACTTCCATACAACCAGAGGAGAGGAATCGAAAGAGCATATGACAGACAGAAGTTCGCATGTGTTGTTACAACAGCGGCTCTGGGAGCTGGCGTGGACCTACCTGCATCTCTGGTGATCTTTGAAACCCTCGCAATGGGCGCGGATTGGCTGTCAAATGCCGAATTTGAACAGATGTTGGGTCGTGCCGGCCGTCTCGGCAAACATGACCGCGGCAAGGTATATGTTATAGTTCAGCCTGAGCGGAAATATCATAGTGGACAAGATGGCACCGAGGATGAAGTAGCGGTGCGTCTACTCAATGGAATAATCGAGGACGTTGAGCCATTTGCTGATAAGGAAGCGAGTGCCGAACAGATTCTAGCGACCATATGCTCTACCGGTCTGGTGGACTTGAAGTCAATTGCACGAGCGTACAAGAGCATGCTTTCGATGTCCGTGCCTCCATCTGACGCTCTGAAGCATCTAGTCAAGACCCACATGATTCGAGTGAAGGAAGGAGGCGCATATCCGACAGAGCTTGGTCGTGCAACTTCACTCTCCTTCTTGACCCCAAGCATGGGTCTGGAGGTCACGAAACTCACGGCCTCGTATGATGTCTTAGATATCGCGTTGATGCTCGAACCGTTTGAGAACATTTACCTGAGTAACAAACTGCAGGAAGAGATTAACTCCGCCTTCAGGACACACATGCCCACTCGACTGTTCTCAGGTGTATTTGGAGAGATAAGCAGTCTGACCAAACCGGGCAGCGGAGCAGGAAGACTGCCTCAGTGGGTCTTTGAGGTCTTCAGCAAATGGACCATTGCATTCTTCAATTGTGGCTGTCGCGATTTTCCGGAGTGTGACCACGGGAAGGTAAAATTGGGACGCTGGCTAGTTGAGAGGAGACATGAGGGCTACAATCCATCCGGACTGGCTGACAGACTTGAAAGGGAATTTGAACTATGGGCATACCCCGGTGATCTTTTTTCCTGGCTTGACTCGCTTATTCATAGTCTGAAGGCAGTACAGCGGATTGCTGACGTCGCTGGCAAGACCGATCTCAGTGAGGAGATTGATAGCCAGATTGCGAGAATCGAACGACCTCTAGAGCATCAAGAGGTCGAGCAGAAGACAACTACGACGTAAGGTTGTCTTTCTCTACCTCGAAGAGAACTCTGATATTGCCCACAAGTTCGGGGGGCATAGAATCAATGTTGAGGTCTATCCATTTGTGAAGGTCTCGTCTGATTGACTCTTTGTCTTCCAGAGGTATAGGCAGTTCAGAACGGTCCTCTGATACCAACTGAAAATGCGAACATCCGCAACTACATTCGCCGTCAAGGACCATATCGATATCTACCGTGCTCTTGCCACAATTCCTGCAGATGAAGATCATATCTGATAGTCTCCTCAAGCTATGTGATTTCATGAGTCTATGAGCCTTGGTATCGCTTGTGTATTACTAGCATACGTAGAGCTAGACTTATTTGGTCAGTATCATGGCAGCATGTCAGGGCCACAAGTATGCCAAAGTCGTGCACAGTCTGTCGAGAGAAGGCAAAGATTCGCTGTGATAGGTGTCACAACGAGTTTTGTTCAGACCACGCCGTCAAATGCTCTTCTTGCGGAACCATAACCTGTATCCGCGACCTTAATCGAAAGGCTCTGTGTCCGACATGCGGCAAGCGTATCGGGCTCTGTCCAGAATGCCTCCTGAATGGCAAGATTGTAAGAATTGTTAAAGGAAGCAACTATTGCCCGGAATGTGGCTGGAATGGCTAGAGAAAGAACAGCAGCCAGAGAAGACATAGTATCATCCCGACAATTCCTGCGACCAACCACCCTTTTCTCCCATAGCCCCATACAATCGGTATTGGTCCCAACAATACAACGCCTCTGCTCTCCATCTTTGGCTCCTCACCCGACTCTGATTTCATCACCGCCAGAACAAGTGCGATAATGACACAGAGAATGCCCAGTATGAGGAGAATCCAACCAAGGGCCTGAATGAACCACATCGCCTGCACTGTGGTTCACCGTCTATCCAAGGTATTTCCTGGGAGGTTGAACATCATCCTCTCGTATCCGCCTACATCCTCGCCTTCCATCGCCCATAGACTGAGAATGTCTCCATAGATCTCGTATTCGAGGATAGTTTCAATTTCGGTAATCCTTGTCCCCACGGGAAACCTCCATAGGATCTCGAAATCGTAGGGCGCAGTCTCTTCCTCTACCCAAGTTTCAATCTTATTCGACCCTTTGTGAAGATGCCCAGCGAAATCAATCAAATATACTACTGCAACCACGTCGGTCGTTCCCTTCAGAAATATGTCACAGTAGTTTACTTTTGACTTGACATCCATTCCATTGATCTCGACTCGCTCTTTGTCCAGAAAGAACTGCAGGTTCCCTGCAAGTTTCTCTACCTCATCCCCCAGAAGCCTTTCATCACGAAGCACCTTCGAATAGTAACGATCCATGTCAAGGTATTCGAAGCACAGTCGTTCGTGGATTTCTCCTGCCGATGAAACTGAGTAGAACGAATCTGCATGCACCGGCTCTACCATATCGGAACTATCTTCGTTCAGCCCTACCACCTACTCTAGCGCTACCGCATTGATACCAGAATCTGACAAATGCTTCGAAAACACTCCCGCCCTATCGGTGAATACATACGCCACTCTTGGGTCGACTGACTTGGCAAAATCAAGTAGGCCTTGGAAGTCTGAATGAGCACTCAATGGGAACCCTCGCTCTGCAAATTTCGCAAGGGTCCAGCCTGAGAGATTAAACGTGTCTGTGTTTTGCTCAAGTCTATCAATCGATTTCTTGTCGAGCTGGTGTCTTGCTGTGGCCAAGGTATTGCGAAGTGATGACGTGACCACTACGGCCCCTGACTCCAGGGCTTCAGGCACATTGACAGACTTCATGGTGTAGTGTTTGAGACTCACGCCATGATTTCCATACACCTTGCAGACCTTGTCAATACTTGTGTTGCCACTTATTACCCTGAATCCTCCGCTCTGCAAGAGAGCGATTGCTTCCTGTGATTTTCCAAGGGAGTATGCACTGAATACCGGAGTACGCCCCTCAGCTATGGTTTCTGATGCCGCCTGCAGAATACTATCATACACCTTTCTTCTATCTGGGAAGATCCATGTGGGCTCACCGTAGGTTGCTTCAGTGATGAGGACATCAGCTGCCACGGGTTTCGCTGCTCTGTGAACGAGACTATCGACATTGTTGAAGTCGCCGGTATAGAGCACTGTGAGTCCATCATTGAACTCTAAGTAGAACATGGCTGAGCCAAGGACATGTCCTGCATTCAACGGAGTTATGTTGACTCCTATCTGTCCAAACATGTCATCGATATCTAACACCGTCTTTTTGGCTACTGGCTCAGTACCTCTAGCACTCCATGTATCAAACGTCGCTTGAGTTGCAATGATGTCATGTGCGAACCTTAGTCCCCCGATATGATCCGAATGCGGATGTGACAGAAGAGTGGTTTCTCCCTTTATGCCAGTGTCAAATGCCAATCTGACATCCCCATATCGGAGAAAAACCCCTGATCCGATTTTCTTCACATCGAGTGTTGACATGGGACGACCACTTTTGATAGAACAGTGCGACACAAAAGGGTTTCCGCCTGTCTTGGCAGATGGCTGTTCTCTGATCAGTGTCATTAGCTGTCTCTTAAGAGACCCACTCATTTGCGTATGAGCGTCTGATGATTCGATGGAGTAATCATTGTTGTGTCCGGTATTGCAGGTGTTGCTGTTGTCCTCAGTGTTGTTTCGAGAAGAAGGCATTGACACAATGGAAAACGAACTCTCCTACAGGTGTTTTCTCAGTAATGTTAGTGCCTGTTTCTTCGGAGATGCGCCTAGTCGATCAGCTAGTGACCCTACAAGACTAGCCAGCTCACCACTAATGAGCGGAAGATGAACCTTCATCGTCTGTTCTCTGCATAATTCAGAAACAATGCAGTCCACCGCAGATGATTCGGAACAATCAGGCCCAACCACTATCAGCCCTACAGCAGCTGTATCATTGAGCCTCTCGATACTAGTGGCAATCCTTGCTGTTCCATTGACCGAATAGGTCTTGAGCGTCCTTCTACTGCATGCAAAATCAAAGGCATTCCATACAAGAGAATTAGACTGCCCTATCGCTTCTCTCTGTGCCCAGATCAACTGCTTTGTTCCCTCCATGTTCGGCTCTTTGTCCCACTTCGCCTCATTTGGCTGAATCACGTTGCTTTCGCCGCACTCGAGAACATAACTCCGCATTGCCCCAATGGGCTCAAAATTCATGCTTGCTAGAGTTCTCATTGTCCATGAGTCTAGCGCTAGACTCACTGGAAAGCCTATTCCTGTCCGTTGTGGCCCGTCTGCCACGAGGGCATCGACATCCCGTATGGCAACGGTTCTCAAGAAGGGAAGAGAGGTTTTGATAATGTGAAATGCACTGGTTTTTCTGAATTTCTTCAGCACTGCCGCTGAACTCAGAACCATTCCCAAGCGATTCCTGTCTCGATATATTGCGGTTCCACCAATAACCTCATCATTAATGCTTGAAACGAATGCAATCGTATCAGGAAGTCCAAGGTAGCTCACAGCAAGGCTCCGATTTGCATAGCCGTGTTCGGTAGTTTGATTGACAAGGTCTAGCCATGTGTCAGTTTCATCTCTGCGAAGCCGTCTGTTGAACATGACTGGTGCGCTCATTGGCTGCTCCTCTTCTCTTACTGCTCATACGTCTAAAGTATGGGTTATTCCATCTCGGACTTACTTCACGACGACTGTTCTGTCCGGTTTGAAAGGCGTATTGGCTGTAAGTTCGGTCATGCTCAACTATAGGCTCTTCCACTTAAGTCATACTCCAACCGAACATCTTATCTTGTTGTTTTTGTAGAAGGGTTTATTCATCTCTAATACGAAGAGGGAGGGCCCTATGCAATCACTAGTATTGACCTCAGACGGTTTGCAGATTGCTGACACGCCAATTCCTGCCCTCATGCCTGGCGATGTGAGAATAGAAGTTCGCTCCGTGGGCATTTGCGAAACTGATTTGGCAATCTGGAAGGGTGATTATGAAACGAGTCTCCCGGTTATCCTTGGACATGAGATTGCAGGAGTTGTTCACGAGAGTTCTTCTCCTGACTTTGAAGCAGGGACTCCTGTGACAACTGAGATTGACATCCCTTGCGGCAGATGTTGGTTCTGCAGGAGTGGGCACAGACACCTATGTGCATCCAAGGAGGTAATCGGCCTCACATGCGATGGAGGGCTCTCTGAATATCTCTGTGTGCCCGTTGACTTGCTGCATGTATTGCCGGGAGAGGTGGACGCCACATCAGCTACATTTGTTGAGCCCTTGGCCTCTGCGATTGCCACGGAGCGACAGGCACATGCAGAGGTGAATGAACCTGTAGTCATATTCGGAAGCGGAAAGCTTGCTCTCCTACTTGCACAGGTCTACGATATATGCGGCGCTGATGTCCATATTGTCGGCCATAATCGATGGCAGTTAGGCCTAGCGAAACAACTTGGCCTTCGGAATACGCATGATACTGATTCCGGGAATTGGCGCAATGATATTCTCAAAGCAACAAATGGAATCGGGCCGAGAATAGCAATCGAGGCGACAGGCAATACTGATGGCATCAATATGGCGCTGGGCATTGTGAGAAATGGCGGCATTGTAGCCTTGAAGAGCATGCATGGATGTGAGTATCCAATCAACCCATCTGACATTGTCAACAGAGAGCTGACAGTCTTTGGGACCAGCCGAGGGCCGTTCGAGAAAGCAATCGAATACCTCGCACAGGGTCGTATCGAGGTCAAGCGCCTTGTTTCAAAAGAGTTCAAACTTGAGGATGGCAACAAGGCATTTGAGTTCGCATCTCAACCATCTGTGACGAAGGTAGTCATCAACCTCTGAGGATATCAGTCATGCCTCTCTTTGATGCGGATCTCCATATACACTCTCTTCACTCCATCGGCGTAAGCAACGCTATGACTGTTCCTCGAATCGCCCAAGGAGCGAAGGAGAAGGGGCTTCATCTGCTGGGAACGGGGGACGCAACGCAGCCTCAGTGGTTGAAGCATCTTCGAACTCACCTGAAGCAAGAGGGTGATGTCTACACGTTTGATGCCATTGCGTTTGTTCCTACAGTTGAGATTGAGGATTTCGAGTCAATCCATCATGTGGTCATTCTGCCCAACTTCGATGCAGTAGAGAATCTACGAATAGCGACTAAGCCACATTCGCCCAATCTCAACACTGAATGGGGAGGGAGACCCCGAGTGAATCTGGGCGGTGCTGAACTAGCTGGGCTCGTACGAGACGCTGAGGGAATGATAGGACCTGCTCATGCCTTCACGCCTTTCAAGTCCATATTTCGGGAGAGTAGGCACTCGACTCTACAGACCTGCTATGGTGACGAAGCAAGCAACATACACTTCATTGAGTTAGGTCTCTCTGCTGACTCTGAGATTGCTGATTGCATCCCTGAACTGCGGGGTCTCACATATTTGACCTCGAGCGATGCGCACTCTCCGGGTCCTGATAAGTTGGGAAGAGAGTTCACACGATTCGAGATGGAGTCATGTTCATTCGAAGAACTTCGATATGCGATAAGACGTGAAAGAGGCCGAAAGGCTGTTCTGAATGTTGGCTTAAATCCGCGTCTTGGCAAGTATTACTTGTCGTTCTGTTCCAAGTGCCGCCGAACACTTGTGATTAATGAGGGCGATGGAGCCCCCAAGTTCGACGATCTCAATATCTATGTTAATTGTGCCGACAATGCAGAGAAGGATAGAATCCTTCATGATATTCATCTGCGAAAGGTGCGCTGTCCAGCTGATGGCAGACCTCTTCGATTGGGAGTGCGAGACCGTGCCCTAGAAATTGGTGAGGGAGTTTCGAAATCTCCCGATCACCGTCCTCGCTATCTCCATATCGCTCCGTTGCTCGATATTATAGCATACGCCCTTGAAATCAAGTCCTCCTCCTCAAGAGCCGCAGGCACGTTATACTACAAGATGAGAACGAGTTTTGGATCCGAAACCTCTGTTCTCACAAATACTCCTATAGAAAGTCTACGAGAAGTCAGTGACAGAGTTGCACAGATGATACAAGCATACCGCGATGGCACTGCCTGTTATATGGCCGGAGGCGGTGGTCGATATGGCAGACTCATCCCTCCATGGGAGTGTGAAGCTGAATGACGGTCATCAAAGGTGTGATACGTGAAATCGGACGTAGTCATACGACTCGTGTAAGTTCTCAGCAATGGTACGGTTCGACTGATATTGTGGTCCAGGATGAGTCTACAGGGAAGACCTATACCGTACGCATTTCAGCAAGCGTAATGGACAAGCATCGATTTCTTCCCCGAGTGGGCATGAAGGTAGTGGTTCACGGCTATGTGGAAAAAGCAGAATTTGGTCTGTCCGACTTTATGGTCACAAGGGTCACAGACATCCACCACGAGGGCGCTGGAATCAAGAGAATCTACAAACTGGATGAGTAGCTGTCATCTCTTGTTTCTGATTAGAAATGAAGGAGCAAGAATCCATTCCGATTTGCATCTTGGGCATTTGGTCGGCGCTTTTGCCGAGCCCTTTACCTTGAATACGTATTGACACTTGCCACAGCTTGCTGGCTTGACAAGGACTTCCTTGCCCTGATTCTTTACTGAACGTGCGATATGATCGATGTCATCATAGACAATTGATCTCTTTTCCAGATCCAATATGTCGCGGATTTCCTGAGCAGTCATTGGCTGTTCTGCGGACTCCAGAAGTCTGGTGATCTCTTCCCTTCTCGTGAGCATGATATAGAGGGAGTTGCTGTTGTACATCAAATACTTTCTTGTTAGTATACCAACGACACTGTACAAGTCATTGTACAGGCTGTACAAAACGTAGAGTCATATGTATACGGGTAACATACATACTGAGGCAAAATAATTGAAGAGCTACGAAACTGGGCTATCAAGCAAAGTTCTTGCCTCGGTGTTGGTTGCAGTCATCATCACTACTGGCGTTTTCATTATTGCAGTGAATCTTCCTGGCAATGGTGGTAATAACACAACGACCACGCCGACAAATCCCGTTGCAGGACTTGGTTCGAAAGCTGCACTGTACCTCAATTCGATGAGGGATAATGTTGTCTTCTATTGGATGTGTAACTCAACCCTTGTGAACATGAATCTCTCAGACTACTATGATGCGGTTCATCCTGGAGCATTTGTCGACGCAGTCTACATGACCGATAATGAAACGGGCGGCGAGATCACCGTCCTATTCTCGCCATTCTTTGACAACATTGTGGGTAGGGGAGTACTCACTGAAACCGAGTGGAATGCCCTAAGTGGTACAATTATTGATGATGGAATTGGTCAGATGGAGCAGGCAACTAGTTTCCCAACTGGTTATTATCCACACACTTGGCCCATTGATTTCTATATGACTGCCTACTTCAATGATGATACGTGCTTTACTGTTGGATTTACCAGATCTGACGGATTCGTGTACATCGTAAACGGCACGTGGAGCGGCGACTTTGAAGATAGAATTGTTCCACCAGTGCTTTCGTGGGGGACTGGCTATTGGCTTGATGACAATGGCCATTTCGCTGTACCGCTTCAGAATCTCTACACTGCGATTACAACGACAGTGCCTTATCCGGGCGCATGATGATGGGCTTTTGCGCCCATCTACTTTATTTTATGTCGAGTTACATACAGGAGGACAGAACAGATATTTCGTGGTGGTTAGATTGTGAGCGCAGAATCTGACAAGGACATTGTAGACAAGCTCCTGAAGGGACGAACGATGAGCGTCTACGCCCTTCTTCTCTCTCAAGGACAGATGGGTGTCCGAGACATTCAGAGGGCTCTCGGATTCTCCAGTCCCAGTCTGGCTCTTCACCATCTCACAAAACTCTCAGAACTTGATCTTGTCAAGAAGGACGAGTCTGGTAACTATTCCATCTCCAAGACTATTCGTGTGGGCTCTCTCTCTCTGTTCGTCAAGTTAGGAACTAGGCTTGTTCCGAGGTTCTTGTTCCTAGGAACACTGTTCGTAGCCATGCTCATTCTCTACGGAGTATTCTTCTTCTCGTGGCCACCCAGCGGGAAAGATTTCATGTATATCGCTTTGAGTGTGATTGCCATCCTAGTGCTATTCCACGAGACTAGGCGAATTTGGCTTCTCAAGCCATTCTAAACACTCGGCAGCTGTGAGAGATAGATATAGCTCCAAATCCTTAGAAGGATATGTTACAGTTCCCATGTTGATAAAGGCGCTCTCAGTTGATCTCCAATGCCTCAGACAAAGCTAGTTCCTACATCGGAAGTTCCAATGCAGGCATCCTATGATGAGCGGGTGTGCTCGAGGTGTATGGGGCACAGAGCGCTTTGTGGTGTCCGACCCTGCCCTTTGCTGATGCGTGCGAAGGCTCTTGCTCAGATTGATGATGCCTTCAAAGGAAACGAACTAGTCGGCGCTTCACCTCCTTCTCTATTCATAGGTGAAACTGGTTATCCCAAGGTGCTGGCAGGGCCGCTAGTTCCTCCTGTGCGGGTTGATGAGGCTCCACTCATGGAGCGACCTGATCTGTGGCTCGACAGGACCATTGATGAGATTCTGGCACTCCGATTCAGTCTTGTACGAACGAAGAAACTCATGCCTGTGGATGCTGCAGTGGATCCTCCTCGAGACCTCGCAGAAACACAGACTCTTGCGCTGTCGGAGACCGCTCTTAATTCTGAGGCAACACTGTTGAAGAAGCCATCCTTCACGACAGTCTTTTCTGACAGGACTCTGCCCATCGGCCCTTCAGCGCCACTTGATATCTTCAGGCTTGAGGATGAACCTAGAGTGCCAAGGGTAGTAGATAAGGTCACATCAGATACAGATCTTAAGGCCGTAGGCGGTGTGATGGACCTCTTCAAGGGTGGCATTCGTCAGGAACATATCACCCGTCTCCTCTCTGTGGGTGTTCTGGGCCAGAGAAAGATGCGAAAACTGGTTCCGACTAAATGGAGCATCACTGCCATTGATGATACTATAGGACGTCGTCTGCACAGACAAGTGCTGAGATATTCCTCGATCAACGACTATTTGGTCAGTATCGACCAAGCCCTTGGGAACACAGTCGCCATGCTCTTCTATCCGGGTGGCTGGCAGTTCGAAGCTATGGAGTCCTGGCTCGGAGGTCTGAATCCAACAATCATCAACGACTATGAATTTGGAAAAGGGCGAAAGGACTATGCCAAAGATGTCGTCGGAGCCTACTATGCGACCCGCTTACCGGCCTTGGAGTATCTCGTTAGGATTCGGAAGCAATCAGGAGTGATTGTCTTTTTGGAAACAGATCCTCAGCAATGGATTCCCCTCGGTGTGTGGAGATTTCGTGAGATAGCAAAACGGGCACTAGACCGAGGCGTCAAGCGGTTCCAGAGTATGGACGAGGCGACTGCAGAGGTCGGAAAGTACTTGCGCAATCCAGTCCAGCGTTGGCTAGCAAAGAGTAGGCTCTACCAAGAGCACAGAAACCAAACGAAACTATCCGATTTCATTGAATGACTGTCTATGGATTTATCATGCATTTGTTTTTAATAACGAGATTTCCATATTGATTCGGAGAGTTTCATATGCACGCTACAAAAAGCAAAATCGTGACCTTCTCGGTCTTGATACTCCTTGTGCTTCCATTCGCTGCAATGCCGATGTCTAATGCTTGGACCGCTGGTGATGAGGCCGTTGTTTTTGGCCACACCTTCGAGGAAGAGTACTGGACAAACAGCTCGATTCGAGTGGAGGCAGAGGATGGAACCAATGCAAGCCTAACAGCATCGTTTGTGCATGTAGGAGAATTCTCATCATTTCTCATTGCATTCAACAATGCCAACAAGACAGATGGTACTCAGGCAATCTTGCCATACCAGTTGTTTGGTATGTATTTCAAGACCCCTGAGAACAGAGAAGTCTTCATCGGCGCCATATTTGCATTCCTGCTGGTACATAATGAAACGTACGGCAGTAATGACCTGCCTGACGTAGGAAATGAACCGGCGTGGTACATTGTGCCTTTGGCTTCAGATAACACCTGGCCTGAATACACGCCAGTCGTAGATCCAATCCCTGCGACAAAAATCAGTGACGGTCACTATCGCTTTGGAATGCGATACTACAACTTAACCTGTCGTGTGGTCGATGCCAACAATCCCTTGGGATTCTGGATCTCATTGGCCCTGCCTATTCTGACAGTCCTGATCAGCGAGCTCGTAATTCAATATGATATTACCATTGGCGAAACTGGGGAAGTCAATGCTGAAACCCTATACACCCTGGGTCAGGTCAATAAGATGAAGTTCTGGGGTAACGAAACCGCACCAACGGAAATCATTACCGATTCTATGGAAATCTCAGCCGTACACTACCTGTCAATCTTCACCTCTCAGTACACGGTGGCGACTGAAACAGGAACTGTCTTGACTCCACCGACTAGTACAATGCCTCTAGACGAGGACATCAGCATCAGAGTTGGAAGTGATGATGAACGTGCCTTTGACATAGGTCTAGGAAGGAACTATGCTCTCATCAATGAAACAACCGGGATGACAGTTTCTGACAATGAGACTGCGCTCAATACTCTACTCGGGGCACGTCTGAGCGATCTCCTCCTTGTTGCCTGGCAGGCTCCTCTGTCTGCCTGGATATTCGCACACATGGCATATGGACTATCTGCCCAGATCAGGTCAGTGTATACTTCCGTGGGCGACATGGCCTCTCACGCTGTTGCTGGCACTGCCTTCCACAATAGCAACTGGTGGTATGCTGTCACATTCCCAGAGTGGAATTCACTTCGTATCCAGCAGGACCCTGTATACACTGCATATACGAATCTCGCTGCTGGCGGCGGTGGTGGTGGAGTTGTTGTCCTCCTTCTTGTCGCCGTGGGCGTACTGGTACTTGTCTACATCATTCGCAGACGATAGTAGTTGCGCGTAAGTGTCCCCTGGATTTCTGCTCAATGAAGTCCACGGGACATCCCTCCCTTTTTTGTACCGAGTATCTCATCGGGGAATTTAAGAGAAGCAGAGATGACTCTGCCAGTAGAGGACTTGAACCGTGTTATACGAGCGCCTATGTCATTACAGCTCAAAGATCCCCCCCTTCTCAAAGATTACTAGGAAGACTGATGACAGAGAGCTCGCAAGGGCGGTACGTTTTCTCCTTCCACTTATGACAGTGACCGTACAGGGCGTCGTTTCTGCAGCCTATCTCTCGACCACAGTGACATTCTTCGGGGCAGTCATGACACTGCTACTACTGGGACTAGATATTCTCATCGCCATCCCTCTCTCGGCAATGTTGGCGGCTGTGATCTATTATGTTGTCATCTCATACCCTGTTTCGATGATGAATAGCTATAGGCTTGGGCTCTCTGAGGAGGCCGATATTGTCTTTGAGCAGTTCATACTGGTCTTCCAGACCCATGGTACAGTCTTTGATGCGATTGAGATGGTGGCGCAGTCCAATCATCCATACCTGTCGAAGGCATTCCGGCACATACTCGGTCGAATTGCTGAAGGCGTGCCCCCTGAAACATGCCTGATGGACTTTGCGAAAGACCAACCTTCGGACGACATTAGGCGCTATTTCACGACAATTGTTGCATCGCTTGAGAGGAAGACTGATCTTCTGGACGAGATTTCAGGGGAGTCTTTTGAGGCCGACCTTGCGCTCAGGCAGAAGAACTTGGAACTAGAGAGCAGGCTCTTGATAGTGGCCGCCCTGGTGACTTACTTCCCTATTATGTTCACTCTGGCAATATCCCTCGGAGGATACGCAACTCACCTTGCTGTTCTCTTGGCTGTGCCATTCTTCATCTTTTTCAATGCTCTACTTAGGAATCGGTTCTCACGGCAGTTTTCGGCCTACTTTGATAGACCTAAAGATGACTCTCTACTTCCACCCACGCAGAAGGACATAATCGGTGAGTATGACGAATTCCTGAGTTTTCTGATCCTTCTAGGGCAACGCCTCACATCAGGTGATTCATTGGAGGTCGCATTGCCGGCGGTCCGCGGTGATCTGGAGCCGGCATTGCAGAAACTAGTGGATCTTGCTGTCAATGCTGTCTATCAGAAGCATCTCAGCATTTCTGAGGCCATGAACATTGCATCGGAGGCTGCTCTTGGTCAGAGAGTTTCACAGATGTTCAAGATGATTGCATTGATGTGCGAGACCTCAACTCAGGATTCTGGAGAAAGGATTTCAAGGATTGCTGCCCGTCTCATCAAGAGGTCTGCTATAGCTAAAGAGAGAGACAGTATAATTGCCGCTCAGAGAATGAAGGTCTACTTGCTGACCTTGACGAGTGTTGCGGTGCTAGGTATGCTTGCTTCACTAGCTCCCTTCCTCTTCATAGGTTCTCTTCTGACCCAGGGGCCGACATGGTCACTTGGGTCCCTCTCAGCAATTGACATTGCTCCTCTCCTTATCACCCTTGGAATCACGGCCGTTTCGATGGGCTACCAGAACACTCGAATGGTTAGTGGTTCACGCCCAGTTCTAATGGCCACAGTCTGTGGGCTGGTATTTTGGATTGCCTTTGCCTTCTCTTCTGGACTAATGGGCTTGACTCTAGTGTAGCAGAGTTTATTTGCAGCTAGATGTAATGCGAGTTTAGTTAGGATGAGGTGTTAATATGCTTCAAATCCCATTTCTTGATTGGACGCTTCCTGAGATTATGGCCTATTTCCAGGATGACTGGATTCTTGCGTGGGTGCTCATACTGTCAGGAGGTCTTTTGGCAATATGGCTTCTGGAAAACATAACAGATCCTGTCCCAATTCTGGGTTCGATCTTTGACTTTCTAGTAGCGATTGGAACTTATCTGGGCTTTTTTGTGGGTATCTTGGATATCTTCGTTGGATACGTTGTTTGGACAGTCCAGCCTGGGGCAACAATTGTGGCCGGTGTGCTGATCCTGATGGGATTCTCACTGGTCATGAGAGTGCTCTCAAAATTCCCGCTCGCCTTGCTGTTCGCCGTGGCAATTGCCATCTTCGGAGTTATAACAATTCACGGATTCTTGATTCCTTATATTTCAACTCCGGTGATTGGCACCTACGTTGCCTGGCTAACATCTGGTAAAGGCATGCTAGTCATTGGGTTCATTATATTCTGCGTTGCATATGTCCTAGGCGGACTAATCATCAAGATACTCGAGCTGATAGGCAAGATATTCGCGTCCGTACCGGTGAGTGTCATTGTTGGACTTGCAGCTATTGCAGTTGGCGTGATTATCATACTCAATCCGTCATTGCTCAGTATCGGACCCTGGCCTTGAGCTATAGAGGGGTCAAACCCCTCTTACCTTTCTTTTTTTAATCCTATTCTGTTGGCTTTCTAATTTCTCTAAAGAACAAGAACTTCAGTTTGCGATCACTGTAGAATTGTGCTGCCGCCTCGATTCTTTTCTTTGCAGCCTTGATTCCGACTATGCATTCCGACACATACAGCTTCTTCTTACGACTCTTCTGAACTTCAGCAAGAGAGAAGCCATTTGGTAGATCGAATCCTTCCGGTGCCAGAAGTGCTACACGAAACGCGGACATGCCTCTCATCGATTCTAGCCAGAGTTCACAGTAAGCCATCGATCATCTCCCGTTCTGTACCCTCAGCCCCAATGAATCTTTCCATGACTAATGCAGGCTCATCAGTTTGAACACAACGAGGTCTGTTGCTGTTTCTAGGTGGCTGCTGAACAGATCTGATATCGACCCGGATGATATCCCAAAGAATTCATATAGTAGGTCTGCATGCAATCTACTAAATTCGAATACAATCTAATAGACTTGATAGTACTTGCTGATAGTCTAATACTGGGAGGTAACCTTACCTTTGTCGCTTAGGTTCGAGGAATCGTTGCTGTTGAGAGAAAAGACAGAATTGGAGGCGAAGCTCAAGAAGATTCGTAAGGACAAGAACGATGATTCAGCCGAGCTTCCGAAAAGTGAGAAGGCACGACTCGAAGAAATAAACGAACTTCTGAAGAAGAAGATTATCAGTGTTACAATGACTCAGTCCCTAGTGAATCATATTGATGACCTTGTCAAGGATCGAGCTGGTCGGTCTCGGGCTCAGATGATTGAGGACTCAGTCCGTTGGTTCCTTGATTTTACAGTGCATAAGTGGAATGAGCGAGGCATCTACGTCAACACCTCAAGAGCAGTTCTTGAATCAGAAGCAATATCCTCTCTCTTCTTCTCTAAACTTACTCCCTCTGACCAATACGAATTGGGGCTCACTGCTGGTGCTCAATCACCTGTTGCTGACGTTGTCCGATTGATTCACGGAGAGGACCCCGGGAAAGTCGGTAGCCGAGATCTGGTTCTGGGTCTGTTACAGGACAATGGGTGGGGATCAATATCACATACTGAACAGGGTCTAGTCGTGATTAGTAGTCCATTCTATCCGGCACCTTTCATACGTGGCTATCTGGAGTCTCTGCTCAAGGTAAAGCTGAAAGTTGTCGAAACAAATGTGAAAGAGAATGTTGCACTACAGGTCGTCAAGTAAGTCTATTGCGAATCTCTGACAGCGAGACTTCCGAGGTGCCTGTTACCATTCCTGGCCCATTTCAAGGATTTCAAATTCGCTTTCATAGAGACCTGGAATGCTATTGATGGTCTTTCGAATATCAGGCTCCTTGGCTCTAATATCGTCAGCGGAGAAGTATACCTCATAGATGCATCTGTTTTCCTCAAAACAGAAACCTGTTGTGAACAGCACTTTGAGGTCATGGTGCTTAAAGAGCTGAGTCATTGTCTGCATGAGTGCTGGGTTGACCTTTTCAACCTCGAGTCGTACTCGAGCTCCGCCTTCTTTCGTCATAGGAATCAGCCGAATCTCACCAGATCTCTCGAAGTAGATCACCATCGCAGCCTTCAGACCCTGTAAGGCTTCGTTTTGAAAGAAATCAGCTGGAAGTCGAATCTCCTTCTTCCGGTGGACATCTGCAATCATTCCCTTTGTTAGTCCGGCCACGCATATCGCCTCTTGCCTGTCAATCTGCCTCTGCGCAATCGAAGTATTTGTATCTTCGCCCCATCTACTATTAGGCGTTTCTGGGATACTCATTAGCATAATAAAGCTATCAAGTAGGTCAGAAATCCATAAAAACGGGATAGGATTATGGTTTTCAATGAGAGATTCGGAGAAATGAAACATGGGTAAACAAGGCGGCATTTATGTCTGTGATATCTGTCAACAAGTCATTGAAGTGAAGAAATCCGGAGTGGGGACCTTGGTGTGTTGCGGACAACCCATGCGGCTCTATGAGGATGATTGACGACTTTGACTTCTGAATATGATGGGAATATTGCCCTTGATGTGATTGGTCTACTGATAAGCTCAGCGAGGAAAGAGTGATAGCGACGAGTCTTTGTCGCATCATATGATGCGTGATGGAACATGGATTATTTGGCTTGGTTCCCTTGCCTCTGAATTCATGTATTATTCTACAGAGCCAGAGTTATGGATATATTAATAAATTGCAGAAATGGTGACAAAATCAATATAGGCTAGGAGGAACATTCATTGACTGCGAGATTGCGAGTAACAGCTAGAACCTTCAGAAACAGACTTTGGCGAGTAATGTACGAACCGCGTTCATACTGGAACAAGAGGTATAAGGTTGGGGGGACCTCCGGAAAAGGAAGTATCGGTCAAGAGAGATCAGAAAAGTGGGATATTATTAATCAATATGTGGATATGACTGGACTCCGTGTCCTTGATATTGGGTGCGGCGATCTCAGTTTTTGGGAAGGTCGAGCGATACCTGAGGACTATATAGGTGCAGATGTTTCCGATGAAATAATCCGCAAAAACAGGCAAAAATACCCCACTAAGAAGTTCATACGAAGTAACGGTCAGAATCTGGAGAATATCCCTGTAGATGTTGTGCTGTGTCTAGATGTCTTATTCCATTTGAAGAAAAGCGATTTTTTTGAGCTATTGAAACGACTCGATACTCAAGACGCAAAATGGTTGGTTATTACTAATATTCCCGAAGTACGTAATCCCGAACCACACATGCACGCACGGCCAATGCCAATTGAAATGCTTACGTATTGGACACTTATTGAGAAGCACCAACTGGAAAGCGGTAATCTCTTGTATGTGTTTTCAAAAGATAAAAGCAAATATGCGTAAGAGTAATTGAGCTATCAGAATGGGTAGCTGCAAAGTGGGATTTTGAACATTGATACAGGGGTCCTTGTACAGCATTTCCATCCATGAAACTCCAGTGGGCAAATAGATTGGGAGACTCGCAATAGTCATCACCCTTTGTGAGTCATTCTAATACGCTAGAGTTCTTGCATTATTCAGAGAGCCGAACACTTGACAATGTTTATATCTTCTGCAGCGGGGCCAATCAAAGTCCTCGGGGTATCCTTCTATGTTCGAATTGCCTAATCATGTTGTCAAGACTAGGGGCCTTCTGAATCTTCGTGCCTACAAGACCACTGAGCTCTTTGAGTACGAAGATAAGTATGTGATGTATCCGACGAAGGGAGAGGTCGAGAAGATATCTCGGTACGTTGTGTGGATTCTCAAGGAGCCAAAGGTCATTGGTATTGCCTTTGTGAAAGAGATTGCAAGCAAAATGGAGGAAGTCGAAGCTCAACGGGGCATGCTTGTGGGCGGGCTGCGTTTCACCCCTGCTGCCAAGAAAGAGGCCAGCTCCGCGAAGGTGGAATTAGTCGAGGGCGGCTATGCATCCTTTGACCTATTTGAGCACGAACTTGTCCCGCCTCATTCAATAGCATCTGAGGAAGAGATCAACCTTGTACTAAATCACTACAAGATTACAAAGACTCAACTTCCTCGCATCAGTCACGACGATCCAGCTGTCCGGGTTCTTGGCGCCGTACCTGGACAGGTATTGCGTATTGAGCGTACGAGTGACACAGCAGGAACTTCTTACTATTATCGCCTAGTTGCCCGTGGTGTCTGATACAGACTAAGACCTCCGCAGTAGACTCCCGACTCCTGACAAGGTTCTTAGCCCTTCATAAGCAATCCATTCTCGGGTCAGGAGAATTCGTCCAAATGACCGCTATTTCATGAAAGGTGCCGGGCTGTTGCTACTAATCGGTGCCATTATCTTCATACTGACTATCTATTATACAGAGCAGGCTAGACATGAAGTGATTGATGTTGATCCTGGCTTCGTAGTACTCACAGGTTTCTTCCTGTTTGTGGTATTCACTGCGATCATTGCACCCACTCTGATATGCTTCGATACATCATGGGTCACGCCACGTCACCGCGATATGCAGCCAAGCAAGCCTCCTGATGACCTCTATACACGCGTCATTCTCCATGAGGACTCCAAGTCTGAAGTGCTCATATATGGTAAGGAGAATGTCACTGTCAGAGAAGCATTGTTGGGTGACTGGCCGTTCGCCCAGAGTATCAAGAAGAATACGTGGTATGTTGTCGATGCTTCCGGCAATGATGTGACTGATTCTGCTCTATCGCGTTTCAAGGGGACTGCGCGCAGCTTCTTTGAAGAGACCTGAACGGAAAGAGGGTGCCGAGTATGTTGCTCTTGCCAGTCGTAATTGCATGCTAGATAGGGACATGCAAGTCAGCCTTGGCATGCAGTTCCCTCTTCAATGAAGTGAATGCACAATGTCTATGTTCTGTTAACCACTTCCAGTCACGAGGCAGTTCTTACAGAACTCAACGCTTTCGTACCGTGCTCATTGTTGAGCATATTCTAGAATACTAGCAGTCCCATCTGCATTGCAACCAGGAGCATTACTAGGCAGGTTATCATTGGCAACGTGACATTATCCGTGCCTTTGGGACTGAAGAGTTCAACAATTGTACCTGTGAGTGCTCCAACTAATGCTAATAGCAGCATATTGAGATAGCCCGCAGACGACGTGAATATAGGATCACTGTAGATACCAAACCACCAGAAAGCAATCATCGCTCCGATGAATCCGAAGATGAAGAGGCCAAGGCAGCCCTCGATACTTCTCTTTGAACCGAATATCACCTTCGTATGTCTTGCTCCATATTTCATTCCGATTGGTGCGCTCATACCATCGCCCAACATCATGATCATTATGGCGGCACCAGCCAGAAAGTAGGCTTCTTGATAACCTGTGAATGTGAATACTGCTGTAAGAATTGTGATGGATACTGCATACCAGAACGGGCCCCGCACACTTCCATGTTCCAAGTCCTCTGGCCTTGCCATTGCTGCAAAGAACCGACCAAATCTGTCAGTATTTGCCAGCCCGAGCATGACCACGAAGGTGAGGGCAACGAAAGTGGCGACCCATGCATGAGGATAATAGGGGACAGTCCAGATTGCAGCACCTGCGAATAGATGTACAGTCTTCCGTGTGAAGTCGGACCCAAGATGCATCTTTCTCCGACCAAGATCCGCAATTACGAGAATGATGACAGCATAAATCACAGCTATGAAGAAGACAATGATGTCCTCCAACACGATAGCGAATTCAACCTGCAAGCAGTGCGCTCTCCAGCTTCCATTGTCATCTAAACGAATGAATATATCTATCGGATGTAACGGGACTACTCTGCGACGGGTTTTGCTGTGAGTCCCGTGACCTTCTCCAACTCCTTTATTGTCTCTCCAACGCGCCTCTTTGCTTCTTCAAGATTCTCACTCCCCATCGAAACCCATACCCTGAGGTTTCTTGAAGTCCCATACGTCTTTGGCATGGATTTGACATATACACCAGGGTGCTTCTTCATGGTGACATCGATGGCTGGTGCGAACATAGACTCATCATGCATCCCGAACTCAACGACCTGCTCGTGAAATTTCCATCTGACCCTCTCTTTGATCCAAGGGACTATCGAATCTTCGAAGATGAACTTCAACTCACTTGGAACACCTGGCAAGCAGAAAACAACCAAGTCCTCCTCCTGGATCATTACTCCTGGTGCACCTCCAGCTCTGTTATCGAGTGGAATTGATCCCTCTGGAATCTGTGCCATCTTGATTCTAGCGTCGGTTATGTCTGGTGAATTCACAATGCCTCTTTCGAACAGAGTCTGATATTGCCGTTTTACAATGGTCAGTGCTTCCGGACTCTCTACTATTCTTCTTTTTAGTGCTTTGGCGATTGCCCTCAGTGTCATATCATCATGGGTTGGCCCGAGACCTCCTGAGGTTATGACAATGTCACACGCATCTCTCACAAACGCCAAGGCCTGTCCAATCTCATATAGATCATCTCTCACAGATACGAGCCTCTTAGTCTGTAATCCGAGTCCGACAAGCCTAAGTTCTATCCAGTTTGAGTTGGTATCGGGGACAAGCCCATCCAAGACCTCGTTACCTATGGCTATGATCCCTGCTGTTCTGATTTCTTCTTTCATCTTATCTAGGCTCCTGCCCATCTATGTTCAGCTCTATTCCAAGTATTCTTACAAGATTCTGCAGTGTCCTTAGCCTCTCATAGGCGAGTGTCTTCCCCCTTGGCGTAGACACGCTCTCTGCAATCTTTGATGCCAGTGGGAGAAACTCAATCAGCTGACGGTGAAAATCCCCGAGACCGTTGCCGGGTTGAATCCGAATTCCATTCAATATGTACTGCAATAGCCCAATCAATCCTAGTTTGTGGATCTTGTCCGCCTCCCATATTATCTGCGCCTCAATTGGCTCGATTGGCTTTTCTAATGTGAGGCCAACATGTTTCTTTATGGCATCACGGACTCTGATTACAGTCGGGGAACCGAATCCATTCTTGATGAGCCACTCTTCTGCTAACTCTGCGCTTGCTGCTCCATGATCTCTTATTGATGCTCCTCCCAGACCTGGCTTGGCATAATCATGAAACCAAGCAGCAAGAATGACCACTTCCATGTCGGCATCTGTTTTTGAGGCAAGATGTTTAGCCAGTTGAACAACTTGCTCGACATGATCTCCTCTATAGTTGTATAGAGGCGCATCCTGATTGTCCGAGGCATCTTTCCACTCATCTATCGCTGCCTCGCTTGTTGTGGCCTTCACCATCTTTCTGATTTGTTCCTCGATTCCCGGCTTCATCATAGATCTACCCGTTCTCAGTTGGTGCGTTCTTATGAATCATATCACCTGATTTTAACACTTGAGTATAGACAAAGAATGCTTCATTGTAGAGTTTCATTAATCTCTCCCCATCTCCAGACGATTTTCCAGACCCATCCAAGTCCCATGCGCAGATTCCCGGGCTCGTTCCTCTTCTACCTCTTCTTCACCAAACCTAGACTAAGATCTGGATGGTCATCTTGAAATATCTCTCTTGAAATACGATCTACCGAGGGATTCGCAAAGCAATATGCTCTTCTGATTTCTGCTAGAACCACCAATCCGGATGAATTAGCACTTGCACAACTTGACCTAGTTTCGCCTCATCTACTCTTCCAAGAATATGTCGGCCCTGTGAATCAATTATTCTCCCGCCGCCTGCATCGCTGATGTAAAAGTCATACTTCATATCATAGGCTGACCAAACCTGAAGTGACTCACGATCCAATTCTGACCAAATCTCACGATTCTTATATTTTCTATGTCCATGAGGACACACAATATGCGTTGTTGCGATTTCTCGAAGTCTTACTAGGTCCTCTCTAAACAATGCAATTGCTTTCTCTTTGTCCCCTTTTGTGAATGAGAGCATGTCATAATGCATACCGATGCCAAATCCATCGACGTGAAGTTGCCTAATCAGTGGAATCGCTTCTTCGTGGCTGTACTTCTCCGCATGCATACGAAAGAAGTAAGTCGACCTGATTCCCTGCTCCTTCTCGATTTCATACATTCTTCTAGCGCGAAACAGCGAAATATCAACATCGTGCCTCAATAAGACATTCACCTTATTCTTTTTGAAATCACCATCTATGTGGTCATTGAAGAGGAGTGTATCATACCTCTCGTCTTTGATTGTCCTCAAGAAAAATCGATATTGATCAAGGCTGTATCCCTTTCCCCATTTTATGAAGTGATACATCAATAGGAGAGTTACCGCCCATCCTATGCTACCGACAAGTGCCACATATGATAATGGTAGCCAAAGATACAGTCCGATAGTGAAACAGAGTGCTGCTGATAGTTCCAATATTGGATAGTAGGGAAGCAAGTCGAATAATAATGTTGCAAAGCGAAGTTGTTTTTGTAGTGATAATACTGTAAACACCCAGATGCAGAAAGAAAAGCCGATGAGGAGAATCGTTGATAACCACATTGGAATGGTTGCTCCGCGCATCTACAATCTTATTCGTGTTTCTGAGAGAATTCAGCGGCAATAAAAACGGACCTATGTACACTAGTTATGTTGTTTTCCTGTGGCCTGCTGCACTCGGATCTTCTTCTCCTTCCTGCAAAAACACGTTAGTCATGAACATTGCCGAGCTAAGACTGGTACCGTATGTGTTTGTCGATTGTATCACGTCTCGCCGATTCCTGTGTACAAGCGGAGGGTGTTTTCAAGGATAATCTCACGCATCTCTTCTACATCTCTTCCCAGTATTGATGCGACGTTTCTGAGGGCTATTGGGAGGTTTGAGGGCTCATTTCTGACTTCTCTATTTGGACTTAGGACGGGACTGTCGGTTTCCAGTAACAATCGGTCTAGTGCAACTGCTTTGACGAGCTTCCTCTTTTGGGGAGAACGCACAACTGATGTTGGAATCGAGAAGTAGTAGCCAAGATTCTTTGAACTATTTCGAGCCAGACCTGCCTTTCCGTCGAATGCATGCATATGTACGCTCTGTGCATCATTCTTCTGAAGCACTAATAGAGCTGCGGCACCTGCAGATCGTGAGTGAACTTGAATTGGAAGACCAAGTTCCTTAGAGAGACCAATCATCTTGACAAATGCAGTTTCTTGCTTCAGTCTCTCAGCGTGGTCTCTCTCTCGATAATGGTCGAGTCCAGTTTCTCCAATAGCTATGATTTCAGAACTATGATCATGTATCCCTTGTGCCGCCTTCTCTACCTGAGTGTGGAACATGGGGTCTAGACCCAGTGATGCATACACGTTCTCATGGTTCTGTGCAATAAGCAAATTTCTTTCATAGTTCTCGGTGGATATCGCTGAAGTAATGATTACGATTTCCTGCTCTGCCGCTCTCCTAATCACCTCTTCCCTATCGGACTCGAACTCAGCCTGCTCCAGGTGACAGTGAGTGTCTACAAATCGCATCTACTGGATCACTCTCGTTCTAGCATGAACCAGTCCCCGTCATGACTGATTTCCTTCCAGCTCGGGAACCTCTCACGGTTCTGGGTGTTTATGACAGCATGGGTCGAGCCCTCCTCATCAAGGCGCTTCGAAAGAGCCTCCTCGCTGAGTTCAGGGAAGTATAATGATACCCCTCTCTTATCTGAGAAATATTCTGCAGCTCTAAGTAGTCTATAGGGAACAATGAATCTCACGGGCTCAGGTAATTCTTTGAGGCGATGAAGCATCGCAACGAATTCATTATCCAAGTGCTCATAGTGTATAGAGAAGTATAACGATACTCCAAATGAACCGACTGCCAAAAGAGAGATGAGAATTGTGAATATTGTGCCGTTCTGAAGGATACGGGCGGAAAAAAAGGCGAATGGTGCTGCAGCAAGATATAGATGTCTGAAAGACTCACCGGCTATCCAGAAGATTAGAAGTAAAAGACATACTATGCCCCAGCTCAAGAAGAGAAGTTCAGTATAAGGCTCTATGACGGTGATCTGAAATATCACTAAAGGTCCTAGGCTGACTGGAAACATAAGGATATTCTGCAACCAAAGAATTCCAGCATAGATGGCAAAACCTGCCACAGTTGGAGTAAGAAGGAGTCCCTCCAATCTCTGATTTGGATAATGCCCTTGCCGCAGGTACTTCCAAATCAGAGCCATGTGACTGCTAAAAATCCGAATATAGTCGGCTTTAGAGACTATTAATGCAGTCAGAACTGCAGCAAATAGAATCAACACTACCTGCAAGTCTAGAAGCGCAAATGTAAGGCAAACAATGTACAAGGTCTGGGTCGACAATTTGTGAGAAAGCATAACGAGTGCCATCGGAAGTACTGCTATCCAGTTAAGAGGAACTGGCAAAGTCAGGCACAGAAGGGAGACCGTGAAAAGCATCAGGCCAAATGGACGACTTGACAGACTGACGCCATGTTTCACAGTAAAAGGAGTGACAAGGAAAAGCAGCATGGCCACAAGTGATGTTTCTACACCGAAAGAAGGTCGAAGGAATGCATAGAGAAGGATTGCAGTGAGAAGGTCAAAGAGAGGTGTCACCTTGTTAATAGTGCGGACCGGAATTTCCTGTTTGCTGCGTAGGAAGAATCTGAATAACTGGTAGAGAAATTTCGGATAATGGTAGTCCTGTTCTGATTCGTAGTCAGGATCCTTGAACTTGTTCATGAAGTAGAATGTGTCAGGAGTACTTGGATACTTGTATCTCACATGCGGGATATACCTGAGGAGGGCTCCTATCCCCATTAGCAGTAATAGCATGATGACTTCAGTGAGCGTTTCCATCTCTTCCTCTTCCTTTGCCATGTGATGTGAGGCCGTTGAGGAATTATCTCTTGTGATTTTCCGTCACTTTACAACTCATGCAACTCTCGCGTGACATTCTATCTGTTCATGTAAGGGTTTTGATTCTTAAGCAAGAGAGATAGGTTTCACTAATGTCAAGCGGCGAGAGATAACCCATTGCTCTGAGAGATGATATAGTTTCAGATACCTGTGAGCTGCGATTTCTCACCTGAAGTTGTCAATCATACGCCGATAGCCATTGGAAGCCACTTCATCTCGTTCTTCTGCATTTGTCAATAGTTGTGATATCCTGTCTGCTAGCTCTTTAGCTCTCCTTGGTTCAAAGAAACATCCTCCATTTCCAAGGATTTCGGGGAAAGCGCCAAATTCCGAAACGATTACCGACTTTCCACAAGCTGCTGCCTCAGTGACTACCATGCCAAATGCCTCGTCCAGTGATGGCATCACAAATAGATCGCAAGCTGCATAATAGGTGTTTATGTCGTGCCAGCTGACGTATGGTACAATATGGACTTTCGAACCAAGATTGTTCTTTATGACAAACAGTCTTGCACTGCTGACAAGAGGACCATCTCCTATGATTACGAATCTGACATCATGTTTCTTACAGACAGTAGTAGCGGGTCCAAGTAAAGTGAAGGGATCTTTGTCATCTTGCAGCCTAATTACTGACAGTATGATCTTTTCTGACTTCGAAAACTCATTGCGAACAGAATCACCATTCATCCGCAGGTTGAATCTATCGACATCAACACCATGGTGAATCACAAGTGGTTTCATACCATGACGCTCGAAGAGGAGCTTGGCTATGAGGTGCGAGACTGTCACAAATGTTCGTGCTTTCCTCGCGATTCTAGGCAACATTTGGTGCTCTTTTTGGTCAGATTCTCGTGTGTCTGCCAAATTCAATCGGATTTGACCGTGGTTCGTCTAATGTTTTTTGTTCCATAGAGCTTGCGAGCAAGGTATGCACTTATGGGCTGCTTAGATGAATTGACATGTACCAAATCATAAGCTCTCAAACGAAGGATCTGGCGAAATAGCCCCGACATTGTGGAGGGTCTTTTGTAACTAGGAGAACCAGGAGAACCCGTCATTCATGTGCAGTTGGGAAACCTGTAGGCCTTAGATTTGGCCTTGAAGAACACATCAGTCTCAACAGATTTTCGAAGCTCCCGAGCCAACTCTGCCGTGTACTGGGGATAGCGCTCATAGGAGGCACACTTGATGCGGAAGATCCTCGTAGTAAACCTCCAGTAGGTGATTATTCTTATAGTTGTTGTTCATCGAAAGTCGTTTGAGAGAATTAGCTCATTCTTGATACAATGGAAATTGTTGAAAGGATAAGAGTGATAGGTGTGTCTATAAAGACCTCCTACGAGCTACCAAAAAAGACCAAACTTCGAGGTGCCCTGGTGGGATTAAATGGCCGACTCCATGATTGACTCTTCCAGTATAGGTGACAAGCAGAGAGTGATTCGAGGTGGTGTCTTCCTGACATTGAGTCCCGTAGCGTCACTAGTACTGGGATTTATCATCACCGTCATCATAGGAGTGTACATTCTTCCCGAAGAGTATGCTGTGTTCGAATGGTTCAATGTCTTAACATCATTCTTCATAACGATTATCCCTTTTCAACTTCCTTCTGCCATTGGCCGTTATGTGGCAGTAGCAAAAGGTGCTAATGACTCTGATACAATTGAGCAGCTCGCAAAATCCGCTACTGTCCTCTCATTGTTTCTAGTTCCGCTAAGCGGAATCATCTCTTTTCTGATAACGCCCTATGTCTTCACAGCTGTAGGGATTGGTTCAAGTTATACTGTCGTCGATGTTCTGATATTCAGCATAGGGGTCATGTGCATGAGCCTCTCCTCCTTTGCAGTGAGCATGTCCTCTGGACTTCAACAGTTTGAGAAGTTGGGAATAGGTCAATTTCTCGGAAGCTTATTGAGTCAAGGTCCTGTAATTGTCCTCATCCTCCTAGGGTGGGGTATACGTGCACTGATTCTTAAATGGGCTCTGTTGGGCATAGTAATCTCCATTTTTCTTACCTTGGCAGTTAGAAGAATCTGGACCTTGCGTGGTTCTCTTCATCCGATGAGGCCTTTGATTGAGTTTGCGTACCCTGCAATCATCGCATTCCTTTTTGCGTACATATTCAATGAGCTACTTATTCGTAGCATATTCCAGAATTATGTCGATCAGAATGAGCTTGGTTTGTACGGTTTTGCTGTGAGACTCACGACATTCATTAGTGCCCTCACTCTTGGCTTCCATAACGCTATCGGCCCCCATTACTCAAGGGCTGTTGGGCAGGGAGGAACTCAAGCACTTGAGAATGAGGTCAGGTGGACGATGAGAATGTCTTTCTTTCTCTTTCTTCCTCTCATTGTGGGTGCTACAATAATCGCTCCTGCCGTATTTGAGATGCTCTTCCCAGCATATTACTGGTCTTACAAATACTTTGCAGTGCTTATGATACAGCTTTTCTTTTTCCTCCTCCTCAGACCATATGCTTCAGTTCTTAGTGCCTTAGCGAAAACGAAACAAGTCTTGTCCAGTTCTATCGTTTCAGCCATTGCAGGTGGAGTTCTAATGTTCATATTCGTCGACTATGGTCTGGTTTTCGTGGTTATTGGATATGCTTCATCTGGTTTCTTTGCCGCTCTCATGAATGCTCTATGGATCAGAAAAGAGATTGCGATCAGTCTAGGGATTCGTCAAATCCTACCAATAACAGTGGTGTCATTTGCGACGGTTATTCCAGCAGTATTGATTCATTACCTTCGGTTAGATCCGATGGTCGAACTTGCTAGTATAGCCACTATGTTCATACTGATCTATATCATTTCAATACGTCTTCTCGGACTTGTGACATCGAACGAAATCCAAAAAGCCGCATCGTTCCTTCCCGTTCGATTGGCTCAGCCACTGACACGGACTCTCACACGAGTATTCACTCGAATGCATGATGATAAATCAGACAAGTTGAAAACGAGTTTTGAGGTTGAAACACCGTAAATTGCCACTTCAAGTTCTACGATGCTGAAAAATGACCTCTTTCATTGGAAATCTTGAAAAGTGTCACGGAAACACCCTGAATTGAGTAGGTCTTGAGATTCCAATTATTGACTTCCAAATCAATGTCTAGTGTCAATAGGCCTGACAAGGTTGAGACACGATGTCACTGGACGAGTTCTTTATAATTCAATAATCCTGGTGGCGTCGCCCGCCGATTCGCTTGTTCATTACATCAAAGATAGGCATCAAAATCCGTAGATTACCTCCTTTCCAACGTGTGAACACAAGTTATCATGCCAAGATAATCTGAAATAGGGTCAAGGAAATTGGTGATACTGAGGTGCCAACCTTTTGGACTGGCTGTGGGAACCGCCTTCGAGAGCTTGCTTGTGGCATTAGCGCTGAGGATGAATGGAAGTTCGCTGGTATCGAGTGGTTTCAGAATTATATCCTTCTAGGTCTGCAGTCCGAACCACACCGCGATTGGCATGTCGTCGAAACAGGATGCGATCCGGGCAAAATACTAGCTGAGATGGCAAACCTGTTTGAAGAAGTAATCGGTGTTCATTTCAGTCCTGATATGGTTCGGAGCACCGGAAGTCGAAATCGGCATCTAGATAATGTGAAGGCCCTCCTGAACGATGGTAAGACTCTCCCAATAGGCATTGCATTTGTTGATCTAGTGTATTCAGTACTTGCTCTGCGATACGTGAATCGTGAAGCTGTAGAAACAAACTTCTCAGAAACTAATGGAGTACTACTACCCGCAGGTATTCTCAGATTTCAAATTCGCCGGGATATCGAACGACGCAACTCCAATTAGATGGATCGATACTTTCTATCAAGGCAGGATTCTCTGAATCTTGCAGAGCTATTGGTTTCAAGATCATTGACTATCACTATAGACTTGCTCACGAACTATTCCATTGGTTCACTCTTCCCAAGATAAATCAAAAACACTCGAAACAAAAACGCGAGAAGCGATTTGACACCTCCCGGAATCTAGACAAAACATGAGAATTACATACTGTCTAAGCGTACGTAAGAAAAAGTGCATATTGATGCAGGTCAAAATCAAGATAGGTAGTATTATCTTGTGAGGGAGTCATTCGAGTGCAAATGTCATTATCACCTGAATAAGGAAGAGAAAAAAAACACAGTTGTGAGGCTTCGTGAATTCCAAGCAGACATCTATCGCAGTAGTTGTTCCTGTAATGAATTGTGGTAAGACTCTTGGAAGAACATTCGATTCCATTTTACGTCAGACACTGCAGCCTGAAAGAATCATTGTGGTCTATGATGTAAGCAGTGACAATACACTTGCTGTTGTTATGAGTTATTGTGAGAGTCATCCCTCTCTCTTCGTGTTGATTAATGGCCCGGGCGAGGGAGTCGGTGCAGCTCGACAGGCTGCTCTTAGCGTAGTGGAATCGGAATACGTTGCATTCATTGATGGTGATGATTGGTATTTGGATACTGCATTGGAAAACCTATTCCAGTCTGTATCTAAAACAGGAGCTGCTTGTGGATTGGTGTGCAAGGTCCATACTGATGGAAAGATATTGAAACACGAGCCCTCTGGAATCGGAGAAGTTGTTGACTATGAAACTCTGAAAAGCAGCAATCCCATTGCCATGTCTTCAACAATGTATCAAACAAGTCTGATCAGACGAGTTGGAGGATTCGATGGGAAGCTCCTATGGATTGAGGACTATGATTTTCATCTACGCATTGCTCGGGTCACAGATTATCATCTTCTCAGGAACGTGACTACATTCTATACAGTATACGAAAGCACAAACATACGGCGAACTTATCATTATTCCAAGTGGAGTGCGATTGTATGGCGGAAGCATGGTTTTGTCAATACTGGAGCTATCTCAAATGCACTGAAGTCATTCGTACTTACAACGATATTGATTCCTGCTAACTTAGTAAGAAGAATACGGGACAAGAACAGACGGGTTTTTCGGGCAGAGTACATCCAAATACTCATGGGCTATCTTGTCGGGTTAGCAATTGGCTATCCCCCCAGGAAAGAAAAGAAAACACTCAAAAAAGGGGCGATAGCAGTCGTTTGACACAAAGAAAAGTGTGCCTTATTCTTGGCACAATGTATCCATATGAACGTGGTGGAGTAGATGTTCTGTATACAAGTGTTTTCAACATCATCTTAAAAGAGAAGCAATGGGAGATTGTCGCACTTGTTAGGACTCCTAGAAAGCCACAACGCTCGGCTTTCAGCAATCCACTGCCCACAGTAATGTTGCCAAGTCTGAGGAGTTCTCTATTTGGAAAACTGTTTGAGTTTGTATACCTTTCCTTTCTGGATCAGCTCTATTTCGACAAGAGAGTCAGCGCTCTTGCGGACAACTACTTGCAGAGGTTTGATGTAGTAATAACGCCCGACCCTCTGCTAACAACTAAGCTGTGCAAACAAAGGAACCGGCCCAGGGTCATACAGTTCGTGAGTGGAGCATGGGCCGAAACTGTTTTGAGATCACAACCCCTTCTTTATTCATTTGCTAAGAGGATAGAGACAGATGCGTATAGGAAAGCAGACAGAGTTGTTTTCATGGACGAAGCTTACGCACGACATTTCAATGTTAGCAAAGAGCATCGAGCTCTGATCTCCAATGGCGTAGATTTGGAATTGTTCTCGCCATCTAGGTTTGACCGCAGCAAATTGCGGGACCGTTTTGGCATGGATGGAAAAATCGTCGTTATGACAGTTGGGACTCTCCGGAAAGGTATCAAGGGACATGAGTTCCTTATCCAGGCCATTCCGTCTGTCATCAAGAGGTTTCCAAGTGCTCACTTCTATCTTGTTGGGAAAGGCAGTCAGGAATCATTGAGGCGCGACTCGGAGTCTTTGGGCATCGCGGACAATCTGCATATTCTTGGCGAACGATCGGATATTCCTGAGCTACTCTCTTCGAGTGATGTTTTTGTATTGCCCTCTTTGACCGAAGGTACTCCTGGTGCCCTGTTGGAGGCAATGGCAATGGAACTACCATGTGTTGCTACACGAGTGGGCAATATCCCTGAGGTAGTGCAACATCAAAAAGAGGGGCTTCTGATTGAGCCAGCTGACCCGCGAGAGATATCGGAAGCCATTACTCATGTTTTGTCAAGGCCCGATGAGGCGAGAATGCTTGGAGTACGCGCGAGGAACCGTGTTGAGGCGCACTATGACCTAGCTGCAACAGCAAGAGCGTATGTAGCTCTCATTGAGGAATTATGCCAGTAAATCCGGAATACAAGCCTAGGAACCTATCTTTCTCACCACTCGCTTATGACCTCTCTCTTTCACATCGACTATTGCCTTCCCTTCCTCATTGAAAGTCAGAGTTGTCCAAATATGTTGTCCGATGTCATTCTCCATATCAAGCATCCACGGGAGTGGATACCTCCCTCCGGTCATATCCGGCTTTGGCGTTTCTAATGCGTTCTCTTTCCAGAGTTTTACAAGGTTTTCAATAATTCTTTCTCCAGCGCCGCCATTGGATAAGCTCTCTGCTTTCAAAATGGACGATGAAGGACGGTCTTCGCCTAGGATTCTATTGCACTCAGTCACCATGCTCTCTACATTCGTTCCGGCAAGATAATTCGCCCCTGCCCAGACCGTTTCCGGCCATTCAGTGGTGTCGCGTGTGGTTATGCAGGGCGTACCGACCAGCATCGCCTCTTCCTGTACTCCTCCGCTGTCAGTAATTGCGACCTTGGCCTCCTCGAGTATCTTCATGAACGTCAAGTAGTTCAGAGGTTTGATGAGTCTAAGATTAGAGGCTTTCTTGACAAGTTTTTGAAGACAAAATTCCTCGATCCTCTTGCTAGTCCTTGGATGAACTGGAAACACAATCTTCCCTTGAATCTTGCCCAGTGCCTTTAAGATGTCTTTCAACCGCTTCGCATTGTCAACGTTTTCTTGTCTATGGAGTGTCATGACAACATCGAATTCACCAATCTCTTTATGATCGAGCGTAATAGATTTCCGTACTTTCCGAGTTTCCTTTACGATATCAGCAAGAGTGCTTCCAGCAAGAAAGACTCTATCTTTGGGTTTACCTTCGAAGAGAAGATTAAGAGCAGCAACTTCTGATGGTGCGAAGAAGATGCTGGAAGTGGCATCCACGACAAGTCTATTGACCTCCTCTGGCATGTTTAGGTCAAATGATCTGCAGCCTGCCTCAATATGGACAACGGGAATCTGAAGCTTCGCTGCAGCAAGTGCACCTGCCATTGTTGTATTTGTATCACCAAGCACAATCACTAGGCGTGGCTTCTCTAGCGTGAGGCATTTCTCAATCTCTGTGAGCAGCAGTGCTGTCTGCTCACCATGGCGGCTAGATTTGACATCAAGAAAGTAATGGATTCTTGGGAGATTCAACTCCTCAAGAAACACCTGTGACATCTCATAGTCATAGTGTTGGCCTGTATGGATGAAGACAGGACTCACGAATTTATTGACTTCAGCTGCCTTCATGACTGAGTATAATTTGATGATTTCTGGTCTCGTGCCAAAAACAAAACAGATTTTCATTTGACTATCAGGCAATATGTCATTTCTCCTTCTTCTTCAGACCCCGTTGCTTCAACAGCCTCTCATATACTCTGATTGTCATATCAGTAGCTGCATCAATACTGAACATGGACATTACGTACTCTCGTCCAGCCCTGCCCAGTTCCTTCTGATATTGTTCATTGCGGAGTATTCTCTTGAGAGCTTCAGCAATCTCAGGTACTTCCAAGCATATTATCATGCCCTTTACATCTTTGTAGTCATTGTAGGTCAAGACTGGAGTCCCGCAGGCAAGTGCTTCAAGGTGAGATATGCCAAGCTCTGGAGTGTTGGGATTGAAACCTCTGGCCTCGACCTTTGAGGCATTCAGGTATCTGGGTATCTCCGTATTCGGGACTTCACCAAGAAAATGAACATTATCTGTCATCCGCAGGTCTTCTACCATCTTCTTCATATTCTGCTCTTCAGGGCCGATGCCGAGTATGAGGAGATGCGCATCTGGGAACTCATTCAAAGCAATACGGAACGCCTTCAATGTCTTGTACGGTGTCTTGATTTTGAATAACCGTGCAGTGAACGTTACGATACGGTTTCCGTACTTTGCAATCAAATCGTCAGCAGGGATGCCGGGTCGAAAGGTGTCTGTGTCAATCATCCTAGGTATGTAAATCCTCCGCTCAGCAGGTACCAAGTTCTCCATGAATCTGTGGTAATATTCCGCTGTAAGGACTAGCATGTCCACACGTTTGAGGAATATCTTCTGTATCTTCCCACGGATGGGGTCTTTTGGCACATCGATAACTTCCCAACCATGCCCCGTCGCTACGATTGGAATTCTGAGCAATCGCGCGGCAATGAATCCTATGAAGAACTGAGACCAAAGGTACTGAACATGGATTATCTGAGGACGCAGCCACAGAATTCTCAAGAGCATGGGCAAGAAGAGTCCAAATGCTCTTGGCCGAATTGGCAACGGTCGGATCCAGGTTAGCTCAGCCCCTTTCGGCACGTTATGGGTAAATAGAAGTCGGCTCAGTTTCCGCTGGGTATCAAGCAAGACATAGACCTTGAAACCCTTTCGAGTGAGTCCCGTTGTCAGATGATATGCGCAATTCGCGATCTCATCAATCATGCAAATCCTCATTGATTACAGGTCACCATCATTAGTTGATGCGACTAACGCGCACTCCGAGCCCCTTGGCTGCTATAAGGGTTTTTCATAAACAGCCGACTGAAATTCTGTAAGGCGGGTATCAACGCCATACGCGCGACTCAAAGATGGAGGACTCTCTTGACTAGACCTACCAGCCTTCGTCTGAACTCGTTTCCATAATAGGCTAAGACCTCTTCATCTCGGCAACGCCAGATTCTTCGAGAGCGTTCAGACCAATATCCTCTCAGGTACTGCGGATCATGCTTCGCAATCCCCTTCAGAATAACGTAGGAAAGAGATGTTCCTGAGTAGTAGGCGAGTCTCCCCTGCCTGTATCTTCCTTTCCAAGTATGAAGATGGGTTGGCGGTGACTCAACTGTGACATTGCCCAGAATGACCAGTCTATAGCCCTTGTTCAGCGCTTTGACATTGATGAACGAGTCGGCTGAAACCTCCCAATACTGTTTGATGTCTCTAATGATATTGGCACGGAATACTTTCCCAGTGAACATGGGGAACGTACGTTTCGGTTGGTTCCTAACTTGGCCGGCTACAACGCCAACATCGTGATGATTCTCTAAGTATGTAGTCATTCCTTCGAAGTAGGTGATTGGGAAAATCGTGTCCACATCCGCAGTCGCTGCGTAGGGCACATTGCGGAGGAGAACACGTAGCAGCGGCTGAGCCTTATTCCAAGCCCTACCAAGGGTATCGAGATTTCCCTTGGCCTTCGGAGGCATTGATACTATCTCAAACTTGAGACCATATTTCGTAGCCTCCTTTGCAGCGACTTCCGCGCTGCTGTCATTGGATCCATCGTTCATGAAAACGAATACCTTTGGTCTCAGTGTCTGCGAAGAGATGTTTTGAATCAGGGACGGGAGCCGTTTCTGTTCGTTGTAGAACTTGGTAATCAGAATGTAGTCGACCATCGATTCCGCTTCATCTCCTGACTCAATAGGCTAACCGAAATTGGATTTGCATCAGCGTCTTCTTCATCTTCCGAGATAACTCTTCACTTACGTTACTTGCCTCTAGAGATCGTATCATAGCAGTCCTGCTTTCTGTGCGAATTTGCGGTACCCTTTCATGAGCAGCTTCACAATGTTGAGTCTCAGCACGAATTTTATCCACTTCTCATCGGTTGGCTCCTTGAACAAGAAACCAAACCTTGCTGCATATTCGCCCTCACTGTTGTACGTAATCAACTCCTCCACAGCTTTGGGAGCAAAAAGCAGCTCAACGTCGGGATTCTCTGCGCGTACAGGATTCACCTGAATCTCGTTCCTTCCGGTCACGAGCACATGGAATCTGTCCCCCTCAAGGTCATAGTCAATCACTGCTCCCTTCTTCAAGCCATCGAAGATGAGCGGGTGGTTTCCTAGATACTCCATGAACTTCTTCTTTAGGGGACTTTCTGTGACTGCCTTCTTCTTCTTGACTTGCTTAACGAATGGCAGGATAAACTCTGTGAGATCAACGACTGGAAGGTCACTCTCAATGGACCTACCTCCGTCCTCAAGTCCTCTATGACAGAACGGACAGGCTGTGACCAACAATGATGCTCCCGTTTCTTGTGCTTCCTTCATTCGATTACCTGCGACTTCGTCAGCCAGCTCTCCGTAGCTTCCCTTCACACCCCCGCCACTTCCACAGCAATGAGCATATCTCTTGTTCGTTTCCATTTCGATGAGAGTCACATTTTCAACAGCCTCAATGACTCTACGTGGCGCCTCATAGACCTCCGCATGTCTGCCAAGATGGCATGGGTCATGATATGTGACGGTTATTGACTTGGGTGATTCAAACGCTGCCTTGCCCTCCTGAATGAGGCGGTCAAGATACTCTGCGATGTGCAAGATGTCAAAGTCATACTCGAATCCCTCTTTAGGAACATCTACCTTCCAGGTTCTGAAGCAACCTGCACATGCGGTGACTATTGTTTCTGCCCCCGCCGCTTTCATCTGCTCAAGATTCGACTTGGTTAATCTTGCAAAGGATTTTGTTCTCCCCAGTCTAAGTAAGACTGAGCCGCAACACTGCTCGTTGGGAAGCACTGTATAGTCTACTCCGAGCTTGTCAAACAGCTCAATCGTCGTCTTGGCAATCCCCTTCTCTCGATACGAGCTTGTACAACCAACGTAGTAGATCACAGGTGCAGTTTCAGGCCACTCGCGTTTACCAAACAAGGCGAGTCTCTTATCGGCGGGCTCTTTGTATGGGTTACCGAACTCATTGATTGAGGCTTCAATCTCTCGATGCTTGGGCATGTCGAAGTTGTTGGCCACAAGATCCTTACGGAGTGCTTCCATCATATCTGGAAGATTGATACCATCTGCTGTGGCTGTGCAAGTCTCCATGCAATTCTTACAGGTTGTACATGTGTAAGCCCAGTCCCTGATATCGTTATCAAGAGGTAGCCTTTCGGTAAGGAGGTCATTCATGATCATTATGCGGCCTCTTGATGCATACGCTTCGAATCCAAGAACGTTCTTGATTGCGCAAGGAAGATAGACATCTCGATTAGAAGCTACAGTCTTGTCTGCAAGCGAGCAGTCGCCACAACGCGCACAGAGCCAAAGCTCGTCTTCATACTTGGACAAGTTCTCTAACTTGATGGTCACCCTACGGACCTCCTCTAAACACCTCTGGCGCAAAGATATTGTCCGGATCGAGTGCTTGCTTTATCTTCCAGTATGTATCGATAAAGGGCTTCCGAACCTTCTTGAGAACACGGTCCTCCCAAAGAAGCCCCATCCAATACGGACAGGCACCAGTGTCCATAATTGCGTCAAGCATCTCATTCCAGACCTTCAGTCCGTACTCCATTTTCTCCTTCGTCGGAATGAAGATTGTAATCCATCCAGTCGCATACGCTCTCTCAGACCCCAGACAACTCGCTATATACTTGATGTCATTCTCCAGCAGCTTGTGCTTCTTGAATATCGCCCAGATTCGTTTCATTACTATCGGAATTGTGGGAATTGGCCGTAGGTGACACGTATTCAACCAGAAACCATTATTGTAGAGCGGCTGAACCAAGTTGAACATCTCGGACCAGTGCATTTGGGACGCGAAGTTGCCCAGATCCTTTCCGGCATGTTTGAGAGCAATCTCTCTGATGAGCTCCATCTTTCTGTTTGCAAGTTGCTGATCCGTTTCCTGCACAATAGATGCGAACATGGCATTGATCTCTGGATGTTTTCCTAAGAACCCCGGGAAGAAGGTTTCAGTGGACTGACGATCAACGAGTAGGTTCAACTCCTCCGTGAAACCTCGCTTCTGAACCTCAAGAAATGCTTCTGTGGCATCTTCTAGTGTCTTGAATCCGAAGTCGCCATAGGTGTAATAGTCCGCCTTTGGATATATTTTCAGAGTGACCTTCGTCTTCACTCCGAGAGTCCCGTGGTCTCCACTGAAGATGCCAGTCATGTCAAAGAAGGTGGAATATCTACCAAATAGCTGGGCATCGGGATTCCATCCTGTGCCTGTCTGGACTACGTTTCCACTGGCTAGAACCACCTCAAACGACACAACTCCCTCGGTCGAAGGCCCATACTTCGAGGCTGCGTATCCAATACTATTGATGCTCGTCGATCCACCAACAGTGCCGACATTCCCTCCATAGGGCCCTCGGAAACCCAGCTTGTACCCCTTCTCATTAAGACGGTGAATCAGCTCGGCCCATCTGAGACCTGCCTCGACAGTGACAGTCATTACATCCTCATCGATCTTGATGATTCGGTCCATCTTGACCATGTCGAGCATGACGGCGTTGGGGACCCTGGGCAGACAGGCCCCACAGATACCATTTCTCCCCCCAGCTGGAACAATAGGTGTCTTGCTTCGAGCACAGAGCCTGACAATATCTTGGACTTCTTCTACACTCTTTGGCATGACGACGATTCCAGGTCTCTCCGCTTCGAGGTGACATGCATCTTTAGAATAAGCTGAGATGATGACCTGATTATCGTTCACTCGTTCTTGTCCGACAATCGCCTTCAGTTCGCCATAGAGTTGGTGAGTTGCGGCAGCTTTGACAATAGCCATGACTGAACCTCACTTCAGGTTGAGACTCTCCTGTATAAGTAATCAGCGGAAGTAGCGCAAACATTCGTATTACATTGCTACGAATGCAGAATCTTATGATTCTAGAAGAAAGCCCTGGGATTGGGGCAAAGCGTCGGGATGACATCAGCTCGTGGTCTCTCTTTTGCAGCCTGCTTTCATCGCTTTGCAAGAATGTCATCTTCAACTTCACTCATTGTCGCATCTTGACTCACAAAATGATTAGCCATTAATCCATCAGTTTTCAGTCAATGAACACATCTATCTAAATTCACTAGAATCTGTAGTAGTGTATTTGATCGAAATTCCGAAAGAAAGTCAATGCAATTCAATTTTCCTCCAAATGCGCTACTTTCCGGTTTTGTGATTGATGACTATTTGTTTGATTCTCCCCTTTTTCTATTGGATTGCCTGTTTCTTTGTATCTGCTTACACCGAGCTGAATGAGCACAAGTGGAAACCATAACTGGGGTTCCCAGAATAGCGCAAACATGAAGAAGGGAATTGCAGAAAATAACCACATCCACTTGTATTGAGTATTGATTGTGAAGAATATTAGAGCTACAATCAGTAGAATGTATGTGAACACATAAGCTGGATTCATTAGAAAATCTAGTAGAAACGGCATCGTGAAGAAGTCAAAGGCTGCATAAGGTTTGTTGCCAATCACAATGAATCTTACTACACCATATAGAGCACCACCAGCGATGAATGACAGAAATCCCTCTATTTTCTT
>PRDH01000036.1 GCA_003345545.1 Candidatus Thorarchaeota archaeon
TCGATATCACTCAGATTCTTTGAATACCTCGAAAGCATGTTTCTTCGCGGAATCCCTCAGTTTTCGGATTTCAGTCGCTTGTTTCTTGACCTCCTCAAAGAGAGACTCACGTTCTGAAATTGCTTGGGCCACAAAGGCCGAGACCGCCTCGGATCGACTCTTGAATACTTCGAGTTCTACTAGAGCATCAAGCACCTCAACAAGCTCACCACTCATTCTGGTCATGACACTGACTTCACGTTTCCCAGTTGATTCAGGCTCGTCTGAGAGCTGGCCTAAGAGTTGCTTCCGTAAGCTCAAAGGCGCAACTGCTTCTTGTTCCGCATCTTTTTTCGTTGGCATCTATGTGACCCCGATTCTTCTGTTTCTAAAGCGCACATGAATGCTTATGTCCACTATTCACGTAATACTATTACAAATGACACTTTATATATGTTTCTGAGTCAACTAGGAATTTGCTGTTTCCACCCGAACAACATTGCACCCACGTCAAAACCATCCAGACTTAGTTGTTCTGGCGAACAGGCGAGCCATCATGCAGTCATCTAATGTTTCTGTTGATTCCTATGAAACGCATATGTAACTAGTGGACTTACATGATTCAAATCCCCAAGTCCGGACCATGGTGCGAAGAGTGCGTACAATAGTATGTATATTTCGCCATATCCTTTATATTCGGAAATTCCAGCAAAAGAAGGCAACAATAGGCCGGGAAGACTTTGCCTTCTTCTACTGCTGTTCGAGGAGAAGTGTTAGTGACTGGGAAATTCCATATCGAGAGGTCAGGCATTGCTCTGCTGATACTACTGCCTGCAGTGTACCTCTTTTACCTGAGCAATCCGCCGTGGGACACACCAGGAGCAACAACAGCGTACTACTCGGTTCTCGCATTCCTATGCGTGACCATTACAGCCAGTGCCGCAAACAGAATCCGGATAGATCCCTCGCCGTCAAACAACGTTCTCTTCGCCTGCACGGGGTACGCATCAATAGTATTCTCGGGTGCAGCGATAGTGTTTGTCCTCTTGGGAGAGTCAGCCGTCATTCATTCGGAGACCTCTGGCGTGTTCCTGAATCTTGTTGCGCTAGCTACCACAGGCATCCTCATGTTCCTCTACAGCATCTTGGACAGGGTCATCAAGAAGGAGAACTCGATATGGGAGAGCAGACGGACTCCATTAGGTATCATAGCTCTCTTCTCTCTCGTCTTCCTCGCTATGATGGTCGTGGCCAGACTTCCGCTGGACGATTCTGTATTCCTGATTGCTGGCTACACAGCGGGTGCTGTCGCCATCCTTGCATATGCTAGTGCGGCTGTCTTGACATTTCGAGGACGAATATTGAGCACGACGAATGATTCCGTCCGAATGGCTATCTCTTTTGTGCTGCTTGCGGCAGCGTCACTGAATCACATTCTGATTCTGCCATCACCGTCCTCGCAGTGGGTAGTATCTATTTGCCTCATGGCATTGGGCTTTGTCATCGCGAATATGTCTGTCAGCTATACGTTTCTGCTGGATATCGGAGTGAGTGACAATTTTGCGTACGCACTGGCAATCGCAACTAGCGTAATGGCAGTAGCTCCGTTCATCCTGGCGCACTTGACGATGATGCTTGTCGGGAGCGTAGCCATTTCTGACATCGGCGCCACGACGCTCATTCATATCAGTGCCTCAGTTCTTGCGGCGCTCTCTGCATATGCGTTGTACATGAAATCAAGGGAGTATCCATCATCAGGTGTGTACGCAATTGTATTCCTGCTTATGTTTTGGGCAGTCTCGGAGATTGCCATCGTCTTTTCACATCTCTTGCCAGGCTACGGTTTCGAAACAGAAACGCGTGTGCCGTACATCGCCGGTAGCATTGTGTCATGCCTCATGCTAGTCGTGGCAATTCGTCGGGTTCTTGATCCCACCAAGACCATAACCGGCCCAATTCCAAGACTCTATTTACTAGGTCTGATTGGGGCTCCTTTTCTGCTTCTTTTCGGAGAGTTTGTCAGGCAATACGTATTCCTGGGACTCCTCGGCATGACTCAAACGATTGTTGGTTCCGCAATGATGCTCGGGCTGAGCTACATTTCACTCTACGCACTGTTGACCTATATCTTGCTGCTTACCAGTGCATCTGGTGGCAAGTGGCTGTTCTATTCTGTTGGGCCTGCGCTTGCATCAGTCTGGATAGTTGTTGTCATTTTAAAAGCCAATTTTGCGTATGCAACAGCCGGATGGTGGATTGCAGAGGCAATCATGTTCTTCATGACAATCGTTCCCTCTTTTGCCCTCCTTCGAATGTATCTGACAGAATCTGGGGAACTGGAGAAGGTCGGCCCGGTCGCCTCGGCCTACTCACGGATGATATCCGAGGATATACTAAGTCATCAGAAGTCTGCCATCGATAGGCTCTCCGAAATGACGATGGATACGCGTACGGACGAGCTCCGGCTTGATTCACTGGCACAGATCCTCAACGAGGTTTCACGGGCGAATGATCTCGCGAAATACCTTCAGGTTTTGGCTTCCGGAAATAGGTTTCGCGAGGAAGACCTTGAGGCTACCGATGTCATGTATTCAATCACAACTGCGATGAATCGGTCCAACATCTCTGAGTCAGTGCGGAAATTCAAGGACGATGCTCAAGGGCCGGGGGCAAAACTGGTCCATGCCAATAGCCTCTTGGTAGACCTCTTCTACTATCTCTTCGAAGGCATATCAAAAAGAATCGGCACAATTGAGATGCTGGGAGTAGGTATTCGCGAACGCGAAAAACACCCAGTGTCAGATATTGAGGTCACCTTTGACTTGTTGGTTAAGGCTGAGAAGATAGACCAAGGGCTGTCCCTCACCAGGAGATACTTTGAGAGATACTCTCCGGATGTGATGGAGTTCGCCTATTCAAGGAGACTGGCGGAGCTCTTTGAAGGAAGTGTTGATTGGCGTACCGAAATAGCCTCCAGTCAGAATCTTCTCATTACTGTCGAGGTGGTACTGCCAAGCGTGTAGGTATGATTCTTCTCATGAATAGCCTTGCCCTAGGTCGATATTCTTCAATGTGCCACTATTGTTCGACGAAATCCCCCCACTTTAGAGCCCTCTATACCGTGCAATCATTGCATCAGAGCTTGGTCAATCATGAGCTCCTTATTCTGTTGTCAGGTAGGTATTCCTTCATCAAAGGTTTTGGGCCAGATTGAGTATACGAATGATTGAGAATAGTCAATCGCTGTGACTGTCATATTCTCCAGGTTCGCATGAAGATTTGTAAGGAAGGAAGAGAGATGCGTTGGAGGCATTCTGACGAACCAATACAGCCCGGAATCAGACACTCTGAGAAGAAACTCAAAGGGGACTGGCGCTCTTCCTATAGAGGCTCTGCTCACTTGACAGAGCCTGCTGGTACATTCAAGTGGGTAACATTAGGTACATAAAGCCAGCCTACAAGTGGTGTATGGGTATTCATTTTGTCAGCAGAACAGACCTCCAGCCAGCTCACTGAGAAGCAGCTCAAGGAGCTTCAAAGACTGCGCGCCAACAGAATGTTCCTTGATGAGCTGAAGAAGAAGGGCATCTTTACTTCCATCATTATCTGCCCTGTATGCAAGAGCCCTAGAATTCAGGAACTCACATCTTTCAAAGACCTGGGCTATATTGGCAGTTTCCAACCGATGTACTTTTGCCTTGACTGTGGGTGGTCTGGACGTCTAGAGTTGACGATGTCAAATAAACCGCTGAACGAGGCTATTCTCGAAGACCTGAAGACGGGTTCACTGCACCAAGATGTTGAGGAGTACATAATGGATTCTGAACCCGACGAGCAATGAGACCAGCTCCGGTTAGCTCGCTTATGGGTATTGGTTGCTGAACAAGACAGATTCATATCACTCCAAGCTATGAAGTGAAGAAGAGAAGCGTAGAGCCACCATGAAAGTCCGTAAGTACGTAATTGTTACGGTTCTCTTTTGTCTGATTTTCTATGCCATGCCAGTATCTCAGGACACTGCTGCTCCTCTGATGATAGATGAACATGCGGACCACAGCATCGGAGATTTGTCACTACAGCTAGAAGAGGAAATTGCTTCAGAGGAGAGAGCACTCGCAGGGCGCTATGAGACTCCGCCGTCGTCTCAGTTCGAGGACACAATAGCAATTATTGTTGAGAACCCACTCTATCCATCCATCGGGGATGCAGTCGATCAATACAGACAGGACCTGAATGACTCAGGATACAATACTCTGCTCTATACAGAACTATTATCTACAGCAGAGGAACTCAAAGGAAATCTCACGCAATGGTATAAAGAACAGAGTCTTTGTGGAGCAGTCTTGAT
>PRDH01000037.1 GCA_003345545.1 Candidatus Thorarchaeota archaeon
AGGTACGGCGAATCTGTCATGGGCACAGTTGAAGCGGGCAACACATTCACTCTGGAACTCTATGTCACAACGAAAGGCTATGGTCAGGTCAGTCTTGAGGAAGATGTCTTAGTCACGAAGTCCGGCTGTGAATTCCTATCTAATCCCCAGAAACGGCTGATCTGTATAGGTTAGGGTTTCCACAGACTCAATCTCTCGTCTATAGATCCAACCTTTTGCATCATATATGGTTCAGCCAGTAAGCTCTTGATTGGATCAGATTACGCTCCTGTCCGGTCTCTCAATAATTGATGACACAGAATCCGTCTACTGTCTTGAGCTTTCAGAAGAGGTAGTCATCATGACATGTACGGGTCCTCATGCACATCAATGTCGGCATACCCTGCGTCTTTGAGAAGGTCCTCGATCGACTCGGCTCCGGTAATCCATGAGATACCCCAAGTATTGTCTTCTTTCAAACGCAGTTCGACATCAGGGAGGTCTCCAAGCAGATTATGGTCCATCTCAATAGCATCTTGGTATGCTCCGACCAATGGAATTACAAAATAGGATCCTGGAACACTGTCCAGCACTCCCACAGGAATTCCTTTATCCATCTTTCCTCCTGGCATCGTGACTGGTCTGTTGTCTTTTGTGAACCAGGTCTTCTCTGTGTGCTGTCTATAGAAGTCTGCTATCTCGCCGTCTGAATCGCATGTGATATCAACCAGTCTCACAGTGCTCTGCGGGTGAATGTGCAGGTCACGAGTTGGAATGACCGGGAAGTGCTGTTGAACCATTACGTGGTCAGCTATGCTGTTGAATACACTGAAGTTCCCAATGACAATGTGTTCAGGATACCAGAAACTTCTCTCCAACTTGTCAGATGAATAAGTCGGTAAGTTCATCTCCCTGAGTCTGGCTCTCACTGCTGTTTCCAGTTTTCCAACGACCATTTCTCTCACGTGTATGGCCTCGAGTCCCGCAAGAGTCATGCCTCCAAAACGCTCGTGGAATTCATTCCAGAGACTGACCATTTTTTCGAGTGTGTTGGCATTGTGGATTCTTGTCAGATAGTCTTCCTCAGCTCGAGCGGTTTCCGATTCATGCGTGTCACCAGGGGTAGGAAAAACCGACCTGAGTTCGAGTGCATGAACGACAATGAGCGCTGCAAGGGCGGTAACAGCCCGCCCCGCTTCTATCATGATGTTTGGCTCTGGATGCCTCTTGGAATCTCTCTCAATCTGTGCTTTTACTCCGGTGACAATATTGTAGGCATACTGATACATCAGGTCTGGGGGATATGAGCCAGCATAGTCGATTGCCAAGCCTCCACCGAAATCTATGTTCTCCAAGTTTGATAGTCCCATCTCCCGGAGCTCAGAGTAGAGCTTGGTCAGGAAGCTGCCGAATCTTGTGAATGCATCAAGGCCAGTGATCTGTGATCCTGCATGGCCAAGAATCGATTTAACCGATTCCGCAAAGCCTGACTGCTTCAACAGCTCAACAACATTGTAGAGGTCATGAATACTGAGACCGAATTTTGAGTCACGTCCTGTTGAATGGGACCAATGTCCCTCAACATTGAGGTATGGTTTGATGCGCAGTATCAAGTGTGTCTTTTGGGGTTTGAAATGCTTCACGACGAGTCGTGCCTCTTGTACTGATTCAATCGAGATTCCAATATTCCATCCACTGTCCATACTCGCTTGGATTAGTTTGAGGTACTTCGGGTCCTTTGTACCATTACAGACAATCTGGCGGTGTTTTTCGTTTTCTGTCAACTTCTTGATCAGGAGCAATTCAGGCTTGGTACCTGCCTCAAGGCCGTACTCCGAATCGGTTCTAATGACGGCTGTAACAAAGTCCTTGCGTTGGTTGACTTTGACGGGATAGATTCCAATGAATTTTCCTCTGTATCCCAACTCATCAAAGACTCGCTCAAATGATGCCTTGAGTTTTTTGACCTGATAGGTGATTAGCTGAGGTATGCGGAGTGTGAAAGACGAAGTATATCTAGTCCCATTCTCGCTCATGCTATTGACACTTCGGACTAATTCCTGGAATGTAATCCTGTGCTTACCTAGCTTGACGCATAGATTGCCATCCTCAGTGATGTCTAGGAAATGGAGGTCATTTCTACCCACTCCGAATACTGCCTTCGATTTCTCAGCTGACCAAATTTCTTCTGTCATCATCAATACCCCTGTGTTGCCAGATGAACATGCTATGTTTCTTCGTCCTCTTTGATCGAGTCCAGCATTCCCTGGAATGCGCGTGCTAGCTCACCAATCTCATCGTCTTTTGAGATATAGGATTGGTCTACTTGCAGATCTTGCGTGTCAAGCGGTTGATCCTTGATTCTTGCAGCCGCATTTCTCGTTGCCAGATCCATCAGGTATTGCAGCGGCCGAGTCACTGTGTTTGCGACCGAAACTGCCACGATACCTGCTATGATGATGCCCCCAACCGTCACAAAGAGAATGAAGGCTGCAGCTTGGGCATTAGCAGCAAGTATTCTCTGTTGGAGGGGAGGAATGGCCTGCAGAACTTCATCAAGAGGAACTGCGATTGCGCAGATGTAGTTCCCCTTGCCTACAGGAGTGTAGACCAAGATGCGTTCAGTTCCATCCCGAGTGTACCTTAGGGCTCCCGATGCACCTGGAGCAATCATGGTATTAATCTGCGATTGAAGAAGTGCGGGGCTATCATCTTCGTTTGCCTCAATATTCACGAGATTGGGCAGTCCTGCTATGTACGCGGTATCTGGAACCTCGGGATGTGCAACCACAAGTCCATCAGAGTCAATGAGGAATGCATAACCTGATTCAAGAACCTTGACATCGATTACTTTCGAACGGATATCCTCGATTGTGATGTCCCCTGAGATGACTGCTCGCGGCTGATAGTTCCAGTACACCACCTTTCCGATCGAAATCAGGAGTACATTATCAAACTCGTCGTAATATGGTTCAACGAAGACAGTTTCGCCATCGCCTCCCCATATATCGCTATACCAGTCCTCGCCTCTAGGATCGTAAGGGTCCGTGTTTCTATCTGAGTCAGTACCCGCAAGTATGCTACCTGGGTAGTTGATGAATAGTCCATCATCAGCAAATGCGATATAGAGCCATCTGAATTCAACTTGGTCATGAATCGCCTTGAAGATGTAGTCCATATTAGAAACGCGACCAAGCTTGTCACCGCTTATAGGATCAGATTCATAGTCATCGTAGTTCGTTGAGTCCGTACCTGAAACGTACCAGCTGCTGTACGTCCAGGATACATTGAGTCCATAATTGTCGTCATACGCACTATCGGCTGGATCAGGTGCGACTGTGTCATTCTCAAACAGAAGGTCATAGTAGACGATTCGATTGGCATATGTTGAACCACCATCGAATAATGCCTGCAATTCCTCAGCTGCCGCTTCGATCATTCCCTGTGCGCTTGACAACTTCTGATGAATCACCAATGCTGTCTTCTGGGCCGTCTGTTCCATATTGGTCTGAATCTGGGTTTCGAGCGCAAGTGAACTCTGGTCCCTTGTGAATCCACCTATGATGTCCACAAAGGTAAGCGAAACAAATCCGGTCACTGAGAGCGACAGTAATGATATCACCAAGAAGGTGAGAATCACGTTTGTTCTGAATTTTCCTTTTTTCTTGGTCTGAGTTGTGAGTGACATCTCTTCATCTACCTCCTTAGTAATCTACTGTTGTTCCTCCAACTTCGAGCTGTGCCATTAGCACGCCTACCTTGTCAAAGGCTTTCTCGATGTCCATGCGAACGTCGATACTATCGACCACTGACAAGTATTGCCCCTGTGGTATATTGTTGCAGATCGAATCGAGGAGTTCCTCGGTGGTCATCTGTTGTCCTGTCTTGGGCGAGCGCACTCTCTTTCCGTCAACTGCTGCCTTTAGTTCTTCACCAACGCCGATCACTATGAGATTCACGTCAAGATGGTTATCACGGATGAATCCCTCGATTGTCAACTTCCTCCTTCTCTTCAGACGGTCATTCTGAGTGAATATGCCTTCTAGCGCATCGAGAGAATATGTCTTCGAGCTGTTGTCCTGACCATCAGACAGTGCGATGACCCACCGATGCTCGCTCGACTCTATTTTGTTCAATTCCTCCAGAGCCCGACCCAACGCGTCGTAGAACGCAGTTGCATAATTGGGATACTTCAGAGCATCAAGAGCTCGAACAATAGGGCTTTCGTCTTCGCCGTATTCGCCCTTGAGAGTGAGGGGCAAAACCTCGCGATATGTGGTATTGAAGATTATAATCGACACAGCATCCTGTGGATTCACTTGGCTACGGAGGATTTCTCTTGCTCCGGTAACAGCTGCCTTGATCCTCTGCTGTGCCTGCATGCTACCTGAGTAGTCGATCACAAAGGTAACGCTCTTCTTGTATAGAATGGAGCGCCTAAGCCTCTCAGCTTTCCTTCGAACATCATGACTCGGTTTGTTCAACTGGTCTAGAACATCAGCAAGCCGCTGCATGGCGAAAACGACGAGCCACAACTCATCAGTTGCTTCTCCAAGCTTGACTGCATCACTATAGGACTTCTCCGCTTTTTTCCAGTTGCCTTGAACCTGGAACAGCTCACCCTCGTGATAACTGATGTAAGCCAAGCTTCTCTCATAGTTGATGGATTTCGCAGTCTCTTCTGCCTCACTGAAACGAGACTGGGCTTGACTGTATCGGCCATCCTTCATGAGAACAAGTCCCATGGCGTCATAGCGTCTGGCCAGGCCGTAGGCATTCTTTTGCGTCATGTCAATAGCTTGGGCATCTTCAAGTAGCTTCATCGCGGCCTCAAAATTGCCACGGTCCATCTCCACGAGCGCCATGTTGTGATAGATAGACGCGATTCGGGTCATGGCATCCTTCTCATCGGTGCCGTCTTCCTTGGCTCTTTCGAGTAGCTTGTTCGAGATGGTCAGTGACTGGCCATAGTAGTCTATGGCATTCGCTGTGTCACCACGCTGTCGGAAGACATTCCCAATGTTCAGCAGCATTGTCTGTTCTCCCGCTTCAATCTTCAACCTTCTGCTGATCTCTAGTAGATTCTCATAGTTGGCAAGTGCCCTCCTGAGGTCTCCACGTATGAATGCTTGATTTCCGAAACGCATTGCCTCCTGGAAGCTTAGCAGAGCATCGACCGTGGTCCCCACTTCTTCGTACATTGCCCCCGCAGTCGTTACACCTCTTGTGAAGTCTTGTCGAGCCATCTTCTGTACTAGACGGGTCATCTCGGTTATTGGCTCGACCACAGCTCTTCCTCGTCTAGTTGAAACAACGGATACAACAGCTGCCACGGCAATCAAGATGCCACCAAGCACAGCAGTAAGGATAAGCGTTCGAGTTGCCACAAGATTGAGAATGTCTATTGCTGGTGCAATGACATCAGATTCCGGCACCACGACAGCTAGTATGTAATTAGTGCCCTTGATCTGTACAAAAGCCATGTGCCAAGTGTTAGCATTCTTTTGATACTCAAGTAGTCCTGACTCTTCACCAATTACTTGCGTTGTCAAAAGGTTCCTGAACGCTATAGCTTCCGAAGTCACGTTTCCAAACTCGAGTATCTCGATGGGTGCGACCTCTTCATCCAGGGATTGGTCCTTGTGGGCAACAACATTTGCAGAAGTGTCTAGCATGAAGGCATACCCATTCGTCGACACATTCAGATTCAATACTCTGTCAAGTACTGTTGCCATCGTGACGTCTGCGGACACAACACCGATGAGCGTGCCATTATCGTATCTCACGGGTCTGCCCATTGATATGACCAGGCCGACTGGGTCGACATATGGTGCAGTGAGAATGACGCTGTCATTGCCAGGTGCGATGGTGGCCACATTTGTGTACCATTCTTGTGCATTGGCATCATAGTCTAGGCCAGGTCCATCGTAGTTAACAAAATAGCTCAAGTCATCAAAGGGATAGTTCTTGAAGAGATGCTGGTCAGACACTCCTAGGTCATATCCCATGTAGAGCCACTTGTAGTCCTCATTCATCTCGTGAAGCGCTTTGAAGATGTTGATCATATTTGACGAGTAGTCAAGAGCAACCTGGGTGCTTGGGGAGAAATCGTGTGGGTCATTGTTGTTCCATTCAGAGCGTGGAATGAAGTAGCAATCGGCTGCAAAGGAGATGAATTCCGATTCATAGGCTTCGACAATTTCGTCATCTGTTTCGAATGTACCCAAAAGATCTGACCATTGAGGTTCTTCACTAATGTTCCAATAATAGCTATACTGTGGAGTTGCTGAGATCCTGCCATTGAATAGATCTTCGCAATAAGCCTCCAACATATACACTCCATCAATATAGCTCTTCCACCTCTCTTCAATGAAGAGAGCAGTATCGTTTGAGAGTCTCTGGAGGTTGGCCAATTCCTCGGCCTTCAGTGCTGAAGCAGCATCCCCTGCATTGGCATTTGAAACTGTGAATATCTCACCCACTGACAGAGCCGAGATTACCAGCATCGGCACCAGCGCGACAACCACGAACGTAACAACGATTCTTCTCGAAATGTCCATCTTCCCTTTTTCACCTACAGTGCTGAATTATACCTACACGCAATAACATCTTTGCCTCTCTTTCCTACCCCGCTTGAGCCCTCAATTCCTCGATCAGCTTGCCAACGAAGTATTCCATATCCGTCTTCTCACTTGGAATGAATCGCTCTCCTTCAAATGTTCCCTTAACAATGCCCTCACCTAGAAGGATTATCAGAGTCCTTCTGAGGATTGTTCGATCTACACCCGTCTGCCTCTCCATACGAGCGACATCCACACTGTCAGTCTCTTTGAGCAGATTCAGCAATGTGGTTTCGATATTGTTGATATCTTTCTCTCCAATCTTGACCGACTTCTTACGCTTCTTGAACTCTGTCCTAACAAACGTGCTACCATCCAGATGTCCGTCTATGGCTTCGCTCTTGATCATAGCCTGCAGGCTCCTGCGCAGGTTATAGGCTGCAGGTCTGGGCAGTGTCTTTCGAAGAATCCTGTCTAGGTCCTTCAACTTGATCTGGTTGTGCTTTGAGGTGATCGAATCTATGCTCTCCTGGATGTATTCCTCAATGACGTATTCTTCAATCAACTGAAGAGGTGCTCCGCAAGCTGCACACTCTGATGCCTCTGGCGACGTTGGAGCTCCACAGTTGCCACACTTTATTGCCCTACGATACAGTATCTCCTTGGTTGAGCCAATCTGTTGAAGAATCACTCTCTCGCTTCTCGATGCCTTCCCTGACTGCTCAACTTCCCAGAAGCTGAGTCTGTTGTCCTTCGTGCTCACCACAAGGTAAGCGATATCTGAGATCTCATCAGGCACGCCTGTTGCCATGGCGCGTGGAACATCGCTCTCCTCAATCTGTGCAATCTCATTGCCGTCAATGTCCCAGACTCGGAGAATGGGCGTCATATCCCCTGTAACGAAAAGCTTTCTCTCTTCGAACGACAGAACTGCGAAGACTGTAATCTTGTCGCCTAGCTGAAGTTCACGCAAGAAATACCCTGCAGAGGTCAGTATGCTCACTTTTCCAGTCATCTCTGCAATGACAACCTCAAGCTCATTATCAGTCGTGATGTCCTCAAGCCAAACATCTGATATGGGCTGATTCACATTCCTTGTGAAAATCGCATCCTTGTCATCGTTATACAGGATGACTCTGTTGTTCTCCAAAGCGACAACGACTTCAGCTGCGTCATCACCGTCAACATCCCGGGCATCGCAAGCAACTACATCACTCTCAAGGTTGATGTTCCAGACTGTGCTGCCTCGATGATCTACGACAAGGACCTTCTTGCCGACGCCGCCCACCAGTGAATCTTGGCCTTCTCCTTCGACATCTGCAACGGCAATACATCTGACCTTGCTGCTCCATTTTCGCGTGCTCGTGAGAGCACCCGTTGCGTCGAAGACACGAAGCCTATCGCCATAGTCTAGCGAGAAGACCTGCGTGCTAGCGTCTCTTCTCTGTCGGACATAGACCGAGTATACATTTGACACAGTGGGTACACTCGCAACCTCGCGAATCTTCAAACCGCTCATAGCACCTTCTTCAGCATTGTTGCATATCCATATAAGTTTGCTAGGCCTCCAAGGATGATGATGAGAAAAGCTGCCAAATGCAGTGTCGGCTTTCTTTGGAGTCCCCTTCTCGAAACCTTTGACTTTGGAAAGAAACATCCTATTCGAGTGGGACGCTTCAAGATGATACATGACTTTGTGGAAGAGCAAGGCTTCCTCGATCTACCCAGTGTCCGAGTCATCACTCCTGAACCATTGTCTGAAGAACTATTGAGAGTCATTCATGCTGAGGGTTACATCGCGAGTGTTCAGAGAATCTCCGAGTCTGGTGTCGGCGAGATTGACATCGATACGCCGGGATTCAAGGGGATTTACACCAATGCACGAATTGTCTCTGGTGCATCGGTCACGGGAGTCAAAGCAGTTCTATCAGGTGAAATAGACCACTTTGTTTCACCCACGGGCGGGTTCCATCATGCCATGTATGAACATGGGGGTGGTTTCTGCATCTTCAACGACGTCGCAGCCTGCGTCTATGAACTGAAACAGAGAGGTGTCGAGAGAGTCCTCATAGCTGATTTCGATGTACACCATGGTAACGGAACTCAGGAGTATTTCTATGATGACCCCGGTGTGATGCAGATCTCTTTTCATGAGGACCCTGAGTGGATGTATCCTCATGATGGTTTCATTGAAGACATTGGGGCGGGAGCAGGTCAGGGATTCAACATTAACATGCCTTTTCCAATGGACTCTGGCGACGAGGTCTACAGATATGCCTTCGATAGACTAGTGCCCAAACTAATTCACTACTACAGACCTCAGTTCATCCTGTTCATACCTGGCTTCGATGCGCACTATTTGGACCGACTTGCTCACCTCAAACTGACCACTGATATGACTCGCTACATAACGTCGGGGATTCATAGGGCTGCTCATGATTACTGCAATGGAAAGATGGGCGCTATGACTGGGGGCGGGTATCACCCAGATTCTCTACTGTGGGGCATCGGAACTGTGATATCAGAACTCTCCGGAGCTCCCTATGACCCCCCTCCACAGAAGGCTCCATTCAAAGATAACAAGGAAACATGGGATGAGGTAAAGGCCAATGTTGCCAGATTGGAGGAATTGGTCTTCCCGATTCTTGGTATATAGTTTCAGTCTGTTTCTGCTATCAATCTACGTGCCAAATCTACTGCACTCATGGCATCTTTCCCAAACGCATCTGCGCCGGTGTAGTCCACAATGCTCTGGTCGATATCTCCCCCGCCAATCATGACCTTCACTTTTTTCCTCATGCCTGCCTGTTTGAGCGCAGCTATGGTCTTCTTCATGATATCATGTGTCGTCGTAATCAGACCGCTCAGGGCGAGAACCTTAGCATTTGTTTCTCTTAGTTTCTCAACGAACTTCTCGGGGGCGACGTCTTCGCCAAGGTCATGAACTTCAAAACCATTGGACTTCAAAAAGGCGACAACGAGGTTCTTTCCGATATAGTGTATATCTCCTTGTACAGTACCGATGACGATCTTCCCACTATAGCTCGATTTCTGAGCTGACAGCAGGGCCGGCTCGAGTTTCTCCATTGCTCGTTTGAATACATCAGCTGACATGACGAGCTCTACGAGAAAGTACTCATTCCTTGAGAATCTTTCACCAACAATGTCCATCCCTTCTTTGAGTTGACCAAGAATTGTGTGCGGGTCTGTGCCATTTGAGAGGTATGTTTCAACGAGACGAAGTACCCGTTGGTCATCGATGTCTGCCATAGCTGTAGCAAGTTCGGTCACTTGATTTGATGCCTCCAGATGTAGTTTTGAACGCCTAAGAGTAGGAACGATGTATCATATATCTTTCCTCATACCAGCGCGATTGAATCAAGAAACACACTCTGGAAATCTTCGTGGGCCGCAAGGTCAACGTGCCTCGTATCCCTGGCTATTCTCTCCGCTTTAGCCCTGCTTTCCAATGAGAGCAGTAGTCCTTTTGCGCCCTCTCCAGCAGCGTTTCCTACTGGGATAATCTGCGATATGTCAACTCGTGGCAGAAGGCCAATGGTCAGAGCACTCTTTGGGCTGATGTAGTTTCCAAACGCTCCTGCAAGCAGCACTCTATCTATATCTGGGACTCCTAGACCGACTTCTTCTAGCAGGAGTCTAGTTCCTGCTTGGATAGCTGCCTTTGCAAGCTGTACCTGCCGAACATCCTTCTGAGTGAATATGATACGCTTCCTCTGCTTCGGTTCATCGGACTTCCAGACACGATAGAACAGTCCTAGCTTCTCGTTACTCTCGACCATTGGACTTCCCTCGAGTATTCTCCCCGTAGTATTGATGAGCCCTGCTTGTTTCATCTCAGCAACAACGTCCACAATTGCCGAGCCACAGAGACCTTGAGGAGCGACGTCGCCAATCACAGTGACTTCGGCTTGTGAATTTGCATCGTGAATGATAACATGCTCTATTGCGCCTGTCTGACCTCGCATGCCGTGGTGGATGCTGGCTCCTTCGAATGCGGATCCTGCTGCCGCTGAGCAGCAAACTAGTTCTCCATGATTTGAGAGTACGATCTCTCCGTTGGTTCCGATGTCTATTCCGATCGTAACATCGTCAGTAGAATCGAGCTGCTGTGAAAGGATAAACGCTACTGTGTCTCCTCCAACAAATCCTGCAATATTCGGTGCCACATAGAGCTCGGTACTCTCTCCAATGTGCAAGTCAATGCTGCGTGCTCTCTGTGTTACTGCATTGTATATCTTGGGTGCGTATGGTGAGAGTCCGAGAGATGTCACGTCAGTCCCCAGTAGCAGATGGCCCATGGCTGTATTGCCGACGACAGCGACTCTTGTCACTTCGGCTGCATCGACCCCAGCCGCCTGAATAAGTTGAGTGGCAAGTTGATTGAGCTCATTCACGACTCTGCGCTGAAGTACCTTGGCCCCGTTTTCTTCACGCATTACATGAGTGATTCGAGACATTATATCGTCCCCAAAGACGTTTTGGGGGTTCAGCGATGCGGCTCGAGCCAGCTGTACTCCGTCTGAGAGATCAAGAAGAAACGCAGCAATAGTTGTCGTTCCGAGGTCGATGGCTATCCCAAACTGCCCATTCAGACTCGAATCGAGTTCCCAGTGTCCTGCAACTCCTTCTGTGAGAATCTTTGCCTCTTCTGCACGCTGTGGAAGAATGACTCTGATCGCCCTTGATGTCTTATGCCTGCACGCCAGTCTGGCTCCCTTGCCTAATTCAGTCACAGGAATCTTCTCAATGTCCTGTCGAGTTGGTCTTCCTGCTGGCTCAACAAAGACGTGACACTTGCCGCATGTTCCTCTTCCTCCACACTCATTTGTGATGTGAAGTCCGACTTCTCTTGCTGCATCCAGAATTGTGAATGATGCATCTGCTGCCACTCGTAGGCCCGACGGTTCGAATACCACGAGGCGTTTAGGCATCTGATCACCTATCCGATTCTGAACCTTGGATGCTGCCTGTCCGGTCTAATGCCTTCTTCTAGAAAGACGCCTGATAGTGCAGTGTCAATCATCGCAATGGACGGGAATACAATTGGCGCGTGCCTGATTGGACCGTAGAGGACAAAGTCAGCTCCAAGCACGACAGGCATGAGACTGGAACCAGCAAGAGCTACATCCCTGGCTTCCCTACCAAACTTCGGCACAAGTCCGACCCATGTATTCACTGCATTGTGAGCTCCACACCCTACCGGAAATCCCAACTTATCTTTTGTATCTCGCAAAGCCTTGCATGCGATACCAAGCGTCAGCATGTCTACAACCCCTGTGTCAATCATTATGTTCTGAATTCCGATTGTCAGAGACCTGTTCAGCAATTCTTCGGCAATCCTAAGCCTCTTCTTCGAAGAAGCCATGGACTCGCTGTCAAAGGCCAGAACAACTGCGTTCTTCAGCCCCAGTCCATGCATTTCTTCGAGGATGCTAGGATCAGTTTCCGGAACTATGGAATTGAGGACAACTCGTTCCATTATTCCAAGCTCGGATGCTCTCTTTAATCCCGCCAGATTCACTTCATTTGAACCCGAGCCATCGATAAGCAGAGGCATCTCTGTGATATCGGAGAGGAGTGAAATGTACTGTTTCATGGCATCTGGCGTGGCACCGACGACATCTAGCATACTGGGGAGACCGGTAGCATCAGATATCTTTGACAGCTGTTCGATGGCTTCTTCTACCTTAGATCGTTGTACTGTTCCCTTCTTGGGATCCTGCACAAGCTTGTCCTTGCTGTAAAAAACGGAGCCAATGAGGACTGTTGGAGTGAGTCCGGGCTGCCCACCAATCTTGACACGCCCTATTTCGAGGGTCTTCTGAACTGCTGAATAGTGATACACACACTTGGTCTCCTGTGCTATGCACAGACATTCAATTGTGCCTTTAAGCACACAGGTTCTGCCTGAACCTCATATGCCAAGGAGAAGCTCGATACTTGCGGCATACTTTGAGGACTTACTGTGGTGGTTCATCAAGAAGAGTCTAATCTGGTCCAACCAAAGATGTGAAGTTTGGTGCTTAGCTGGGACTCGCCAAGTGAATAGGAAGTGAATTATCCCAGATAGCTTAACAAGCATACGGTCATGATTAGACGAACTCGAGGACACGGAAGCGTCATATGTGGGGTCTGATTCATCATGTCAGGCAAAGCAGGAAAGCACACTAGCAAGAGATCTGTGGATCATCAAACAATATCCATTGATCAAGGCTATGTTCTTACTAGTAGTACCCTCAATACTATTCTTGGAATGTCTCCGAGTGGCGTTGTTGTGGTAGGCAGCGACTTCATTATTGAGTATATCAATGAAAAGGGCTGTGAGATTTTTGGTGGTTCCCGTAGAGATTTGGTCGGCCATGATTTCAGAGATTTCTTACAGAAAGACACAGTCCAAATGATGGCGGAGCGCTACCAGCTTCGGAGGAAAGGCAAGAAAGTACCTTCTACCTACCTATTTCATATCATCCGCCGCGATGGTGTGGACCTAGTAGTGGAGGGGAATGCTGATGTGTCCAAAGGTCCGGATGGAAATCTAAGAACAATCGCCCATTTCTTGGACATCACTCAGATTCAGCGACGACAAGAGGAACTTGAGCAGTCGCAGACGCGATATCAGACTCTTGTCGAAACCATGAACGAAGGCCTCGTCATCGATAATAGTGAAGGAATTCTCACTTATGCAAACGATGCCTTCTACAATATGATTCATAGCTCTCCAGCTGCCATCATCGGAAAGCCCTGGAATTCGCTGGTCCCTGACATGAGCATGGACCGCATCAAAAAGCAAATCGAGGCGCGCAAGAAGGGCGTATCTGAACGATACGAGATGACTTGGAAGACCACCACAGGAGCCTTGGTTCCAACCATCGTTTCCGCCAAACCACTCTTTGGCCGGAATGGTGATTTCCTCGGAACTTTCGCGATAGTCACAGAGATCAAAGCGCAGAAAGATGCAGAAGAGACCATTCAGTTCTACCTTGATCTCCTATCTCATGATGTAGCAAATCAACTTCAAGTCATAATGACAAGTAGCGGCCTCCTCGAGGAAGAGGTACCACAGTCGTATGTTGATGATGCAGCAAAGAACATCTTAGATGCAGTCGAGCGCTGTAATCGGCTCATAACCAAGGTCAAGAGAGCTGCTCAAATCCGGGAAGTCCCGATTTCGAGCGTTGAGCTGACGCAGGCTCTTTCTGAGAAAATCGGTGTGCTCGAGAAGGTCTATGCTGCTAGAGTGCATTTTGAAGAACCAAAGAGGGCGGTCATGGTTGAAGCTGACATCCTATTAGGAGAGCTTCTCTGGAATCTACTTGAGAACGCCGCATACCACAATCCCGCTGAGCATAGAGAAGTCTGGGTCTCCATAGAAGCAAAGAGCGAGTCTGTTGAACTCTCAATAGCTGATAATGGTCCTGGAATAAGCGATGCGAGAAAGAGAGATCTCTTTGCTGAACGAAAATACGGCAGTGGTGTAGGTCTAAGACTTGTCCGTCAAATGATCCGCAAATATGGCGGCTCAATCGAGGTCGAAGACCGAGTGAAGGGCAATTCTAGTGAGGGGTCCAAGTTTGTCGTTACCTTAAGAAGGTCAAGGAAAGGCAAGTGACGGATCCATTATCAGATGTTATTCTGAACTCTCCGGTATAGTCCTTCAAAGAAGTCCTTCTTCTTTGTCTTTCCCGCGTTAATCCTGAAGAAGTTTGTCCTTATTCGATACAGTTTTCGCTTGACTGATTCATAGTCATTGATGCCTCTCCTACCGACTGCACTCTCGAGGATTGTTGTGACTGCTTCGGGAAAGTTATCAATGTACTGACACTGCTTGACTTGGATATGAAAAAGCGTGTTTCTCAGTAATTCTGTTCTAGAAATACATCTGTTCTCCATTGCGCACAGGTCCCACTATATTAAGAATCAATTCTTCTAATAAAAGTTCTAATAATCTCATTACAGCATCTAGTAATACTCTTCTCAGGTTCTATGTCAATATGGTTGAAGTTTTAATGGGGCGTGCAGATAGTGATGTGAGTTCGATCGAACCATGCGAATAGCTTCTGTCATTGATATCAGCCTTGTCGATGTTCCCAAGATTCCTGTGACCGTGATTTTCACTGCTGGGTGCAACATGGACTGCCCTTTCTGTCAGAATGCGGAGATAATACCGCTCAAGTCAGGGACTCCGATGAAGATTCCCGAGATTGTGGAGCGAGTGCAGGGGAACATGAGCGATGGTTATTGCATCACTGGCGGAGAGCCAACCATCCACAGAGACCTGCCAGACCTCCTGAAGGCATTGAGGGATACTGGAACGAGCCATATCAATCTGAACACTCAGGGTACCGTGCCTAGTGTATTGAAGAGGTGTCTGCCCTATCTCGACTCTGTATGGTTCGATTTGAAGACAGTTCCAGAAAGATATGCCGAGGTCACACGTGCAAGGAGCGATCCATGGCCACACGTACTGAAAAGTATGAAGCTACTTCTTGATTCGAGTGTTGCCTTTTGGCCAAGAACGACATATGTTGGTCGCTGGATGCACCCCGAAGAGATACAAAGGATTGCAGAATTCCTTGCTGATTTGGGCTTTGAGGGAGGCTACCTAGTACAGAACTACATCCGTTCATCAGGAACTCGAGAATTAGAAACTGAAGACTTCGAGGAGCCTTCGAGCGACGAAATAGAACAAATCAGGGAGAGACTTCCCCCCACAATCAGTCTAAAGATAGAATGGCGCTAGCTCATCTGAATGACACACAGACAACCTTTTAAACGCCCCTGAGGTCATCTTGTTTTGACCACGCCAGAACCTAGGTGCTAATCCGCTGGAGTGTTGACTTATCATGTTTCCAACACAGAGTATGGGCTACGACCGAGCAATTACTGTCTTCAGTCCCGAAGGAAGACTGTATCAAGTAGAGTACGCGACCGAAGCAGTCCGCCATGGACCGCTTGCGGTAGGAGTCAAGGCAGTGGACGGTGTTGTACTGGCAGGAGAGAAGAGATCTCCCCACGCATTAGCAGACCTTGATACCCTCAAGAAGCTCCTACTGATCGATGACCACGTGGGATGTGCAATTGCTGGTCTTCATGCAGACGCAAGGAAGCTCATTGACCAAGCGAGGATTCAGTCTCAAATAAACAGACTGAGCTATGATGAACCAATCTCTATCCAATCTCTTGTAGTGAATATCTGCGATACAAAACAGATTCACACTCAGTATGGAGGAGCTCGCCCATTTGGAGTCTCTCTCCTAGTTGCAGGTGTTGATGATAATGGCCCCCAATTATACACTACTGACCCATCCGGTTCATTTTGGGGTTGGAAAGCTGCAGCGATTGGAAAGGAGTCTGATGTAGTCCGTGACTTCTTCGCTGAGAACTACAAGGATAATATGAAACTGGATGCTGCATTGAACCTTGCTCTAAAGGGTCTGTTGCGGTCAGAGGATCTCTCCGCACTGAACGCGGCAGAAAAATCCAAGACAATCGAAATTGGAAAAATCAGCACGACTGACAAGTTATTCAGAATCCTTCCACAGGATGAAGTAGAAACCATACTTGCAGCACTCTAGTACTCATTCATTGACACAATCAGAAATCTAGTGCTCAGCGGTTGGTCTGCTCGACAAGTCTGTCAACGATTAGCCCTGCGACATCTAGTCCAGTTACAGTGGCGAGTGCACTCCATGATGGCGCAGCATTTGCCTCTATCACGCATGGCCCATCTGGCGTTTCGATGATGTCCACTCCTGTGTAATCGAGATTCAGGATTTCTGCGGTCTTTATCGCGCACTCCTTGTACTCCGGTTCAAGCTGCATGACCACAGCCTCTCCTCCACCGTGAACGTTTGTACGCCATTCTCCGGGAATATCATGTGGAACATATCGATACATCGACCCAATCACCTTCCCCCCGATGACAAAAGCTCTGATGTCCCTGTTGGGCTTATCTATTGTTTCTTGGACATAGAGTACTTGGCCGAGCTGATGGATGAACTTCATTGCTCGGTATGTCAATTCCTTATTCTCTGCATGAATCGAGCCCATCCCTCGGGCTCCGATCATCGGCTTGATTACTACGTCCCCCACTTCATCAACGAATTTGACGGCTGCTTCGAGGTTTTCACCGATGAATGTCCTTGGTACTTTGATTCCGGCTTTACTCAGTGCAGTCAGGGTGGCATACTTATCTTTCGCCCGCCTGAATGAGTACGCTGGATTCATCACATAGATACCAGCATCTTCAAAGTGCTCAAGAAGGCTGATTCTATATGTGACCTGCTCACCTGTTCCGAATCCGATAGTGCGAACCAGAACGCCGTCCATGTTAGAGATGTCCTCTTCGTCAAGATAGGTGAACCTGTTTGGAATCTCAGCCGAGACATCAGGCAATCGAAATGGTTTTGGCTCATGCCCCTTTGCCTTCATGGCTTCGATCAGACCTGCTGTTGCCCAGTTGTTTATGTTTTCATGATAGACTACTCCGAAGAGACGACCAAGCATAGAATACACCTCTTCTCTGTGGTATTATGTCGGTGCGTTTCGGTTAAAGAGATATCCAGAAGGCGTGATAGGTAGGTAAAGGCTAAGAGCGTTAGACCTGTTCGGATTATATGAGATTCAATATCGTAGAATTGAGCAGACCTGCAGAGGCGTGTCGAGAAGGATGATCAACAGAATAATCGAGATTTCTGAAGAGCTCTCGAGAGAACATAGAAAGGACCCCGATCTAATCTCCCGCATGGAGACTGCTCGTCAGGGACAGTTTCCTCGGTTTCTGATGATTTCTCCGATTAGCAGATGCTCTCAGGACCTTGAGCTCTTCGGCATGGCCATGGGCGACGCATTCCGTGGAACACGCGTTCCAGGAGTGCCGCTTCTCCCGCCAGGGCGGTCCAGAATTCTGTGGGGCGGTCCACTGGCCTACAATCAAGAATTCCCTGATAAGAGAGGTGTCATTCTGACCTTTGAGCAGGATGAGGCTGAGAGTATGATTAAGGAATCACTGGATAACCTCGCGCTTCATCCTGATATAAAGGGGATTCCCATCATTGTGTTTCGTGTTGACTATGAACAGGGTAGAGCCCGTATTATGGTTCACGGGAAAGGGAGGAACTATGAGCTCGAGAATCGGTTACTCTCTCGATTGCAGCGACCGGGCAGTCTGGACTCAAGTACCCTTGTCTTACTGTGTTCAGACTCAAGAGTTCGGCCTCCAGTCACTCCACAGGGTGTTCCCATGGCAATTCAGACACTTGGTGGGTATATTCCGAAATACTCTGGAACAGATGACGAAACACTCCAGCTTGCTGGTTTCTTCGCGGAATGGTTACCTCTAGATGCTGCCTCTCGACAGATCCTCATCTTAGCCCATGGCAATTTCGAGGGAGAAGGACCTTCCTGCGGTGCAGGACGGGCTAGCCTCAATCCGGAATCTGTGAAGAATCCTTTTCTGCGTTCAGTCATCACAGAATTGCAGCATGCTGCCTTACCCTTTGAACACCATCAGCCCAAGAACGCAGAAGAACGTGTGAAGTCGCTCTCATTGGCGATCAAGGAGAATCTTCTTAGTTATCCTGCAGTGCATAGTTTTGCGGAGTCTCACCCCGCCCACTTCATTGAAATCCTCTTGATCGATACAGTGTCCAATGTCTTGTCAATGACAGACATCTGAACTCCTATAAACGACCTGTGTACGACACGACAAGATCACGATAAGTATCAAAATCAAGAATGAATGTGTTGAACTTAAACACAGGAACCACAGGCACGCCCTCATAGAGCTCCACATCTTCTACCATCCAGGTTACGAGAATGGGAAAGAACTCGTAATCTCCAGGTACGACGGGACGAAGCTTTTCAGATAGCTTTTCGCGTTGAGCCAGAAGTCGCACCGTCCTCTCCTTCTGTTTCACGGCAGCTTCGCACAAGGCTGATGACTTTCCTCCTCTGATGCCCCACATCTTTGCATCGACTGAAAAGACGGAACGGTCGTGCATGCCGATTACATCTATCTCCATGCCTCTGATAGAAGAGTTTCCTCTCCTACGGAAGCTCTCCGTGCAACGGAAGCCATTCTCGCTCATGATAGTAGCGATTAGGCCCTCGAAATCCTTCCATGTCAACAGACCGATGACTTCTGCTATGTCTACACCCTTGCCAACTACGGCCATGGCAATGTCGACTCTCTTCTCTCTATCAACAATGATTCTTCGTTCTGAATCTCTAGGCAATCCGAAGTGCTCCAGCACATTTCGGCCTATATACTCCTCATGGGAGATTATGTTGCCCTCCTTTGTCTGTCTGAGAATCTCTATGGCTGCACTGGTGAAATCGTTCTTCATACTGACCACCCTTCCATCGAGTTAGTTTATAACTTGAGTTGGTGACAAAAGTGTAGGTGGGTTCATGTCAGAGGCTGAAGAAGGTTGGCAAAGGGTTCTGAAGGCTTTTGATGACTGGATATACTACGAATCATCAGAATTTGGCCCATACACCGGATATTTCTCACTAGAGAGTTTTCGAGACCTTATTCATGGCGAGAGAGTCGGCTGGATGCGTTCCATGTATGAAGAGCTGATTCCTGGTCGCGTGGAGAGATGCAGGAATGCCGTGGTCGCATTCGAGGACTTCATGCCATTTATGCCCGACACTGATGCTCGTGATGTAGTACAGTCAATGATAGATCTTGCACAAGTCATAGTAGACTCCATGCTAGGCATGAGTGATACGTTTCACGCAATGATGGAAGAGCACGAATCCAGTGGATTCGACGAGATAGCCCCATATTTATCCGATCTTGCAGAGACCGAGGAGAATATTCGTCACCATATGAGTCTCTTCAGCGAGGGATTCACAAAACTGCGTGGCTTGGGCTTGGAGATGCCTGATATGGAATCATAGCCCTCTGGGCGCAGGTGTAGCAAGACTTAAGACAAGAGAAGCGCCATTTTATCTGACCCACAATAACATGAGGTGAAAATCGCAATGGGTACCGAAACAACCTACAAAGCCCATCATTATCGGGTCTCAAACGCAAAAGGTGACCGCCAAATTAAGGCAGGTGACCGTGTTCTCGAGTGACCGTGAGGTTTCTCCTACTAGTTATAGCAGTCTTTTGGCAACTCTCCTGCAATTAGCTGATGCTAGATTGAGTGCTACACAAAAGCTGGTTCTGATAGCAGCTCACAGGTTGCTCAAGCATAGTGACCTTACTGTCACAGCGCTAGCAGACCAAGTCTCTCGAAGATCTGATGTCCCGTACAGCACCGCAAAGTGGAATCTGCATGCTCTCAAGCAGATGGGCCTGTTGAAGAACGGCGACTTGTGCAGCAAAGGGGAAAACGCTTGCCTGACGTCTGAAGCCCAAATGCTCGCTGACTACTTTGAGCGAAATCAACAGTGAGAAGGGGCATTCAAAGCCCCTCTTTTTTTGTATCGAATAATCTGTAGAGGACGAATCTCTCGAAATCTATGGCTGTTGCTTTGACTCATATAGATTCATATGGGCCTCGGTGTGGATTAAGGGCATCAACCACTTCCTACAACTCCTTTCCTTTCATAAAGTTGATAAACACGTTACAGGAACGAGTGAGCTATTCGGGCAGGTTTCGCCAATGACCAGTCTTACAGTCGAGCAGCTCCAGCCATGGTATAAGAAACAGCTAATAAGAAAGTCCGCTGAATTCATCAAACAGGCTGAGAGAAGCTATAGAGTCGTTGAACAAGCACTCAAGGATGTCCAAGAACTTGTGAAGGCATTCGAGGTCGAAGGCGAAGATGATCCCGAATCCACAGGCATTGCGGCCAGGTTTGGGATGAAGCTCAAGGAGATAGTTGCTGACTTCTACGTTGAGAAAGAAATCACCTACGAAAGTACTGAAAACATGCAAGGAGAGATCCAGCGGTTCATCCAAGAACTCTGGGGTGCTGGAGCTCGCTGGATTAGAAGGATGGACAAACGCCACAAGGTCACCATTAAGGCGCTCGATGAGTCAATGAAGGAACTTGCAAAAGAAATGAAGCGGATTGGCAAGCTTCTCTATGACTATGCATGGCTGAAAGACATTGAGCGTATTGGCGGTCGAATTACCACACTGCACGACCTCACCTTCAGTAAGGAAATATTCGAGGAGCAGATTCGCACCGTGCGATTGAAGATTCAGACCGCTGAAAGTGATTCTCAGAATGCTAAGCGTGCATATGACCAGTTTTCGGAAACATCGAATGTTGCCGAATTGCTCAGCCTAGACGAACAGGCACAACGTATTTCGAGTTTGCTTCGAATGAAACTCAATCCGTTGAAGAAACAGGTGAAGAGATTCTTGCAGGTCGATACAGGCGTTCGAGTGGGTCCATCAGGCCAAATCGCCCTGACTGAGTATTTTGATGATCCATATGCCGCAATCGTTAAGGAGGCTGAGGGCTGTCCGGGTCTGCTAGAAGGCCTCAAGGGTGTCGAAGAAGCTATTATGGCTGATAAGTTGGACCTGAAAGACCGACTTGGAAGACGTGCTGTAGAGGAGATCGAGGCCATTCGAAAGGGAGGCCTTCAGGAGCTCCAGACCCAGGCAAAAGACATCGAAGCGAAAAGGCATACTTACGCGGGATCTGATGTCTACAAGAGGAGTGAGCAGCTCCAAGCAGCGCTCAGCGAAACTCAGAAGAACCTGGAGTACCACAGGAACGACCTGCTCAGAATCCGAGATGATCTTGAACGTCAGATTACAAAGGTGAAGGAATTCAAGGCACGCATTGAAACTGAAGTGCTCGAGGCGTTTGGTGAGAAAGTCGCGATAGAACTCGAAGTTTCACTTGAACCGCTTCTTAAGATGTGCATCATTGAATGAGTGAAGGCTGAGCATCTTGCGCGTATTAGTCACATCAGAGAAAGACATTGCTAGCCAGACAATCAAGAGAGTTCTAGTGAACGAATATGGCTTTTCACCGAATGGCGAGCACTTCGAGGGTAGTCCCATCCTCTCTCACAGCGACTCTACAATACTAATCACGACCGGCCGCGATATGATATTCTGCGACCATCTTGAATCGCACTTCTCTGCGGAAGCATTCATCTTCTGTTCACGCCATCGAGCTGAGTCTGCCAAGCCCGCCCTGCTTGTACATAGCACTGGCAATCTTGGCAGTGAGGCTCTATTCGGTGGCCATCCCTTTCAGGTATCAGTGTCAGCACCGCAGTTGGTCGCGGCGGCACTCAAGAGGCTCTCTGTTGAGAAAGTCCGACAGACTTTGACGGAATTTGACGTTTCACTTGAGGTCACGCACCATGGTCCTACTTCTCTGAATACTCCTATTGTGTTTGTAGAGCTGGGTAGCACTGAGGAATATTGGACCCACGATGAAGGAGCACGAGCAGTCGCGGCAGCCATAATGGACTGCACAAAGGAGCCTCTGCTTGGTGAGGCTGTCATAGGTTTTGGTGGAACACATTACGCCAGCAAATTCAACAGGCTCGTTCTCGAGAAGGGCTACAAGATTGGTCACATGGCTCCGAAATACTCTCTGAACGAGTTGACACTAGATCTCGTCAAGCAGATGGTCACACGAACGACAGGCTATGTGAAGAAAGCGATTGTTGACTGGAAAGGAATGAATGCAGAGAACAAGGAGCATCTCTTCCCTATTCTTACTGAGGCAGGACTTCAGATAGTTCGTGACAAGGATGCCTGATGTTGGGACTCGACCGTTGAAGCATTGTTCATAAGGCCTTCGACTCAGGTTGTTACACTCCCGAAAGGCTAATTACACCCCTTTGACAAGTCCCAAATACCACCATCCAGTTGGGGATAATATGGGCTCTGAAGACAATGCTGTAATAGGCGAAATCTTGGAGAAAGTGGACACGCTAGCAGAAGAACTCGCGAGCATTCGGAAGGACCTTGGTGCGCTAGGTTCGATTCCAGGAATTGCGAAGAAAGTCGATGGTTTAGCCAGCTCTGCGAATGAAATCAGCAAGACAATGCAGGGTATCCATGAGTCAAAAGAATATGAAGTGATTATCAAGAAGATTGATGACATTCTAATAGGTATGTCCGAACCTGAAGTCATTATGAAGAAACTTGACGACCTTCAGGGATACGTAGCTGGTCTATCCGGAATCGAAGAGAAGGTCGAAGACTTGTCACGCGCCTTCCAGGAAACTCAGGAAATAGTTGGCATCATTGTTCGTCAGCTTGATGACATTGAACGTAAGTACAATCTCTCCATCGATAAGATAAGTGAACTTGCAGATACCGTTGCAAGAATCGCTGAAGGTGCTCCATCTGCGCCAGCAAAGGCAACAGAGAGGAAAACCTCCAGGAACGACGAAGAAGCTATTCCTTTGCCTGAGAAGAAAGCACCTGTTGCCAAGGCTAGTCTTCCTTCAACAATCGATGCGCTGATGGATCGACTATTGAATCTAGTTAATCCGCAGACCGAGGCTACAAGGATGGGAGAGGCTCTCGAGGAGGTTCGTGATGAACTGACCTCGATGCTACAGGGGCACACCCCCGTGCTGTTCCAATTTGGGAAAAAGGCAAGGGAACTCAAGTCGTATCCCCCTACAGCCACTCTCAATGAGAACGACATAGCTAGTCTGAACAAAGACATCAAATCTTGGACAAGCAAACTGAAAGAGAGTGCAAAGAGCTCATAAGTAGGGTGCATGCCTCAGGAACACCACCTGTCCCGCCTCTTGACTGACAGATTTCTCGGATTCTTGTGGCATAGCTTTATCTCTAAAATCTGCAATTGCGCAATTGGACATGCCTGGGGTGATGCTGAATCCCTAGGTGAGCGGAGCTTGTAATGTCCGACTCTCTCATCATCTTCAACGGACGGTGACAGCTGTGGAATTACCAAAGCACAACAACGAACTTCAACAGAGGATTCAATTGCTTGATGTAGCTGCAGATCAGCAGCTTGCAAAGGAACTAATGGAGTTGCATCAGGTCAAATGCACGGAATGCCAAGAAGATCGGCTCAGATGTGCGACTCGGCCAGCCTGCATGACTCGTAATTTCCTTAATACTCTCATAGAAATCGGTGTCGAAGCCAGTGATATGCCAGCTTTCTGCTACAGCGTGAACCTTGATCAAGTCCGCAGACTTATTCTAGAGAAGAAAGGCAAAAAGATGCTGGATCGCAGGCTCCCTATAAAGGACCTCCTCCAAACGCTGGGAATCAGTTCTATCAGGCATTTTACAACCAAGTTCAAGAAAGAATGGTCTAATTTTGCTTCGGTCAATGAAGGCAATACAATGCTTGTGACCGGCAACGATCTGCTGTTTCGCTTCGATTTTGTTCGTGGTATAGTGACAATCAATCCTACCAAGGATCGAATCAATACATTCGGCGTTTTCAAGCTCTACTGCGAGTTGTTCTCAGAGAGGTATCAGGTGAAGTCAACAGTGAAGGATGTGACTCCGAATTGGTGGGTCCTCTCAGTTGAAGCTGGCAGCCCTGACGTTACTACTCTGAGGGCTCTACAGAAGAGTGAGATTGCCGGAGATTTCGAAGCAATCTACCATAAAGAAACTGAAGGCAAAACCCAGATACAGATCGAGGTTGTTCTTGACTCTGATACAAAGTATCTGGAAGCAGAACATCTCGATGAGTTGTTTGCAAAAGTATGCAAGATTTGCGGCACAGCATGAGGAACAAATCAATAGTCCAAACACACACTGCGGTGGGATGCACAAATGAGTGACGACATAGTAAGTAAATCGGTGCCTATTCTCAGGGACAGCCTTGGTCTGACAGATGCTGAAGCAAAAGCAATCGTGCCAATCTACCTGGGAGGCAACATGACTGCCGGAGGAGTCGCTCTTCTTATCGGGGAGAAGCTCGCTACGGTTCAGAAAACCCTTGGTCGCCTTACGAACAAAGGTCTGATCAAGCAGATTGATGGAAGAGTCCCTGTCTACAGAGCCTTGTCGCCTGTTTTGGCTCTTTCAGGTTCTCTGGGAGACACTCTCAATGAAGTGAGGGCTTTCACAAGTGACTCAGAACAGGTATTTTCCTCTAGAATGAAGGATACCGAGTCCGTGGCTGAGGATATTATTGGCTCCCAGACCAAGTCTCTGGACGAACTGAGAGCGGCTCTCACATCATACGAGAACGAAGTCCTAGAGCTCGTAACAAAGCAGGTCGAGAATGTAGTAACGACTGCAACGAGCACAATGACTGGAATCTCAGATGAGATTGAGCAGGCGATGCATGGTCTTGATGCCATTCTCGACGAGAGCCTAGGAACGAAAATGCGCGAGCTACAGACTGAGATCGATAAAGCTCAGCTGGCCATGGACAAGGATCTAAAGGTACAGGTTCGCGAATTCGATAAATGGCTCAAGACTGAGCGAAAGGGAACCATGGGGTCCATTAAGGAGTTCGAAACAAAGTCTGCTTCTCTTGTTCTATCTGCTAAGGAGGCTGTGGCAGCAGCACTCTCGACTTCTTCGGACCATGTCCAGAATCTAGCACGAGAGATTTCTGGAAAACTGACCTCAATGGCATCTACCGCATCTGACAATGGCATCGCAGTGATCAATGATGTTTCAGCGGACATTACGCAATTGCTCAACCTTCTCGACAGTGAATTGTCGCAAGCATATCTCGCCGGGCAGGAATCTCTTAAGGAAGTAGTCACTCAGGCTCGCAGTGTTTCCAAAGAACACGGTGAGTTTGCACAGAATCGTATCGGTGCTGCAGTAGAGATTGCAGACTCCGTCGGCGGAATTGTTGATGATTGGAAGAATGAAGTGTCGGGATTCATGGAGGTTGCATCCCAGTCTGTGACATCCCAGCTCAATCAAGTTGCTTCCACAGATGCATCCTATCTTGAAGTGATGAAGAACTCTCTTACATCACATGTTGAGAGAGTCAATGAATTGCTCGCTGAAGAATACAATGGACTCTCTGCCCTTGCTACTAGTCTTGGGGGCGAGACAGAAACTACAATCTCAGATAGTCGTTCAATGGTGCTTGAGCTTCTTCAGGCACAGAACGATGAGGAAGAGAAAGACTGTGATATCGCCGCGAAAAAGCTAAACGCGGAACTTGATAGCTGGGTTAGCGATTCAGTCACCTCAGTAGAAAAGAAGATGAAAGACACATCCAAGGATATTTCAGCCATCCTAGATTCAGAGACCTCTGAACTGAACTCCATTTCCAAGACGATGAATAGTCGGCTGAAGTCCGCTTTCAATTCCGTTATAAAGAACACAGTCACAAAGAATGAAACGCTTCTCACATCAGTGAAAAAGACAACTAATGACTTCGAAGCTAGCATAGGAACTAGACTTGAAGAGCTGATTGGGAGCTACACTACTGCAACGGAGAAGCAGGTTCGAGAGTCAAAAGATCTGTATGAAAGTCTGCGTGAACGTTTGGATAGTCGAATGTCCGAGTCCATTTCTGCAATCAATTCTCAGGCTGAAAGGATTCAGAAAGATATCACTAACACAATAGCCGAACAGACCAGTAGAGTTGATCAGCATGCACTGGGCATCAAAGAGGAATTTCATAATCGGTTAGAAGACATCACGGGCCAATTTCTGTCGCTAACTCAAGGCCTTGAAGCAACATTCAATGGCCTTTTGTCATCTCAGACCATTGAAGCCCGTGATCTCATCGCATCAGCCCATTCAGAGTTCCGATCTATTATGAAGAATGAGGTCACCACGCTCAAGGACGACTCATCGAAGATACAGCAGGAATACTCGACCGAACTTGCACTCAAGATTGATGATGTTGCATCATCTGTTGCTGCTGTGAAGAAAGCCCTCAATGAGCTAGCAGTTGAAAAACGCTTTGAGATCTCTGAAAGCATGGCGAAGACACTTGCAGACCTTGAGTCGTCCATCAGGAGCACTGAGGAGAGTCTACGTGACATTGAGTCTGGAACTGTTGCCCAGTTCATCGAGAATATGAATCAGGTCTCTGAGGAGTTCAAAGTCACTGTGGCTGGCGCACGTGACAGTGTGGCTGAACGCCTGGATGGCGTGAAGGATGTGACCGCAGCATCACTGGCAAAGAGTTCAACAGCAGCAAAGCTCGTTGCTGATGGATTCATAGCTGAACAGAAGGATATCAGGCAACGGCACCTCGCTGAGGCGAGCAAGAAGATGAATAGGCTTGCCACAAAGAGAGGGAAGGATTCCTCAGCCTCTATCGAAGCGTTCCAGACACTACTCTCAGAGCGTCAGACAAGCAGTGTGAAAGATAGAAGCAGTGCAAAAGATGAGGTGTTCGCAGCTGTAGAAACGCGTAGGTCTGAGGTTGCTAATGCATTTGACGCAGCAGCAGTATGGGTTGATTCGTCTGTGTCTAATGTTGCCACCTCGCTGGAAGCCTTTGGCAGCAAATTGACGAACGAACTCACTCTAATGCAGAAAGGTCTACAGAAAGCTGGAGCTGAGGCGGCATCAGCAATTCAGGAGCGTGGCGAAGCTGATATCGACAGCATCCAGGAGATTGTTTCTGCATTGATAGAGAACACTGAGTCAATTGTGAAGGCACGAATAAACGAGTTTGGAGATAGTTGTTCGGATGCTCTTGCAAAGAGCAATGATTCCTTTACATCTATACCAACCCAGCTGAGCGACGATATCAATGGAATGGAGGCCGAAACAGCAAAGAGAACTACCCAAGACTACTCATCCGTTTCGGGTGATCTTACTGGCTATTTCACCGAATGCATCCGCAGCGCTGAGTCAGCATCTGAGGGTCTCAAAAACCTTGTTGACAATACTTCGAACAGTTTGACGAAACACCGTGATGAAGTGTTTGAACTTGTGCAAAAAAGCACCGACTTGTCAAACCAACACGCGTCTCGCAAGTTTGAGGCAATCGGTTTGGATCTCAAGACTCAGCTAAGTAGTGACTCATCACGCTTGCTGGATGCAGCACGACTGACGTTCTCCGAAAAGAACAAAGAAATCACTGACATAGTAACAACGACAACCAATACCCTCAATGAGGAAACCTCCACTCTGAAAGAGAATCGCATTAAGGCGCTATCTCTTCTCGGAGAGTCTAGTGAAAAAACACTCAGAAGATGGTCGACGGATCAGAAAGACCAGATCACTGCATTGAAGGAGCAAATCAATGAAGCAATCATGCATGTCACAGGAAAGACAGAGGAAACAATCAAGGTTCTCAATGCCATCAATGACATCGGAGATGAGATCATTAAGCACCCATCAAAGAGGACCTGGTATGTATCGGGCAAGGAAGAAGCCTGCGCACATGTAACAGATATGGCAGACAGAGCGGAAGAATCAGTCGTCATCTCCATCATCGATCCATCCTGTCTGGACTACAAGAAGCTGGCTAAGGTTAAACAGGCTAAACGTCGTGTGCTTGTAGTTCCAGAGAGCGAAGAACCAGATCCGAATCTATCTTCCTTGGAAGGTTGGAGAATCTGGCAGACCCGAACGCCGATGTTCCTCTCAATAATTGATGACAGAGAGCTACTGATCGGAGGCGCAACCGCGACCGACGATCTTGTTGCTCTGATTTCAGAGGATGAAACCTATGTCCGACTCTACCATGACATACTTGGTCCTCGACTGGTGAGGGGCAGAGTGAGCTAGAACTCGATGGCATAGATGATGGCGTCTTCATCGTCGTAGTATCGTTCTGCTCTATCGACAGCCATCATCCCTGCCCTGCTATAGAGGTCTCTTGCGCTATGGTTACTTTCGCGCACTTCGAGTTCACATGTCTTCATCCCCGCCTCGCTCATGCCTTTGAGAGCACGATCTAGCAGAAGTCTGCCATTTCCTTTGCTACGTTCGTCCTCACGGACTGCCAGATTGAGTATGTGCCCAGACTCATCGGAGAACGATTCCTCCCAGATAATATACCCGATGACTAATCCTTGACGGGCCATCACCTTCATATGAACGAAAATATCTTCGCTTACTCTGTACTTGCCCCTACAGAGGACTATTCTGAGGAATATCTCTTCGCTCCACGGAACAGGAAAACAGTTGTTTTCAATATCGATGATTTGACGGAGATCCTCGATCTCAGGTTGCCGCATTACTCTGTCTTCCATCTACATAGCCCTTCAAAGCGAATCAGAATCTCACATTCGATTCATCATTCTGAGGGATGTTGCTTCCACAGAATGGGCAGAATGACGAATCTATTGGAATTCGTCTAGAACAAAACGAACATCTCGAGCCCACGGGGATAAAGCTATCCGGTGCACCTGCAGCATACTTAGACTGCGCCTTGGAAACGAACATCGCAGTCGCACTCGTTGCCACGATGAAGAAGGCAAACACTAGAGTAATCAGAAGGCCAAAGCTAAGAAGACTGGAATCTCCAACTAAGAAGAAGGGAAAGATGAAGAACACACCTCCACTAGATAAATCGCTGGAAGACAATAACAGAATGCTTCCAAGTGCAATGAGAAGGAATCCCAAGGGAAGTAGACTTTGGTTCCAGCGCATAGTCAATCCAGTCCTTTGACTACTACTCCAACATTCCTCGGTCTTTCATTTGTTCGACAATCTGATTGTACTTCTGATTGTTGCCTATCATCTCATTGACTTGCGTTTCCAAAGAGTGAGATCCTGGCAAGACGAGCACCCTGATTCTGGTGTCCGGATAGACTGATTCAAGACGATGTCGAATCAGGATGCCAATGAGTCCACCCATCGGACAATACGGGGCAGTTGGTCTGAACTGCACACGAATTGAGTCATTATCGACCTCAATGTATTCTTGCTTCACTATCGACATTTGTGGGTCAGTAATCGATATGGGGTGCTCAGGATCCATGACGGACTCCAATGCTTTGAACACTTCACCGACTGTTGCCATTGTGTTTCCCAAGATTAAGGACCCTTTTCGACGACTTAATAATCTATGGCTTTAGCTACCCTGCACGAACAGCTCTGATTCGTTGACATTAATGGGCACAAGGTATATCTGACATCGGAATCCCTTTATCGCGTCGGGTAATGCAGGAATAGTGTTCAGAGAGAAACTACCAGTCGGGGGTATCAGAAACCATGTCACCCGCCCAAAAGAAAGCCAGCAACAAAACCAAGAAGTATCTGTTCAAGATAACAGTCGTCGGCCCAGACGACAAGCTTCTGATGGATGTTCTTTCATTGTTCGATGATCCCGTCGTGTCGGTCGATGGGATTCGAATCGGATCGACTGAGGTGGATGTTGACACATCTGAAGTTCACGCAGTCTTCATGTCGCCAAGGCACTCCGCTCTGGATGTTCTTCTAACCCTGACCTACAAAGGTGCAAGTGGTGTCATCATTGTGCTCAGAGAATCTGATCAAGAGCTGGAACGACTATATCGTGATGAAGTACTAGAGAACCTGGGTACAGATATACCCACACGCGTTGTCACTACTGGCTCATCAATCGACAAATTCAAGCGGAATGAGATTCATCATCTCTTCGAAGAAGTCGTTGTGGAGATTTTGGAGCACAAGACTCGAAAGGGGAAGTAGTACAAACCTTTTTTTCAGTTTTGATACCAATCCAGATTGGTGTCCACGGTGAGCTCAGATAATAAGAGAAGCGACGAGTACTGGATGGGCGTGCGCGATGCACTGAGAATGATAGATATCTTCAACAAGTGGGCTGTAAGAAATCCCACTCGCGCGAAGAGCCTTGAAGATTTCATCGACGATGGGCTTGTAGCAGCCGCTAAGCGGTGCGAGTCTTGTCTGCGAGAGAAGCTAGGGATTAGTTACCTCAAAGAAGAGCAAGCTGAGGATAATCCTCCTTTCGTTGAGCCATCAGCTTCCGAGCCATCAGCTCCTCCTGACTTTGCTCCTGCACCAGACGAAACTTTCGACGCACTTACCGAATCTCCTCCAGATACTGATTTTGAGGTCGCTATAGAGTCTGTGGACTATTCCTCCGAACAGGAGGTTCACATCGAATCAGAAGAGCCCAGTATGTCTATCGACTCTGTCGAACGATCGGAGGAAGAGCCCATGGACGATATTGTCATTGAAGGTCCACAACGTGATTTCTCGACAGATTTTATTCTTGTCGAGCCACCACCCCTTTCTGTTGATGCTGACGAAGCAGAACCCGAAAGACCAGAAGTCGATGAACCATTAGGTGAGTCTGACCTTGATGAACTCCTTCATTCGGATGAATTAGATCTGGAACCAGAAGATGATGAGAAGCAGCCGTCATTCACGTGGGCTGATTATGAGGCTGCAGTCACCCCTGCCCCTGAGCCAGAGCCATTAGAGTCTGGCTCCGGTGAGTCCACGATCAGAGAAGATGAGCATGAAAAATCCTCATCTGAGGACCGCCGCTCTCCAGATGACGAGGCCTTTGACGAACCTCCTGAGCCTTCTGAAGCGCCCGAGGAGTGGAGCACGCATGATGAAACGTCTGTTTCTAGTGAGGAGGTCCTTGATGATTCCTATGATACCAAGGATGAGGTTGAGATGGACGATTCAGAAGTATCCAAACCAAGTGAAGCTGCAACACCAGTCACCGAACCTCCTTCTCCGCCACCGCCTCCTGAAACCGAGGAGGATGAAGAGGAGCGAAGGCGGAGAGCACGAAGGCTGTTTTTCGGAACATGATTAGCCCTTGAGAATCTCTTCATAGAGCCGGACGGCTTCTTCTGCAGTACTGACGCCTCGTACGATGGCACTGCCTGTGGACATCAGCGTTATCTTGGAACCTGAAGGCTTCTGGACTATCAGGACCTTCTTTCCTGACTTGACGGCATCTTTGGAATCAAGATGCCGTGATATGTCTCTTAGGTCTAGATTCATGATTGTTGGAGGCGAGATATTGAAGTCATTCGTGCACAGGGCAGTGACAGTGAGTCCCTTGCCTTTTCTCATCTTCGTAGTATCTGGTCGTGAACATTGCGGACAATCGGGCACGATTCCGATATCAAAGAAATCAAAACTGAGAGAAGCTGAGTCAATTGTCATGAGCCGATTTGCAAGAACGGGCCTCTTTCCTGTTGCAAGAAGTATTGCTTCATTGACCTCCACAGCCGCAGCAAGCGAGAGAAGAGTAGGAGACACGCCTACTTGTGCACATGTATTATCAGGATTGTCTTCGGCATCACCCATTAGACAATGGAGGCATCCTGTTTCACCTGGAATAAACGTTGAAAGGTTTGCATAGTACTCTATGGCTCCTGCAAACACATAGGGAATCTTCAGCCTCAGGCTCGCTCTGTTGATGATCCTGCGAGTCGTGAATGAGTCAAGTCCATCGATTATGATATCAGTTCCTTCCAAGAGCTCCATCACATTTTCATCTTGGATTGAAACAGAGAACGGTTCGAATGTCACCTCGGGATTCATGGAAGCAAGGTTCTTGGCTCCCGCAATTGCCTTGGGCTTTCCAATGTCTCTTGTGTTGTAGATGGTCTGTCTCTGTATGTTGGACAGTTCGACAATGTCTCTGTCTATGATCCGTATTCTTCCGAATCCTATGGCCGCCAAGAGTCGAAGGGCAGGGCTCCCTAGTCCTCCAGCTCCAACGACTGCGACAGTAGATTCCATGATTGCTTGCATATCTTCCTCTGTGAAGTCCCTGAGGGCAAGCATCCGGGAGTATCTCTCCCTTTGATTGTTAGTGAGTTTCATCTCTTCCAGATATGATGCAAAGCACTCACTTAAAGCCTTGGACAACAACATAGGATGCTATGGTGTTCACATCTGAGGTGTCAATAGGTGTGCACAGGAGCCCGATGGAGGCTCTAGACGTCGCGCTCTCAAGACTACAGACCTCGCTAGAAGTCCCGCGTCGTCCGACAAAGGTTCTGATTAAGCCATCAATTTACGACCCAAGGCTGGTAGGCAATACACATGTCAGTGTTGTGAAAGCTGTACTGAATGCATTCAAAACGCTGGGCCCTGCTGTAATCGTTGAGAGCGATAATCCTCGTCGGAGAGCAATAGATGCGTTTCAGCAGAGTGGCTATAACAGCCTTTTCAACCCTGATGTATCATTGGTCAATCTTTCAGAGCTTGATACTACAGTTGTAAAGATGCCTGGCAATTTCTTCAAGGAGCACAAGATGCCCACGATTCTTACAGAGGAGCACTTCTTCATCAATGTACCCACAGTCAAACTCGAACCGGATATCTGTACTATCGGAGGAGGTATCAAGAATCTCTTCGGACTGATTCCCGAAGTCGAGAAGTCCGTCTACCACCAAAGAATCGATGACGTTCTCATGGATCTTCTCGCAGTCTTCCGACCTCAAATGACCATTGTCGACCTGACGTCCTTGGTGATTGGTGATAGGATTGAGGAGGTTACAAAAGAGATAGGTGCAATCGTTGTTGGTGCGGACCCCGTTGCCGTAGACGCATTCTGTGCTGATTTGCTTGGTATTGACGCTATAGCAGTTTCGCATCTAAGAAGAGCGTACGAGCTTGGTCTTGGCGAGATTGTTCTCGATAGAATACGTGTGAGTGGGACCGCTACTCAGAAACAGAAACTGCTCGAGGCCTGCAAGCACTGACAAAACGGAATGCATTTATCTGGAGTCAAGCAGCCAGCGAAAACACTGGACGATTCCTATACGCGTCGCAGATGCATTAGGAGATGCCATCCATGGATTGGACTTCTCATACAATGGAACGAATTCCTGAGTCAGACACACTGAAGATGTTTGATCTAGCCAAACGCCTTGAGAGTGAGGGTAAAAAGATCTATCACTTCGAGGTTGGGCAGCCAGATTTCCCCACCCCTAAGAATGTTGTCATTGCCGGTATTGATGCACTAAAGAAGGGACTTACGAAGTATACCCCTGCTCGCGGAATTCCCCAATTACTCGACGCCATCCAGGGCTATTACAAATCACGGGGCATTACCATTAATGGAAGAAAGAACGTCATCGTTACGCCTGGAGCAAAGATGGCACTGTTCCAAGGATTTCTGAGCACGATTGATGCAGGTGACGACGTATTACTTCTCTCTCCTGCTTGGCCTACCTATCGTGTTATGATTCGAACTGTAAATGCAAAACCCGTCGATGTCTGTACTGAATCCAACTATACTCTTGATGAGGAAGCTCTCAAACACGCGATCTCAAGGACAGTATCTGCGCTTGTAATCAACACGCCAAACAATCCCACAGGTGGCGTCTTAACTAAGGAGAACCTGAGGCTCATCTATGACCTAGCGATGGATCATGATTTTGTTGTCTTCTCAGATGAGATCTACGAAACCCTGGTCTATGACGGTTTCAAACAGACGTCGATGCTTGAAGTCGATCCCACTATGGAACGAACTCTTGTAATCAACGGAATGAGCAAATCGTACAGCATGACAGGTTGGAGACTTGGATATGCCATTGGAAATGAAGAGACTATCTCAAACATGACCAGAATTCAGCAAAACACGACTTCGTGTGCGACATCGTTCGTTCAATATGCTGGTGTGGAGGCTCTCAACGGTGACCAATCATCTATTGCTGCGATGGTCAAGGAATATCATGCTCGTCGTGACGAAATCACTCGACTCTTCAATGAGATAGAAGGGGTGTCCTGTGTTAGTCCGATGGGCGCTTTCTACGTGTTTCCTGACTTTGTGAAGTATGGAGTGAGCAGCACAACTCTAGCTGAATTGATCCTCAAGAAGACTGGAGTGTGCTGCACACCGGGCCTAGCATTTGGAGCCAAGTACGACAGTCATCTGAGATTCTCCTATCCAGTATCGCTGGCTGAAATACGGGAAGGCATGGCTAAGCTTGCACAGTTCTTGCCAACGCTTATTTGATACGACCACGCCCAGTGTATCATCGAATAGTAGTCCTAGGAAGCGTCCTCATGACAAACAGAGAAGCCGAGGGATCTAGTGATAGCCAGTTGCCGCATTTTGAGTGTACTAAGTGTGGAGCATGTTGCCGTGAGAAACCAATGCTCATCACAGTAACTGGAAGGGACATTGTCAGGATTTCTTCAGCCTTGGGCATAGGCTCCGAAGAAACAATGAGGGCTCTTGATTTCTACGTTGTTGCGAAGGAGAATGAAGTCCCAGTAGGACTCCAGGGAATTCCGTCACCAATGACTGAGAGAGGTCCAACTTTCATTGCGCTTAAGAAGATGGAGAATAGCGACTGTGTTTTTCTCAAAGATAATCTCTGCATGATTCATGCTCTGCGACCCACAGTCTGCAGGTCCTTTCCCTTTGTATTTCGGGAGTCTACTGATGGGGTAAAGTGGGGGCTCAGTGCAGCGAAACATATCTGTCCCGGACTTGGTGTGGGACCGGAAGTATCAGAGGAAGAATTACGCGAGCTTTCTATTTCCGTTCTGGAAAGCATACGGGTGTACAGAGAATTCATTGATCAGTGGAACGCAAAGCCCGCTACAACCGCTATTGATCTCATTAAGGCGATTCTCTCGGAACATCAATTCTACATCTAGAATAGTATGGGAAGGTGGAGTGGCAGCCGGTAGGTTTCTTCCACGAGTTCATCTAGTCTCTTGGATATGGTTCATACGTGTCTGCAGAAGAAGTAGTGCGGCTCTGCGTAGCGCGGCCTGTTGACCAATATGGTTCTCTACAGCAAGAACAGCTCACAACCTGGTGAGAATCTGCAGTATGTTGTCGAAGTTATGTTCTACTGTTCTACTCTTTTCTGCGTATGCAGCTAGAGTGGCAAGTCTCTCGTCCTTGGCTGCACGCTCTGCGAATCTCTGTGAACGTATCTCTTCGTGTATGGCTGCGTTAATCGAGAGTATCTCATCAGAAGTTCTCAGGATGTAATGTAGCATTTTAATCAGCAGATTGAAATCATTGATATCTCTAAGTTGTAACGTCTGGCTATAGAACTGAAACTCAAGTCTTGCCAATCGTTCACGCATTCTGATGAGCTCCAGAAGCCAACTCGGAGCTCTTTCCTCCGCCAATTTGCTTCCGAGCTCTGACCAGTGTTGTTGCTGATCGAGTAGTTGGACGAGATAGCTGCGAAGGAATCCGAAATGGTCGACGCCACTTTCAATTTCCTCTTCAGTTCCAATTGGCCGCATTAGAGTATCCATTTGGCTATGTTTCACTGCAATTTTGAGCGAGAACTTGTCCACATACCGCTTTATCTCATCAGTCTTCTCCTTCTTCGACATGAGGTCCGCAAATGTGTCCCCGAGGGTCAGAATGAACTTATAGAGACATTCGGAGCATATCTCTGCATTAGCGGTCGCCTCTTTTGTCGAGAGGAATTGCAGGGCATCTTCAAGGTCATCTCCGGGAACATCCTTCCCGTGGATCCTTAAGACCCAGCCTTGTGAAATGCAGTATACTCTATTGTCAGGATAGTTGACAAAAATCGAGGCGTAGCACATATTGCCGTCGGTGGCTCGTTCTTCTTTCATGCTCTCCTTATCTGTGTGAAAGCCAAAGATTGAGGGGTCGATCTCTATGGCTTCAATCTCCAAGACGCTATCGTCATTGACACAGAGTTTCTCGTCTCCGAAAACCTTGTAACATGGGCATCCGCGGACCATTCTAATCGAAGACATTTTTCGTTCTCCAGGCAATTTGCTCTGTGCTATTTCGGGTTGAAGCCAAGCAGAGAGTCATCCAGAACACCAATATTATCACTATTCGATTTATAGTAGTTATTATGTAGTGTGTGCATCAATCTCGCTCAGTACCCTCACAAGATTGCTGAATCTATACTCTGTGTTCTTCCTCTTCTGAGAATGTTTCCTGAGCTTCTCTTGAACTTCTGTGCTCATCAGGTTTCGTTCTATCATGATGTTGGTCTTTTCTCGAATCATATCACTGAGCTTGATTACTTTCTCGGAGATACTCACCATGAATCTTAGCGCGCTCAGGGCATCCATTTCGCTTGAAGTGTTCTCTAGTTCTAGAACCTGAGAGAGGAATATACCCTCGAGTCTATAGAATGTGCTATAATGATCAACAAGTTCGAGGAGTATCTTATCCGCGTTGGCTTTCTTTAGTTTCGTTGTAAGAGCAGCCCATTGCGAGCGTGACTGATTGATTCTCTTGATGTATTTCTTCACATGCTCCTGATATTCCGTATCGGAGAAGGTACTCGATGAATAGCTGCTTAATTCGGCTGCCATTCTTCTCGATACCTCTCGTACATAAGAGGTGACGATTTCTTCTCTTTCGAAGTCATTAAGGAAGCCGGATGAAGCCTCTCCGAGTGTCTTTAGGTACTTGTAGAGACAGTCAGAGCAGATGACTCCATCTCTACTCCTCTCGGCGGATGTGACGAACTGGAGCGCGCTGTCGATTTCAGCTGTCTTGACATCCATCTTATTGATATTGATTCTCCGTGCTTGGCTGATACAATAGCAGTGCCCCTCCTTCCTATCCAAGTAGATGAGGAGGTAACACATGCTCGAATTGTTACTCTTGTATTGGACAAGGTCGTCAACAGCCTCGATTCGTTCAAAGAATGACGGGTCTACAGATATGGCATTAATCGGTAATACATCATCAAAGTTCAGACAGACCTTCTCTTTCTCCAGACCGATGAATTCTTTGTAGCAGGGACATCCCTTGACTAGTTTTGTCTTGACCTGTTCGCCTCTCACCAAGGATGTATTCAGGTCGAGTTGGGAGGCTTCGGGTCCTATCAATAGCACACTCCTGAGCGAGGCCGGACGGCCGTTCTATTATTATCTTATAATAGGATTGGATATGAAGATTTCTATTTCGGAAACTTGGTATCCAACCCCGCGCGCTACTGCGAAGCCTCTATGCTTCCTCTCCTTTTCAATCAATCTTGCATGATGAAATGATGATTCAGGGGTGAGTGAAGCATGCCTATCTCAGCCCCAAAGCTCTCTTTTCAGAAGATCACGAATGGCAATTCTGATTGCCTCTGACCTATTCGGGTAGAGATTATTCTCAACCAGACGTTCAAGTCCTTCTACATATTGCTCTGGAATGTGCAGTGTTACCAGCTTCATATTGAGTAATCACCTAGAGCATCTCTGTGTCATACTTGAATATGGTTGTGAGTAATACTCACAAGGTATTGAGAATCGCAATCCTGAAATCATTTCAACCCTAATACTGGTGGAAGCGAAACGATGAACACCTGGGAGGACCGAAGGAGAAAGTCTTGGAGCTACTATGCATGTCTACTGCTATTGCTCTCTCCTCCGATTCTAATCCTCTCTGAGATGTTTCTTACAACGATGTTTCTAGGTGTCGATGCAGTAGTTCCCTTCTTTTTGTTTGCAGTCGTTGTCATCGTTCTTGTTTTTGGTCTTGGTGTAAGGTATCGATACCGCGGAATAAATCCTGCATCGCGAAATATCATCAATGCAACTGACGGCCATTATTTCGAACGGATTGGAGCTGATGAATCAGATTATCCATAGGAGGGCATCGTAGCCCTTCGTGCGATTCACAGCTCGGGATTAGCCGTCAGGATAGAAGTTATATTCTGTCATATTTGCCCCACGACCTGTGCCAAACTGTAGGTCGTGTAGAATGTGGACAGGCAAAAAGGCATTGACAGTCTATTCAATCCTCGCTCAATAGCGGTGATTGGAGCTTCAGAGGTACGCGGGAAGCTCGGAAACGATGTTATGCGCAATCTCATCGAGAGTGGTTATGAACGTCGAATCTATCCCATCAACCCGAAAGCAGGCGAGATTCTTGGCCATAAGGTATTCAGATCCGTGAAAGATATCCCAGGGGAAGTAGATGTCGCAGTGATCGTAATCCCTGCAAAATCTGTCCTCGAAGCTGTCGAGGAATGCGGCAAGAAGGGCGTGAAGGCTCTAGTGATTATCTCTGCAGGTTTCAAAGAGATTGGTCATGAGGGACAAGAGGCTGAGAGAATGCTTGCCACCCTTGCTGAGAAGTATGAGATGGTGATTCAAGGTCCAAACTGTCTTGGAATTATGAACACATCAGCTCCCTACAACGCATCATTTTCATCTGGAACTCCAAGCAAGGGGGTCATTGCATTTGCCTCACAGTCTGGCGCTCTGATGACAGGAATTCTAGATTGGAGTCTCATGGAAAGGATTGGTTTCTCCAAGTTTGTAAGCCTCGGGAACAAGGCTCATCTCGACGAAGCCGATTTTGTTGAAGCCTTTGGAAGAGACCCTGACTCCACTTTTGTTCTTCTCTATATCGAATCTGTCGTTGATGGACACAAGTTCATGGAAGCATGCCGCAAAGTCGTACAGCACAAGCCGATTTTCGTGGTCAAGTCTGGTGTAAGTAGTGCAGGTGCAAGAGCTGCATCATCACATACCGGATCACTTGCTGGAAGCGATACTGCCTATGATGTTGCCTTCAAACAATGTGGAGTTAGGCGGGCTAGTAGCATGGCCTCACTATTCGACATCGCTGCAGTCTTTGACAACATGTACCTTCCATCCGGCAATCGCGTGGCGATAGTCACCAATGCTGGAGGTCCAGGTATTCTCACAACTGATGCATGTGAGGCAAGCGGGCTTCAGATTGCTCAGCTGACGTCAACGACGGTGGAATTTCTAAAAGCGAATCTGCCTCCCGCCGCCGCAGTCTACAATCCTATTGATGCACTCGGAACTGCACAGCCTGAAGACTATGAGCTTTGCATCGAGGCAGCTCTCAGAGACGAGAATGTGGACTCGGTGCTCGTGTTGCTTACTCCTCAAGCTATGACAAAACAGACTGAAACCGCACAAGTGATTGTAGGTGCTCATACAAAGTACCCCAAGAAACCAGTCATAGCTGTCTTTATGGGTGGCAACTCAATGGTCTACCCGCGAATAGTACTGACGGAAGGTCACATTCCCGTGTTCGACTTCCCTGAGCGAGCGGTGCACGCACTGGCCGAACTCTATAAGTATACGGTGAGCCGGGATAGCCTGAAGGATGAGTCAATACCGCGGTTCAAAGCTGATAAGAAGAGAGTTGAGAAGATCATCAGCGATGTAAGAGCGGATAGACGTAGAGTCCTCCTCGGCAGTGAGGCACATGCAATAGCAGAGGCGTACGATATACCGGTCGCCAAGATTCGTCTCGCGACAAGCTCGGAGGAAGCAAAGGTCTTGGCGGACGAACTGGGATATCCTGTTGTACTGAAGATTGCCAGCCCTGATATAGTTCATAAGAGCGATATCGGGGGAATAAAGGTAGGTCTCAAGACTCCTGAAGAGGTTGAAGCCGCATTTCTACAGATATTGGACAACGCAAAGGCACAGATGCCCAAGGCCATCATCTACGGTGTTGACATTCAGGAGATGGCAGAAAGGGGAAAGGAGTTGATTATTGGCTGTTCCAGAGATGTTCAGTTCGGCCCTCTGATCATGTTTGGCGCAGGAGGTATCTTTGTCAACTATCTAAAAGATATCGCATTTCGACTTGCCCCTATGACAAGATCCGATGCAAGCGAGTTGATTATGGAAACAAAGATTGGCACGCTTCTCAAGGGGGTACGCGGAGAGGCCCCAAGTGATGTGGCCGCTATAGAAGATACCATCCTGAAGATCAGTCAGCTCGTGACGGATTTTCAGGAGATTGTTGAATTGGACATCAACCCTGCATTTGCCTATGAGAAAGGTAAAGGCGTTTCTGCTGTTGATGTCAAGATAACGATAGGAGGTCCGTAAGGATGGCGAAGAATATTTTGATCACTGGCGATACGGTGACCGGAAAAACGATGGTTGCGATTGCTCTGGCAAGCAAACTCAGAGCAGAGAAGAAATCCGTTGGCTACTTCAAGCCATCAGGTGTCAAGAGTTACGCCCATAGCACACCCGACGAGGATGTGGATGAGGACGCTGCAGTCATGAAGGAGATTCTTGGCATGAAAGAGCGCCTGAGCTGCATCTGCCCGATAGTACGTCATATGTCAAGCTATGACGAATTGATTCGTGTTGGGAAGGAGAAGCTGAAGCAGAAAGTGCAGACCTGTTATGCAAAGATTGCAAAGAATTACGATTATGTTATCATCGAAGGAGAGAAGTCTCCCTGGTATCTGTTGCACGTAGACCTCTCGACACTCGATATCGCCAGAGAACTGGGAGCCACGGTCATATGCCTGGTCAATTTTCCTGATATTGCAGCCATCGATGATATTCTCCTTCAAAAGGAGCTTTTTACCAGATATGGCACCTCGAAAATAGGAGTTGTTCTCAACCTCGTTCCTCCCATGCTGAAGAAAGTTGTTAACGAGAATATTCGTCCATTCTTGGAAGAGCAAGGAATGGTATTCTGTGGTGTTCTGTACAATAACAGAGAGCTATTCAGTCCTACGGTTGGGGAGATCATGCGGGGACTAAAAGGCGAGATGGTCACTGGGATGGACAAAATGGACCTTCTAATTGACAAATTCATCGTTGGTAGTATGGCTCCTGAGAATGCATTGAAGTGGTTCCGTGAATCGAAGGATAAGGCTGTGATCACAAGTGGCGATAGGACAGACATCTGTCTTGCTGCCCTAGAAACTGATACGAATCTTCTGATTCTCACGGGTGGTGTGGGTCCCGATATTGGCACTCTGACCAGAGCCCGTGAACTCGGTGTACCAATCATGATGACCGCATTAGATACCTATGCCACGAGCCAAGTTGTCAACGAACTGGTTGGTACTGTGACTGTTGATAACAAAGAGAAGACCGCTGCCGTAGAGAGAATAGTTGGAGAAGCTCTGTCCATAGAGGGCCTCGATCTCTAGGATTCCGTGCCATGGGAAAGGGAGGGAGCAGTATTGCTCCCGATCTAAAACAAATCGAACGTACAATCGCCGGGAGGAGCCCTTGTACGTTCAATGTCGGAATCTGCCTGCCTTCCATAAGTCATCTTGTATAGTTGAGCTAATACACGGTCATTATGCAGGCTGCGTTCCATACATCACTCAGACCATCTCAGCATATTCTAGCCACTCATAAGCATGAAAATGCGAGAAATCGTCTACAAGGTCACATTTCCCTTGTCCAGCAACACATTTATGCCGGCGAAAAGTTATCGGGTGCTTGTATCTCAAAGTTTGAGGTGAATTAATGGCTTCAGATGCTGAAAAGTCGGAGGCTGCCGGTGAAGCAATGGACTCTACAAAGGCTGAACGAGAACTTGAGTCCTTGAAGTGGATCCGTGAGCGGCGCTCCATTAGGGAGTTCACTGGTGAGAAAATACCAGATGAACACATTGAGTTAATCCTCGAAGCGGCGAGGCATGCTCCCAGTCCTGAGAACATGCTTATGATCCGTTTCGTTGTGATTCGTGATGATCAGGACACGAAGGTGTTTCTTGCTGATATTGCCCAAGAGATGGCTCAAACCGCATTTGGTGGGGCACCCTTTGAGCTCACAAGTGGTCGAAACTGGTTCATAAACGACCCCTATAGGGCCGCTGTCTATGCCCGGCTTCGAGACGGTGAGTTGTTCCGTTATCCTGAGAAGAGCGATACGGTGATAATTGTATGCGCGAGCGATGTTTGGACTGATGCAGGTTACCTGTATGAGAATGACCTCTTTGGTTCTGTCGTGTCTGGGATGGCCATTATGAACATGTGGTTGACAGCTACAGAACTAGGATATGGCTGCGGATACGAGGCTCTTGTCTGCTCAGATCCCCGTCATGCTGAACTGATACGTGACAGACTTGGGATTCCTCCCATCTGGAAACCTCTCACGGCATTCTGTATTGGAAAGAGGATTTCGCCACGAGCTCTTGGTCCAAGCAGACCTCCACTTGAAGGGCTGATGTACCAGGAACGCTGGGGATTCCCGTACAAACGTCTTGCATTCAGGAAGGAGGGCGATTAAGATGCAAGTAGAATTCAAAGGCAAAACTCTAGAGAATATGAAGAAACTCGCTGATGAAGCTGGGATTACGCCTGCTGGTCTTATAGAGGTCGTCATGCAGCAATTCGTGGACAATAAGGGTGGCAGAGTCTACACAGGAAGATGGTCGGGGGGAGAGGTCGATGGAGTCAAGGGCATGAGATATGTACCCCAATGGCCATTTAGACCAGGTTTCAAGGAGGCGGACGGAAGTGAGGTCAAGCGGTGGAAAGCCGAATCCAAGGCCTTCCGTAAGCATCCAACAGGCGCATGGCCGTTCTATCCCCATCTGAAAGAGGGAGACATCGAGCATGAGTACTGGACCTCGAAGAAGATGTACCATCAATCATTCATGAATGATCGAAAAGGCCGCATTGTGACCCTAATGGATGGTGACAAGTATGAGGAATTCCTTAGAACAGTCAAGAAACGGAAGGGGAATTTCTGGGCTACTAGCGTTGAGCAAGTCATGATGGAGGCCATCGATGACTGGATGGTTAAGGAGGAATAAGAATGACATCACAGCTACAGCAATTCTTTGAGTTCTTGATTAGTAAGGTCAAAGACAAGGAAGAGCTTCAAGGACATGTTATGAAGTGGATTGGTCCCTATGATGGCAAGATTCTCCAGGTCATTACACCCGACCACGGTGCTCAATACATCGTCGTTCAAAAGGGTGCGCCCTGGATGACTCTCCATGAGGGGATGTATCCCAGCCCAGACGTCATTTACAAGGCGAACTCGGAAACCCTGCTTGGAATATTCACCGGTGATGTCAACTTCAAGGACACAATGAAGGATGGTCGCCTGATTGTCATTGGGAATGCCAATGAGAGTGATCCTCTAGCAAACCTGATTCTGGTTGCTATGACTGGTGGTATTTAGGAGGCATGCAAAATGGAAGTCAAAAACATCGCAGTCGTTGGTGCAGGGCTCATGGGTTCAGGAATTGCCTACATCTCTGCATGGAATGGATTCAATGTCTTCTTGCTTGATGTCAATGATGCAGCAGTCGAAGCGGGAATGGACCGTATTCGCAATGATGTAATGACTGGCATCAACAAGAACAAGATATCAATGTCTGATGCGGAAGCACTTATGGGTCGGCTCAAATATGGCACGAAGCTCGAAGAAGGCCTTAAAGACGCAGACCTCGTAATTGAGGCAATCTTCGAGAATATGGACGCCAAGAAGCAGCTGTTTGCAAAAGTGGACAAAGCAGCTCCGAAGCGTGCAGTACTCGCGACCAACACCTCCTCCCTGAGTATTGATGAGCTTGCTACATCGACCACACGTCCTGCCCAGTTTCTGGGAATGCACTATTTCTCTCCGGTTGCTGCAATGAAGCTTCTCGAGCTCGTCATCGGCAAAAAAACGAGTCCAGAGACCATTGCCACAGCAGTTGCAGTCGGGAAGAAACAGGGAAAGACAACTGTACAGGCCAAGAACAGTCCTGGCTTTATTGTCAATCGAATACTGAACCCCGTGCTCAGAGAGGCTATCATCCTTTATGAGAAGGGCGTTGCGACAAAGGAGGAAATCGATACTGCCATGACTGTACACGGCAGGATGCCTGCAGGACCATTTTCCCTTAGTGATTTTGTTGGTCTTGATATTGCTTTCAATGCAATGAGCACGCTGTATCGTGAGCTTGGGGATTGTTACAAGCCTCCTGATACTCTCAAGAAGCTTGTTGACTCTGGAGCCATTGGAATGAAGGCCAAGAAGGGCTTCTATGACTACACAGGTGCCAGTAAGGCCACTGAGAAGCCCAAAGGTGCTGACCTCAAGTGGCTCGCAATGCGTATTCAATTGATGGCTATCCGTGAGGCAATGATACTGGTCGATAGCGGGATTGCTACCAGAGCAGATATCGATCCCGCAATGATACTCGGTGCCAGCTTCCCGAAAGGTCCATTCGCCATGGCTGAGGAACTGGGTTTGAACAAGGTTCGTGACGAGATCCAAAAGCTATACAAAGAGCTTGGCGAGTGTTATCGCGTTCCCAAGACGCTGCATTAGAAACCCGAATCTGGCGGCAACACTAGCGCCGCCAGTTTCTCTTTTTCTATCCTATGTATCACAATTAAGGAACCATAGTTTTTAAGAGGAACGAAGTCTTGCAGACCTCCAGAACTATTCATAGGTGTAAGAAATGGGCGAATACAAAACGATGCTGTATAGCAAAGAGGGTACGTTTCTCACCCCTGTCAAGAATATTGCAGTCATTAAGATGAATAGGCCAGATGCACTGAACGCAATCAATGACCAATTCATTCTTGATCTTGGTGCTGCACTTGACGAGGCTGAGAAGGATCCAGACATTCGGTCTGTGATAATTGGTACAAATCACCCCAAGGTCTATTGTACTGGAGCAGACCTGAAGATGGCTCAAGGATTCCTTAAAGATCCCAAATCAGTTGAAAGTGCAATCAAGCAAGGACAAATGGTTATTGACAAAATAGCTAAGCTGAGTAAGCCAGTGATTGCTGCTATTCACGGACTATGCCTTGGTGGCGGAACGGAGATTGCTCTTGCTTCCGATGTTCGAATATGTGATACTGACGCCAAGATAGGCTGCCCGGAGGTCGCTCTGGGATTGATTCCAGCTTGGGGTGGCTGTGTACGTATGGCAAGAGTGGCTGGACTTGGAAAGGCACTCGAGTTGATCTTGACTGGAGCTCAGTTAACAGGAGCTGAAGCATTAGCAGCTGGACTTGTCAGCAAGGTGGTAAGTCCTGATGACTTGCAGAGCGAAGCAATCAAGCTGGCGATGAAGTTTGGCCAGAATGCACCAATTGCGCTCAAGCTGGCCAAGAAGGCCACTCACATGGCTTTTGAGGGCAACTATGAAATGAACCTGAAATATCAGGTTGATGCCTCAGTTGAGTGTTTCAAGACTGCTGACCTTGGAGAAGGTATTGCTGGAATACTTGAGAAGCGCCAACCCAAGTTCAAGGGCAAGTAGAAGCAGTTCAATTACTGACCCACAACCGGAAGGTTGTGGGCTTTCTCTCTTTTTCATTAGATTTTCTCGCATTCGTTGTCTTTCTCGCGACTCATCAATATTGAACTCGATTTGTAGTGAAAGCGTCAACCTTAAGACCTCGATATTAGAGGTTGCCTGACTGATAGTGGAGCATGATTGGATGTTGTACATCAATCATTTTCATGCTCTTACTGCGGAGGATATGAAATGGCAAGAAGAGTTGCTGTAGTCGCTGGAGGCCACAGCAAATTCGGTAAAAGGTATGATGCAACCATGCGGGAGCTCTGCGCTGAGGCCTACAAACCAATTTATGATGTAGGCATCACTCAGGACAAGATAGACGCTAGCGTCCTTTCGTACGCAGCCTCGCAGTTCACAGGTCAGGGCGCTGGCTCAGCCCTGATGGCGGACTACATTGGTATGCAAGAGAAACCTCATCTTAGAGTAGAATCTGCGTGCACCACCGGAACTGCAAGTCTGAGAGCTGCTTGGGGAATGGTTGCGGCTGGTCTCTATGATGTCATGCTCGTGATGGGTGTTGAGCAGATGAATCGTGTATCATCAGCTACTGCAACTGAATACATGTCTCGAGCAGGAGACATGCGCTGGGAGTATCCCTATGGAATCAGTTTCCCCGCATTCTATGCACTGATGGCTTCGCGGTATATGAGTGAATACAACATGCCGCACGACGTCTTAGCGCAAATCGCTGTCAAGTCCCATCACTATGGTGCTCAGAATCCCAAGGCACATCTCCCCAAGGAAGTGTCCTTTGAGGAGGCGAATAACGCTATTCCGATATGCAGGCCTCTCAACCTATACGACTGTAGCCTAATCACTGACGGCGCAGCTGCAATTGTCATTGCTGCAGAAGAAAAAGTGAAGCAATTCACTGATCGCCCCATGTGGATAAAGGGCATCGGAGCAGGCGCGTCTGAGAACATGATTCAGGACCGTCCTACTTTGACTTCAATCCCCGGAGCAAAACGCGCGGTAAAGGCAGCGTACAAGATGGCCGGCGTGAAGCCAGAAGACATTGATATGGCCGAGGTTCACGATTGTTTCACGATCGCGGAATTGATTGCCTACGAGGACTGCGGTTTTGCGGCACCGGGAAAAGGCCGAGAGATCGTCGAGAACAAGGAGAACTATCATACCGGTAGGATTCCAGTGAACTGCGATGGCGGTCTCAAGAGCAAGGGGCATCCCCTGGGAGCTACAGGAATCTCAATGACCTATGAAGTCATGAAGCAAATGAGGGGTGAAGCAGAACTCAAGTCGCGTCAGATTAAAGATGTCAAATACGGCCTCGTTCACAACGTCGGACAGTCTGGGCAGTTTGTAAATGTCTTCATCTATGAGAGGGGTTGGTGAATCATGGCAGAGAAAAAGGAACTCTATCTCGGGTATACCACAGACAAGGCAATCACGCCCTTCATGCAGAGCTTTCTGGAACATCTAGACCAAGGACGTCTAATGAAGAGCAAATGTGGCAAGTGCGGAAAAGAGTATCTTCCTCCAAGACAGCACTGCCAGAAGGACATGAGCGAATGTACCTTGGCTGAAGTCACAGAGAGAGATGCCAAATTATACTCCTATGTGATTGTCGACTTTGCCCCAGAGAGCCTCTCATCAAGGCAGCCTTATGTCGTAGCTATCGGTCAGTTTCCATCAGGGCTGAAGCTGACGGCGCATATTACTAACTTGATGAGCCTGCCTGAGGTTGGAATGAAGCTCAAACTAGGTTTTGACAAGTCCCCGGATGGCAAGATGGTCACATATAGGTGGCTGGTATAGCTTATACTGGGGGCCTAGGCCCCCGCCTATTTCTCTTTTGGTGAAGCATCGGTCTGTTCAGGCTGTTCTCTCATTGTTTTGAATACAGCTCAAGTATCTTTGCCCACCGTGACTGGAGGCGTACAGCTCTCAATGTCTGTAGATAGATTGCCGAAGCCCTTGCAGAATCACAGCCCTCGATCTCATCTACAGCGTGATTGATGATCTCTGTGATGTCTTTGAACCTTCTCCGGCCGTCATTTCGTAGATAACCCGCGAACGTGACATAGTCTCTGCTCTTCTGGCCCAGCCCTTGGAGAAGCATCGTTTCATCCTGAACTGCTGCATTCAGCTCGTAGGAGTTCTCAAGAGACCTCTTCATCGCGCTTAGACTGTCGATGTAGACGTGATTCTTCCCTGTGGCATCCAAGCAAATCGGTCCCCTAATCTGATGGCGACATATATGGTCGGAACCACTAATTAAACCTTAAGCCTCAAAAGTTGCTAGAATCTCAACAGGCGCCATTTCGTTGATACTAGCACTCCTCGAGAATCACAACGGTTGCAGTCAAAACAACGAACAAGCAGGCCTAGTCAATGTAACATTGAGTCGAGTATTCGGCTAAACCCCCTCTTCAACAACCGTCCGTTAATCCCCTTTCCACCATTCCTCTTCTATCATGACTGCTTTGATTTCCATATTACCACAGCCACAATAGCGATGATGCCAACTGCTCCGACTGCGACAAGAAGGGTCAGAGTATCAATCCCAGGGTTTACTGTACTTGTCGTTGTGGCAGGTATCACTGTCACTGTTGTTGAACTGAAGACGATATTCGCGGAAAAGTCCGAAAGGAACAAGGTATAGCTGTATGATCCTACCGAAAGGCCATCCACGTCCAAGCTAATATCTGAACCATTCCAGAAATCTATCACAAATGCAGTGAGGTTATCCTCTCTGAATATCGAATATAGAAGTGGGTTATCATCAGAAACCTCCCAGACTATCACGTTTCCCGTTGTACCCTCAACATACGTCAAGTCTTCAGCACTATTCACAACCGGGGCTGGATTGGGTGGTCCATAGTAGAAGACTAGATTTCTTCTGATTCTGTACCAATCGGTTCCATATGAATCGAAATAGAATGGTCCACTCGTACAGTCTGGTGTTATTGCGCTGCTCCAACTCGAGTATGGAGTACCACCATAGACATGGTAGGGAAGGATATAGTCATAGGCGAAATTCGAGAACTGCCAATATGATTCTGTGTCAAACTCCAGTACGACTGTGTATATTGATGTACTCTCTATAGATACCAAACTACCGAGGTCCGCTGCCGCTGGATTTCCGTAGGCATAACTCTCAAGCATGTATGTGAAAGTGAATTCAACATCCATTGCAGTGAGAGGCATTCCATCATTCCACGTTGCATTCTGGATAATATCAATGGTATACTTTGAATGACCTACTGGCACAGCTGCGTTGTCATCATGGGTTTCAACCAGCATATTCTCTGCCAGGTCTGGCCGTGGTTTTAGATCAGGACCATATTTGTAAAGGGAAGAATAGAGGTTCTCCAGAACGGCTACTGAGTAGGCAGAGTTTGTGACATAGATGTTGAAGGTATCAGGTCGATCAGCTATGGCGACTGGGACAGTCCCTCCGTATGTTCCATCAAGTCTATGGATATTCGTCATGGTCCATGGACCAGTGATGTATCTTCCAAGGTCCTCTACATGCCCAGTGAATTCATCAGTCCGGTATGCTTGCAGGTATGTGTCTTCGTAGACCACAAGCCTTGGAACGTTATAATGGAGGACTCTCTGCATCCAGGCCGACGCATTGTAGACTTCATAGTAGGTCGTACTGTTGAGCAGCTGTTGTCTGCACGCGTCGAAAGTTGCATTTGCGAAGTTCGTCGGATTCCGATACGGTCGATTTGCGTAATCAGACCAGTACTCATTGGCAAGCCAGTCAACATCGTTGCTGTAGAAGTTTTGGACATAGAAGACCATGTCGTATTCACCGTGGGAGCCCAACCTTGAGATGCACTCGTAGAATTCAACAACTTTTGTTTCTGCGTGGATGTCGAGAGCTAAGAGCGCGTCAACGCCGATTTGGGCTATACCACCTGCAATCTCGACCGAAGAGGATGAGTACTCAATCTCGATTGTCGAGATTGTCTGATTCTTGTAGGTCCGCCAGCCATCTCCTCCATATGGGAAGAGTCCTGAGGCATTGAGTAGTTGATTACCGAGCGTCGCCTGAGCACTGTAGTAGTGAGGCATCAGCTCGTCCTCAATACACCAGCTGTTTACAAAGGGCACAAGCGAGTCGTGTTCTTGGGACCAACCGCCCATGATATCTGTTGTGACCTTCTGCTTGTCAAACGCAAAAGCGAAGGCTCTTCTCAGAACACTCTCGTTCAGAGGTGCATCACGACAGTTGATTGTGAGTTGACCATATCCATTTCTCAATGCTGTATAAACGTCAATGTCTGGATCTGCATTCAGTGTATCATAATGGATTGGGTCGAAGACACTAGTGTCCATCTCAATCTCTCCAGCTAGCAGAGCAAGAATGCGTTGATCTTGACCTGAGATGACAGTGAAATCGATAGCATCTACATACGGACCTGGACCCGACTCACTAGAGCCTAGGTTGTAAGCAGTGATGTCGCTAGCTCCATAGACTACAACAATTGAAAGGATGCAGACAATCAAGCCTGCAATAGAATACCTAGCTTTCATCTCCAACCACTCGACTGTTGTTGATTACCCTGTCACAACCTTATTAGCCTTCTCTCTCCAATAACAGTCAATTCAGCCTTTGAAACCGAATCTGGTTTCCCTAACTCTTATTACCTACGCGCGACGCAGAAGAATCATATTTCGGAGGAAACAGCTGTGTCTGAACAGGAAGTGCTCTATGAAGTTGCAGATGGTGTGGCCGTTATAACGATCAATCGGCCCGCGAAATACAATGCGCTGAATTCGTCCATTGTATCTACAATGAAGAGATTATTCAAAAAAGCTGAAAGCGATAACGCAGTACGATGCATTATACTCACTGGTGCAGGAGAAAAGGCCTTCGCAGCAGGCGCAGACATTAACGAGTTTCAGGGGAGAGACTCGAAGACTATTAGACCGCTTACTGAGGGCGGACAGGAATTCTGTACGTACATAGAATCGATGAGCAAACCTGTCATCGCGGCCGTGAATGGATTCGCGCTTGGTGGCGGATGTGAGATTGCCATGTCATGTGATATCAGATACGCATCTGCCAATGCGAAGTTTGGCCAACCCGAGATAAATCTTGGAATCATTCCTGGTTTCGGTGGTACTGCGAGACTCTCGCGACTAGTGGGCCTTGGCATCGCTAAAGAGCTAATATATGGCGGAGAACAGATCAAGTGTGATGAGGCTCTTAGGATTGGCCTTGTCAACAAGATGTTCGAGTCTGTCGAAGAACTTCGGAATGGCGCAATGCAACTTGCTCGAAAGCTCGCTGCGAAGCCGGGTGTTGCGTTGGCACTTGCGAAGCAGTCCCTCAATAATTCTTGGGAGATGCCTCTTAACAAGAACTTGAAATTCGAAGTTGATGTGTTCTGCAAGAGCTTTGATACAGAAGACAAGGATGAGGGTGTCAGTGCGTTCCTAGGTAAGCGAGAAGCCAAGTTCAAGCACAAATAGATGGGTGCACGGGACCCGAATCCCGTCACCTTCTCTCTATTTTGAGGTGTCCGTCCTCCTCGATTATCTTCCCCTTCTTCTTGAGGAGCTCAACATGCTTCTCAAGCATGAACATCTCGAAAGCACGATAGAGCTCCATCGGGATTCGCCGATAGATGGTTGGTTTGAGAGACATCTTCTCGATTGTATCGACTCCGCTCGCGATATTGTCGAGCACACGCCTCTCTCTCTCGCCGAAGACTCTCATGAACGCCCGCAGCCTCATATCGAGGTCCTCAGTGACGGGATCAATGAGGTGGCTGCTTATTCCTGTCCTTGGATTCATCTCAATCACCCGCTCCATGGACCTCCTGAAATCCTCAATATCACTCACCTCATTTCCATACCATGGTCCAAAGCTTGTCAAATCGATGTCGACTAGAAGAATAGTTTCGTAGCCATTGATGCCAAAACAGGTGTGGTCTAATGTATGACCCGGCAGATGAATCGGAAAAAGGTCAGTCTGGCCACAGCTGATGGGTTTCCCATCCTCGAAGGTGCCAGTGACATTATAATCCCCCAAGACATGTCCAAAACTCGTGTTGATGAACACTCTCCAGACATCGTATTGCCTGCGCCCCTCCATTCCATAGTAGTCGACCATTCCCTGGAAGGTCCGAACACCCTTCTCGGCGAGTGGATGACATATCATTTCACAATCCGCAGCTCTTTGAATGATTGCGGCATAGCCCTTGTGGTCGATATGGAAGTGTGTCAGGATAATCCTCTCAATATCTGAGAGTTCATGGCCGAGGTCTCTCAATGTCCGTGTTATGTTCTCCATGCTTGTGCCTGCATCCACAAGCGTCAGAATCTCATCATCAATCAGGAGTGTATTTGCCTCAGGAAAACCAGCTCCATTCTTTCCTCTCACAAGGTGTACCTTTGGCAAGACCTCGATGTGTATTGGATACTCGGACATTGCTGTTCAATCTATTCTTGTCCTAAATAACTCTCACTGTCGCACAATCTATATTGCACGGTGTCGCTCTATTCTCAGTCATATGTAGGTGAGTTTGATGAGTCAGCGTTTGTTTGCGGTGTTTGATATTGGTACCACGGGAACACGGTCGGTGATAATCGATGAAGAGGGTCGTGAACTCAGCAAGGCGTACGAGGAATATCCCAGCAAGCCTGCTGAGCTCAAGACGCACGAGCAGCTTGCAGACACCTTTTGGCGGACCTCTGCAAATACCATGCAGCGTGCCCTGTCGGCATGCAAGTACGGTGCTGAGGCGATAGTCGGTGTTGTCGTGACTACGACAAGAGATAGTATCACTCCGATTGATTCCAAGGGTAATCCCCTGGCCCCTACGATCACTTGGGTTGATAATCGCTCCAGCAAGAGGAGCAAGGAACTTGCTGATATAATCGGACCACGGAAGAGCGTCAACAAGATGATGTGGTTCATCGAGAACAGACCCGAATTCTTCAAGAAGGTACACAAGTGGGCACCATTGGATGCTCTCATAAACAGTCGATTATGCGGCGTTCTGGCCAGCTCTCCTGCGGATGCGCGCTTTGGACCAATTGATCACGAAACACTTCAATGGTCTGAAGAAATATGTGAATCCACTGGCATTCCAGTTGACAAGCTTGTACGAATCGTGAACTCCGGGACAACCATCGGGGAGATATCACCTGCAGCTGCCAAGACCACTGGTCTGAGAAAGGGCACTCCGGTTATCATGGGAAGTGGCGATCAACAATGCTCAGCCCTAGGAATGGGTGTCATTGAGCCAGGAGTCGTGAAGGCAACAACAGGTACCGGAACGTTCGTAATCACTCACCTTGATGAGTTCATGGAAAACCCCTTTGTCATGTTCTGCAATCCCTCTGCGATGCCGGGCAAATGGATTCTAGAGGGCGTTATACCGGGAACAGGACTCACCTACAAGTGGTACAGAGACCAGTACTGTGAAACTGAGATGGCATTGGCGGCTCGAACAGAGAAGGATGCCTATCAGGTAATTGAAGCCTCAGCGGCTTCAGTCCCTGCGGGCAGTGATGGTCTTGTAGTATTTCCATTCATGGCATACGGCCTTGGAATCATCTATCATCTAAGTTTCCGTCATACTAAGGCTCATGTAGCACGAGCAATACTCGAGGCGAATGGCTACGGAATCAAGATGTACATCGAGATGATGGAGGGTATGCTGGATGCCAAGTTTGACGAGCTTCGCATCGATGGCGGCGGGGCCAACTCACCTCTGTGGCGACAGATCCAGGCTGACTGCTCTGAGAAACCTGTTGTTCTTCCGCGGATCAGAGATTCAACAGTCAATGGTGCTGCAATGCTTGGCACAGTTGGGACAGGTATCTACGGCTCCTACAAAGAGGCTGTAGAGAATATGTTCCACGTCGAAGAACGCCGGGAACCCATTCCTGAGAATGTCGCCATCTACAGGAAACAGTACCAAATCTTCAACAAACTCCTGAATTCGGAATTGGGCAATATACTGGAATCAATCTCGTAGAAGAAACGAAACGTCGGAGGCAGATGCTGTGTAGACTCATGTGGACCCTGAGCCGAAGAGGTGTCTACTCCTTGTCTTCGTCCTGATTGTCTTCCCAGATTCTGCCGAAGAACACCAAGGCCAGAACAAGCTCGGAACCCTTTGCATTCTGAACCAGATACTCGATCGATTCACTAATAGTGTCCTCCTGTTCCCATGCATGGCGGGCGAGGTCGACAAGATCGTCGAATCTCTCGTCAGGAATTTCGAGTGCTTGGGTAATCTTCTCGGTATCATGACCTCTTACATTGAGAGTACCAAGATCATATTCTGGCATCTTCATGCACACCTTAACAGCCAGCATGGGCCCGGTCCTTTTAACCTATCTGCGGCTGGAATTCCGCAAATCTACACTAATGAGTGCAATCGAAACCCTTGTATTGTGCGTAGAAGACTCCCCTAATTAGGCAAAGATTCTATCTGTGAAAGTTCCATAACCGAAATCCTCGGGGATTCTATTCTATGACTGATACCCAGTTCGATGTTGTCGTGATCGGCGGAGGAAGTACAGGAACAGCTGTGGCCCGTGATTGTGCCATGAGAGGTCTACGGACTCTCTTGTTGGAACGTGATGATATTGCATCGGCCACCGTAGGTACATGCGCAGGAATGATCTCATCTGGTCTAAAGTACAGTGACGAACCTGATATCATGGCTATGTGCTCAAAGGAAGTTGTGCACTTCAGTCATATCGCTCGCCATATCATCTCCAAGAATCCGATTATTGCACCGCTCTTGGACTTAAGTGATGCCGCCAGTGATAGTTCATATGTTGACTCATACTCTGCACATGCTGAAGAACGCGCAGTACCTTCAATGCTGTTTTTGACACCTGAGGCCTCACGTGAGATTGAGCCAATGCTCCATCCTGATGTCATTGCCAGCGTGTACTATGAGGAATTCTTCATAGATCCCTTCCGTCTGTGCATGCTTCAGGCGCTAGATGCTATCAAGCATGGCGCAAAGATAAGGACATACTGCGAGGTCATTGATTTTGCCATCAATCACAACAAGGAGCTCGAGGGCGTTGTCTTCTACAATAGAGTATCCGGCTGTACTGAGAAGGTGAGGACCAAATTCGTCATCAACGCTACCGGCCCTTGGGCACACAAGGTGGCTAGCGCAGCCGGTGAGAAACTAGACATTCGCCTCAACAAGGGCGCTCATGTCATACTAGACAGAAGAGTGGTCAATGTTGGGGTCACTGTAAAGGCGATTGATGGAAGATGGGTGTATCTCTTTCCCCACGAGAATACTACGCTTCTAGGAACAACCGCGTTGGATACGTGGGAGGATCCGGATTCGCTCGTTGCTTCATTTGACGAAATCGAATACCTTCTTCAGAGCATCGAAACTGTGCTACCATCCATTCGTGAGGCTCGCATTATTAGAACAATGGAAGGTGTCAGACCTTTGGTTCCTGAATGGAAGAAACCTGAGGGAATGGTGACTCGCGGCTACCAAGTCATAGATCATGGCGCGAATGATGGTACAAAGGGACTGATTAGCTTCACAGGAGGAAAGCTGGTCATGTGCAGGCATATGGCTGAAACTGTCACAGACATTGTCTGCAAGAAGCTTGGCAAGACTGCGACCTGCACGACCCATGAACGACCTCTTCCGGGAAATGAGGTCGACATAGATATTGTCGGGCTCTCGAGAGAATACGGCATTGCCCTTCATGCTTTGGAACGTATGCGCGCGCGTCGGGGAGCTGATATGATGAAAGTTTTGGAGCTCACAAGAGAGCATCCCGAGTGGAAGACCACAGTATGCACGTGCGAGCCGGTCATTGAGGCAGAAGTACGCTACACAATACGAGAGGAATATCCGCAGACGCTGAACGACCTCCGACGCAGACTTCGTCTGGGAACTGGTCCATGTCAAGGGACATCTTGCACCTACAAAGCTGCAGCAATCCTTTGTGAAGAGCTCAATCTGGGTGGCGATGACTTTCTTGTTGATATTCTAGATTTCAGAGCAGAACGGTGGAAAGGAATTCGGCAGTCTCTTCGGGGCGAGCAACTGGCTCAGGATGAACTCACGCAGGGAATGTATGCATGCGTGGGAAACCTCGACCAGTCTGATGTAGACTATGATGTCAAACCCTGGGAGGAGGGATGCTGAGTGAATCTCAAGGCTGATCTTCTTGTCATTGGTGGAGGCATGGCAGGGCTTGTTGCAGGCACAGTAGCTTCTGAATCTGGTCTGACTACTCTTCTTCTCAGAAAGGGTCAAAGCGCCACAGCAAACTCCTCGGGTGCGATAGACGTCATCGGATATGTTCCCGATGTCCTGGAGCCCTTTTCGAGCCCTGAAGAAGGACTGTTAGCGATTGTGGCTCTATATCCTCTTCACCCATATGCAATTGTTGGCTATGGCGATGATGTTACATCAGAAGAAACAAGCGCAGCGATTATTGGGAGAGTGCGGGAAGCTATCATGTGGCTGAAGGAGCATCTTGGGGGTACAATTGCTTCAGTTACAGGCGAGTTTGATACCAACATGCATCTCATCACTATCATTGGGACCACAAAGCCCACTTGTCTTGCACAGATGACGATGTGCCCCGGTGACCTTGAGGATCGGGAGGATAGCGTTCTTCTCTTTGCGGGTATCACCGGCTGTTCTGAATTCAATCCATCTGCAGCTGCGAAGACCTACATTGAGGACCGAATGGCTCTCGATGGACCTCCTCACAAGGTCGGCCATTGCATGTTTCAGGTCACCCCCTTTGGCAAGTCTTTCAACATCTCATCGATTGAGATTGCTCGGCATCTTGATCGTGAAGGTTCGATAGAGGCCCTTGCAGAACAACTCAAGGTACAAGTGAAACGAATTGGTGCGACACATGTTGCCTTGCCGCCTGTGCTGGGCATTCGCAATGCAATTGCTAACAAGTCAAAGTTGGAGAAGCTGATAGGAGCCACTGTCTTCGAACTACTGGGTTTTCCGCCATCTGTCCCCGGTCTGCGACTTCAACAGGCGCTTGAAGGCGTTTTTATTAAAGCTGGAGGCAAGATGCTTGTAGGTCATGAGGCGATTTCCCACGTCAGAACAAAGCAACGCGTCGCTGCGGTCATTGCACGCGGCCCACTTCGCGAAATAAGGGTAGATGCAAAGGCCATAATCCTAGCAACTGGGAAATACATCGGAGGTGGGATTGCCGGTGATGAGAAGGGACTCCGCGAAACCGTATTTGACATCATGACTGTCACAGACGACTATCACTCATCACGAGATATCGTGCCCTCTCGTTCAACCAATCGTCTATCAATCAATCCCACTGGACAGCCGATTCAAGCCTGCGGAGTGGGCATCGACTCACAATTCAGACCAGTCCGAGAAGACGGACTAGAATGGGCAGAAAACCTCTTTGCAGCTGGCGCTGTTCTTGCTGGCTACAATTATTCTGTGGAGAAGAGTGGGCTGGGTGTTGCCTTGACAAGTGGCTATAGCGCAGCTAAGAACGCTATAGACTTCCTGAGGGAGGTGAAACAGGTTGAATGAGGATGAGGCCTATGAATATGTGAAGAACACACTGAGGAAGGAAAAGATAACTCCCTTTCGTCCTGATGAGATAGAGATTGTGAAATCTGTTAGTTCCTGCATCAACTGCGGGCTATGCACGAATCATTGCCCAGTGGTTGCAGCTGTGGGCGTTGACCGTTTCAGTGGTCCCCGAAGTATTGCCGTGGAACTATCTCGTTCTCCTCCTGAATACTGGTCCGCCGCGGATAAGGTGTACTTATGCACCGAATGTGGAACATGTCGCGAGGTCTGTCCCAAGAATGTTGACATTCCTGAAATCGTCAACATGATCCGTGCAAGAATCTTCGAACATCGACCAGACCTCGTGCCAAAAGCCTTCATGTCGGTGAGAGAAATCATTGCAGAACACAGTCTTGCATTTGAGCCTTGGGCGAATAGAGAAGAGAAGGAAGAGAGTCGAGATATGCGACTTGAGCATCTGGGACTCCCTCATGTGCCTGACAGAACAGAGGAGAATGCAGATGTGCTGTTCTTTCCTGGTTGTCAGGCTGAAGAACGAGCGCAGGAGGTCCGTGAAGCTGCGAAGGTGATTCTTGACTTCTTTGATGTTGACTTCACACTTCTTAACGAGTTCTCGTGCTGCAGCCTTCCGTCGCATTTGATGGGGGACGAAGTGACAGCGAGGGCATTAGCTGAGAAACTGAAGCAGAAGATTAAGAGACTGGGTGTGAAGAAGGTTGTGACAACATGTGCTGGCTGTACATCAAACTTGGCCAATCTTGCTGAACGAGATGGCTGGGGGATTCCAGTGTATCACATGCTTGAGTTTCTCGCTGAGGAAATTGGATACAAGGCAATATCTAGAGCTCTGAGAAAGGCTCGGACCTTCGAAGCTGTTCATGTATCCGTTCATGATCCCTGCCACCTCATTCGCTATACGTCGCGGCAGATAATGGACTATGCATCGGAAATCCTTGCTGTCATTCCCGGGGTGAAGGTCACCACCTCCGAGGCACATGACTCGTGTTGTGGCGGTGGTGGTATGGTATCTTATCACTCTGATGACGTGGCAAATGCGGTAGTACAGGAGAACCTCATCGCCTTGGCGGCTACTGGGGCGGAACGTCTGGTGACACCATGTCCTCTCTGCACCGCACAATTAGAGAACAGTCTGTTCAAGAACGGAAGTCCCATTGAAGTGGAGGATCTCACTGTCTTCATAGCTCGGAGGCTCCCCAAGGAGTGATTAGCACCGTGCTCGACTCAAAGACGATAAAGAAGCTCTACAAACGCATGGTTTCCATAGTTGGACCGGAGAACGTACATCGACAGGAAACCGACAAAGTGCTCAATGCTCATGATGCATGGCCCCTCAGCGAGGCCAAGTTGCGAGCTGGAGAGATGCTTCCTCTCGCAGATCTCTTGGTCTTCCCATCATCTCGAGAAGAGGTAGCGGCTGTACTTGTGGCTGCGAACGAGCTGGAAATCCCTGTCACGCCTGTTGGGGGTGGCGCCGGAACATGCGGCGGGACATTGCCCATCTATGGAGGAATACAGCTTGATCTAAAGCGGATGTGCGAAATCTACGAGATTGACGACCAATCGATGACTATCAGAGCTCAGGCTGGAGTAGTAGGAATCGATCTCGAAGAACACGCAAATCGACACGGCTATACTCTGGGTCACACGCCCACCTCCCTAAGAGCATCGAATCTTGGTGGTTTCATTGCAACCCGCTCCGGAGGTTCTATGTCCTCTCTCTATGGGAAAATCGAGGACCTGACCTTGGGCCTCGAGGTTGTACTACCCGATGGGTCAATCACAAAGTGCAAGGCTGCCCCAAGGCAGTCTGTGGGCCCCGATCTCCGCCAGCTCTTCATAGGTTCAGAGGGAACCCTAGGAGTGATCACAGAGGCAACATTGCGGCTGTTCCCACTTCCTGAGGAACGGCGTTTCAGGAGTTTCACTTTTCCTAATGTTCACAGTGGTCTGGAAGCAATTCGTAACATCTTCAGAATTGGAATTACTCCATCCATTGCCAGGCTATATGATCCCGAAGATGCTGCAATGAGCTTCTCAATGCATTTTGAATTCGAGGAAGGGCATTGCATGTTGCTCCTCGGCTTCGATGGTGATAAAGTTCGCGTTGATTTTGATGAAAGGAAGTCTGTTGATATCTGTGCTAAACTGGGTGGAACTGACTTAGGTGAAGGTCCATCCAAGAGATGGTGGGAGCATAGGTATGACATGTACTATCCAACTCGTTTGACAACGTCAGGCTATGCCATAGGTGACACCATCGACATTGTAGCAACCTACGACAAGCTTGAGAGAGTCTACGACTCGATGAAGAAAGCAATGGAGGCAGATGACGCCATAGTCATGTCCCACTTCTCCCATATGTACCAGAACGGTGGTAGCATCTACATGATCTTCTTCACCTCACAACCCAGCGCGGAGACCGCTTGGGCAACATACAAGAAGATCTGGGACGATGGTGTTGCGGCTTGTCTAAGAGAGGGTGGAACGATGAGCCACCAACACGGGGTGGGCCTCTCTCGAAGTACTTACACGGAAGATGAGTTAGGGTCCTTATTCCCCGTGTTGAAGAAGATCAAGGAGGTTCTCGATCCTAAGGGGATAATGAATCCCGGAAAGCTTGGTCTGGGGGTGCGCAAGTGACTTTCGACGAAACCCTTGCTGAGCAGATTCGGCTGTGCGCAGCATGCCCAAAAATGTGCAGGCATGTTTGCCCGACGTTCTTTGCTTGGCGCTCGGATTCCCCAACGCCCCACGGTAGAGCCCTTCTGATACACCAAGATCTAGTCGGCACACGTAAGATTGATGATCGTGGCATTGAAGTTCTCTATCAGTGTCTCGAGTGCAGTCATTGCCTAACATGGTGTAAGCCCGAGGTTGATATCGCATCTATTGTTGAGCAAAAGCGCAAGGAACTGGTGGCTGAAGGTCGACGCCCCGGAGGTCTGACTGAAATGGCTCAGGCCATTAAGGAATGTCATAATCCGTTCTCTGAACCCCATGAGTCGCGTAACAACTGGCTCTCTGCCAACGGGAAGAAGAAGGGGAAATCATTACTCTACTTTGTCGGTTGTACATCATCATATAGAGAGAAGGAGATAGCAGCGAACACCGTAGATCTCTTGGAGTCTCTGGGCTACAGAGTCCTTGTTGCAGGCGGTTCGCAGGGTGAGTGGTGCTGTGGATCTCCGCTCTTCCGAACTGGTGATGTTGAACTTGGTATGGAACTTGCGCAGCACAACACTGAGATGCTCAATAGGATGAATGCAGAAGAGATAATCGTGACATGTCCCGGTTGTTTCCGATCTCTGTCAAAAGACTACCCTGCCAACGGGCTCATGATCAACAAGCGTGTTCGGCATATCAGCCAATTACTAAACGAGATAAAAGAGAGTCTTCCGGTCTTTGATTTTGAGGAGAAAATCACGTATCATGATCCATGCCATCTTGGGAGACACTCGAAGATCTACGACGAACCAAGGAACGTCATCAATCGAGTTTCAGGCTCCAAGTTGGTCGAGATGGAACGAACCCGTGAGAATGCCATGTGTTGTGGCAACGGTGCTGGACTGAGAACTCTCTTTCCAGAACATGCAAAGAAAATCGGCTCCGAACGAGTCCGCCAAGCGCAGTCTACTGGTGCAAGTATCCTAGTAACCTCTTGCCCATTCTGCAAGAACATGCTTGGCTCGCAGGCCGAAAACAGTCTGACAGTCTTGGACTTACCAGAGTTTGTCCTGATGGCTATGAGAGGCCGCAAACTTAAGACACATTAGGATTTGCCTGTTACTGAGCGGGAATGACCATGGATACCGAAGAAATGCTTCAGCTGAAGGTTCGACTACTCACTGAGGGAGCTAGACTTCCAGAGGGTGAGTGGAAGGGACGAAGCGGCGGTGCAGGTCCCGTTGGAAGTCGTTATTTTCTCCTTCCAAATGGTCGCACCTGTGGTATCCCGATCAGAACTGGTAAGCAGGCTGATCTATTCGGATCAGCTAGTCTTGAGCCCACTGGCGACCCGAGCGTTTGGCTTTATGATGATTCAATTCAGTTGATTGTAGTCCCTAAGCCGAAGTTCTATGATCTGAGGACCAAGGAAGGATTAGCCTACAGTAGTATCGCCCTTCTTCATGGAGATCGCACACTTGCGACGACGGTCTACCAGTCCTGTAGATATTGGTCAGATGGTTCCCAATGCAAGTTTTGTACAATACCTTTCTCCTATCTCTCTGGCGACACAGTGCTGGAGAAGGCTCCTGAGGACATTGTGGAGGTAGTCATTGCGGCGCAGAAGGAAGGACTCATTGATGACGTGCTCCTCACGACAGGTACTCCTGCTGCTCCTGACATGGGCTGTAAGAGGTTGATAGAAACAATAACGGCCATACATGGTGCAAGTGACATCCCAATTGCTGTTCAGTTTGAGCCTCCTGTTAGGCACGCCATGATTCGGGAAGTAGCCAAAGCGGGAGCAGTTGCTGTGGGAATACATATTGAGAGTGCAGATGACTCAGTCCGTCAGGAGATGTGTCCAGGCAAACATCAATTCGGTTCTCTCGATTTCTACAAGAAGAGCTGGCGATACGCTCTCAAGTACTTTAAACGAGGTCATGTCAGTACATTTGTTCTGCACGGTCTTGGTGAAGATGTCCAAGACACCTTGAACTTTGTTGATGAGCTCTCGAAACTTGGTGTGATGTCTGTGGTTGCTCCTGTACGGCCGTCGCGAGGAAGCCAGTTGGCGGACTACGTCCCTCCATACGTTGGGGATCTTGCTGGCTCGATTGACTTCTACAAGAACATCGGCAGGATTCTCTACACTCATGGCTTGAATCCAAAAGAAACAGCCGCAGGGTGCCACAAATGCGGTGGATGCACGCCTATCCAAGAAGCATATGACTGGGCAGCAGCACAGAAGTTATAGCACTGGACGGCTCTCTAGCGTTGATGAACACATCTGACTTGCCTGCTGAGGAGATTCGTGTGGTTGAGTTCGCAGAGGCGGACGCAGAAGAAATCTCAGAGTTGTTCAGACAAGTATGGCCACTTGCTCTAGAGTATCCTATGCACTGGCGAAAGAAACGGATGTACGCCCCGGCGAAGATTATTCGAGAGATGAGATCCGGCTATCATTACTTCGGTAGTAGGCTTCAGGGGAAAATCGTGGGAGTCTACAAGGCTGTCATTACGGATAAAGGACTATATGGAGAACACCAGACTGTTCGTCCCGAATGTAGAACTTCGGGCTTGGCCTCTGCGATGTATATTCAATTTGCAGAGTACGGCAGACAACATGGATGCCAAAGGAATTACTGCAATATTCTTGTTGGTCAGGAAGTCGGAGAACGTCTAATGAAGAAATTTGGATTCACTCCTTGGGGCAAGCCTTACGAACAAGCCAAAGGGATGCTAGTCCAGATGTACGAACGTCCTCTAGTTCCCTGATCTACTCCAATTCCGAAAGACCTTTAGATAGCTCAGGAACCCAAACTATGTCAAACTACCCCGAGGATTCAACATGGAAGTCTTCCCAATTCTCGTAGATGGCGAAGAAGTGGACACAGGAAAGTACACAGTCTTTCCAGACATGGAGAAGGTGACTCAGGATCCAGGTCTCGGCATCGCGCTGCAAATGCTGAACGCCTCATCACTCTCACGTTTCGTTTTCTCTAAGGTCCCCGGGTTGATACCCAGTAGTACTCCCGAGATGAGATTCCTCAAAGACTATCGAAGATATCACGGTGTACCAAAGTACTCCAAGGATGAGATCGACAACGTGGTCTATACGAAGGTTTCATTGTCTCGTGAAGAGGATATTGAAAGAGCGATCACTGCAGGCACACGAGATCATAAGAAGCTGTACAATCCCTTCAGGATTCCGGGCATGGGCGTGACTTTGGACGAGAGGGCAGACGCTCTGCATAACGCGAGTCTGGAGATCAAGAAGAATTGGGATGCCATACGGGAGATATCTATCAAGGAAGGAATGCCTGTTGGTACCCTGAAATGGGCCTGGAACCTTGGGGCTTGGAGCGACTACCGCAAATCTGTGGACGAATGGGGAAAACTGCTTGATGTAATTGAAGAACCTGGGCTTGATGGGGGAAGGTCATATCGCTTCCGTGAACCATACGGTGTGTCTGCATTGTTCACGCCATATAATGCTCCTATCGCTTTGGGTATCTTCAGCATCACCTCGTCCATTCTCGCAGGCAATTCAACGATTCTAAAGCCGCCGAACAAGGTCCCTCTGAGCACGATTATCTTTGCCCGCATCTTCATGAAGAGCTTCCTTGAGAGCGGAATGCCATCATCAATACTGCAAATCCTTACAGGTGGAGGAAAAGAGATGATGGAGCGATTCGTTTCCGATCCTAGAGTCGGGGCAGTCGTCTGGTATGGTGACAGTGATGTTGGTTTGAAGCTCTGGTCCGATGCAGTAGGAAGACGAACTCAGATGGCTCCTGAGCTAGCGGGCAGTGATCCGTGTCTTGTCTGGGGAAAAGACGTAGATCTCCGAAAGGCTGCTGAGGTCATTACAAAGGGGCGATTCCTCGGTAGTGGACAGGCATGTATGGCTATTAAACGATTGATTGTGCAAGACTCGTTGTACAGCGACCTGGTATCGTTACTAGTTGAAGAAGCCAAGAAGCTCAAGGTTGGTCTTCCATCCGACCCGACGGTATCACTTTCTCCCGTTGGCATCACAGCGCTTTATCTCCTGATAGATCAGATGAAGGATGCTGTGGCAAAGGGGGCGAAGATTGAAACGGGCGGATATCGAGTCAACTATCTTGATGAGCCTGATCCTGCAGGATTGTTCTACAAGCCCACGATAGTCACCAATGTCAGCCTGGATATGCGTCTGATGACCGAAGAGGTATTTGCACCCGCACTGCCAGTATACCCCGTGAAGAGTGTCGATGAGGCGATTGCTGTGGCTAATCAATCGCGCTTTGGCCTCAGATCCAGCGTGATTACTGATGACATCAAGATTCGACAAAGGTGGATTAAGGAGGTTGAGACAGCAGGCGTTGGCACTGGAGACGACCACCTGTATTACGACCCTTATATGCCACATCTCGGCGGATACAAGGATTCCGGGATCATCGGAGGAAAGTACTTCACAACCATGCTCTCGCGAATGAAGTATGTGCATGCAGGTCCCGAAACCGGATTTCTCTGATATTCCAGCTACTGAATATGTTCATTTGGTGCTCTTGATGTGCTCTGTATGAGAGTAGATGACGAACACTCCAAACAACAAACGAATTTCCAATGACCCAGAGGCAATCAAAGAAGCCCTAGAAGCTCTGCTCAAGTATCAGAACTCATCAATGTCAATGAGACGTGTCTTGCGAGAGATGCGAACAGAGTCAACATCCGAGCAATATGCTCTTCATGAGCCGCTCGCC